>JBGALV010000046.1:0-37373 GCA_044223515.1 Alphaproteobacteria bacterium
CGCCTACCGCATGCTGTTCGCGGCCGAGGGCACGCTGGCCGAGCGGCTCGACGACGTCACCGAGCTGTTCGGCAAGATGAGCGTGGTCATGGACATCGTCGAGTTCATCCGTGCCGATGCCAACCGACCCATCTGCCAGCCCAAGAACAACGGCACCGCCTAAGCTCGGCATTCTCGCCGGCTCGGGGCCTTTGCCCCGCCGGCTGGTCGAGACCTGTGCCGCTGCCGGCCGGCCATTCTTCGTGCTCGCCTTCGACGGCGAGACCGAGCCCGCGACCGTGGCTGGAACCGATCACGCCTGGGTCCGTGTCGGCGCCGTCGGCAAGTCGATCCAGCTTCTGAAGCAGGCGGGCTGCGGCGAGCTGGTCCTCGCCGGTCCGGTCAAGCGTCGGTCGCCGATGGCGTTCTTTCCCGATTGGCGCGGGCTCCAGTTCTTTGCCCGTGTCGGCCGTCGCGCCGGGGGCGACGACGGTCTGCTCTCGGCGGTGATCCAGGAGCTCGAGATCGAGGGTTTCCACGTGGTCGGTGCCGAGGCGATCCTGCCGACCTTGCTGGCGCCGAAGGGCGCCTTCGGTCGTCGTGCCCCGGATACCGAGGCGATGGCCGACATCGAGCGCGGCATCGAGATCCTGACGGCGCTCGGTTCCCTCGACATCGGCCAGGCGGTCGTGATCCAGCAGGGCGTCGTGCTCGGCATCGAGGCGGTGGAAGGCACCGACCGGCTGATGGAGCGCTGCAAGGACCTGCATCGCGAGGGCAAGGGCGGCGTGCTGGTGAAGATGCCGAAGCCCGGCCAGGAGAGCCGCGTCGACGCGCCGACCATCGGCAGCCGCACCGTCGAGCGCGCGCACCGCGCCGGCCTTTCGGGTATCGCGGTCGAGGCCGGCGGCACGATCGTGCTCGACCGCGACGCGGTCGGCGAGACCGCCGACCGGCTCGGCCTCTTCGTCTACGGCTTCGAACGCAGATGAGTTCGTCGTCGAAAGAAGGCACGCCGCTGTTCTTCCTGGTCGCGGCCGAGGCTTCGGCCGACGGCCTCGGCGCGCGGCTGATGCGGTCCCTCAAGGAGGAGACCGGCGGCCGCGTCCGCTTCGCCGGCATCGGTGGGCCGGCCATGGCGGCCGAAGGACTCGACAGCCTGGTGCCGTTCGGCGAGCTCAACATCATGGGCATCGTCGAGATCGTGCCGCACATCACCCGCGTGCTCCGGCGTGTCCGCGAGACGACCGCCGCAGCCAAGGCGATGGCGCCCGATGCGGTCGTCACCATCGATGCGCCGGCCTTCGCCTTCCGTGTGCAGAGCAAGCTCAAGGGAACGGGGCCGCTGCTGATCCACTACGTTGCGCCGACCGTTTGGGCGTGGCGGCCCAGGCGGGCGAAGATGATCGCCACCTTCCTCGATCACCTGCTCTGCATCCTGCCGTTCGAGCTGCCCTACTTCGAGAAGGTCGGCCTGCCGGCGAGCTTCGTCGGACACTCGGTGGTGGAGCAGGACGACATGGTACCGGACGGTGCCGGTTTCCGGCAGCGTCATGGGCTCGGCGACGCGCCCCTGCTCTGTGTGCTGCCGGGAAGCCGGCTCGGAGAGGTGAAGCGCCTGCTTCCGGTCTTCGGCGAGACGGTTGCGCGTCTGGTTGCCGAGCGTCCTGCCCTTCGCGTCGTCGTGCCGACGATGGCCGCGGTCGCGCCGGCGGTGAAGGCGGCGGTCGCTACCTGGCCCGGCGCCCCGATCGTCCTCGACAGCATCGAGGAGAAGCATCACGCCTTCGCCGCCGCGACGGCCGCCCTCGCGGCGTCGGGCACGGTGAATCTGGAGCTGGCGGTCGCCGGCGTTCCGTTCGCGATCGCCTACCGGGTTTCCAGGCTGTCCTATGTCATCGGCAAGATGATGGTTAAGGTGCCGTCCATCGTGATGACGAACATTCTCCTGAAGAAGAACGTCGTCGCCGAGTTCCTGCAGGATCGTTGCCGCGCCGACCTGATCGCCGCCGAGATCGGCCGGCTGCTCGACGATCCCGAGGCACGTCGCGCCCAGGTGGCCGAGACGGCCGAAGCCGCACGGCTGCTGGGCAAGGGCGGGCCGCCGCCGTCGGAGCGGGCCGCCAAAATCCTGCTCGATCTGGTTGCAGGGCGCCCTTAAGATTTCTCATCCCCAGCAGAAAGGACCCGCCATGAGCGTTCAGGCGCAAGAGCGGTCGGCCGCCGTCGATGCCTCCAGCTTCCGCATGCTGCACACGATGGTGCGCGTGCTCGACCTCGACAAGTCGGTCGACTTCTACACGCGGCTGCTCGGCATGAACCTGATCCGCCGGAAGGACTACGAGTCCGGGCGCTTCACGCTCGCCTTCGTGGGGTACGGCGACGAGGCGAAGGGCGCGGTGATCGAGCTGACTCACAACTGGGACCAGAAGGAGCCCTACACGATCGGCTCCGGGTTCGGGCACATGGCGATCGGCGTGCCCGACATCTATGGCACCTGCGAGAAGCTCGCCAAGGAAGGCGTCAAGATTCCGCGCCCGCCGGGACCGATGAAGCATGGCGGCAGCGTGATCGCCTTCATCGAGGACCCGGACGGGTACAAGATCGAGCTGATCGAGCGGAAGGCGAGCTGAAGCATTCGCGGAGACGAATCCTCGACTTCCGCTACTCGAACGGCGCCGGAAATTCGACCGTGGTGTGGGACGAGACGACGCTCGATCGCGGGCTCGCCAATCCGCAGGGATTGACCGCCGGCGACCGCATGCTCTTTCGTGTCGGCTAGGCCGCCGGCCGGCCGGCCTTATCGCCTGCCTGATGCGCGCGTCGGGGAAGCGGAGCGGCGCGCGAGCATGTCGGCCGCTACCCACATTGTCGTGCCGAGGCGCCATTCGGCGGCGCCGAGGCCGGTATAGAACGCACGGGCTTCCTTGTTGCCGGCGTGCACGCGCCAGAGGATCTCCTTGGCGTCCACGCGACGGCACTCCTTCGCCATGGCCGCCATGAGTGCGCGGCCGACGCCGAGCCGGCGCGCCTTCGGCCGGACATAGAGATCGGATAGGTAGAGGACGCGCGAGGAGTTATCGACCTCGTAGCCCTTGTGATGCAGCGCGTAGCCCGCCGGCTTGCCGTCGACGGTCGCCACCAGCACGCCGAACCAGCGGTCGCGGCCGAAGCCGTTCTTCAGGATCTTGGCCGCGGTGACGCCGCCCGGCGCGTTCTCGCCATGAAGGCGGATGTGCCGGATCAGCTCCTTCATCATCGCGACCACGGACGGGACGTCGCTCCGGCGCATGGAGCGGACGGCGACGCGGCTCATGTCACGCGAAAGCGAGGGCGGCGACTGCGACGAGGACGATGGCGAAGGGAAGTGCCCAACCGGCTTTCAGCCGGCGCGGACGCTCGGGCACGGGATTGTCGTTGGCGGCGACGTGAGGCCGCCCGTCGCCGGCATAGGCCTGCCGGCGACGGACCGGCAGGACCTTGTGCGGGGCCCGCCGGCCGGCCTGACGTCGCGCCCAGGTGCTCAACGCGGGGCGTTCAACGCTTGTCGGCCGGCACGTAGGGCCGCTGGGTGGCGCCGGTGTAGAGCTGGCGCGGACGGCCGATCTTTTGCTGCGGGTCCTCGATCATCTCGCGCCACTGGGCGACCCAGCCGACCGTGCGCGCGAGCGCGAAGATCGCGGTGAACATCGAGGTCGGGATGCCCATCGCCTTGAGGATGATGCCCGAGTAGAAATCGACGTTCGGGTAGAGCTTGCGCTGGACGAAGTAGTCGTCCTGGAGCGCCACCTTCTCCAGCTCCATCGCGACGTCGAGGAGCGGATCCTTCACGCCGAGCTCGCCGAGGACCTCGTGGCAGGTCTTCTGCATGATCTTGGCGCGCGGATCGAAGTTCTTGTAGACCCGGTGGCCGAAGCCCATCAGGCGGAAGCTGTCGTCCTTGCTCTTGGCGCGCTTGACCGCCTCGCCGACCTTGTCCTTCGAGCCGATCTCGCCGAGCATGGTCAGCACCGCCTCGTTGGCGCCGCCATGCGCCGGGCCCCAGAGCGAGGCGATGCCGGCGGCGATGCAGGCGAACGGATTGGCGCCCGACGATCCGGCGAGACGCACGGTCGAGGTCGAGGCGTTCTGCTCGTGGTCGGCATGAAGGATGAAGATGCGATCCATGGCCTTCGCCAGGACCGGACTCATCTTGTACTCCTCGCAGGGCACACCGAACATCATGTAGAGGAAGTTCTCGGCGTAGCTCAGCTTGTTCTGCGGATACATGAAAGGCTGGCCGACCGAGTACTTGTAGGCCATCGCCGCGATCGTCGGGATCTTCGCGATCAGCCGGTACGAGGCGACCTCGCGCTGCTTCGGATCCGAGATATCGGTGGAGTCGTGATAAAACGCGGCCATCGCGCCGACGACGCCGCACATCACCGCCATCGGATGCGCGTCGCGGCGGAAGCCGCGCCAGAACTGCGTCATCTGCTCGTGAACCATCGTGTGATAGGTCACGTTCTGCACGAAGTTGGTCTTCTGCGCTTTGTTCGGCAGCTCGCCGTTCAGGATCAGGTAGGCGACCTCGAGGAAGTCACCCTTCTCGGCGAGGTCCTCGATCGCGTAGCCGCGATGCAGCAGGATGCCCTGGTCGCCGTCGATGTAGGTGATCTTCGACTCGCAGCTGCCGGTCGAGGTGTAGCCCGGGTCGTAGGTGAAGTGGCCGGTGTCGCCGTAGAGCTTGCGGACATCGATGACGCTGGGACCGATCGTGCCCTCGATGATCGGCAGCTGGATGGTCTTGCCATCCGCATCGGTGAGCGTTGCGACTTTGCCTTTGGCGGTCATGGGAAGGTCCCCCGGGAAGAAAGGAATAGAACGAAGAGAAACATACGCTTGGCGCCCTGCCAAGCGGTTTGCTGCATTGCGGAAACGTTAACCCTATCGGGTGGCGTCGGCGATGCGCCCGAGGGCTTCCTCGCGGCCCAGAATGGCCGCCACCTCGAAGATTCCCGGTGACGTCGGCTCGCCGGCAAGCGCCGCGCGGAGCGGTTGCGCCACCTGGCCCAGCTTCACCTTGGCGGTCTCGACGAAGGCGCGGACGGCGGCCTCGATCGCGGCTTCGGAGAAGTCTGTCGCCGCCAGTGCCGGCGACAGGTCGGCCAGCAGCTTCTTGGCTTCCGGCGTGAGCAGCGCCTTGGCCTTCTCCGAGATCGGGATCGGGCGTGTCAGCGTATAGAACCTGGCGTTCTCTGCGAGCTCGATCAGCGTCTTCGCCCGTGCCTTCAAGCCTGCCATGCCGCGCTCGATGCGCGCCCGGCCGATCGCATCGACGTCCTTGAGCCGCTCGATCACCAGCTCGGCCAGCCGTGCGTCGTCGGCCTCGCGGAGGTAGTGGCCGTTAAGGTTGTCGAGCTTCGGGATGTCGAGGCGCGCGGCGTTGCGGCCGACGTCCTTGATGTCGAACCACTCGATCGCTTGGGCCGTCGAGATGATCTCGTCGTCGCCGTGGCCCCAGCCCAAGCGCAGCAGGTAGTTGCGCATGGTCTCGGGCAGGTAGCCCATGTCGCGATAGGCCTCGACGCCGAGCGCGCCGTGACGCTTCGAAAGCTTGGCGCCGTCCTGGCCGTGGATCAGCGGCACATGCGCGAACAGCGGCACTTTCCAGCCGGCGGCTTGATAGAGCTGGTACTGGCGGAACGCGTTGTTGAGATGGTCGTCGCCGCGGATGACATGGGTGATGTCCATGTCGTGGTCGTCGACGACGACCGAATGCATGTAGGTCGGCGTGCCGTCGGCACGCAGCAGCACCATGTCGTCGAGCACCTCGTTGGCGACGGTGACGCGACCCTGGACCAGGTCGTCGATCACGGTCTCCCCAGACTGCGGCGCCTTGAGGCGGATGACCGGCGGCACGCCCTCCGGCGCGTCCTTCGGATCGCGGTCGCGCCAGCGCCCGTCGTAGCGCATCGGCTTGCCCTCGGCCCGTGCCTTGTTGCGCATCTCCTCGAGCTCGGCCGGCGTGCAGTAGCAGTGATAGGCCTTGCCCTCGGCCAGCAGCTGGCGCGCGACCTCGGCATGGCGGTTCGCCCGGGCGAACTGCATGACGACGTCGCCGTCCCAGTCGATGCCGAGCCACTTCAGCCCTTCGATGATCAGCTTGATCGCCTCGTCGGTCGATCGCGCCCGGTCGGTGTCCTCGATCCGGAGCCGGAAGGTGCCGCCGAGATGACGGGTATAGAGCCAGTTGAACAGGGCCGTGCGGGCCCCGCCGATATGCAGGTAGCCGGTGGGCGAGGGGGCGAAGCGCGTGACGACGGTCATGGTCTCGTGTCTGATGCTCGGGAGATGGGGCCTTTTAGCACATCGCCGGGGCCGGGCCAGTGAAGGCCGCTGCCGCCGTCCAGGCGCTCCGGCCGGGCGCGCTCGCGGCCGATTTCGCCTCGGCGGTGCTGGCCGAGCGCGAACGCTGGGCGCTCTGGCTGCCGGTGGCGCTCGGCATCGGCGTCGGCGTCTATTTCGCCCTTCCGGTCGAGCCGCCGCTCTGGATCGGGCTCTGCGCGGCGGTCGCGGCCCTGGCGGCGACGGCCGGGTTCCAGGGGCGCATCGTCGGCACCGTCGCCTCGATCTTCCTCGCGCTGACCCTGGGCTTCGCTCTCGGCGAGATGCGGACACGGGCCGTCATGGCGCCGATGCTCGATCGCTCGGTCGGCCCGGCGGCGATCGAGGGCAGGGTGGTCGAGCTCGATCATCGCGACGGTGCGGTGCGACTCACGCTCGACCGTCTGACGATCCCCAGGCTCGCGCCGCAGCGCACGCCCGAGCGGGCACGGATCTCGCTGCGTGGCGCCCGGCCGGACATCCCGCTCGGTGCCCGCGTCCGCGTGCCGGCGATCCTCCGCCCGCCGCCCGAGCCGGCCGCGCCCGGCGCCTTCGATTTCCAGCGTCAGGCCTTCTTCGACCGTCTCGGCGCGACCGGCTTTGCGACTGGGCGTCTTCAGGTGCTTCGTATCGATCCGCCGACGGGGCCGGTCGATGCGGCCCGGCTCTGGATCGCGGAGGCCAGGAAGAAGATCACCGAGCGTCTGATGACGCTGCTGCCGGGGGCGGTGGGGGCGGTCGCGGCATCGCTGATCACCGGCGAGCAGGGGCCGATCCCGGCGGCCGACATGCAGGCCGTGCGCGACTCCGGGCTGGCGCACCTGCTCTCGATCTCAGGGCTGCACATGAGCCTCGTCGTCAGCCTCGTGTTCTTCGTCGTGCGCGGCGGACTGGCGTTGGTCGAGCCGCTGGCTCTCAGGTGGCCCACCAAGAAGATCGCCGCGGTCGCGGCACTGTTCGTCGGCTTCCTCTACCTGCAGCTCTCCGGCGCCTCGCCGCCGACCCAGCGCTCCTTCATCATGGTCGCGATCGTGCTGCTCGCCGTTCTCATCGATCGACAGGCGATCTCGATGCGGACGATCGCCTGGGCCGCGGCGGCGGTGCTTCTGATCGCGCCCGAGAGCCTGGTCGGTGCCAGCTTCCAGATGTCGTTCGCGGCAGTGGTGGCACTGATCGCGGTGTTCGAGACGACCGGCGACAAGCTGGTCGCGATGCGGGCGGACTCAGGATTGATCCGGCGTGCGTTCCTGCATCTCGCGGGCCTGTCGCTCGCCTCGGTCGTCGCCACGGTGGCAACCGCGCCCTTCACGATCTTCCACTTCAACCGGCTGCCGCTCTACAGCCTCGTTGCCAACCTCCTGGCAATCCCGATCGCCGAGCTCTGGGTGATGCCGTGGGGCATGATCGCCTTGATGCTCATGCCGTTCGGCGTCGCCGGCTGGGCGACCGTGCCGATGGGGTGGGGGATCGAGGGCATCCTCATGGTCGCCAAGTGGACGGCGGCACTTCCCGGCGCCGTTCTCGTGCTGCCCGAAATGCCGGTCGCGGCCCTGATCGCGATGGCGCTCGGCGGCCTCTGGCTCTGCATCTGGCAGGGCGGCATCCGCTGGCTCGGCGTCGGCGGCGTCGCGCTCGGCATCCTGCTCGCGGTCGCGGCCAGGCCGCCGGACTTCCTGATCTCTGCGGATGGAAAGCTCATCGGTGCGCGCGGCGAGGACGGCGACCTGGCGCTGTCGCGCAAGCGCGCCGGCTTCGTGCCGGATACGTGGATCCGCCGCCAGGGGCAGGAGGCGGGCGCCGACTGGGCCCAGCTCTGGCGGTGCGGTGCGAGCGGATGCAGCCGCGCGTATGGACCGATCGAGGTTGTGCTGGTCAGGACGCCGGAGGAGCGCCGTGTCGCCTGCGCGCGTGAAGGCATCGTCGTGGTCGCGACGATCCCGGCCCAGTTCTGCCGTTCGCCCAGGCTCGTCGTCGACCTGCTCGATCTCCGCGCCGACGGCACGCACGCGCTCCGCTTCGACGGCGCCGACGTGCGCGTCGAGACTGTGCGTGGCCTGCGCGGGCAGAGGCCGTGGGTTGCCGCAGCGCCGGGCCGCGGCAACCGGGCCTCGGCGCCTTAAGGCCGCAGCGCCTGCTGACGGCGGAGGATCCGATCCTGGCGGCGGGCCTCGGCCCGCTGCTCGCGTCGAAGCTCTGCAAGCTCCTCGCGGCGGATCTGCCGGTCGTTCTTTCGCACCTGGCTGCGGTTCAGATCGCTCGTCGTCGCGTCCGGATCGTTGAGCCGGAGCGCCCGCGTCTCACGCCGCTCCGCGCGCTCGGCGCGCTTCTCGACGTTCTGTTTCTTACGCCAGCCGTGGGCCGGTGCCCACGACGGAGGATCGGCCTTGACCTCGACCGGCACCGAGACCGAGCCGACGACCAGGGCCGTCATCGCAATCGCCAAGAGCTTCACCTTCATGGCCGCATCCTTCGAGCTTGGGGCGCGGGGACTGAAGGCAGCTACGTCGGGCGCGCGGATTCGGTTCCGCGTCGGCCTCGTGACCGTTTTAGAAGCGGATCTCCGCCGAGGTGGCGATCGTAGCGAAGCTGCGCAGCACGGTATTGTGGTGCGCGACGATGTCGGCGGCCTTCAGCGCGGGCGAGTCGAAGGTCGAATGCGCATCGGAGGCGAGCACCACCTTGTAGCCGTGCGCGAAGGCGGCGCGTGTCGTCGTGTCGACGCAGAACTCGGTCTGCATGCCGGCGATTACCAGCCGGCCGATGCCGAGTGCACGGAGCCTGGCGTCGAGCCCGGTGCCGAGGAACGCGTCGCACTGCTTCTTGACCACGATTTCCTCGCCGGGTTTCGGCGCGACCTGCGCATGTGCCGGGAACCCGGAGCCGTCTCGTGCCAGCAGGTCCCCCGGGCCGCCGTCATGCTGGATCGTGACGACCGGAATTCCATCGGCGCGGGCACGATCCTGCAGGTCGCGGATGCGCGCCAGCATCTCCTCGCCGCGATAGGGCTTGAGCGGCTCACGGAACATGCCCTGCTGGACGTCGATGACGAGAAGCGCTGTCGACATGAGCATTCCTTCGGGCGCGTCGCGCCCGTTGCCGCTCGACGTGTTTTGTCGAATGCGCCTAGTAGCGGCGCATCAAGGCGATGAGCTTGCCCTGAACCTTGACCCGGTCGGGTCCGAAGATGCGGGTCTCGTACGCCTTGTTGGCGGGCTCGAGCGCGATCGAGGCACCCTTGCGGCGCAGCCGCTTCAGCGTGACCTCGTTGTCATCGACCAGGGCCACGACGATCGCGCCGTTCTCGGCGTTCTCGCTACGGTGGATGACGACGGTGTCGCCGTCCTGGATACCGGCATCGATCATCGAGTCGCCGGCGACGGTCAGCGCGTAGTGCTCGCCGTTGCCGAGCATGCTTGCCGGCACGTCGACGAAGCTGGAGGAATCGCGGAGCGCCTCGATGGCCGTGCCTGCGGCGATCTTGCCGTAGAGGGGCAGGGAGATGTTGGCGACCTCCGGCTTGCTCTCGGTGCCCGCGAGGCTCGCGCCGAAATTGCCGGCGATGACGTTGGGGGCGAAGCCGCGCTGAGGGGCGGCGGGGCGCTGATCGGGTCGGGAGGCCTGCTCGGGCAGGCGGGTCACCTCGAGGGCGCGGGCGCGATGGGCGAGGCGCTTGATGAAGCCGCGTTCCTCGAGCCCGGTGATGAGACGGTGGATGCCTGACTTGGACTTGAGCCCGAGCGCTTCCTTCATCTCTTCGAACGAGGGAGAAACTCCGCTCTCAGACAGCCGCCGGTTGATGAAGGTCAACAGCTCGAACTGCTTCTTCGTCAGCATCTAGTGTCCCCCGAGTCGCAACCACAATATCTAGAACAAAGCCGCAACGTTCACGCATGTTCTAGTTTGGTTCACGGGGTGTGTCAAGCAGACTGCGATTAACCATAGCCGCCTGCTGCGACTAAATCGCAGGAACGGCCGAGGCGAAAGGCAGGACTCGGACGGAATCCCCGGCCTTCCTGGCCGGGTCCTTGGGGGGCCGGACGATCAGCCCGTCGGACCTCGAGAGCAGGGACATCATCGAGGAATCCTGCTTCGGGAACGGGGTCGCCGTGAGCGCGCCGTCGGTCTGGGAAAGCGTGGACCGGAGATAGTCCTGACGGTGGTCGTTGGCGGCGAGATCGGCGCCGAGGCGGGCTTCCATCAGCGACGTCGCCTGCGCATCGAGACCGGCCAGCGTCTCTATCGCGGGCTTGAGGAAGATCAGGGCGCAGACCAGCGTCGAGACCGGGTTGCCGGGAAGTCCCAGTACCGGCAGGTCGCCGAGTCGCCCCCACATCAGAGGCTTTCCCGGCCGCATCGCGATCTTCCAGAAGTCGACCGAGAGGCCGCGCGTCGCGAGCGCCTTCTGCACCAGGTCATGATCGCCGACCGAGGCGCCGCCGGTGGTGACCAGGAGATCGGCGCCGCGTGCGCCTTCCACCTTGGCGATGGTGTCCTCGATGGTGTCCTTGGCGATGCCGAGCACGACCGGCTCGGCGCCGAGAGCACGGACGGCCGCGGCGAGGGCGTAGCTGTTGGAACTCACGATCTGATTGGGTCCGACGGGATCGCCGGGCCGCGCGATCTCGTCGCCGGTCGCGAGGATCGCGATGCGCGGGCGACGGTGCACGCGCAGCCACGGCACGTTCATCGCCGCCGAAAGGCCGACATCGCGCGCGGTCAGGCGCCGCCCGGCGGAGACGCCGACCTCGCCTGCCTTGAAGTCGAGTCCGGCGACGCGGATGTGGCGTCCGACCGTCGAGGTCTCCTTCACCGTGACCTTGCCGCCCGACGCTCCGGTGTCCTCCTGGATCACGATCGCGTCCGCGCCGTCGGGCACCGGTGCGCCGGTGAAGATGCGGACGGCCTCGCCTGCGTTGAGCCTCGACGCGTAGGAAGAACCGGCTGGCACGGCGCCGGCGATCGTGAGCGTCACCGGCACCTTCGCCACGTCGGCGGCGCGCACGGCGTATCCGTCCATCGCCGAGACAGGCCAGGGCGGCTGGGTCAGCCGCGCGCGCACGTCCTCGGCGAGCACGCGGCCCTGCGCCTCGAGCAGCGCCACCTCCTCGATGCCGACCGGCTTGAGCTCGGCCAGGATCCGTCCGCGCGCCTCGTCGACCGGGATCATGCCTGGGTGAACTCTCCGGACTTGCCGCCGCTCTTCCTGAGCAGGCGGACCTCGCCGATCTTCATGCCGCGATCGATCGCCTTGCACATGTCGTAGATGGTGAGCGCGGCGACGCTGACCGCGCACATCGCCTCCATCTCGACGCCGGTGCGGCCATGCACCTTGCAGGTCGCGGCGATGTCGACGGCGGAGCGCGCGTCGTCGAGCGCGAATTCGATCGAGACCGCATCCAGGCCGATCGGGTGGCAGAGCGGGATCAGGTCGCCGGTCTTCTTCGCCGCCATGATGCCGGCGAGGCGGGCGACCGCCAGGACGTCGCCCTTGGCGATCTGGCCCTCGCGGATCCGCTTCAGCGTCTCGGCCTGCATGACGATCGAGCCGCCGGCGACGGCGACCCGCTCGGTCACCGGCTTGGCGGCGACGTCGACCATGACCGCGTCGCCCTTGGCGTCGAAATGGGTCAGCTTCGACATCAGTCGCCGGCCTTCGCCATGGTGGGTGAAGGCACAAGGACTCGGGTGGCGGCGGCCACGTCGGCCTGCTTCATCAGGGACTCGCCGATCAGGAAGGCGCGGCAACCCACGTCCGTCAGCCGGTCGATGTCGGCGCGGCTCCCGATGCCGCTTTCCCCAACCAGCAGCCGGTCCTTCGGGACACGCGGCCCAAGCTCGACTGTCGTCGCAAGATCGACCTTCAGGGTCTTGAGATTTCTATTATTGATGCCGACAAGCCTGGCCGGCAGCTTGAGCGCCCGATCGAGCTCCGGCGCGTCATGAACCTCGATCAGCGCGTCCATGCCCCACCGTGTCGCCTCGGCGACCAGGTCGGCCGCCAGGGCGTCGTCGACGGCAGCCATGATCACCAGGATACAGTCGGCACCGAGCGCCCGGGCTTCGGCAACCTGATAGGTGTCGACCATGAAGTCCTTGCGGATCGCCGGCAGGTCGACGGCGGCGCGGGCCGCGACCAGGTGTCCGTCCTCGCCCTGGAAGTACGGCGTGTCGGTCAGCACCGAGAGGCAGGTGGCGCCGCCCTCGCGATAGGCCTTCGCAAGAACGGGAGGATCGAAGTCGGCGCGGATCAGCCCTTTCGACGGGCTTGCCTTCTTGATCTCGCAGATCAGCCCGTAGCCGGCGGAAGCAGCCACGGCCTCGAGCCGGCGGGCAAAGCCGCGGGGCGCGGTCTGGGCCTTCGCCTCGGCCTCGACGACCGGGAGAGGCCGCGCCGCCTTGCGCTTGGCGACGTGGAGGCGCTTGTCGTCGCAGATCTTGGCGAGAACGTCGCTCATTGGACCTTCTCGTTGCTGATCGCGACCAGCTTGGCCAGCGTCGCCCTGGCGGCACCGCTGTCGATCGCATTGGCCGCCAGCGCGGCGCCTTCCTTCAGGGTCTGGGCCTTGCCGGCGACGATCAGCGCGGCGCCGGCATTGATCAGCACGATGTCGCGATAGGCGTTCTTGGCGCCGGTGAGAACCTCGGTCAGCGCCTTGGCGTTGACGTCGGGGGCGCCGCCCTTGAGCTGCTCGGGCTTGGCGCGATCGAGGCCGGCGTCTTCGGGCGTGACCTCGAAGGTCGTGACCTTGCCGCCCTCGAGCGCCGCGACATGCGTGGCGCCAGCCGTGGTGATCTCGTCGATCCCGTCCGAGCCGTGGACCACCCAGGCCTTCTCGATGCCGAGCAGGCCCAGCACCTTCGCCATCGGCTCGACCCAGTCCTTGCCGAACACGCCGACGAGCTGGCGCTTGGTGCCGGCGGGATTGGAGAGCGGCCCCAGTAGGTTGAAGATCGTCCGCGTCCCGAGCTCGACCCGGGTCGGCATGACATGGCGCGTCGCCGAGTGGTGGCGGGGCGCCATCAGGAAGCCGATCTTGGCCTCGAAGATCGCCTTCTTCACCAGACTCATGTCGGCGTCGATGTTGACGCCGAGCGCGGTCAGCACGTCGGCGGCGCCGGACTTGGAGGAGAGCGCGCGATTGCCGTGCTTGGCGACCGGCACGCCGCAGGCCGCCACCACCAGCGAGGCCGCAGTCGAGACATTGTAGGTGCCCGAGGCGTCTCCGCCCGTGCCGCAAGTGTCGATCGCACCTTCCGGCGCCTCGACCTTGAGCGACTTGGCGCGCATGACGCGCGCGGCGCCGGCGATCTCGTCGACGGTCTCGCCGCGGACCCGGAGGCCCATCAGGAAGGCGCCCATCTGTGAGGGGGTCGCGTTGCCCGACATCATGATGTCGAAGGCGGTCTCGGCCTCGGCCATGGTGAGCCGGTGGCCGGATGCCACGCGGCCGATCAGCAGCTTGAGGTCGGGCATGTCCCCGGTCATGGCGTCAGGCGGACCCTTCTTGGCGAGGCGGACGTTCTAGCAGGCTTTCGCGCGGGAAGGAAAAACGAGCGGACTCGCCGAATCAACATCCCATCACTAACATGGCGCGCCGCTTCAACAACGGACGCTTTGCCTTTGTCTTCCCGCAAGTCTCGCCGCCGCCGCTTCCGACACGACCAGGCCCTGCCGGGGCCTGGCGCGGATGCGCCGGCGATCGACTGGCGGGGCCTGCTCGGCAGGGTCCGCCATCGGCTGCCGGCCCTGATCGCAGGGATGGCGACCGTGGTGATCGGTGCCAGCATCGCGATCACCGTCAGCGTTGGCGCGCCCCGCACCGGGCTCTACGTCGAGACGCATGAGGAGCCGGCCGAGATCGCGCGGGCCTTCCAGATCCCGCTCGGCACGGGCGAGGTCCCGCCTTATCGGCCGAGCGGGCAGGGACCCTTCAACTGGCCGGGCGCGGCTGCCGCCGCGGTCCCGCCGCCGTCTCCACCGCGCTCTCCCGCGCCCCAGGTCGCATCGGCAGAGCCGCTGCCCAGGCTGCCTGCACCGCAGACGGTCTTCCCGACCGCGGCTCCGGCGCCTGCGATCATCGCGTCGGCGCGCGCGGCGTTGCCGACGATCCCGCCGCCGCGCCTCCTGCCGCCCGTCCGGGTTCCTGCACCGGCGCTGACCGAATCCGACGAGCCAGCCTGGATCGCGAATGCCGTGCCCGCGTCGCCGCCCGACGGGCGCCCCGAGATCGCGATCATCATCGACGACGCGGGCGTCGACCGCGTGCACACCGGCGTCGCGATCCGGCTCAAGGGGCCTCTGACGATCTCGTTCCTGCCTTACGCCTCCGATCTCGCAGGCCAGGCGAGCGCCGCGCGCGCCAACCGCCACGAGGTCATGATGCATATCCCGATGGAGCCGCACGGCGCCTTCGCCGAGCCGGAGCCCTACCTGCTGCGCGCGCGGATGGGGACGAGCGAGATCCAGCGGCGGATCGCCCGCGATCTCGACTCTCTGCCCGGCATCGTCGGCATCAACAACCACATGGGCAGCCTCTTCACCTCGGACCCGCAGGCGCTGGCGCCGGTGATGGAGGAACTGGTCCGACGAGGCCTGCTGTTCGTCGACTCCCGGACCAGCGCACGCTCGGTCGCCCAGGACTCGGCACAGGCACACGGGCTCCCGAACGCCGGCCGCGACGTTTTCCTCGATCACTACGAGGGCCAGGCCGAGGTCAGAAAGCGGTTGCTCGAGACCGAGCGCGTGGCGCGCAAGCAGGGCTACGCGATCGCGATCGGCCATCCGCGCGCGGCGACGCTCGCCGAACTCGCGCTCTGGCTCGACGAGGTCGAGTCTAAGGGCTATCGCCTGGTGCCGGTCTCGGCGATCGTCCGCGCCCGTGCGACCCAGCTTGCCGGCAGGCCTGCCGCGCGCGGCTAGCCGCGTTGACAGGCGAAAGCCCGGTTCCTACGCTCCACCTGCGGTAGATCTTCGTCCCTGCCCGGTCGGGCGGCGAGGCGGATCCCTCCCGATCCTCTCGAAGGCACGACGGCCCCCGCGCCCCGCGACATCGCCAATCGACGGCCGTTTCGGCGCGCGTCCGCGCATCCGGCCGCAGCTTCGGGAGGACCTGAATGGATCGTCGTGGATTCCTCAAGACATCGGCGGCGACCGCCGCGCTGGCCGCGACCGGCGTTCCCGGTCTCGCCTCCGCCGCCAACACCGTCGGCGCGTGGCGAAAGGCGGAAATCGCCTTCAGCGTGAGCCCGCAATGGGGCGATCGCAGCGGCAAGGTCTGGCTGCCGGCGCCGATGGATACGCCTTTCCAGCGTGTTCTCGGCGTCACCTGGGAAAGCGGCCCCGACAGGATCGGCCTCAACGCCGACGAGACCTACCGCGCGCCCGCCATCGCCGCCGAATGGGCGGCCGGCAAGCCGCGCGAAATCCGGGCCACCTACGTGGTCGAGACCATCGACCGCCAGGTGAGCCTGAAATCGCCGCCGAAGGGCGGCAGAATTCCCGACGACGTCCGCGTCTTCCTGCAGCCGACCGCGACCATGCCGGTCGACGGCATCGTCCGCGAGACGGCGCTCAGGATCACCAAGGGCGCCACGCACCCGGTCGAGAAGGCGCACGCAATCTACGAGTGGATCGTCGAGAACTGCTTCCGCGATCCGAAGACCAAGGGCTGCGGCATCGGCGACATCAAGTACATGCTGGTGAGCGGCAATCTCGGCGGCAAATGCGCCGACATCAACTCGCTGTTCGTCGGCCTCACGCGCGCCGTCGGCGTGCCGGCGCGCGAGATGTTCGGTATCCGCACGGCCGACTCAGCGACCTTCAAGAGCCTGGGGAGGGCCGGCGACATCTCCAAGGCCCAGCATTGCCGCGCAGAGTTCTGGACCGCGGGCCTCGGCTGGGTTCCGGTCGACCCGGCGGACGTGCGGAAGGCGGTGCTCGAGGAGAACCTGCCGCTCACCGATCCCAGGATCGTGGCGCTTCGCAAGAAGCTGTTCGGCGCCTGGGAGATGAACTGGATGGCCTTCAACGTCGGCCGCGACTTCAAGCTGCCGCCATCGGGCTCGTCGCCGGTCAACTTCTTCATGTACCCGGAAGCCGAAGTTCGCGGTGCCGACCTGGACGGCACCGACCCGGACAGCTTCGCCTACAAGATCGCCTCGAAGGCGATCTGACGCGCCGTCGCCGCGCCGGCTTCTCGCCGGCGCGGCGCTTTCTTCGCGGGCATGCCGGGAGACCGGCTTTCTCCCGGCGCCTGGCCGAGCATCACAATCTTTCCAAACCATAGCCGGGGCTGCCCTTCATGTGGACAGGCCCGGAAGCGCTCGCTTAGTGTCCGCTAAGGGATGGTTTAACAGCCGGCCGTCCAGGCAGGCGAAAACGGAGGCGGAGCATGGCGCGTCTGAACTCTTGGCGTGGAATTGGTCTTGCGGCCGGCGCGTTGATGGCGGCGACGGTGTCCGCGAACGCCCAACCGGTGTTCAAGACCAACATCGTCGCCGATCCGGCCATGCTCGATCCGATCACCTATTCGGAGATCATCGCCGGCCGCATCATGGACAAGGTCTATGAGGGCTTCAGCGCCAATACCGCCGAGGGGAAGATCGTCCCGGCGCTCGCGACCGAGTGGAAAGGCAACGAGAACGGCACGGTCTGGACGTTCAATCTCCGCAAGGGGGTCAAGTTCCACTCCGGCCGAGAGTTCACCGCGAAGGACGTGAAGTACACCTTCGAGCAGCTGCTGACTCCCGGCAACAAGGCCGGCATCAACAGCGACTACCTGGTGGCCGTCGCCGGCGCCAAGGAGATGAAGGACGGGTCGGCGAAGGAACTGTCCGGCCTCAAGATCATCGATCCGCATACGATCCAGGTCACCTTCGCGACGCCGGAAGTGCTGTTCCCGATCTACCCGATCTACCTGATGGATTCCGGCACCGTCGCCGAGCAGGGCCCGGACTGGGTGACCAAGGTTTCCTCCGGCACCGGACCCTTCAAGTTCAATTCGTGGAAGCGCGGCGTCGAGGTCAAGGTCGATGCCAACAAGGACTACTGGGGCGGCGCGCCGACGATCGGCGGCGTCCAGTTCCTGATCGTGCCGAACGGAGACACGGCGCTGTCGATGTACGAGGCCGGCGAGCTGCACTTCGCGCTGCTCGCCGACAACCTTGCCCGCCGCCTGATCAACGATCCGAAGTACAAGGACCAGATCGTCCAGTCGCCGCGCGCCCAGATCAACTATCTCGGCATGAACCAGAACCTCTACGCCCCCTTCAAGGACAAGCGGGTGCGCGAGGCGGTGTCGCTGGCGCTCGACCGGCCGGCGATGATGAAGGGCCTGTGGGGCGGCGCAGCGCTGCCGCTGAACGGCCAGGTGACGCCGGGTGTCGCTGGCTACACGCCCGGCCTGCCCGAGCTCAAGTACGACCCGGCGCGTGCCAAGCAGCTCCTCGCCGAGGCTGGTTACCCGGACGGCAAGGGCCTGCCGCCGATCGAGATCGTCTCGACCGAGCCGTCGAAGGACGAGCTCGCCTACTACGCGAACCAGTTCAAGCGCGTGCTGGGCTGGGACGTCACCGTGAAGATCGCCGAGCGCGCCACGCACATCCGCCAGATGAACGCGGGCGAGGTCGCGTTCTTCCCGTGGGGCTGGACTGCGGGATATCCGGACGCGATGTATTACCTCTCGCAGGTCTGGTACTCGAAGAGCCCGTACAACCGCTCGCGCTGGTCGAACGCCGACTTCGACAAGGTGATCGACAAGGCGCGAACGACCGCCAACGCCGAGGACCGCTACAAGCTCTACGCCGAGGCCGAGAAGATCCTGCTCGCCGACTGGGGCACGGCGCCGCTGCCGATCCTCTCGAACATCGCGCTCCGGAAGCCCAACGTGAAAAACGTCACGATGACGCCGTTCGGCTATTCGGACTTCCACACGATCACGATCAACTGATCCGATCCTCCGCCTTCTTTCGTATTCCCTCCCCCTTGATGGGGGAGGGTAGGGTGGGGGTGGAGCATCGGACTCGATCTCCGAGGACTGCCGTCGTCACTCCCCATCCCAACCCTCCCCCGCACTTCGTGGGGGGAGGGGGTTCGAAGGCGCTTCGCTAGCCCCCGTGCTCTCCTACGCCCTCCGCCGCCTGCTCGGTCTGGTCCCGGTCCTGATGGCCGTGATCCTGCTGACCTTCGCGACCAATCATCTGACGCCGGGCGATCCGGTCGCGACCATGCTGGGCGACCAGTCTGCGAACAAGGTGCTGGCGGCGAAGCTCCGTGCCGAGTACGGCCTCGACCAGTCGCTCTGGCAGCAGTTCAGCTCCTACGTCTCCGGCCTCGCGGTCGGTGACTTCGGGCTCAGCTATCGCTTCGTCGGCGTGAAGGTGACCGAAGTGATCTGGGACGGGCTCAAGATCAGCCCGGTCCTGGCGCTTGCCGGCACCGCGGTCGCGGTTCCTCTCGGGCTCATCGTCGGCGTCTTCGCCGCGCTTCGCCGAAACACGCTCGCCGACACCGGCGTGATCCTGGCGCTGACCGCCGGGATCTCGATCCCCAACTTCGCGATGGCGGCCTATCTCGTCTACCTGTTCTCGATCCGCCTCCAGCTCCTGCCGGTCGCGGGCTGGGGCAGCTTCACCCAGGCGATCCTGCCGGTCGGCATCCTCGCGATCGCGCCTGCCGCCTACATAGCGCGCCTCTCGCGCACCTACATGCTCGAGGTCCTGCAGCAGGACTACATCCGCACCGCGCGCGCCAAGGGGCTGCGAGAGCGGCTGGTGATCTACCGCCATGCGCTCCGCAACACGCTGGTGCCGCTGCTCACCACGATCGGCATCATCTTCGGCGGGCTGCTCTCGGGCACGTTCGTGATCGAGACCGTGTTCAACATCCCGGGTCTCGGGCGGCTCGCGATCCAGTCGATCTTCGCCCGTGACTATCCGGTCACGATGGCGATCGTGCTGCTGTTCACCGGCTTCTACACGCTGATCAACCTGGCGGTAGACCTGCTCTACGGCGTGGTCGATCCGCGTATCCGGCTGGGATCGCGATGAGCGCCACCGCCCTCGAGCCGGCCGCCCGCGCCAAGTCGGACTTCTGGCCGAAGTTCCGGCGGAACAGGAACGCGATCGCCGGCACCGTGATCGTCGCCTTCGTCGTGCTGGTCGCGATCTTCGCGCGGCTGATCATCCCCTACGACTATGACGAGACCGACATCCTTTTCACCTGGGCGCATCCGTCGCCCGAGCACCTGCTCGGCACCGACGCGCTCGGGCGCGACATCCTCTCGCGATTGATCGTCGGCGCCCAGGTGTCGCTGACCGTCGCTGTCGCCGTGCTCGCCATCACGCTGACGGTCGGCATCCTGCTCGGCATGATCGCCGGATACTTCGGCGGCAAGCTCGACTCGATGATCATGCGGGTGGTCGACATCATCTTCGCCTTCCCGGACATCATCTTCGCGATCCTGCTGGCGTCCGCGCTGGGTCCGGGCATCACGACCGTCATCATCTCGCTGTCGGTGGTCTGGTGGCCGGGCATCGCCAGGCTCACGCGCTCGCTGGTGCTGCAGCTCCGCACCGAGCTCTATGTCGATGCGGCGATCGCGTCGGGCACGCCTCCGTTCACCATCCTGATCCGCCATTTCCTGCCGAACATCGTGGCGCCGCTGATCGTCCGTGCCTCGATCGGCGTCGGCTTCATCATCATGGCGGAAGCCACGCTGAGCTTCCTCGGCATCGGCGTGCAGGAGCCGCGGCCCTCCTGGGGCGGCATGATCCGCGACGGCATTGTCTCGCTCCGTACCGAACCTTATCTCGCGCTTTCGGCGTCGACCGCGCTGGGCCTGACCATCATCGGCTTCAACCTGTTCGGCGACGGGCTCCGCGACATCCTCGATCCGAGGATCAAGGATCGATGACCGCCGTCCTCGACATCGACGATCTCTCGGTCTCGTTCCAGACGCCGGAGCGGAAGCGCCTCAAGGTGCTGGACGGCGTGAGTCTGCATATCGGTCCGGGCGAGGTGCTCGGCGTCGTCGGCGAGTCCGGGTCCGGCAAGTCGGTGACCGCGCTTTCCGTCCTGAGGTTGCTCGGCGAGCAGGGCACGATCGACCAGGGACGCATCGCGCTCGCCGGCCAGGACCTGACCAGGTTGCCCGAGTCCGAGATGCTGAAGATCCGCGGACGTCACGCCGCGATGATCTTCCAGGAACCTATGACCTCGCTGAACCCGGTCTACACGGTCGGGTTCCAGATTATGGAAGTGCTGGTCGAGCATCTCGGCATCTCCTCGGACGAAGCACGCATGCGCGCGATCGAGCTGATGCAGCGGGTCGGCATCCCGTCGCCCGAACGCCGCGTCGACGATTACCCGCACCAGCTCTCGGGCGGCATGCGCCAGCGCGTGATGATCGCGATCGCGCTCGCCTGCTCGCCGAAGCTCCTGATCGCCGACGAGCCCACCACCGCGCTCGACGTCACCATCCAGGCGCAGATCCTGGCGCTGATGCGCAATCTCCGCGACGAGACCGGTGCTGCGATCCTGATGATCACCCACGATCTCGGCGTGATCGCGCAGATGGCCGACCGCGTCGTCGTCATGTATGCGGGGCAGGTGGTGGAGGAGGGGGCGGTATCCGAGCTCTTCGCGCGGCCGCTGCATCCCTACACGCGGCTCCTGATGCGCTCGATCCCGCTCGCGCGGAAGAAGCTGAAGCGCCTGGAGACCATCGCCGGCACGACACCCTCGCCGGCGAGCTTCCCACAAGGCTGCCGCTTCAACCCGCGCTGCCCGGAGGCCGACGATCGCTGCCGGACCGAGCCCCAGGTGTTGCGCCGGTTCGCCGACGGCCGGCAGGCCCGCTGCTGGAGGGCGGAGGCGTGAGTGCGCTGCTCGAGGTCCGGAACCTGACCAAGGAGTTCCCGGTCGGCGCCGACTTCCTCGGCCGGCCGCTGGCGCATCTGCGCGCCGTCGACGACGTGTCGTTCGCGCTGGCACCCGGCGAGACGCTGGGCTTCGTCGGCGAGAGCGGCTGCGGCAAGACCACGGTCGGACGCCTGATCCTGCGTCTGCTGGCGCCGACCGCCGGCACGATCCACTTCGAAGGCCAGGACATCACCAATCTCTCCGAGCCGGAGATGCGGCCGAAGCGCCGCGACATCCAGGTGGTGTTCCAGGACCCTTATTCCTCGCTGAACCCGCGCCTGATGGTGCGCGACATCGTCGGCGAGCCGCTGAAGAATTTCGGCTTCTCGCGCGACCAGATCGACCAGCGGGTCGCCGAGCTGATGCGGATCGTGGGCCTGCCCCCCGAATACATGAGCCGCTACCCGCATGCGTTCTCCGGCGGCCAGCGCCAGCGCATCGGCATCGCCCGCGCGCTCGCGGTGTCGCCGAAGCTTGTCGTCTGCGACGAGGCGGTCTCGGCGCTCGACGTCTCGATCCAGGCGCAGATCCTGAACCTGCTCGCCGACATCCAAGCGCAGTTCGGCCTGGCGCTTCTGTTCATCTCGCACAATCTCGGCGTCGTCCGGCATGTCAGCCACCGGATCGCGGTGATGTATCTCGGGCGCCTGGTCGAGCTGGCTTCCGAGGAGGCGTTGTTCGAGCGCCCGCTGCACCCCTACACCTCGGCGCTGATCGCCGCGGTGCCGGAGCCCGATCCCGCGACCCGCGGACGGCTCGCGGTGCTGCCTGGCGAGATCCCGAGCCCGCTCAACCCGCCGCCGGGCTGCCCCTTCAACACGCGTTGCCCCAAGGTCGAGGCCCGCTGCCGCGCCGAGCTGCCGGAGTTTCGCGAGGTCGAGGCCGGACGTTGGGTCCGTTGCCACTTTCCGGGATGATGGATCGATGATCGTCGAACGCACCCAGTACTACGCCAAGCCCGGCCGCGCGGCCGAGATCCTCGCCAACCGGCGCGAGGCGAGCCGCATCCGCGTCTCGCTCGGCCTCTCCGCCGGCACCATCTACGCCAAGAAGGGCGGCGACGGTCCCGACGTCACCTGGGAATGCAGCTTCCCGGACGAGGCCGCGCACAAGGCCGATCTCGCCGCGCGCGACAAGAGCCCGGAGTTCGAGAAGATCCGCGCCAAACAGCGCGATGCACTCGCGCGCTTCGAGCGCCACGTCGAGACGCGCGACGTCGACGGTCCTGACTGGTGGGGCGACGTCTCGCTCGACGGCCATCCGATCGTTCCGACCGAGCACACGGTCAGGAGCGGCAATCTCGAGCTCAAGGGCTACCTCTACGTTCCGCCGGGCAAGGGGCCGTTCCCCTGCGTGATGCTGAACCACGGCAGCGGCGTGAACCAGGGCACGCTCGACGTCTCTCGGCCGGGCACAGCGTCCTGGCTGATGAGCTGGGGCATCGCCTCGTTCCTCACGCATCGCCGCGGATACGGCAACTCGCCCGGCACGCCCTGGCGCGAGGACTGTCCGGCGCCGTTCGGCACCGACGAGTACGACGACCAGCTCGCGCGCCGACTCGACGCCGAGAGCGACGACGTGCTGGCGGCGCTGGCCTACGTCAAGACGCTGCCGCAGATCGCCCCCGGCCGCATCGGCGTGATGGGCTCGTCCTTCGGCGGCACCAACACGCTGCTGGCGGCGTCCAAGAGCGACCAGTTCCGCTGCGCGGTCGAGTTCGCCGGAGCGGCGATGAACTGGGACCGCACGCCGAAGCTCCGCGAGCTCATGACAAAGGCCGCGCACAAGGTGACCTGCCCGATCTTCTACATCCAGGCGGCCAACGACTACTCGATCCGCCCGACGATCGAGCTCGGCGACTCCCTGAAGAACAGCGGCACCGAGTTCCTGACCAAGATCTTCCCGGCGCACGGCTTCAACAACCACGAGGGCCACCTGCTGGAAAGCACCGGCCAGAGCCGTTGGGGCCCCGACGTGCGCCGCTTCTTCGAAAGGTGGCTCTGACGATGAAAGGCTTATGGCTCGAGGATCTGACCTGGGTCGAGGCGGGCGAGAAACTGGAAGCCGGCTGGCCGGTGATCATCCCGATCGGCGCGCGCGCCAAGGAGCACGGCCATCACCTGCCGCTCAAGACCGACTACCTGACCGCGCGCGAGTTCGGCCAGCGGATCGCCGACGCGCTGCCGGTGGTCGTCGCTCCCGTGGTCGACTTCGGCTACTACCCGGCCTTCGTCAACTATCCCGGCAGCCAGCACCTCCGCGCCGACACCTTCATCAACGTGCTGAAGGACCTGATCGGCAACTTCATCGACCATGGCGTGACCCGGATCGCCGTCGTCAACACCGGCGTCTCGACCGAGGCGCCGCTTCGGATCGCGGTCCGCGACATCTACGAGGAGCGCAAGGTCCGGGTCGCGACCACCGACATCCGCATGCTCGGATCGGCGACCAAGGGACTGATGAAGCAGAAGCTCGGCGGCCATGGCGACGAGCAGGAAACCTCGATGATCCTCGCGATCGAGCCCAAGTCGGTGAAGATGAAGCTGGCGAAGACCGATTACGGCCACGCGCTGTCGGAGCCGAAGACCGTCTTCTACATCCCGACCGTCTTCGACGGCGATCGCAATTCCGGCCCCGACTACAGCATCACCGGCGTCCGCGGCGACGCCAGCCTGGCGACGCCCGAGAAGGGCCGCAAGGTGCTGGATGCGATGGCGAAGGAGCTGATCGACGGCATCCAGGCGATCTTCCCCGAGGCTTTCGCGCCCAAGGCAACCAAGCCGAAGGCCGCGCCGCGCCGCCAGCGCGGGGCAGGAGCCAAGCGCCGGAGATGAGCGACGCCGACATCATCGTCGTCGGCTTCGGCTTCGCCGGCGGCATCACGGCGATCGAGGCGGCGGATGCCGGCGCGAAGGTGATCCTGCTCGAGAAGATGCCGGATCCCGGCGGCATCTCGGTCTGCTCCGCCGGCGGCATCCGCGTCGCCAAGGACGCCCGGAAGGCGCTCGCCTATCTCGAGGCGACCAACGGCGGCACCACGCCGACGCCGGTACTGAAGGCGCTCGCCGACGGCATGACCGATATCGGCGCCTACATGAAGAAGCTCGGCGACGCGGTCGGCGCCGTGGTGGCCGAGCGGCCGGCAGAGGGCAACTATCCATTCGACGGCTACGATACCTTCGGCTTCTCCAACGTCGACGACATCCCCGGTACCGATATCGCCAAGACCTTCCCGCATGTCCGCGGCAATCCCGCCGGCGCCCGGATGTTCAAGGTCGTGCTCGACAATGTGATGAAGCGCCCGATCGATGTGCGCCTGAACACGCCGGTCCGCCGCCTGATCCGCGAGGGCGGCAAAGTCGTCGGCGTCGAGACCGACAAGGGGCCGCTCCGGGCCAAGCGCGCGGTCGTGCTGACCACCGGCGGCTTCGAGGCCGACCACGCGATGCAGACGCAATTCTGGCAGCTGAAGCCGGTGCTCTCGGCGGCCGTCAGCTGCAATACCGGCGACGGCATCCGGATGGCGCAGTCGGTGGGCGCCTCGCTCTGGCACATGTGGCACTTCCACGGCTGCTACGGCTTCCGCCACCCCGATCCGGCCTATCCCTACGGCATCCGGCTGAAGCGCCTGCCCGACTGGCTCCCGGGCAAGGGTGCGCGCGGCGACGTGACCATGACGTGGATCGTCACCAATCGTTCCGGCAAGCGCTTCATGAACGAGTATCACCCTTACCTTCAGGACACCGGCCACCGGCCGATGGACCACTACGAGCCGGAGGTGCAGGACTACCCGCATGTGCCGGGCTTCCTGATCTTCGACGAGGAAGGCCGCAAGCGCTATCCGATCGGCGCACCGACCTACAACGACCGCAACGTCTCGTTCGCGTGGAGCCGCGACAACCTGAGCGAGGTCGGCCTCGGCATCCTCAAGCGCGCGGACACGGTCGCGGAGATGGCGCGCCAGATGAACACCAGCGAGGCGGTGCTGGCGCGCACGCTCGCCGACTGGAACCAGTATTGCGCCGCCGGCCACGATGCCGAGTTCGGCCGGCCGCCGTCGTCGATGTTCCCGATCGCCAAGCCGCCCTTCTACTGGGGCGAGGTGTGGCCGGTGGTCTCGAATACGCAAGGCGGCCCGGCGCACGACGAGCGCCAGCGCGTGCTCGATGCCTTCGGCGACCCGATCCCCGGACTCTACGCGGCCGGCGAGCTCGGCAGCGTCTTCGGGCACCTTTACATGTCCGGCGGAAACCTCGCCGAATGCTTCATCGGCGGCCGTATTGCCGGCCGCGAAGCCGCGAACGCCTGAGGGGGACGATCATGGCCGACCTGTACACGAACAACCTCGGCTACTTCTTCCGGGACTCGGTGAAGAAGTTTCCGAAAAAGGTCGCGCTGATCGACCTGTCGGGCACCAAGCCCCGTGAGGTCACCTACGCCGAGCTCGATCGCCGGCACGACCAGTTCGCGGCGCTTCTGCACCAGCTCGGCCTCAAGCCCGGCGATCGATTCGCGATGTCGGTCAGCAACCGCTTCGAGTTCGTCGAGATCATGTACGGCGCGATGCGGGCCGGCATCGTGCCGGTGCCGCTCAACACCAAGCTCGGCGCCGACACGATCGAGTTCACGATCCAGAACTCAGGCTGCGTCGCCGCCGTGATCGAGCCCTCGGCCAATCCTCATATCGCCGGTATCGTCGACAGGCTCGGCCTCAAGGTGAAGCTCGCCTTCGATCCGGTGCCGAAGGGCTGGATGAACTACGAGCACGCGCTCGGCGGCGCGCCGGCGCGCTTCGATCCGCCGAAGCTCTCGCCGGACCATCCCTCGTTCCTGCCCTACACCTCGGGCTCGACCGGCAAGCCCAAGGGCGTGGTGCTGACCCATGCGGGCCAGCTCTGGTGGATCCGCGCGCTGCAGAATTACTGGCCGGGCGATCCCAGCAACCGCGCGCTCGCCGCGGTGCCGCTCTATCACAAGAACGCCATGGCGGGTGCGATCAAGCCGATGCTGAACTACGGCGGCTCGGTGGTGATCCTGAACGGCTTCGAGCCGAGGCGCTTCCTCACCGTGCTGTCGGAATACAAGTGCAGCCACGCCGGCGGCGTGCCGGCGGTGTTCACGCTGCTCCTGCAGCAGAAGGACCTGATCAAGTCGCTCGACTTCTCGAACCTCAAGTCTCTGAAGATCGGCTCGGCGCCGACGCCGAAGGAGCTGATGGACGCGGTCGAGGAGGCGTTCGGCATCCCGGTCGCCGAGAGCTACGGCCTGACCGAAGGCGGGCCGGTGATGATCGGCCCGAGGCTCGACGGCAAGCCGGCGCCGCATGGGAGCTGCGGCGTCATCTGGCCCGAGGGCGAGGTGAAGCTCGTCGGCACCGACGGCACGGTGAGCGAGAGCTACGGCGAGCTGTGGGTGAAGAATCCCGGGGTCACGCCCGGCTACTACAACCTGCCCGAAGTGAACAAGCAGCGCCTGGTCGACGGCTGGCTCAAGACCGGCGACCTCTTCGCCAAGGACGCGGAGGGCTTCTTCTACTTCAAGGGCCGCACCGACGACATGTTCAACAGCGGCGGCGAGAACGTCTATCCGCTCGAGGTCGAGAACCTGCTGCTGAAGCACGACGCCGTCGCCGACGTCTCGGTCGTGCCGGTGCCGCACACGATCAAGGGCGAGGTGCCGGTCGCGATCGTGGTCAAGGCGAAGGGGATCGAGATCGACGAGCCGGCGCTCAAGTCGTTCTGCCTCTCGAACGGCCCGGCCTACGCCCACCCGCGCCGGGTCTTCTTCGAGGACACGCTGCCGCTCAATGGTGCCGGCAAGACCGACCGCAAGCTGGTCAAGGACCGGGTGATGAGCTTGCTCGGCGGCAGCCCGCTCGGCGGAAGCTGAGAAAGGCGCCTCCCTCCCGCCAAGGGGAGGGAGGCGTGACGACCTTTACTTCTTCTCGATGTTCCAGAGCGCCAGCACGTTGGTGCGGAGCACGCCGTCGAGGTTCTTCCGCCATGCCGACAGGCGCTCGTACTTGCCGAGCGGCACGTAGGGGACGACCTCCCAGAGCCGCTTGTGCAGCGCCTCGATGTTCTTCAGCTGGTCTGCCTCGGTGGTCGAGCGGAGATAGGCGTTGCGGATCTTGTCCGCCTCCTCGTCGCAGGGCCAGCCGAACCAGTTCTTGCCGTCGCAGCCGGTGCCGACGCTGATGTTGGTCAGCGGCGACATGCCGCCGACGCCGTCGGAGAAGGTCTGGAAGATGTGGTAGCCGCCTTGGTAGGGGTTCGACTTGTTGCCGCGGCGGGTGATCACGGCACCCCAGTCGGACATCTGCAGGTCGACGTTGATGCCGATCTTCTTCAGGTTCTCGGCGGTGACCTGGGCCACGGCGTTGTGGTGAAAGAGGTCGCCGGCGCCGAGAAGCACGATCTTCTCGCCGTTGTACCCGGCCTCCTTCAGCAACTGCTTCGCCTTCTCGTAGTTCGGCTTGGCGTAGGGCTCCGATCCCACCTGCGTGCCGTTCGGGCTGCCGCAGGTGAAGAACGAGAAGCAGGTCTCGCCGCCGCCGAAGGCCGCCTGCATGTATTCCTGCTGGTCGACCATCATCGCCAGCGCCTGGCGCGCCTTAGGATGGTTGAACGGCGGGTGCAGGTGGTTCGGGCGAAGCAGGCCGTACCAGCCGAGCTTGGACAGCGCCTCGACCTGGACGGCGGGATTTTTCGCCAGCAGGACCTTCTGGTCGTTGTTGATCGCCTCGATCATGTCGACCTCGGCGTTGCCGAGGGCGGCGGCGGCGACGGCCGGATCCGGCATCGAAATCCATTCGACCCGATCGACCTTGACGACCTTGCCGCCGGCGAGGCCGTCGGCGGGCTCGCTGCGCGGCACGTAGCCGGTATGCTTCTCGTAGACGACCTTGGCGCCGGAGACGAGCTCGGCAGCGTTGTACTTGTAGGGGCCAGAGCCGATCGTGTTGTTGTGGGCCGTGAAGGCGTCGGTCTTCGCTGCGGCCTCCGGCATGATGCCGGGGATGCTGCCCGCGGTGGACGCGAGCGTGAACAGCACGAGCCCGTAGGGCTCCTTCAGCGTCCAGGTGAAGGTGTTGTCGTCGACCGCATCGACCGAGGCGGTGACCTCGGCCAGCTTCTGGCCGGCGGAGTCGCGCAGCATCCAGCGCTTGACCGACGGGATCACGTCCTTGGTCGTGACCTTCGAGCCGTCATGGAAGGTGAGGCCCGGGCGGAGCGTGAAGGTGTATTTGAGATTGTCGGGCGAGACCGAGTGGTTCCCGATCATCTGCGGCTTGGCCGCCAGCTTCGAGTCCCAGGCGAACAGCGTGTCGTAGACCATCATCGCGTGGTCGTTGGTGATGGTCGCCGTGGTGAAGTGGGCGTCCGTCACCTTGAGATCGGCGTGCGGCACCATCTTCAGGACCTTGTTGCCCTGAGCCATGGCGAGGCCGGGGATCGCGAGCGCGATCGCGGCCGCCACGCCGGCACGCCGTAGAGATTTCAGCGAGCGCATTTGTTTGTTACCTCCCGTTTGAACGACTGCGTCGATGCTATGATAGCGCCGGGCAGTCGCATACCGCGATCTCGATGGCGTTGAACCTTCGGCCAGGGATCGCCCACTCACCCTTTAGCCCTCTGGATTGTCATCGAGATTTGGCCGGGCACGTCGTCTGTCCCCGGTGCTTCGAAGCATCGGGGAGGGGAGGGACAGGGGGAGACGGGTCCGGGCATCCATTGGGGGGGCCATGCCGCTCGTTCGAGCGCTCGTGACGGCATTCCTGATCGCCGTCGCATTTCCCGACCCTGCCCAGGGCGGCTCGCCCGCTTTCGATCCGCCGGGAATCCTGATTCCGAGCGAAGAGATCCAGGCGCGGGGTATCAAGGTGCTCGCCGCCTTGCTGGTGGCGCTCACCGCGAACACGCCTCAAGGCGGCGTGGTGCCGCCCGACCGGCTCGCCGAGGCCGAGCATCTTCTCGCCACTAAAGCGATCCGGAGCGTCGGGCGGACCTCGCCGATGCCGCCGCTTCCGCTTCGACGCATCGCCGGCACCGGGCGCGGCGGTCGCGAAAACGCCGCATCCGCAGCAAAAGATTACAACATCTTGCACACGTTTTCTGAGCTTCCGACCATCATCCGCTCGCCGATCAGCCACGCATTCGCAGCCCCGTGCGACCGCAGGAAAGAGATCGGCTGGCTCCGCGCCGAAGCGACCGAGACGCTTGGCGTCGCATGCACCGGACTGGTGCAGAAGGGCGAGCGATTGAAGCTGTCGGATGGGCTGCACCGGCGTCGATCGGACTCGCTCCGCGACGTGATCCTCGGTCAAAACGCGCCGCCATCCACTGACCGGATGAACCTGGATGGCATTTCGCGCACTAACGTTCCGGCCCTCTTTATCGCCAATTGGTAACGGAACTCGTAATCTTGTTCCCGGGATCGCACGGATCCCACGGCCGACGGGGACAGGGGAAGCGGGCGGCAGGCGTTTCTCGGTTTCGGGTGGTTCGATGTTTTTCCGTTGGTTTGGTCTCGCGCCGGCTCGCGTGGCGTTGCTCGCGCTCTGCGCGATTTTCGCGCTTTCGTTCTTCGCGCCCCGTGCGCATGCCCAGGCTGAGGAGCTTCAGCGCTGGGTGAGGACCCAGCAAGACGCCCCGAAGGCGCCCGAGGCGGCGCTCGGCGACAAGGTCCGTGCCCGCAACGTTCGCGTCATCGCGCGCCTCAGGGAGCGCGCCAGCGCCGGCGCCGCCCCGGCCGGCAGCGTCGCCACCCAGGCGATCGCCGGTACCCAGGACCGCATCGCCCGCCGGCTCTGGAACAACGGCCACAGCATGCCGGGCTGGCACGCCTTCCGGGCGGTGCCGGCGGTGGTGATGGAGGCCGACCCGCAGTCGCTCGCCAGCCTCGCCTCCGATCCCGAGGTCGTGTCGGTCGAGGAAGACCGGCTGGCCAAGCCCGATCTCTCCTCGTCGGTGCCGCTGGTCGATGCGCCGGCCGCCTGGTCGTCTGGCTTCACCGGCAACGGCATCGCCGTCGCCGTCCTCGACACCGGTGTAGATCGCACGCATCCGTTCTTCGGCGGCCGCGTCGTCTACGAGGCCTGCTTCTCGACCACCTACCCCGGGCAGAGCGCGACCAGCGTCTGCCCGAACGGCCAGGACAGCCAGGTCGGCACCGGGGCCGCAACGCCCTGCACGGTGAGCGGCTGCTTCCACGGCACGCATGTCGCCGGCATCGCTGCCGGATACCAGTCGCAGAGCTTCGCCGGTGTCGCCCGCGAGGCGCAGATCATCGCGATCCAGGTGTTCACGCGTTTCAACGACGCCGGCCTCTGTGGCGGCGCCGCCAGCTGCGTGATGTCCTACACCTCGGACCAGATCCGGGCGCTCGACCACGTCCTGCAGCTTCGCACCAGCTACACGATCGCCTCGGTCAACATGAGCCTCGGCGGTTCGCCGCAGACCTCCCAGGCGGCATGCGACTCGCAGAACGCCTCGACCAAGCAGGCGATCGACGCGCTCCGCGCCGTCGGCATCGCCACCGTGATCGCGTCGGGCAACGAAGGTTACGCCAATGCGATCAGCGAGCCAGGCTGTATCTCCTCGGCGATCTCGGTCGGCAACACCAACAACTCCGACCTCGCGTTCATGCCGTTCAACATCGCGAGCTTCATCACGATGGTGGCGCCGGGCACAATGATCAACTCCTCGTCCCCGGGCGGCGGCTTCACGACCGCCAGCGGCACCTCGATGGCGACCCCGCACGTTGCCGGCGCGATCGCGATCCTGCGCCAGGCCAACCGCTCGGCGTCGGTCAACGACATCGTCTCGGCGCTGCGCGGCGGCGGCCGCCAGCTCACCCTCAACATCAACGCGTCGGGCAAGGTCTTCATCTATGCGGTCCCGCGCCTGGATGTCTCGGGCGCGCTCGCGGCGCTCTGCTCGACCTGCAACACCTCTGTCTCCGGCTGGTGGTGGAATCCGTCCGAGGCCGGCCGCGGCTTCTCGGTCGAGACGCGCGGCGGCCGCATGTATCTCGGTGCCTTCCTCTACGACGACGACGGTGCCGCCTCTTGGTACGTCGTCAACGGACCGCAGAGCGCCAGCAGCTACACGGGCACGCTCGCCAAGTTCGGCGCCGGCCAGACGCTGGCGGGCGACTACAAGCCGGCGCAGCTTCTGGGCACCGCGGGCAATGCGACGATCAACTTCACCTCGGCGACGACCGCGACGCTGAACTGGCCCGGCGGCACCGTGGCGCTGCAGCGCTTCCCGGTGAATGGCCAGTCGGTGATCGCCAAGCCGGCCGCCGCGCCCGAGGTCGGCTGGTGGTGGAACCCGAGCGAGTCCGGCACGGGGTGGTTCTTCGAGGTGCAGGGCTCGAACATCTTTCTTGCCGGGTACCTCTACGACGGCAGCGGCAGGCCGGTCTGGTACGTGGCCTCGGGCGCGATGCTGAGCCCGACCGCCTATGACGGCGACCTGCAGCTCTATGCCGGTGGCCAGACGATGACGAGCGGCTACCGCGCGCCGACATCCTCGGCAACGGTAGGGCGGATCTCGCTGCGCTTCACCACGCCGACCACGGCGACGATCACGCTGCCCAGCGGTCGCACCGTGGCGCTGAGCCGCTTCACGAACTTCTAAAGTTGACGGCGTGGGGAGTAGGCGCGGCCGGCAGCCTTCAGGTTGCCGGCCGCGCGCATTTCAAGGGACCAGCAATACCTTGCCGAAGATCGCGCGCTGCTCGAGCAGCCACTCGGCCTCGCGGCCCTGGCTCAGCGGCAGCACGTGGCTGACCACCGGCTTGATGCGGCCCGTGTCGACGTAGTCGAGAAGCGTCGCGATGTCTTCCTTGGTCCAGCCGTTGCAGCCGAGGATCTCGAGCTCGCGCACCCAGATGTAGCGGAGGTCCTCTTTCGGATCGAAGCCGGCGGTGGCGCCGCAGGTCAGCGCGCGGCCGCGTCGCTTCAGCGTCTTCAGCGACGGGACCCAGGTGTCGCCGCCGGTGTAGTTGATGACGACGTCGACACCCTGCTTGCCCGAGATGCGCCAAGCTTCCTTGGAGAAGTCCTGGGTCTTGTAGTTGATCAGGTGGTCGGCGCCGAGCTCGCGCAGCTTCTGCAGCTTGTCGTCGGCGCCGGCGGCGACGATCACTTCCGCGCCGATCATCTTGCAGATCTGGACGGCGGCGGTTCCGACGCCGCCCGAGGCGCCCAGGATCAAGACCTTCTCGCCGGCCTGGACGCGGCCGCGGGTGACGATCATGCGAAGCGCGGTGCCGTAGGCGACGGGCAGGGCGGCCGCCGCCTCGAAGCCGACGCCGTCGGGAATGCGGACCAGGTTCTCCTCTGGCACGCGGGCATACTCGGCCATGCCGCCCGGGATCTCCTCGCCCATCATGCCTTCGGCGGTCACCGGCTGGACGACGACGCGGTCGCCGATCTTCCAGCCCGATACCTCCTCGCCGAGCTCGAAGACCTCGCCGGCGATGTCGCCGCCGGAGATGAACGGCATTGGCACCGGAAAGCCCGGCATGCCCTTGCGCACGAAGATGTCGAGATGGTTGAGGCCGCAGGCGCGGACCTTGACCACGACGTCCTTCGGTCCCGGCACCGGATCCGGCCAGTCGTCGTAGACGAGGTTCTCGAGCCCGCCCTGGGCCTTGATCACCATCGCTTTCATTCTGGCGCCTTCATGCGAGCGCATTCCCCCCGAAAGCCGGACTTGGCGGCCAGGATAGGCAAAATTCCCGCCGCGGCAATCACTTGCGGTAGTCCAATCCGTGTCGAGAACAGCGGGAACCGCCCATGTCAGAGCCGGTTCTATGGCGGCGGGGACCATGTCGAGACTATCGGAGGCCGAGATGCGCGTGAGCGAGTGCATGACCCTGCAGGTCCGAATCGCCAGCCCGGACGAGACCCTCCGCGACGCAGCGGAAATGATGGCGGAAGCCGATGCCGGCGTGCTGCCCGTCGGCGAGAACGACCGGCTGGTGGGCATGATCACCGACCGGGACATCGCGATCCGCGGCGTGGCGCAGGGGAAAGGGCCGGAAGCCAAGGTCCGCGAGGTGATGAGCGACGAGGTCCTCTATTGCTACGAGGACGAGACCATCGAGGACGTGCTGCGCAACATGGGCGACGTGCGGGTGCGCCGGTTGCCGGTGCTCAATCGCGAGAAGCGCCTGGTCGGCATCATCTCGATCGGCGACCTCGCGACCTCCGGCATGGCGACCGAGGCCGGGAACGCGCTCTCCGGAATCTCGACGCCGGGCGGCGAGCACTCGCAGACGCATTGAGGGCGGTGCGCTGGCTCCCGGGGAGGGATTCGAACCCCCGACCAAGCGGTTAACAGCCGCTTGCTCTACCACTGAGCTACCCGGGAAGGGGCCCAAGCGAACGGGCGGGCTTATACCAGCGCCGTCCTGATGCGCAAACGCCTATTTTGACTGAGTTTGGTCCGTTGGCCGCCGCCGCGCGGGAGGCTGGAGGCCCGGGGCGGAATCGAACCGCCGTGGACGGATTTGCAATCCGCTGCCTGGCCACTTGGCTACCGGGCCGCCCGTCTCGGCGCCAGGCGCCGTCCGAGAGCGGGCGGACAATATGGTCAGGCCGATGGGGGGTCAAGCCGTCGCCCCAAGCCCACCGCCGTTGTCTCGCTTCCTGACCATCGGTATAACTGCCTGTACGTATTTGCTGCTTTGCGAAAAGCGTCCACGGATTGCCCGCCCCATGATCGATTTCTCTGCAGCACGCCGGCACATGATCGACGGCCAGCTTCGCCCGAACCGGGTGACCTCGACGGCGCTGCTCGACGCGATGGCCGAGGTGCCGCGCGAGGACTTCGTGCCGAAGGCCGCCAAGGGCATCGCCTACATGGACGAGGACCTGCCGGTCGGCGACGGCCGCTTCCTGGTCGAGCCGTTGACCCTGGCCCGCCTGATCCAGGCGGCGGCGCCGGGCAAGCACGACACCGTCCTCGATGTCGGCGGCGCCACCGGCTACTCGGTCGCCGTTCTCTCCCGCCTGGCCGGTGCCGTCGTGGCGATCGAACAGGACGACAAGATGGTCGACCGTTCCCGCAACGCGCTTCAGGGCGTCGGCGTCGAGAACGTCGAGGTCCATGTCGGCGCGCTCGCCGAGGGCTATGCCGAGCGGGCGCCCTACCACGTGATCCTGATCAACGGCGCTGTCGACCAGGTGCCCGAGAAGCTGCTGGCCCAGCTTGCCGAAGGCGGAAGGCTCGCGACCGTGATCGGCACCGGGCCGGTCGGCCGGGCGACGCTCTTCACCAAGCGTCGCGGCGTCGCGTCCTCGCAGGTCCTGTTCGACGCCGCCGTGCCCGCCCTCAAGGATTTCGCCAAGGAGCCGGGCTTCGTCTTCTAGCCTCCGGCGTCCGCGGCCTCCCCACCTGAACTCTCTTCGGTATCGGATCCCCCACATGCCCAGACCGATCACTTCGACCCTTCTGCGAGCCGCGGCGCTCGCGGCGCTTCTCGCGTCGGTGAGTCCCGCCGCCGTCTCGGCCGAGACGCTCGAGGAAGCGCTGTCGCAGGCCTATGCGAGCAATCCCACGCTGAACGCCCGACGGGCCTCGCTGCGGGCGACCGACGAGAACGTGCCGCAGGCCGCGGCCGGCTGGCGTCCGACCGTCCGCGTCACCGGCGCCCTCGGCCGCCGCGACGTCGAGACCGAGCAGAACAGCCGCACCACCGTCAACGAGATGCGCAACCCGGGCAGCGCCGCGATCACGGTGACCCAGCCGATTTACCAGGGCGGGCGCACCCAGGCCGGCGTCCAGCGCGCCGAGGCGCAGGTCCAGGCCGAGCGCGCGCGCCTGCTGGCGAGCGAGCAGACCGTGTTCATCGGCGTCGTCACCAACTACGCCAACGTGCTTCGCGACCAGGCGGTGGTCGAGCTCCGTGCCAACAATGAGCAGCGGCTGCGCCGCCAGCTCGAGGCGACCCGCGACCGCTTCCGGGTCGGCGAGGTGACGCGCACCGACGTCGCCCAGGCCGAATCGCGCCTGTCGCGTTCGAGTGCCGACCGCATCTCCGCCGAAGGCAATCTGACGGCGTCGCGCGCCCAGTACGAGCGCTTCGTCGGCAGGCCGCCGGAGAGCCCGGCCGAGCCGAAGGCCGCGGTCAACCTGCCCAAGAACTCGAAGGATGCGGCCGCCGCTGCCGCCGCCGACAACCCGAACGTCGTCGCCGCGCAGTTCGAGGAAGCCGCCCAGCGCCTGCGCATCAAGGAAGTGCAGGGCGAACTCCTGCCCGACCTCAACCTGGTCGGCGACGTCACCCGCAGCCTGGACGCCAGCGCCCGCAACCAGACCAGCGACGCCTTCGGCGTGCAGGCCCAGGTGACCATGCCGCTCTACGAGGCCGGCAGCATCACCAGCCGCGTCCGCCAGGCCCGCGAGACCGCTCGACCGACGGCACCACCGCCTTCGAGGCGCTGGAGACCGCCCAGGCGAGCCTCCAGTCTCTGGAACAGGAAATCCGGGCCGCCACGATCGCCCTCGAAGGCGTGCAGCAGGAGGCGAATGTCGGCTCCCGCACCGTGCTGGACGTGCTGGACTCCGAGCAGGAGCTCCTGGATGCCCAGGTTCGTCAGGTGACGGCAAAGCGTGACGCCCTGATCGCCACCTATCAGGTCCTGGCGGCGGTCGGCCGATTGAACGCCAAGGATCTCGGCCTCCAGGTCCAGCTCTACGACTTCGACGCCAACTATCAGCGTGTCCGCAACAAGTGGTGGGACACCCCCGACGCCCTGCGTTGACTTCGGCAAAAGCGCTCTGGCGTTCGGCAAGCCTTTGATTTAGGCTGCGTCGCCGGCTGTTCTGACTGGAACCATGAGCGATCCGAAGACCCAAGAACCGTCGATGGAGGAGATTTTAGCGTCGATCCGACGCATTATCTCCGAAGACGGCACCCCGGAAGATCAGGCAGCCAAGGCCGAGCCGGCCCCGGCAGCGCCTGCCGCTGCGGCCGCTCCGCCACCGCCGCCTCCTCCGCCGGCAGCTGCCGCGGCTCCGCCTCCACCCCCTCCGGCTCCGGCACCCGCTTCGGCCCCGGCCCCAATGGCCGCCGCGCCGATCCCGGACGATGTCCTCGAGCTGACCGAGCCGATGGACGAGGTCGTCAACTTGGCTCCGCCCGAGGACGAGCGGGTGCCGCCCCTGTTCGACGAGCAGCGGGGCAGGGAAGCACCGCCGCCTCCGCCGCCGCCTCCACAGCCGCGGATGCCGTTCGACGGGCTCGTCTCGCCGCCGCAGGCCGACCAGACGGTTTCTTCCTTCTCGAACCTGCATGACGCTCTGAGCGGCCCCGAGACGCCGATCGGCGCCGGCTACAAGACGCTCGAGCAGATGACCGTCGAGGTCATGCGCCCGATGCTGAAGGACTGGCTCGACACGCATCTGCCGTCGATGGTCGAGCGTTTGGTACAGGAAGAGATCGAACGGATGGTACATCGGGCCACCCAGCCGCGCCGTTGACCGTCTCCGCCCTCTAGCCGTACACCCGCCCCATGCTCGAAAAGACTTATCGGCCCGACCAGGTCGAGGCCAAGCACTACGCCGAGTGGGATTCCGCCGGCAGCTTCGCCGCCAACCCCGGCTCGAACGCGAAGCCGTACACGATCATCATGCCGCCGCCGAACGTCACCGGCAGCCTGCATGTCGGCCATTCGCTCACCTTCACCGTCCAGGACGTGCTGATCCGCTACCGCCGCATGCGCGGCCAGGACACGCTCTGGCAGCCCGGCACCGACCACGCCGGCATCGCGACGCAGATGGTGGTCGAGCGCGAGCTCGGCAAAGAAGGAAAGACGCGCCAGGAAATGGGGCGCGAGAAGTTCCTCGAGCGCGTCTGGGCGTGGAAGGCCGAGTCCGGCGGCACCATCCTCTCACAGCTTCGCCGCCTCGGCGCCTCGGCCGACTGGGCCCGCGACGTCTTCACGATGGACGAGGGGCCCAACGCCGCCGTCCGCAAGGTGTTCGTCGACCTCTACAAGCAGGGCCTGATCTACAAGGCCAAGCGCCTGGTCAACTGGGACCCGAAGCTCAAGACCGCGATCTCCGACCTTGAGGTCGAGCAGAAGGAGGTC
>JBGALV010000047.1:0-37462 GCA_044223515.1 Alphaproteobacteria bacterium
CGCGGGACTGGTGGTGACGGGAGGGACGCCCGGCGTCTTGCCTGGAACGGGCAGCGGCGCCGTGACGGGCGGGCGGTCCGGGCGCGGCAGCACCGGACGCGGTGCGTTCGAAGGGGGGCCGGAACGGGCGATCGCGGCGTCGTTCGGGCGCGCGTCGGCGCCTTCGGCATGGGCCCGTCCGGTGCCCAGCGCCACGACGACGGCTACGACGCAGATCAGGTCCACCCGAACCAGTTGACGACTCCGTCTAGTCCGTTCGCGCGATCGTCCGTGTAACTCCGCTTCGCTTCAGCCTGTCTAAGGCCTGATCGCCCTGGGCGGTTTCCAGGATATAGGCCCCGTCCGGCAGCGGGCCCCGCACGATCCCGAGCTCCGCTTCCGCAAGGGCCGCCCGGATCGCCGCAACCGAGGCGTCCTCGACGAATTGCACGGCATACCGCGTAGAGACAACAACAATCTTCTGGGCCGGTCCCGGCCCCGACGCGGTGCGGTAGATGGCTACCGGCGCATTCAGCCAGGCGAGGGCTGCGCCCTCGGCGACGGCGATCAGGACGGCCGCCGCCAGCGCGGGCTTGAGCCAGCCCGGCGAGGCTTTCGCCGAGCGCCGCTCGCTCTCCGCCGCCCGGGCGAGCAGGGCATCCGGATCGATCCCGGCCGGGATCGGCAGCGGGGCGGTGGCGACCGCGGCCTGCAGCCGGCGCTCCTGGTCGAGCGCGAGTCGCAACTCCGGAGATCGGCCGAGCGCCTGGTCGACCTTGGCGCGCTCCTCGGGCGAGAGCTGGCCCGAGACGTACCAGGGCAGCAGCAGTTCCTCTTCGGGGATATCGGCTTGTGGGTTCATGGCTTCACGGCTCCTCGACGCCCGATTCCGCCAGCAGCGTCTTCAGGCGTTTGCGCGCGTAGAACATGCGCGTCTTGACGGTGTTGACCGGGCAATCGACGACCCCGGCGATCTCCTCGACGGACAGCTCCTCGCGATAGGCGAGGTGCAGGACTTCCTTGTGCTCGACGCTGAGCCGATCCATCAGCCTGCCGACCAGGTCGGCCATCGACGCCTTGCCGAGCGAATCCTCCGGGCTCGGCGACGGATCGGGGATCTCGGCCATCGCCTCCTCGTCGAGCGAGCCCTCGCGGGACCGACGGAGGTAGTCGATCGCCTTGTGGCGGGCGATGCCGAACAGCCAGGTCGAGACGGTCGACCGGCCGCCGAACCGTCCCGCTCCCTTCCAAAGCTCCAGCATCGTCTCGTTCATGAGCTCGTCGGCGATGTGTGACAGACGGACAAGACGCGAGAGATAGGCGTGCACGGGACGCTGAAAGCGACGAAACAGCCAGCGGAAGGCGACGTGATCGCCTCCGGCCACCTTCTCCACGAGGTGACGCAGGTCCGCTTCGGCCACCCGTTTTCCAGGCCCACCCTCGGCCATCCCTCCCCTTTCCCGTCCGTCGCGTCGGACGCCGATTTGGTTCAAATCCGGTTGCATCCCAGTATAAGGTGCCCCGCCGAATTCAAGGGAGGGAACCGGGACATGGCCAAGAAAGCGAGTCGACCGCTCGTCTACGTTGCGGACAAGCCGGATACGGGACCGGCGCATGCGATCACGCGCGAACGGATCAAGTCCGCGGCCAAGCGGCATCCCGGGATCTTCGACAAGGTCGACATCGTCTGGGGCCTTAAGCCCAAGGACCTCGCCGAGGCCGAGATCGTGCTCGGCGTCGCCTTCGATCCCCTGACGCTCCGCAAGGACGCGCCCAAGCTCAAGTGGATCCAGTCGCTCAACGCCGGCGTCGAGAAGCTGGCGCCGAAGATGGACCGCAGCTTCGTGCTGACCAACGCCTCGGGCCTGCACGGTCCGAAGGGAGGCGAGTTCGCGTTGGCAAGCATGTTCGTCCTGAACAACGCCATCCAGAAGTTCGTCGGCAGCCAGCGCAAGCGCGAGTGGAGGCCGGTCTTCACCACGCCGATCGAAGGCAAGACGGTTGTCATCTGCGGCACCGGTGGCCTCGGCCTCGCTTCGGCGAAGCAGGCGAAGAAGCACAAGATGAACATCATCGGCGTCAACACGACGGGCAAGAAGGTTGCGGGCTTCGACAAGGTCGTGAAGTCGAAGGACATGGCCAAGGTGTTTCCCAAGGCCGACTTCCTTCTCGTGACCCTGCCGATCACCAAGGGCACCGAGAACCTGATCGACCGGAAGCTCATCAACCTGCTTCCGAACCACTGTGGCGTCGTCAACATCGGCCGTGCGCGGGTCATGGACTACTCGGCGATGGTCGACCGGCTGAAGGCCGGCACGCTCTTGGGCGCGATCTGTGACGTGTTCGACCCGGAGCCTCTGCCGGCGGACTCGCCGTTGTGGGACGTGCCGAACCTGATCGTCAGCCCGCATGCTGGCGTTGACGACGGCTCGGTCTATGTCGACCGTGGCCTCGATATCTTCGCCGACAACCTGAAGCGCTACCTCTCGGGCCGGAAACTCCGGAACGTCATCGACTACGACGCCGGTTACTAGGCTGACGATGAGCGGCACCAACCGGCCACGGGTCCTCGTGGCCGGCATGCAGTACGAGGTCAACAGCTTCACCGCCGGCACCGGCACGCTGGAGATCTTCAAGACCCGTCGCCTGGCTGAGGGCGACGGGGTCTTCGCCACCAGCCACGGCGACGAGATCGAGGGCGCGCGCAAGGTCGCCGCCCGTCGCGGCATCGACCTCGTGCCGATCTTCATCACCTTCGGCGGCGCCGGGCCGCTGCTCGACGACGAGGTCTATCACTACTGCCGCGACAAGATCCTCGCCGGCGTGCGCCGCGAGGCCGGCAAGATCGACGGGATCTATCTGCCGCTGCACGGAGCGATGGCGGCGAGGAACTATCCCGACGCCGAGGGCGATCTGGTCACGCGCATCCGCGAGATCGTCGGGCGCAGGATTCCGATCGTCGCCACCTTCGACATGCACGCGAACTTCACGGCCGAGATGGCGCACGGCCTCGACGGCGCGGTCGGGTTCAAGACCTGCCCGCATGTCGACTACCCCGAGACCGGCGAGGCCGGGATGGAGATCCTGTGCAAGGCGATGGCCGGAGAGGCGAGCCCCAAGCTGATCCATCGCAAGGTCCGGATGATGACCTCGGCCGAAGGCCACGACACCAATACCGGCCCGATGACCGAGGTGATCGCGCTTCTGCGCGAAGTTGAGAAGACGCCCGGCCTATTGTCGGCAACCGTGATCGCCCCGCAGCCCTGGATGGACGTCCCTGAGCTCGGGTGGTCGGTGCTGGTCGTCGCCGACGGCGATGCGTCGGTCGGGACGGGGCAGCGGGAAGCCGATCGCATCGGCAGGCATGTCTGGAACATGCGCGAGCGCTTCCGCTCAAACCGCGTCTCGCTGGATGAGGCGTTCGACGCGGTCGCCGCAAGCGCTCCCGGCGAGAGGCCGTTCGTGCTGTCGGATGCGTCCGACGCGCCGTCGGCCGGCAGCTTCGGCGACTCGACGGTGGTGCTGAAGCATCTGCTGGCACGGCCACCGCTCGAAGGTCCGCTGCTGCTGACGCTAACCGATCCGAAGGCGACGGATGCCTGCCACAAGGCCGGCGTCGGCGCGACATTGACGCTGGTCATCGGCGCCGCGTTCCAGCCGATCTACTACGAGCCGGTGGCCGTCGAGGCGCGCGTGCTCGGCGTCTATGACGGCAAGTATCTATCCGAGCTGCCGCCGATGAACTTCGATGCCGGCCGCCGCGCGGTGATCGAGGTCGCGGGATACATCCGCATCCTGCTCAGCGAAAAGCCGGTGATCACCCTCGATCTCAAGGGCTACGAGGCTTCTGGCCTCTATCCTCGCGAGGCGAAGACGGTGATCGTCAAGTCCGCGGGCCAGTTCCGCGGTTTCTATGCGCCGTTCGCTCATCGAATCATCGAGCTGGAGACGCCGGGGCCGGTCGACAGCATCCTGCCGCGTCTGCCGTTCAAGAACATCACGCGGCCGCTCTGGCCGTTCGATCCGGACCTCGCCGAGCCCTGGGAAGGCGCTTAAGGCGCAGCGATTTTCCGGTCCGGGAAGCACTCCTGGACCTTGGCCAGCAGCGCCTCTCGGTTGAACGGCTTCACGAGCGTGGCGGTGGCGCCCAGCTGCTTCGCCATCAGCAGCAGGTCGCCTTGCGTTCCGATATTGCCGCCGCCGGACATCGCGAGGATCGGCGTCACCGGGTCGTTCTTCCGCATCTCCATGATGGTGGCGATGCCGTCCTTCTCCGGCATCACGATGTCGGTGATGACCAGGTCGAAGCGCTCGGACTGGAGGTACTCAAGCCCTTCGGCACCATTGTGGGCGATGCGCACCGCCGCCGGGGCAAGCATCTTCGCGGTGAGGACGGCGAAGAACTTGTCGTCCTCGATGAGCAGGATCTTCTCTAGCATCGGACGACAAGAAACGCGGGAGGGCAGGCTATTGCAACCGGGTTTCGGCGTTGCACCGCCGATAGTTCGTCTCCCGGAGATTGAGCGACGCTCAGCCCGCGACGTCGATGATCATCATCATGCCGCCATGGTCGTTGCCGTCGTGGTTCGTCGCGTGATGGTTGATGTGGCAATGGACCATCCATTTGCCCGGTCGCGTCGGCGTCCATTCGACGTCGTAGCGTTCGCCCGGTCCGACCAGAACCGTGTCCTTCTTCAATCGAGCCGGTTCCGGCACCGGATAGCCGTCGGTGGCGGCGATGGTGAACGGCGCACCATGGAAGTGGACGGGGTGAATGAACTGGCCGGTGCCGAGCAGCCGGAACAGGAGCTTGTCGCCGACCTTCGCCTTGATCGTCTCGACCGACGGGAACGCCTTGCCGTTGAAGGTGAAGTGGGTCGGCAGCATGCCTTCCATCTGCATCGCCGGCTGGGTCGTGCCGTCCGGCTCCACGCGCCACTCGCCCATCTGGATCAGGTACTCGCCGGTATAGGCCGGCGCCTTCGGGTCCTCGATGATGAAGGCGCCGTAGAGGCCGAGCGCCTGCTGCCGATCCGCATGCACATGCGTGTGGTACATGAACGTGCCGGGCGTGTTCGGGATCGTGAACGCGTAGGTGTGCGTTGCGCCCGGCGCGATCGGCTTCTGGCTAAGGCCGGCGACGCCGTCCTGGTCGAAGGGCACGTCGACGCCGTGCCAGTGGACCGTCGTCGGTTCGGAAAGCTTGTTGGTGACCTTGATGCGGACCTTCTCGCCCGGCTTCACGCGGATCGTCGGCCCCGGCACCTGGCCGTTGTAGGCCAGCGCGTCGACCATCACGGTCGGCAGGATGTGCCATTTGACCGTACCGGTGGCGAGCTCGAACTCGCGCACGCCGTCGACCGTCCTGGAGGCGAGCGGCTGTGCGCCCCGCGCCTCGGGTGCGGCCATCGGGGTCGTGGCGCTCGCCGGCGCCTGGTGCTGGTGGCCCGTGGGAGCGGGCGCCGGGGCGTTGTGCTGGTGGCTCTGCGCCATTGCCGGGCTGGCGAGCAGCAGCGTCGCCAGAAGGGTGCGGATCATCGAAGGTCCCCTTTCGGCCGCCAGCTCCGCAAGGTCAGCGCGTTGGCGACGACGCTGACCGAGGAGAAGGCCATGGCGGTGCCGGCAATCAGCGGGCTCAGGTATCCGATCGCCGCGACCGGGATGCCGACGAGGTTGTAGACGAAGGCCCAGAACAGGTTCTGCACGATCTTGGCGTGGCTGCGCCGGCCGAGGTCGAGCAGCGCCGGAACCAGCGTGAGATCCGGACGCATCAGCCCGACCTTGGCGGCTTCCATCGCGACCTCGGTGGCGCCGCCGATGGCGATGCCGAGGTCGGACGCCGCGAGCGCCGGCCCATCGTTGACCCCGTCGCCGACCATCGCCACGACGCGGCCCTGCTTCTTGAGCTTCTCGATCTCGGCGACCTTGTCCTCGGGCATCACCTCGGCGACGACCCGGATGTCGCCGAGGCCGGCGGCGATCTTGGCGGCGGCGCCCCGGTTGTCGCCCGTCAGCATGACCACCGCGATGCCGCGCTCCGTCAGTGCGTGGATCGCCGCGTGTGCGCTCTCGCGGACGGTGTCGGCCGTGGCGACCAGGCCGGCGAGGCGGTTGTCGACCGCGATGAAGACGGCGGTCTTGCCTTCGGCCTCGAGGGTGGCGGCATCGGCGGCGAGCGGATCGATCGCGATGCCGAAGCGCCTCCATCAGCCGCCGGTTGCCGACATGGACGACGCGCTCGCCGAACTCGGCCTCGACGCCGTAGCCCGGGCGTGCGCGAAGCTCGCTCGGCGTCGTCAGCGTCAATCCTTCGCCCAGCGCCCGCTCGACCATGGCGCGCGCCAGCGGATGCTCGCTGCCGAGCTGCGCTGACGCGGCATGGGTGAGCAGGGTCGCGCGGTCGCCTGAAATCGTCTTCACGTCGGTGACCTCGGGCCGGCCCTCGGTCAGCGTGCCGGTCTTGTCGAAGACGACGACGTCGATCTTGCGTGCCATCTCCAATGCCTCGGCATCGCGGATCAGGAGGCCGGCCTTGGCGCCGGCGCCGACCGCGACCGAAACCGCCGCCGGCGTCGCCAGGCCGAGGGCGCAGGGGCAGGAGATCACCAGCACCGCGACGGCATTGATCATCGCCTGCACCACGTCGCCGGTGAGGAACCAGGTGGCGAGGCCGCTTACCGCCGCGATCGCGAGGACGACCGGCACGAACACCGCGGCGATGCGGTCGACCAGCCTCTGCACCGGCGCCTTGGACGCCTGCGCGCGTTCGACCAGCCGCACCATGCGGGCGAGCCTGGAGGCAGAGCCGACGGTGGTCGCCTCGACCTCGAGCAGGCCGGTGCCGTTGACGCTGCCGCCGATGACGGAGGCGCCCGGTGTCTTCGCCACCGGCCGCGACTCTCCGGTGAGCAGCGACTCGTCGACGTCGCTGAGGCCCAAGCGGACGATGCCGTCGAGCGGCACGCGCTCGCCCGGACGGACGAGGATACGCTGGCCGCTCCTGATCTCGTCGATCGGGCGCTCGACGACCGCGTCCCCCTCCTTGAGGTGCGCGACCGTCGGCTGCAGCCTGGTCAGCGCCGCCATCGCGTCGCCGGCCCGCCGCTTGGCGCGGGTCTCCAGCCACTTGCCGAGCAGCACGAGGGCGATCACCACGGCGGCGGCCTCGAAGTAGAGATGCGCGCCGTGACCTTCGAGCCAGAGCCAGACGCTGAGGCCGAAGGCGGCGGAGGTGCCGAGCGCGACCAGCGTGTCCATGTTCGCGGTCTTCGCCCGCGCCGCGCGGAAGGCACCGCGATAGAAACGCCAGCCGAGCACGAATTGCAGCGGGGTCGCCAACACGAGCTGCGCCCACACCGGCAGTCCGAGTCCGAAGACCATGTCGACGACGAAGGGGGCGGCGAGGACGAGCGCCAGCGCGACCACGAGCGGCTCGCGGTCGGGCTTCGCCTGCGCCTTAGCGCCTTCGGGCAGCTTCGCCGTGTAGCCGGCGTGCTCGACTGCGGCGGCGAGCGCGGTCGGTGTTGCGGTGCCGGCGAGAACCTGCACGCGCGCCGACTCCGTCGCCAGGCTCGCTTCCGCCTTCAGCACGCCCGGAACGCTGGCCAGCGCCTTCTCGACGCGGCCGACGCAGGAGGCGCAGGTCATGCCCTCGATCCTGAGCACGATCTCGTCGGTGGGCACGCCATAGCCGGCCTTGCGCACGGCGTCGGCGAGCACATCCGGCGCGACCTCGCGGTCGAGCGTAACAGTCGCGGTCATGTTGGTGAGGCTCGCCGACGCGGAGGTCGCGCCGGGAACCGAGGTGAGGGCCTTCTCGACCGAGCGCACGCAGCCGGCGCAGGTCATGCCTTCAATGGGGACGACGACTTCGCGGGTATTCGGCGGGGATACGACGGTAGTGGACATGGGACTATCTCCTGTCCCCAGGAGATAGTCCTTCCACCTACTGGAAGGTCAAGGCGACCTTCGTATTTTTATCGAAGCGACGCGCAGGCTCTCTGGATCCGGGTGCAGGCGTCTTCCAGCTCCTTGGTCGAGGTCGCGTAGGAGACGCGGAAATGCGGCGCGAGGCCGAACGCCTCGCCCGGCACCACCGCGACGCCCTCGGCATCGAGCAGGTAGTTGGCGAAGTCGGTGTCGTTGCCGATCTTCTTGCCGTCCGGGGTCTCCTTGCCGATCACGCCGGCGCAGGACGGATAGACGTAGAAGGCACCCTCGGGCCGGTGGCAGGTGAGGCCCTTCGCCTGGTTCAGCATGCTGATGACCAGGTCGCGGCGCTCCTTGAACGACTGGTTGTGCCTGGGGATGAAGTCCATCGGCCCGGTCAGCGCCGCGACCGCGGCGGCTTGGCTGATCGAGGACGGGTTCGAGGTCGACTGCGACTGGATCGCGCCCATCGCCTTGATCAGCTTCTCCGGCCCGCCGGCATAGCCGATGCGCCAGCCGGTCATGCAGTAGGCCTTGGAGACACCGTTGCAGGTCAGCGTACGCTCGTAGAGCGCGGGCTCGACCTCGGCCGGCGTGCAGAACTCGAAGCCGTCATAGACGAGGTGCTCGTACATGTCGTCGGTCATCACCCAGACATGCGGGTGACGCTTCAGCACGTCGGTCAGCGCCTTCATGTCCTTGCGGGTATAGCCGGCGCCGGTGGGGTTGGACGGGCTGTTGAGGATCACCCACTTGGTCTTCGGCGTGATCGCGCGCTCGAGGTCCTCGGGCTTCATCTTGAAGCCGCTCGACTGCGGGCAGGAGACGAAGACCGGCGTGCCCTCGGCGAGCTCGACCATGTCGGGATAGCTGACCCAGTATGGCGCCGGGATGATGACCTCGTCGCCCGGGTCGATCGTCGCCATGAAGGCGTTGTAGAGCACCTGCTTGCCGCCGGTGCCGACGATGATCTGGCTCGCCTTGTAGTCGAGGCCGTTCTCGCGCTTGAACTTGCCGGCGATCGCGGCCTTCAGCGCCGGGGTGCCGTCGACGTTGGTGTAGCGCGTGTCGCCCTTGTCGATCGCCGCCTTGGCCGCCAGGCGGATGTGCTCCGGCGTGTCGAAGTCGGGCTCGCCGGCCGCCAGCGCGATCACGTCCCGGCCCGCCGCTTTGAGGTCTCGGGCCTTGCCCGAGATCGCGATGGTCGGAGACGGCTTGATGCGGCCGAGGCGGCTGGCGATGAAGGCCATGATGTCCTCTGAAAGACGGCTGGGGCGGGAAAGCGGCGCACCCTAGCGGCCGGGGGCGGGGGGTTCAAGCGCGCTTGGCCGCGATGCCTTGGACTCGCATCGGCGGCTCCCTATGTTCTAACCTTGTTCCATGCGGGAAGCCTCCTCCAAATACCTCGACGCCGTCGAGGCCGAGCGTAACGCGCCGCCGCTCGCTTTCCAGGCGACGGCCGAATCGCGGCCCTTTGTCTTGAAGAGCGATTATGTCCCGGCGGGCGACCAGCCGAACGCGATCCGCGACCTGACCGAGGGTCTGAAGAAGGGCGAACGCGACCAGGTGCTGCTGGGCGTCACCGGCTCGGGCAAGACCTTCACGGTCGCGCATGCGATCAACAACGTGCAGCGCCCGACCCTGGTGCTGGCGCCGAACAAGACGCTGGCCGCCCAGCTCTACGGCGAGATGAAGAGCTTCTTCCCCGACAACGCGGTCGAGTACTTCGTCTCTTACTACGACTACTACCAGCCCGAGGCCTACGTCCCGCGCTCGGACACCTATATCGAGAAGGACGCGTCGATCAACGAGCAGATCGACCGCATGCGCCACTCGGCGACGCGCTCGCTGCTGGAGCGCCGCGACGTGGTGATCGTCGCCTCGGTCTCCTGCATCTACGGCATCGGCTCGGTCGAGACCTACGGGCGCATGATCGTGGCCCTGAAGAAGGGCCAGCTGATCGAGCGCCAGAAGCTGCTGAAGAGCCTGGTCGAGCTCCAGTACAAGCGAAACGACGCCGCCTTCAGCCGCGGCACCTTCCGGGTGCGTGGCGACTCGGTCGAGATCTTTCCTGCCCACTACGAGGACCGCGCCTGGCGCGTCTCGCTGTTCGGCGACGAGATCGAGGCGATCTACGAGATCGACGCGCTGACCGGCGAGCGCACCGACGAGCTGGAATCTATCCGCGTCTACGCTTCCAGCCACTACGTGACGCCCGGCCCGACGCTGAGCCAGGCGGTCAAGCACATCAAGGTCGACCTCAAGCTGCGCCTCGACGAGCTGACCGCGAAGGGAAAGCTGCTGGAGGCGCAGCGGCTCGAGCAGCGCACCCGCTTCGACATCGAGATGATGGAGGCGACGGGAAGCTGCGCCGGAATCGAGAACTATTCCCGATACCTGACCGGCCGCGCACCGGGACAGCCGCCGCCGACGCTGTTCGAGTACCTGCCGCCGGACTCGATGCTCGTCGTCGACGAAAGCCACGTCACCGTGCCGCAGATCGGCGGCATGTTCCGGGGCGACTACAATCGCAAATTCACGCTTTCCGAGTACGGCTTCCGCCTGCCTTCCTGCATCGACAACCGCCCGCTCAAGTTCGAGGAGTGGGAGGCGATGCGGCCGCAGACGATCTTCGTCTCGGCGACGCCGGGCAAGTGGGAGCTCGAGCGCACCGGCGGCGTTTTCACCGAGCAGGTGGTGCGCCCGACGGGGCTGATCGACCCGGTGGTCGAGGTGCGGCCGACCGAGCACCAGGTCGACGACGTGATCGCCGAGTGCAAGGCCTGCGCGGCCAAGGGCCAGCGCGTGCTGGTGACCGTGCTCACCAAGAAGATGGCCGAGGCGCTGACCGAATACATGCACGAGGCCGGCGTCAAGGTCCGCTACGTGCACTCCGACGTCGAGACGCTGGAGCGGATCGAGATCATCCGCGACCTGCGCCTCGGCGCCTTCGACGTGCTGGTCGGCATCAACCTGCTGCGCGAGGGCCTCGACATCCCGGAATGCGCGCTGGTCGCGATCCTGGATGCCGACAAGGAAGGCTACCTGCGCTCGAAGACGGCGCTGATCCAGACCATCGGCCGCGCCGCCCGCAACATCGACGGCCGCGCGCTGCTCTATGCCGATCACATGACCGAGTCGATGGAGTACGCGATCGGCGAGACCAACCGCCGGCGCGAGAAGCAGCAGATCTACAACGCCGCCAACGGCATCACCCCGGAAAGCGTGCGCAAGGGCATCGCCGATATTTTGGACTCCGTGTACGAGAAGGGCGACCGCGTCGTCGTCCAGGCGGCGGGCGAAGAGGGCGACGAGTTCGTCGGTAAGGACGTGCGCCAGGTCATCAACGAGCTCGAGAAGCGGATGCGCGAGGCGGCGGCCGACCTCGAGTTCGAGCTCGCCGGCCAGCTCCGCGACGAGATCAGGCGGCTGGAGGCGGTCGAGCTGGGCCTGTCGCCCTCGGAAGCCGGACGCTCGCTGCAGGCGTCCGCGCCACGCGGCGCGGCGCCGCAGAAGTCCAAGGCGAACTACAAGATGCGGGCCAAGATCAACGCCCCGATCCAGCCGCGCCCCGGCAAGCCGAAGCGCGGGCGCTAGTCAGCCGATCAGGCTCGTGTCCCGCGTCGAGAGGTAGAGCAGGCTCGTCGGCGGGTCGATCAGGTGCTGGATCAGCGCGACCGGCTGGAAATGCAGCTCGTGCAGGCGATCGATCGGCGTCCACTCGTAGCGGAAGCGCGGCTCGCGGCTTTTCAGCGGCGTGCCCGGCGAGACGCCCGGATCCAGCGCGCGGACGCGGAAGTAGAACCCGTACTCGCGCATCACGTCGCCGCCGAGCGGGAAGAAGTTCTCGTTGACGATGAGCATGTCCTCGCAGGAGACGGCGAGGCCCATCTCCTCCTGGAACTCCCGGCGCACGGCGAGCTCCAGCGTCTCCATGTCCTCGAGCCGGCCGCCGGGCAGGTTCCAGAGATCGGTGCCGACCGCGTTCTCGAGGATCACCGCGCCGCCGGCGACGAGGATGCCGGCGGCGCGAATCTGGGTCCTCACGCCGCCTCTTTCTCGAGGAAGCGCTCGGCAAGACGGGCGAGGAAGCTGACCCCGACCGGGATCGCCTCGTTGTTGAAGTCGTAGTTCGGGTTGTGAAGCACGCAGTTGCCCTCGCCCGGACCGTTGCCGAGCCAAAGCATGGCGCCCGGCACCTTCTGCAGCATGAAGGAGAAGTCCTCACCGCCCATCACCGGCGGGATGTCGCACTTGACGTTGCCCTTGCCGCAGACCTCCTCGGCGACCTTGGTCGCGAAGTCGGTCTCGTCGGCGTGGTTGATCGTCGGCGGATAGCGGCGGTCGTACTTGTATTCGATCGTGGCGCCGTAGGCCGAGGCGACGCCGCGGGCGATCTCGCCCAGGCGTTTCTCGATCATGTCCTGCACATGCGGGACGAGCGCGCGGGCGGTGCCGCCGATCGTCACCTCGTCAGGAATCACGTTGAAGGTGTCGCCGCCCTTCATGAAGCCGACGCTGACCACGACCGAGTCGAGCGGGTCGACGTTGCGGCTGGCGATGGTCTGAAGCGCCATCACGATCTGGCAGCCGATGACGAAGGGATCGTTGCCCTGGTGCGGCATGGCGCCGTGGCTGCCCTTGGCGCGGACCTTGATGGTCCAGGAATCCGAGGAGGCGAGCAGCGTGCCGGCACGCACCGCCATGTGGCCGACCGGAAGGCCCGGCACGTTGTGCATCGCGAAGACGCCGTCGCAGGGGAACTTCTGGAACAGGCCTTCCTCGACCATGACGCGGCCGCCGCCGAGACCTTCCTCGGCCGGCTGGAAGATGAAGTGAATGGTGCCGTTGAAGTTCTTGGTCTCGGCGAGGTAGCGCGCCGCGCCCAGCAGCATGGTCGTGTGGCCGTCATGGCCGCAGGCATGCATCTTGTTCTTGTTCTTCGAGGCGTGCGCGAAGGTGTTGCGCTCCTGGATCGGCAGCGCGTCCATGTCGGCGCGCAGCCCGATCGAGCGCGTGGCGTTGCCGCGACGGAGCGTGCCGACGACGCCGGTCTTGGCGAGCCCGCGATGCACCTCGCAGCCGTACTCGGCGAGCTTCTTGGCGACGATGTCCGAGGTCCGCACCTCCTCGAACGCCGTCTCCGGGTGCATGTGGATGTCCTGGCGGATCGAGGAAAGCTCGGCCTGGTAGTCGAGCACGCGGGTGATGACGGACATCGGTGGGCTCCAGAGCGGATGGGAAGGGCGGATTGAGGCGCAGGCCGGGGCCGCCTGTCAAACGCCAAGCCCGTCAGAAAGGTAGCGACCGCAGGCAACTTTGCTAAAATGCCGGCCGCCTCGCGTCGGAACCGAAAGCGGACCATCCAAGCATGCCGCTCGACTACACCAGCCTCTCGGCCTTGGTCGTTGAGGACAACGACTTTATCCGGGGCATGATCGTGAAGATGCTCCGCTCCAAGGACTTGAAAGGGATCCAGGAGGCGACCGACGGCAAGGCGGCGATTCGCCTGCTCAAGGACGGGTTCGTTCCCGACTTCATCGTCTGCGACATCAAGATGAGCCCGGTCAGCGGCCTCGAGTTCGTCGAGTTCATCCGCAGCGACGTCACGCTCGCCAAGTACAATTTCCCGGTCATCATCCTGACCGGCAGCGGCCTTCGCGATCACGTGGTCAAGGCGAAGGAGTACAAGGTCGACGCCTTCCTCCTGAAGCCGGTGTCGCGCGAAGGTCTGTTCGGCCGCATCGAGCAGGTGCTGGCCGGCCGCCGCGTTCCCGCGGGCTGACTTTCATGCCGGAAGCACGGGCGGCGGAGAGGCGCGGGGCCGCGCTGGTCACTGGGGCCGCCAAGCGGATCGGCCGCGCGATCGCCCTCGACCTCGCCGCCGACGGCTGGGACGTGGCGATCCATTACAACTCCAGCGAAGCGGATGCGCGGAGCGCGGTGGAGGCCATCGAGAAGCTCGGCCGCCGTGCCGTCGCGTTGAAGGCCGACCTGCAGCGCGAGGCCGATACGGCGCCGCTGGTCGGTCGCGCCATCGAGGCGCTGGGGTCGCTGCGGCTCCTGGTCAACAATGCCTCGACCTTCGAGAACGACGGCTGGAACACGGCGACGCGGGAGTCCTGGGACTTCCACGTCGAGACCAACCTGCGCGCGCCCTTCGTCCTGACCCAGGCCTTTGCCCGCCAGCTGCCGGAGGGTGTGGACGGCAACGTGATCAACATGCTGGACGAGCGGGTCTGGAACCTGACCCCGGCCTTCGTCAGCTACACCGTCAGCAAAGTCGGCCTCTGGGGCCTCACCCAGACCCTGGCGCTGGCGCTGGCGCCGAGGATCCGGGTCAACGGCATCGGGCCCGGACCGGCGCTGGCGAACGTCCGGCAGACGCCGGAGCATTTCGCCGAGCAATGCGCCAGCATGCCCCTCGGGCGCGGCACCACCCCCGAGGAAATCTGCCGGACCGTGCGCTTCATCCTGGCGGCCCCGGCGATGACCGGGCAAATGATCGCCCTCGATGGCGGCCAGCACCTGAGTTGGGCGCCCCCCGCCAAGGGGTGGGTCGTCCCTGAATAGACTTCGCGGGGCTTCGAGGCTCGGAGTCGGGGCAACCAAGCTCCAAACCGCCGGGCAATTCGGTGGGAAACGGCAGAGTTCTGCCGATTTTGCGGTCTGCTCAACCTACCTTCGTTAGGAAAGTTGTGCACAGCCGGAACGGGCGGAATGAGGCCCGCGCCCCGAGTCAAGGGGAACATCTCCTCAACGATCAGTTATCGAATAGTCACGGAGTTTCCGAAGCTAGATCAAAGGCTTCCGCGAATTGCCTATATAACGAGCAGATTGGTGAAGTTCAGCGTTTCCGGGGCTTCGGAGGGCGACAGGGGGAACTGCCAACAGGGTTATCCACAGTTCCCGTGGATATCATCGCCGAAGCGAGGCATTCCCAGGGTTTCCGCTGCGGATCGAAAGCATTTTCCGGGAATGCGAAAGCGAAAAGGGCGGAGACGCTTTCGCATCCCCGCCCTCTTGGCTCGATAACAGCCTTGAGGTGTATCAGCGCCAGGCCGGCTTGCCGAGATTGAGCTGCTTGGGATCGGTGAAGGCACCGATCGCCGCACCGCCCACGCCGCCGACGACGGCGCCGGTCACGGGATCACCGCCCAGGACCGCGCCGGCGACAGCGCCGGTCCCGGCGCCGATCCCCGCGCCGGAGAGAGCCCGGTCGCCCTGGGTGTAGCCGCAGGCGCCGAGGCTCACCGCCGCGACGGCGAGAATGGCCGGTAAGATAATGCGCTTCATGGTCTGTCTCCGATCGAGCCGTTAGCGCCAGGCCGGACGGCCGAGGTTCACGGCATGCGGGTCGGTGAAGGCACCGAGGGCCGCGCCGCCGACGCCGCCGATGAGGGCACCGGTCCCGGCGTTGCCGCTGAGGCTGCCGATGGCGGCACCGGTGCCGGCGCCGATCAGACCGCCCGAGAGCGCCCGGTCACCCTGGCTGTAGCCGCAGGCACCCAGGCTCACGGCCGCGAGGGCCAGAACAACAGGCAAAGTGATTCGCTTCATGATCTGTCTCCTCTCGAAAGTCGTGAGCTGCCCGCACCGACGAACCTCTCTCTCGCCTGCATCCGCCGCCATCTTGTAACGAGGGGCGCGACAGCGTTTGCGCTTTCGCACCGCTCTTCCGATATCCTTCGCAAGGATGCGGAGACGGCGGCGACCCGAGGCGAGAAGCGTGGTCCCGCATGGACGCCACGTACGCCATCCCAACATCCGCCGGTGTGACAGGTTCCAGGAATGAGCGACGTAGAGGCCCGTGACCTTTTAGAGAATGAGCCGCTGGCCGAATCCGGCTTCGCGCAGGGCGCGGCCGTGATCGAATCGCAGCTCAAGGTCCTGCCCCAGGGCCCCGGCGTCTATCGCATGCTCGACAGCCACGGCAACGCGCTCTACGTCGGCAAGGCGCGCAGCGTGAAGAAGCGCGTCGCCTCATATATCCAGCTACCGCGGCTCTCCACGCGCATCCGCCGCATGGTCGCAGAAACCGCACAGCTCGAAGTCGTGCAGACCCATACCGAGGTCGAGGCGCTGCTGCTCGAGCTCAACCTGATCAAGAAGCTGAAGCCGCGCTACAACGTGCTGCTTCGCGACGACAAGAGCTTCCCCTACATCCTCGCGACCGGCGACCACGACTTCCCGCGGCTGGTGAAGTATCGCGGCGCGCGGACCAAGGCGGGCGACTACTTCGGCCCCTTCGCGTCGGCCGGCGCCGTCGGCCGCACGTTGACGGCGCTGCAGCGCGCCTTCCTGCTGCGCAACTGCTCGGACGCGGTCTTCTCGCAACGCACGCGCCCCTGCCTGCAGTATCAGATCAAGCGCTGCACGGCGCCCTGCGTCGGCCGCATCACCAAGGAAAGCTATGCCGACTCTGTCAGGCAGGCGCGCGACTTCCTCACCGGCAAGAGCCGCCAGGTGCAGGCGGAGCTGGCCGAGAAGATGCAGCAGGCATCCGAGGCCCTCGACTTCGAGACCGCGGCGCGCACGCGCGACCGCCTGCGCGCGTTGGCGCAGATCCAGTCGCACCAGGACATCAACATCGAAGGCCTCGACGACGCCGACGTGGTGGCGCTCGCCCAGGATGCAGGCCAGACCTGCGTGCAGGTGTTCTTCTTCCGCTCCGGCAGCAACTTCGGCAATCGCGCGTATTTCCCCTCCCACGACAGGGCGCTGGAGGCGGAAGAGATCATCTCCGCCTTCATCGGCCAGTTCTACACGGGCCGGCCGCCGCCGAAGCTCATCCTGGTCAGCCACGAGCCGACGGAGAAGGCGCTCCTCGAGGAAGCCCTCAGCCTCAAGGCCGAGCGGAAGGTCGAGATCGCGACGCCGCAACGCGGGGCCAAGACCAACCTGGTCGAGCATGCGCTGCTGAACGCGCGCGAAGCGCTGGCCCGGCGGCTCGCCGAGGGATCCTCGCAGCGGAAGCTGCTGGAGGGATTGGGGACGGCCTTCAGGCTATCGGCGTCACCGAAGCGGATCGAGGTCTACGACAACAGCCACATCATGGGGACCGCGGCGATCGGCGCGATGATCGTCGCCGGGCCGGAAGGCTTCCAGAAGAACGCGTATCGCAAGTTCAACATCCGCGAGGCCAAGCCCGGCGACGACTTCGCGATGATGCGCGAGGTCCTGACCCGCCGGTTCGCCCGCGCGATCAAGGAGGATCCGGAGCGGACCGAGGGGGCGTGGCCGGACCTGGTGCTGATAGACGGCGGCAAGGGCCAGATGTCGGCGGTGCAGGGCGTGATGTCGGAGCTGGGCGCGACCGGGGTGCCGATGGTGGCGATCGCCAAAGGCGAGGACCGGGACGCCGGCCGCGAGCGGTTCTTCCTGCCGGATGGCGAAGAGGTGACGCTCGGCCATGACGACCCGCTCCGCTATTTCCTCCAGCGCCTGCGGGACGAAGCGCACCGCTTCGCGATCGAGACCCACCGGGCCAAGCGGGCGAAGCCTCTCGGTGGGTCCGAGCTCGACGAGATCCCGGGTATCGGCGCCAAGCGCCGGAAGGCGCTCCTGCTGCATTTCGGCTCGGTGCGCGAGATCGCCAGAGCCGGCCTCGCCGATCTCCAGAAGGTCGAAGGGATCTCCGAGGCCGTGGCCCAGCGCATCTATTCCCACTTCCATGAGGCCGGCTGACGACCCACCTATGGACTTGATAGAATGGCGCCCTCCCGGACGGCCCAATGCATTTTAACCTGCCCAATGTCCTGACCTTCTCGCGGATAGCAGCCATTCCGGTGCTGCTCGTCCTGTTCATGATCCCGGGTGACATCGGGCGTTATCTGGCCTGCGGCATGTTCGCGATCGCCGCCATCACCGACTATTTCGACGGCTACATCGCCCGGACCTGGGGGCAGCTTTCCGAGCTCGGCCGCTGCCTCGACCCGATCGCCGACAAGCTGCTGGTCGCGGCCGTCCTGCTGCTGCTCGCCTTCTTCAACAGTCCGGGCATCCTGTTCCTGCTGCCGGCGCTGGTGATTCTCTGCCGTGAGGTGCTGGTCTCGGGCCTCCGCGAATACCTGGCGCAGGCGAAGGTGCGGCTCCCGGTCAGCCGTCTGGCGAAATGGAAGACCGCGATCCAGATGGTCGCGATGGGCTTCCTGATCGTCGCCGAGTCGGGGCCCTCCTGGTTGCCGACCACCGAGATCGGGCTCGCGGGCATCTGGATCGCCGCGATCCTCACCCTGATCACCGGCTACGACTATCTCGCCGCCAGCCTGCGTTACATGGAGAAGCCGGAGCCCCAGGCCGCGCCGGCGCCGCCCGCGGCCAAGACCGCGCCGCTCGGCTGACGCGCCGGGTGGGCGGATGAAGATCTTCGGACTCGCCGGGTGGAGCGGCAGCGGCAAGACGACGCTGATGTCGAAGCTGCTGCCCGAGCTGATCCAGTCGGGTCTCCGCGTCTCGACGGTCAAGCACGCGCATCACGCCTTCGACATCGACCGGCCGGGCAAGGACAGCTGGCAGCACCGCATGGCCGGGGCGACCGAGGTCATGGTCTCTTCCGCCAACCGCTGGGCGCTGATGAACGAGCTGCGCGGCGCGCCCGAGCCCGACCTCGACCAACTCGTCGCCAAGATGACGCCGGTCGACCTGCTGCTGGTCGAAGGCTTCAAGCGCCACGCCCACGACAAGCTCGAGGTCTTCCGCCGCGTCAACGGCAAGCCGCTCATGCATCCGGAAGATCGGCATATCGTCGCGATCGCCAGCGCCGATCCGCTTCCGGAGGCGAAGGTCCCGGTGCTGGCGCTCGACGACGCCGCGGAGATCGCCCGCTTCATCCGGCGCCACACCGGCCTCGGCTGATGGCCCAGCTCAGCGACGACTGCTTCGCCTTCGGCGGCAAGCTGCTGCCGCTCGAGGACGCTCTGGGGCGCCTCAAGGACGTATTCCCGCCTGTCGCGGATACCGAGTCCATGCCGCTCGATCGGGCCGTTGGTCGTATCCTCGCCGCCGATCTCGTGGCCCCGATCGACGTGCCGGCGCACGACAACTCGGCGGTCGACGGTTACGCCTTCGCCCATGCCGACCTCGCGTCGCCCGGGCCGACCCGGCTCGCCCTCGCCGGACGTGCCGCGGCCGGGCATCCGCTCTCGCAGGTGCCTGCACGCGGCACCGCGGTCCGCATCTTCACCGGCGCGCCGATGCCGACGGGCTTCGACAGCGTTCTGATGCAGGAGGACGCCACGGTCGAAAAGGACGCCGTCGTCGTTCCGCCCGGCCTCAAACTCGGTGCCAATCGCCGCTTCGCCGGCGAGGACTGCAGGCGCGGATCGGTCGCAGTCGTCGCCGGCACGCGGCTTCGCGCCCAGGAGGTCGGGCTCGCCGCGGCATTCGGCCTGACCGCGCTCGTCGTCCGCCGGCGCCTCAGGGTCGCGGTGCTGTCGACCGGCGACGAGGTCGCCGAACCCGGCGTGCCGCTGGCCTCGGGGCAGATCTACGATTCCAACCGCCGCACGCTGGCGGCGCTGCTGACCGGGCTCGGCTGCGAGGTCACGGACCTCGGCATCATCGAGGACAGGCCGGAAGAGATCCGCCGTCGCCTCGCGGCGGCGGCCGAAGGTCATGACGCGATCGTCACCTCGGGCGGCGTGTCCGAGGGCGAGGAGGATCACATCCGAGGCGGCGTTGCCGAGCTCGGCCGTCTTCACTGGTGGCGGATCGCGATCAAGCCGGGCCGCCCGGTCTCGGTCGGGCAGATCGGCACGACCGCGTTCCTCGGCCTTCCGGGGAATCCGGCGGCGACGATGACCACCTTCTTCATGGTAGCGCGGCCGCTGCTGCTGCAGATCGCCGGTGCGGCGCCAAAGCCGCAGGTGCGCCTTACCGTGCGTGCGGGATTCAGCCAGAAGAAGAAGACCGGCCGCGTCGAGTATGTGCGCGTGCGCCTGGAGGCAGGGGGCGACGGGCCGATCGCTCGGCGCTTCCCGCGCGAAGGCGCGGGCCTGCTGTCCTCCATGGTATGGTCCGATGGCCTGGCCGAGCTTCCGCTCGACCTCGAGCGTCTCGAGGAAGGCACCTGGGTTGACTATCTGCCGTTCGCGGAGATGACCTGACGTGAAGCTTCTGTATTTCGCCTGGGTTCGCCAAAGGATCGGGCTCGCCGAGGAAGAAGTGACGCCGCCGGCGAACGTCCTGACGGTGGGCGAGCTGGTCGAATGGCTGAAGGGGCGCGGCCCCGGCTATGCCGCGGCCTTTGCCAATCCGAGCGTGATCAAGGCGGCGGTGAACCAGGAATTCGCCAAGCCCGACCGCAAGCTCGCATCCGGCGACGAGATCGCGCTGTTCCCGCCGATGACCGGGGGCTGAGCGCATGATCCGCGTCCAGGCCGAGGATTTCGACGTCGGCGACGAGATCGACCGCCTGACCTCGGGCCGCAGGCACATCGGCGGCATCGCCACGTTCCTCGGCCTCGTCCGCGACATGGCGAAGGGCAAGCCGGTCACCGCGATGACGCTCGAGCATTTTCCCGGCATGACCGAGAAGGAGCTGGCGAAGATCGAGGCGGAGGCGCAGGCGCGCTGGCCGCTCGATGCCAGCCTGATCATCCATCGCTACGGCCGGCTCGAGCCCGGCGATCGCATCGTCTTCGTTGCCACGGCCTCGGCGCATCGCGAGGCGGCGTTCGAAAGCTGCATGTTCCTGGTCGACTACCTGAAGACTCAGGCGCCCTTCTGGAAGCTTGAAGAAGGATCCGGGGACGCGGCCTGGGTCGAGGCGCGGGAAAGCGACGATCAGGCGCGGGCCAGATGGGAGAAGACGGCCGCGGGCACGTCCTCGACGTAAGCCCGCCGATGACTGCCATCGCCCTGTCGGACCAGCGCAAGGCCATCGTCCTCAACCCCGGCGCAGCGGCGGGGCATGTCGGTGCCGCGAACCTGCTGCGCGATCTCGGGCGCGGACACCAGGCGATCCTCGGCTACGACCGCGCCCTCGCCATCGAGGCCGGTCACCTCGGCGCGCTCCTCAACCGGGTGGTGGCGCTTTCCGATCTCGGCCGGGTCTCGGAGGCGGAAGTCACCTGCCGCCGGATCCTTGTCGCCATGCCGGCGCAGACCGACGCGTTGAACGAGCTCGGCCTCGCACGCCGGATGGGGGCGGCGCCGGAAGGGGCGCTGGCCGCCTTCGACCGCGCGCTCGCGGTCTCGCCGGGGCTGACCGACGCGCTCTGCAATCGCGGCGTCGCGCTCGAGGATCTGGGGCGGGACGAGGCGGCGCTCGCCAGCTACGACCGCGCGATCGGGATCGACTCCCGCCATCTGCAGGCTCTCGGCAATCGGATCATCGTGCTCCAGCGTCTCGGGCGCCTGGATGAAGCTCTGCAGGCCAGCGATCGTGCGCTGGATGTGGATCCCCGTCATGTCGCCGCCCTGATGGGCCGCGGCAACGCGTTGGCAGCGATGGCCCGGCACGGCCAGGCGGCATCCAGCTTCGCCCGCGCGATCGCGCTCGCACCGGATCACGCGGCCTGCCTGCGCAACTTCGGCAACTCCCTGCTCTTCCAGGGGCAGGTTACGGGTGCGCTCGTCTCGCTGCGCCGTGCCTTGGCGGCGAGTCCGGGCGATGCCGCGATCCATTCGAACATCGTGTTCGCCCTCGACTTCAGCCTCGACGCCGGCTTTGCCGAGCAGCAGGCTGCCCGCCGCCGATGGTTCGAGGTCTTCCGTCGCGGCCTGCCGGCGACGATCGCTCGCCACGGCAACGGCCGGGATCCGACGCGTCGCCTGCGCGTCGGCTACGTGTCCGCCGACTTCAAGCAGCATTCGGCCGCCTTCATCTTCGGCCCGATCATCGCCCGGCACGACCGGTCGGCGTTCGAGGTGACCTGCTATTCCAACGTCCCTCATCCCGACGCGAAGACGCGCGACTTCGAGAGAATGGCGGACCGCTGGCGCGTGATCTCGCGCATGTCGGACGACGAGGTCGCGGCGCAGGTGCGGGCCGACGGAATAGACATCCTCGTCGACCTCTCGGGACATTCCGCCGGCAACCGGCTGGGCGTCTTCGGGCGCAGGCCCGCGCCGATCCAGGTGACGGCCTGGGGGCTCGGTACCGGCAACGGCATGCCGACGATCGACTATCTCTTCTCGGATGCCGTCTCCATCCCGAAGGAGGTCCGCCACCTCTTTGCCGAGACCGTGATCGACCTTCCGCTCAGCATGACGTTCGAGGCGCCGGCCTATGCGCCGGGAGTGGCTCCCCTGCCGGCCTTGTCGAAGGGGCATGTCACCTTCGGCTGCTTCAATCGCCTGGCCAAGATCTCCAAGCCGGCCATGCGCGTGTGGGCGGAGGTTCTCAATTCGGTCCCAAGCTCACGGCTGATCCTCAAGGATCCGCCGCTCGACGACCCGAGCGTCCGGGCCACCCTGGGCGATGCCTTCGCGTCCCTCGGCCTCGATCCCGCCAGGCTCGATATGCGGGGCCGCACGCCGCATGCCGAGCATCTGGCGCTCTTCGGCGAGGTCGACATCGCGCTCGATCCGTTTCCGCAGAACGGCGGCATCAGCAGCTGGGAAGCCTTGTGGATGGGGTGTCCTGCGGTCGCCAAGCTCGGCACCACGATCGGGAGCCGGGCGACTGCCGCGATCCTCTCCTCGGTCGGCCTGACCGATTGGATCGCCGCCGACGATGCCGCCTATGTCGCGCTCGCCGTCAGGCGCGCAGGGGATCTCGCCGGGCTGTCCCGGCTGCGGCGGATGCTTCGCGGTGCCGTCATGGAGTCGGATGCCGGGAATCCGGATCGATACGTTCGCCGAGCCGAGGCCGCCTATCGCCGGATGTGGGAGAACTGGTGCTCGAACGGCCGCTAAGAGGCGGATTCCGAGCCGTTTGCCGCGGGCCGGAATGCGGCCTTGCCAAAAGCGCCCGACCGGCCTAGGTTCCCGCGCCGTTCGGGAGCCCATGGGCTTTCAGGCGGGCTGTTAGCTCAGTTGGTAGAGCAGCTGACTCTTAATCAGCGGGTCGCAGGTTCGAATCCTGCACAGCCCACCATTCCTTCGATGCCGGGAACCGACGGCTAGAAGTCCCCGCACTCCATGTACTTGGCGCCTGGTCCGTAGGTCGCGAGCTTCTGCGCGAGGCCTTCGACGTTCTTCGGCCTGAACCCTTGACGCTCCCAGAAGCCGTCCGAGGCGTTCACGGCGACCAGGTTGATCGTCCGGAAGCCTGCCCGGCGCGCTTGTTCCTTCAGGAGCGCGATGACCTGCGAGCCCAGGCGGCGGCCGCGCATCGAGCCGTCGAGGGCGACGTCGTGGAAGTAGTAGGTGTCCGGATTTCCGGGGATCTCACCGATGAGGGCATTCAGCGGCGGCGCGCGATCGCGGATCCAGGGATGCGTGATCGCGTACCCGACGAGCCGGCCGCCTTCGCGGCAAACCAGGATCCCCTCCGGATAGAGCCGCAGGCGCTCGGCGAAGATGCCGATGTCCTCCGGAAGATCGGGATGGACCCTGTCTGAAAGCGCCTTGATCTCAGGCAGATCGACTTCGGTCGCCGCGCGCCAGCTCAACGTTCCCGATCCTCGTCCGGTCGGCGACAGGATACACTGAGACGATGACCATCGAGATCTACGTCGATGCCGATGCCTGCCCGGTGAAAGCCGAGGTCTATCGCGTCGCCGAACGATATGGGGTGAAGGTGTTCGTGGTGTCGGGCCAGCTGGTGGCGATTCCCCAGAGTCCGCTGGTCGAGCGCGCCATCGTCGGTGACAAGTTCGACGCGGCCGACGACTGGATCGCGGAGAGGGCGCACCCGAAGTCCATTGTCGTGACGGCGGACATTCCGCTGGCACAGCGCGCGCTCGCCGTCGGTGCGACCGTCATTGGCAATACCGGCAAGCCTTTCACCAAGGACTCGATCGGCATGGCGATGGCGAGCCGCGAGCTGATGAGCCAACTCCGCGCCATGGGCGAGATCACCGGTGGGCCGAAGCCGATGGCCGGCAAGGACAAGTCGCGCTTCCTCTCGGCCCTCGACGAGGCGGTCAACCGCCTGAAGCGCGCGGGCTAGCGAAGACAACCGAGATAGCCGTCGCCGAGCTGGCCGACGCGCTGGCGGTAGAGCCGGGCGCGGTCCTGGATGTAGGGCGTCGGCGACGCCGCCGACCAGCGGCGTGGATTCGGCAGCACGGCGGCCATCTGCGCAGCCTGCGCCTCGCTCAAGCGTGCCGCGGAGATCTTGAAATGCGCGCGGGCCGCGGCTTCGGCTCCGTAGATGCCTGGCCCCCACTCGGCGATGTTGAGGTAGATCTCGATGATCCGCCGCTTCGGCAGCACCAGCTCCACATAGGGCGTGAGCCACGCCTCGAGGCCCTTGCGGACGAAGCTGCGGCCGGGCCACAGGAACAGGTTCTTGGCCACCTGCATGCTGAGAGTGCTGGCGCCACGACTCTCCTCGCCCTCGAGCGCCTTCTCGAGCTCGCGCTGGAAGGCGTCCACGTCGAAGCCCCAATGCCGGCAGAACAAGTTGTCCTCCGCCGCGACCACCAGTCGTGGAAGCGACGGCGCGATCTCGCCAAGGGACACCCAGTCGTAGCGAAGGGACTCGCCCTCGGCGAGGCGGATCAGCATCAGCGGCGTGCCCGGCACCGGCAGGAACCGGTAGGCCAGCAGCACCGCCAGCGGGGCCAGCAGCACGACCACGACGAGCCTCAGCAGGAACCGCCTCATGCGTCCACCTTACGCTGTTGGCGAAAAATCGGGCTAAGATCGCGATCGCAAATCCGGAGGAGTGACCATGCGTCTCGGTTCCGTCTCGGCCGTTCTCGCCCTTGCCCTCGCCTCGGCCGCGCAGGCGGCGACGCCGAAGGACGCGCTGGTGATGGCGTGGAACCTGGATGCGATCATCACCCTCGACCCCGCCCAGATCGCCGAGGTCAACGGCAACGACATCATGGGCAACGTCTGCGACACGCTGGTCACCCTCGACTACAAGAACCCGTCGGAGTTCCGCCCCAAGATGGCGGAAAGCTGGTCGGTGTCGGCCGACGGCAAGACGCTGACCTTCAAGCTCCGGCCCGACCTCAAGTTCCCGAGCGGCAAGCCTGCGACGGCCGAGGATCTAGCCTGGTCGATGCAGCGAGTGCTCAAGCTCAACTTCGGCAATGCCGCCAACCTGACCGAATGGGGCTTCAAGAAGGAGACGGCGGAGGCGAGCTTCAGGGCGACCGGGCCGCAGACCCTCGAGGTCAGCCTGCCCGAGCCCTATCCGCTGCAGCTCCTGCTGTACGGGGCGTTCGCGACCAACGTCTCGATGATCCTCGACCGCGCTGAGGGCGAGAAGAACGCCAAGGGCGACGACCTCGGCAACAACTGGTTCAAGACCAACTCCGCCTGCGTCGGCCCCTACAAGGTGCGCAGCTGGACCGCGAACGACACGATCCAGCTCGAGCGCAACGACGTCTACTACGGGCCGAAGCCGGCGCTGAGCCGGGTCATCATCCGCCACGTGCCGGAATCGGGCGCGCAGCGGTTGCTGATCGAGAAGGGAGACATCGACGTCGCCCGCATCCTGAACTCCGACGACCTCAAGGCGCTCGAGGGCAAGAAGGACGTTCGCGTCGAGCAGACGGCGATGCATGGCTACATCCACCTGATGTTCAACACGACGGACCCGGCCTTCGCCGATCCGCGCGTGCGCATGGCCTTCCGCTACCTGGTCGACTACGACGGCCTCGCCAAGACGGTGATGGCCTATCAGGGGGTGCCGCGCGCCAGCGTCGTGCCGCTCGGCGCGTTCGGTGCGCTGGATGCGAAGGAGGGCCAGCCCTTCTCGCTCGACATCGCCAAGGCGACGTCGCTGCTGAAGGAGGCCGGCCAGTCCGACCTCAAGCGCAAGATGGTGGTGATGGGCGTGACACCCTATCCGGATCTCGCCCAGCACGTGCAGGCGAATGCGGCGAAGGCCGGCATGACGCTCGAGCTCGAGCAGATGGCGCCGGCCCAGGTCTTCACCAAGGCACGGGCGCGCGAATACCAGATGATGCTGATCAATTGGGGTGTCCGCTATCCGGACGCCCACAACATGGTCTCGCGCCACGTGATGAATCCGGACAACCGCCGCGAGGCAAATCTCGCACAGTATCCGGCCTGGCGCGCCGCCTGGCAGGATCCGGCGATGAACGAGCTCGGCCAGAAGGCGATGATGGAGCGCGATCCCGAGAAACGGAAGGCGCTCTACCGCGAGATCCAGCTCAAGAACATGCAGGAAGGCCCGATGGCCTACATGTTCCAGGTGGTGCGCTCGACGGCCGTCCGCGCCGAGGTGAAGGGCTTCGAGATGAGCGCCTTCAAGGTCGGATACGAGACGGCGTCGAAGTAGCTAGTCGGCGGCGGCGGGCATCACCTGGACGATCCTGTCGAGATCGTCCTTCACGCGATCGAAGGCGGCGAGCGCCGCCGGGTCGAACTTGGCGGGCGTGGTCCGGCCGTCGCCCTTGAGGATGATGTCGCAGGCCTGGGCATGGTCGAGCGCCGGGCGATAGCTGCGCACCTCGCGAAGCGCGTCGTAGATGTCGCAGATCGCCACCACCCTGGCCTCTGGCGGAATCGCATCGCCGACGAGCCTGTTCGGATAGCCGGAACCGTCGAAGCACTCGTGATGGAACAGCGACAGCGCCGCCGCGGTGTCGAGGAGCGGGTGCCTGGCGGCGCGCAGCAGGTCATGCCCGACCTTGCTGTGCTGCTTGACGACCGCCCATTCGGAGGCGTCGAGAGGCCCGGGCTTGCAGAGGATGGAGTCGGGCACCGCGATCTTGCCGACGTCGTGGAGGGCCGCGGCGGCGCCGATGGTCCTCGCATACTCGGGTTCGAGACCGTAGGCCGTAGCCAGGACCGTCGTCATCTTGCCGACCCGCGTCACATGTCCGGCGAGGCCGTCATGGCGGGCCTTGGCGAGGCCCGTGATGCACTCGAGCAGATTGGGCCCGCGAATCCTGGCGAGCGACGGCGAGGCGAGCTGATGCAATGAGGCCACGTGCGAATTCCCCTGAATCTTCGAGAGGGAAGATGCAGGGCGCGCGGTTAAATGGACGTAAACCGATACCGCTCAGCGTGCGGGAAAGACGTAAATAGACGTAACCGCGCGTAATCGAGACCTGAACGCCCGGATCAGCTCCGGGCCGCGGCGACCAGCGCCTCGAACACCTTGCGGTGCGGGTTACCGGCGGCGAGGAAGAACTCCGGGTGCCACTGGACGCCGAGCGCGAACTTCTGCTTCGGCAACTCGATCGCCTCGATGACGCCGTCCGGCGAGCGGGCCGAGATCGTCATGTCGCTCGGGACCGAGACCACGGCTTCCTGGTGCGCGGTGTTCACGTCGATCTTGCCCGCGCCGACGATCTGGGCGAGGCGCGTGCCGGGCTCGACCACGACCTCGTGCGCGTACTGATCGGCGGTCGTGCCCTGGCGGTGGTTGATTTCGGTGTTGTGGTGCTTGTGCACGTTGCGGGTCATCTTGGCTCCGGCGACGCAGGCGAGCTCCTGCATGCCGGCGCAGATGCCGAGCAGCGGCATGTCGCGCTTGAGCGCCTGCTCGACGACCGCGATGTCGAAGGCGGCGCGCGGCGTCTCCTCGTAGGGCGGCGGCTCGTTGAGGTCGACATACCAGGACTCCGGCGAGGCATGGGTCCCTCCCGGGATCACCAGGCCGTCGATCATCCTCATGTACTCGGGCAGGCGGTCGGCCAAGTGAGGGATCGCGATCGGCAGGCCGCCGGCGGCCTCGACCGCGGCGAAGTAGATCGTGCGGACCGCGTAGTGCGGACGCTGGGAGAAGGTGCCCTTCTCCTGGTAGTCGAGCGTGATCCCGATCAGCGGACGGTCGGCCATGGATGAAGCTCCGAAATGACGCTCTGGAGAAGTGGCTGAATCGCCGCTGGCGTTCAAGCCCCGGATCGCGGCGGCCGGAAAGCGGCCACCAGGAAGGCGAGGGTGGCGAGGAGATAGACGCCGAAGATCAGCCACAGCACGCGGTCGTATCCGCCGGCAAGATCGAAGACCAGGGCCGCGACGGCCGGGGCCAGGGCCCGCAGAATCGTCGCCGGAAAGCCGATCGCGCCATTGATCACGCCGTAGCCCGCCCGCCCCAGCACCTCCTGGACGATCGTGCCGCGGACGATCGTGGTAATGCCGTTGGAGGCGCCGTAGACCGCGATGGCGAGCCCGACCCAGACCGGCGTCGGCGGCAGGAAGATCAGGATCAGCATCGCCAAGGGCTGCGCCAGCAGCGAGAAGCTGCCGATCGTCCGTGCCGAGAGGTTCTTGCCGAAGGCGACGATGACCACGCGCCCCGCCACCTGCACCGGCCCGATGATCGCCAGGATCGCGACCACGGTGCCCGAGTCCATCCGCATCTCGTTCAGATAGGGAACGAGATGGAAGATCATCGCGGTCTGTGCCGCGCCGTAGCAGGAGAGGGCGACCAGCAGTCCCCAGAAGGCCGGCGTGCGGAGCGCGCGGCGGAGCGGCGAGCGGTCCCCGGTGTCGGCCGGCATCGGCGGCGGCGGAGGCTTGTCCGAGGGCGCCAGCACGAACCAGTGGATGCCGCCGCAGACGACCAGCGTGACGATCCCGAGCACGACCAGCGCCGACCGCCAGCCGACCCAGTCGATCAGCAGCTGGGTCAGCGGCATGAAGACGGTGCTGGCGAAGCCGGCGACCAGGGTCATCGAGGTGATGCCCCGCTTGTATTGCGGCCCGAGCCTGGTCGTCAGTACGGCGAAGCCGGGCTCGTAGAGCGTGGCGGCGAAGGTGGCGCCGATCACCAGCCAGATCGCGTAGAAGAGGACGAGGTCGGAAACGGCGGCCCAGGCGAGCAGCATGATGCCGCCGGCGAGCGATCCCAACGTCAGCACCGCGCGGTCGCGACCGCGATCGATCCAGCGGCCGATCGGCATGGCGAACAGGGCGGCCACCAGCATGCCCGCCGAGAGCGCGCCGTTGAGGTCGGTCTTCGACCATCCCAGTTCCCTCTCCATCGGCAGGATGAAGAGCGAGAAGCCGTAGAACAAAGTGCCCCAGGAGACGAGCTGGGCGGTCGACAGCGTCCAGATCAGGATCCAGCCCTGGCGGGTGATGCCGTCGGCCGAGATGAGCGGCCGGGACGTCACGCCGGCGGCGTCCAGCTCACATCGGGGTCGAGCGGGAAGATCGGGCGCGGCGCGTTCTTGTAGGGCACGCGCGAGAGCACAGGCGTGGTGAGTCCGGGCACGTCGACCTCGATGATCCGGTCGTCGGGGAAGAATTCGTCGAAGCCGGCTCGGAAATGGCCGCGCGACTTGACGATGACTGAGCGCGCTTTGGCGATGTCGAGACCGAACATCTCGAAGGCGATCGGATCGCAGCACTGCTGGCGGATCGAGATCACCACGACCCTGATCCCGCCGACCTTGAGCAGCGCGGTCTTGCCGTAGTGGAGCTGGCGGCCCTCGACGACGCCGCGGCGGCCGACGACGTTGCCGTCATGGAGCGCCTCGACCGTTGCCTCGGCGGTGAATTGCTTCGAGAACTGATCTGTCTCGTCGCGATTGAAGCGGGCGGTGAAGGTGGCACCCTTGCCTTTGGCGTGTGCCTCCTCGGCTAGGGCGGGATCGTTGAAGATCCCGAGCAGCACGCCCTCGGCGCCGGCCTTGTGGAACGCCTCCAGGATCCAGGCGGTGTTGCCGCGCCCGCCGCCGCCCGGATTGTCGGCGACGTCGGCGAACAGCAGCGACGGCTTCGTCGGATCCTTGCCGGCGGCGACCGCCATCCGGGTCGCGTCCTCGATCGAGGTCATCTTCGGCACGTAGCGCTGGCGGTCGGCCCAGCAGGTCTTGGCGATGTCGATGGCAACCTCGCGGGCGCGCTCGGCGCTGGTGCGGGCGGCGACCGTGATGCTCATGCCGTTCTTCGGCGTATCGCCGAGCGAGAAGCCCGAGCAGATCGAGACGTTCAGGATCTCGTGGTCGAGCTTCGACTGGCCGTACCGGATGATGTCGGCGTAAGGCCCGCTCTTGGTGTTCTGGGTGACCGAGGGCGGGATCAAGGGCAGCTTCACGAAAGCCGATTTCGGCCGCATGCCGCCCAGCATCGCGCGCATGATCGCCGCGCACTCGATGCCGCGCTCGCGCATGTCGACATGCGGGTTGGTCAGATACGACGACATCACGTCGGCGAGGTCGACCATCGCCTGGGAGACGTTGGCGTGCAGGTCGAGCGTGGCGAGGATCGGCACGTCGCGACCGACGATGTTGCGGACGGTGCGGAGCACGGTCGCGTCCGGATCGAAGTCGCCGGTCGCGGTCGCGGCGCCGTGCAGGGAGATGAACACGCCGTCGAGCGGCATCGCCGCCTTGAGGCCGGTCGCCAGTTTCTCGACGATCTCCTCGAAGAACGCCTGGTCGACCGGGCCGCTGGCCCCGCCATAGGCCGAGACGATCGGCACCATGGTCCAGTCGCGGCCGCCGTCCATGCCCTCGACGAATCCGGTCATCGTCGCGTTGGCGCGCGGGTTCGGCTTGGCGAGGTCTTCGGCGAGCGCGTTGCCGCCGAAATAGCCGAGCGCTTCGAACTCGGCCTTGGTGGCGACCGGCGAATGGCCGTTGCTCTCGAGCATGAAGCCCGCGAGCGCGATCCGGGGAGTGGGCATGGGAACTCTGTCGGGGAGGAGTGGTCGGAGCCGAAGCCTAGGCGCGGCGCCGGTCCGCGGCAACCGGCTGGACTAGCGGGCGGATCGTTCGGGCGGCCGCGGCGGCACCGGCAGATACTCGACCGTCGGCATGGATCGGACGGGCTGGGGATAGAGCGACAGCAGCTGGAGCACCTCGTCCGGCATCTCGGTGGTGACCGGCAGGCCGAGCTCGCGCGCCTCGTCGGGCGTGATCGCATAGTCATGGGTCCAGGTGCCGCCGGTCATCTTCTCGGCGACCGCCGCGGCGCGCTCCGCGCCCAGTGGGTCGGCCAGCAGTTCCTGCGCCGCCCGGCGCACCTGCGCGATCGCCTTGCGCCCGACATCGGCGAGGACGAGGGTCTGGTCGTCGATCTCGGCGATCGGCTTGTCGGCCACGACCTTCAGCAGCGAGGCTGCCGGCATGCCGCCGATCTGCGGATCGATCGGGCCAAGGACCGCATGCGGGCTGATCGCGATCTCGTCGGCCGCCATCGCAATCAGGGTCCCGCCGGACATCGCCAGGTGCGGCACCATCACCGTGACCTTCGCCGGATGGCGGTCGAGCGCGCGGGCGATCTGCAGCGCCGCCAGCACCAGGCCGCCGGGCGTGTGAAGCACGACGTCGATGGGGGTCGCGGGATCGGTTTCGCGTATCGCGCGAATGACCTCCTCGGAATCGTCCATGTCGATGTAGCGGACGAGCGGGAAGCCGAGCAGGCGCATCGTCTCCTGGCGATGGACCAGCGAGATCACGCGGCTTCCGCGCTTGGCCTGGATCTGGGCGATCTTGCGCTGGCGCGTCATGATCAGCAGACGCTGCTTGATCATCGGCTGCAGCATCGCGAAGACGAAAAAGACCCAGATCAGGTCGCCGAAGCCCATCTGCCTGTCCCCTCGATGACGGGAAGCCTCGTCATGCCGACGGGCGCACTCCCTGCGCGGCGGATGTTGCGCCCTGGCCTCGCTTGTCGCAAGATCGCGACGTTCCGAGGGGAGCCCGTCCGGGCTGAGAGTCGGCGAGAGCCGAGACCCTTCGAACCTGATCCGGATCATGCCGGCGAAGGGATTGGAACCAGGGCTGCTCCGGCAGTCCGCCACCCCAGCAAGCCAGTTCCGGATCTCCAACGTTGGATCAACGCGGGAGATTCCGATGCGTACGCCTAGCCTGATCATCCTCGCCGCCGGCCTCGCGCTCGCGGCTTCCGGCGCCGCGGCGCAGACCAAGACAAAGCTCAGCGTCTATTCGACGCTGGTGCCCGAGTACATCAACGACTTCAAGGCCGGCTTCGAGGCCGACAATCCGGACATCGAGCTCGTGCTCTGGCGCGATTCCACGGGCGTGGTCGCCGCCAAGCTGGCGGCCGAGAAGGATCGTCCGCAGGCCGACGCCATCTGGGGCCTGGCCGTCACCAACATGCTGCAGCTGAAGGATCTCGGCATTCTCGACGCCTACGCGCCGAAGTCGCTCGATCGCATCAAGGTGAATTTCCGCGATACCGCCAACCCGCCCACCTGGGTCGGCATGGAGGCTTGGGCCGCGGCCATCTGCTTCAACACGGTCGAAGCCGCGAAGAAGGGCCTGAGGCGCCCGTCGAAGTGGTCGGACCTCGCCGATCCAGCCTACAAGGGCCAGGTGCTGATGCCGGATCCGGCCTCGTCCGGCACCGGCTATTTCCATGTCTCCGCCTGGATGCAGCTCTGGGGCGAGGAGAAGGCGTGGAGCTACATGGACAAGCTCCACGACAACGTCGCGATGTACATCAAGTCGGGCACCAAGCCTTGCCGCATGGCGGCTGCGGGCGAGTTCCCGGTCGGCATCTCCTACGAGCTCGCCGGCGTCGCCGCGCGCCAGGGCGACGCCCCGGTCGAGATCCTGGTGATGGAGGAAGGCGGCGGCTGGGACATGGACACGGCCGCGATCGTCAAGGGCACGAAGAACCTCGAGGCGGCGCGCCGGCTGATGGACTGGGCGGCGTCGGAGAAGGCGAACAAGCTCTATGCCCGCTTCGCCACGATGGTGGCGATGAAGGGCGTCGAGACCGACATGCCGTTCTATCCGAAGGGTCTCGAGGAATCGCTGATCCGCAACGACTTCCTGTGGGCCGCCTCGAACCGCGACCGCATCCTCAAGGAATGGCAGAAGCGCTACGACTCCAAGATGGAGAAGTGACGTTCAGGGACGTCGCGCCCGCGAGGCCTCGCGCGCAAGCTTGGCCTCGCGGTGCGCGATGTAGAGCGACGAGCAGGCGATGATCGCGGATCCGATCCACACCAGCGCGTCCGGCGCCTCGCCGAAGGCGAGGAAGCCGACGAGCGCCACCACGGGCATCCGGAGATAGTCGATCGGCAGTACCGCAGAGGCGTCGGCCAGAGTGAAGGCGCGGGCCGAGCAGTAGTTGCCGAAGGTGCCGACCGCGCCCATGCCGAGGGTCAGCAGCAGCACGTACCAGCTCGGAGTCTGCCAGACGAACAGCGCCGGGATCAGCGTCAGCGGCGTCAGGAAGATGAAGGTGAACATCACGATCGACTGCGCCGACTCGGTCCTGGTCAGCGCCTTGATGATCAGCACGGAGAACGAGGCCGCCAGCGCCGAGAGGATCATCACGATGGCGACGGGATTGAAGGTGTGCGCACCCGGCCTGACGATGATCAGGACGCCGATGAATCCCAGGATCGTCGCGGTCCACCGCCGGACACGCACGGTCTCCTTCAGGATCAGCGCCGCACCGACGGTGGCGAACAGCGGCGTGGTGAAGTTGAGCGCGGTAGATTCCGCCATCGGCAGGTACGAAGCCGCGTAGAACCAGGTGACCATCGAGAAGAAGGCAAGGATCACCCGCCATTTGTAGCGGCCGATATCGACCTTCCGGACCTCGGCCCAGCCCATCTGCCAGAGCCAGGGAAGCGTGAAGAGAGCGCCGAAGGTCGAGCGCAGGAACGAGATCTGGAACGGGTGCAGCTCCTCGGCCGCCCAGCGGATCAGCAGCATCATCACGGCCGATGTCAGCGAGGTCGTCGCGGCCCAGAGGCAGGCGCGGACGATGGGGAGGGAAAGGGCTGCGGGTAGCGGCACGTTGCTTGGATTCCGGCGGGCGGCTTGCCTCGGGGCGACGCGGCGCGCTATCACCGACCGATCAATATTCCTTCAAAGTCTAGCCCTCAAGCCCGGCGCTACCAACGAGGAAACGAGGACCATGGCCGACCATCCCCTGTGGCAGCCCTCGCCTGAGCGTATCCGCGACGCCAACCTGACGCGTTTCGCCGCCCATGTGGCGAAGCAGTGGGGTGCGAAGACCGAGGGGTACGACGCCCTTTACGACTGGTCGGTCAAGGAGCCGGAGAAGTTCTGGCAGTCGATCTGGGATTTCTGCGGCGTAAAGGCGGAGACGCGGGGAACCCGGGTCTTGGTCGACGGCGACAGGATGCCCGGCGCCAAGTTCTTCCCCGACGCGCGGCTCAACTTCGCCGAGAATCTGCTCCGCCGCACCGGCCCGGGCGACGCGATCGTGTTCTGGGGCGAGGACAAGGTGAAGCGGCGGATGAGCTGGGACCAGCTCACCGACGAGGTCGCGCGTTTCGCCCAGGGCCTGAGGAAGCTCGGCGTCGGCTCCGGCGATAAGGTCGCCGCCTACATGCCGAACATGCCGGAGACGATCGTCGCCGCCCTTGCGACGATGAGCCTCGGCGCCACCTGGTCGTCATGTTCGCCCGATTTCGGCGTCACCGGCGTGCTCGACCGCTTCGGCCAGATCGCGCCGAAGGTGCTGGTCGCCGCCGAGGGCTACTACTATGGCGGCAAGACCTTCGATCAGCTGCCGAAGATCAAGGAGATCCTGGCCAAGCTGCCGACGGTCGAAAAGACGGTGATCGTCGGATACACGCGGGAGAAGGCCGATCTGGCCGGCGTGCCCAACGCGCTTCACTACGCCGACTTCGTTGCGCCGAAGGCATCTGGCCTCGCCTTCGAGCAGGTACCCTTCAATCACCCGCTGTACATCCTCTACTCGTCGGGCACGACCGGCGTTCCGAAATGCATCGTGCACGGCGTCGGCGGCACGCTGCTCCAGCATCTCAAGGAACATCAGCTCCAGTCGGACGTTAAGCCCGGCGACCGGGTCTTCTACTTCACCACCTGCGGCTGGATGATGTGGAACTGGCTGATCTCCGGGCTTGCATCGGAGGCGACGGTGCTCCTCTACGACGGCTCGCCGTTCCATCCCGACGGCAACGTCCTCTTCGACTACGCCCAGGCCGAGCGCTGCACGCTGCTCGGCACCTCCGCGAAGTGGATCGATGCGGTCGGCAAGGCGGGTCTCGAACCGGTCAAGACCCACAAGCTGCCTCATCTCCGCACGATCTGCTCGACCGGCTCGCCGCTGGCGCCGGAGGGCTTCGACTTCGTCTACGAGAAGATCAAGGCGGACGTCTGCCTCTCTTCGATCTCGGGCGGCACCGACATCGTCTCCTGCTTCGTGCTCGGCAACCCGGCGGGGCCGGTGCGGCGCGGCGAGATCCAGATGCGCGGGCTGGGGCTCGCGGTCGAGATCTGGGACGACGCGGGCAAGCCGCTGGTGGGCGAGAAGGGCGAGCTGGTCTGCACCAGGCCTTTCCCCTGCATGCCGGTGCGGTTCTGGAACGACCCGGACGGCAGCCGCTACCACGACGCCTATTTCGGCCGCTTCCCCGGCATCTGGTGCCACGGCGACTTCGCCGAGCTCACCGCCGACGGCGGGGTGATCATCCACGGCCGTTCCGACGCCGTGCTCAATCCCGGTGGCGTGCGGATCGGCACCGCGGAGATCTATCGCCAGGTCGAGCAGATCGACGACGTGCTGGAGTCGATCTGCGTCGGCCAGGACTGGCAGGGCGACGTCCGGGTGGTCCTGTTCGTGCGGCTGCGCGAGGGGGCGGTGCTCGATGAGGCGCTGGAGCGCGAGATCAAGACCCGCATCCGCACGGGCTGCACGCCCCGCCACGTCCCGGCCAGGATCATCCCGGTGGTCGACATCCCGCGCACGCGCTCCGGCAAGATCACCGAGCTCGCCGTCCGCGACGCCATCCATGGCCGCGCGGTCAAGAACACCGAGGCGCTCGCCAATCCCGAGGCCCTGGAGCTCTATCGCGGCCTGCCGGAGCTCGGCTGAGCGGCGCTTGAGGCATTGAGCAAGGATTGCGCTAGCGGGAGATCGCGGGCAGACAACATTCAGAAGGGGAGGAAGTCATGATCCACGCTAGATTCGCGACGACACTTTGCGCGACGTTGCTGGTGAGTTTCGCTGCCGCGGCGCAGGACATCAGCGAGCGCACGATCAAGGTCGGCATCGGCCTCACCGAGGATCACCCGCAGGCCCAGTCGGTCAGGAAGTTCGCCGAGCTCCTGAAGGAGCGCAGCGGCGGCAAGCTGGTCGTCAAGCTGTTTCCCGGCGGCACGCTCGGCAATGACGTGACGATGATCTCGGCCCTGCAGGGCGGTACGTTGGAGATGACCGTCCCGGACACCTCGACCCTGGTGAACATCGATGGTCTGCAGCCATTCGGCCTGATCAACCTGCCGTTCCTGCTGCAGAGCGGCAGTCAGGCCGACACGCTGCTGGACGGCCCCTTCGGCGAGAAGCTGATGGCGAAGCTGCCCGACAAGGGGCTAGTCGGCCTCGGATTCTGGGAGAACGGCTTCCGTCAGGTCACCAACAGCCGCCATGCCATCCAGACCGCGGCGGACTTCTCCGGGCTCAAGCTGAGGGTGATCCAGAACCCCTTGTTCATCGAGACCTTCTCGGCACTGGGCGCCTCGGCCCAGCCCATGCCGTTCCCCGAGGTCTATACCGCGCTGGAGACCGGCGTGGTCGACGGCCAGGAAAATCCGCTGGCGACCATCCTCGCTTCCAAGTTCTACGAGGTGCAGGACTACGCGGTGTTGTCCAACCACATCTACAGCGTCTGGGCGCTGCTGATGGGCAAGAAGTTCTGGGACAAGCTCTCGCCCGACGAGCAGCAGCTCATCGGCGAGGCGGCAAAGGAGGCCACGGCCTTCGAGCGTGCGACCATTCGCGCCTATGCCGCCGAGGCGCTGGACAAGCTGAAGAGCGAGGGCATGGAGGTGACCACCCTGCCCGACCCCGAGATGGCCAAGCTGCGGCAGATGACCGAGCCGGTACGCGCGCAGTTCAAGCAGCAGTTCGGCGCGGCGGACGCCGAGGAGATGATGGCGGCGCTGAAATAGGCCAAGCTCGGCCGGGTGGCCCAGACGCCGCCCGGCCCGAAGCTCGGAGCCGGCGCATCGCGGTTTGATGATGACACTGGCATGGAAGCGCCGCGGTCGGGATCAAAGCCGACACGGGCACGGTCGATGCTGATCCACCGGGCAAGCCGGTCGTCATGGTGCGGTCGAGAAGACTCGAACTTCCACGGCCTTTCGGCCACCAGGCCCTCAACCTGGCGCGTCTACCAATTCCGCCACGACCGCATTATGTGACGTTCGGCGGGGGTACCCACCGGCCCGCGCGAAGTAACAAAGAAGGATCGGCATTGCAAGAGCCCGGCATCGACGCCGTCGAATGGCGCACCAGCGAGACGCTCGTACCCTATCCCGAGGCGCTGGCGGCGATGGAGCAACGCGTGGTCGGAATCCGCGACCGCGGCGAGCCCGAGCTCGTCTGGCTGCTTGAGCATCCGCCCCTCTACACCGCCGGGACCAGTGCCGCGGTCGAGGAGCTCTTGGACCCGGCCCGCTTTCCGGTCTACAGCGCCGGCCGTGGCGGCAGGTACACCTACCACGGCCCCGGCCTGCGCATCGTCTACGTCCAGCTCGACCTGACGCTCCGCGGCGGCGACATCCGGCGCTACGTGCATCAGCTCGAA
>JBGALV010000171.1:0-5040 GCA_044223515.1 Alphaproteobacteria bacterium
AATGCCGCTGAAGGCGGGTTGCGCCAGAGGATTCGCCGCGCAGAGGCGGAAATCGGCGTCGACCAGATAGACCGCCATCGGCGCATGCCCCATCAGCGCCTCGAACTGGGCGATCGGGTCGAGAGGGGCGGTGGGGGAGGGGTCGACAGGAGGCGACGAAGGAACCATATCGAGGCTAGAATACCCGGCGCCGGTCTCGCTTTCCGTGGCAAATCGGTGACCGCGGGGTCTGTTGCGAATAACTCTCAACTGAGATATGCTTCGCCCATGTACCGCGACAATTCACTGATTCCCGCCGAGGCCGTGCGCCTGGCCGCTCTCGGAGAGCTGGCACGGTCGCCCCGGCGTTACGGTGACCTTGCGGTCGCGGTGCGCCATTTCGCCCAGCGGCTGGTCGGGCCTTCGCTCGACCTGCTGGGCCCGTCGCTCGAGCTCCTGAAGATCGAGGGACTGATCCGCCCCCAGGCGTGCCCGGAAGCCGACGACAATCCCCTGCTCGAGCTGACCGAGGCCGGCCGTGCCGCGCTCTCGCGGCTGCTCTCGGCCCCGCTCAAGATCCAGGGCGGCGAGATCAACCGCCTCGTGGTGGCGCTCAAGCTTCGCTTCCTCGACCTGCTGGCGCCCGAGGGCCGGATGGACCAGCTCGACTTCCTGGCGGATGCGCTGATCGGCGAGCACGCGCGCCTCGCCGACCTTCGCTGCGCGACCGACCCGGCCTCGCCGCTCGCGGCCTGGCTCGATCTCGAGATCGAGCAGATCGACGCCAAGATCTCGTGGTGCGAGCGTCAGCGGAAGCCGTTCTGACTTTCAGAGCAGGTGCTGACCGCCGGTGATGAAGATCTCCGTGCCCGTCACATAGGCCGACTCCTCGCTGGCGAGGTAGTAGATCGTCTTCGCGACCTCGTCCGGCCGGCCCAGGCGGTTCAGCGGAATCCTGGGCAGCAGCACCTCGGTCTCGGGCGACAGCATCGCCGTCTCGATCTCGCCCGGCGCCACCGCGTTCACGCGGATGCCGAGCTGCGCCAACTCCGCCGCCATCTCGCGCGTGAGACCCGAAAGCGCCGCCTTCGAGGTCGAATAGGCCGACCCGGCGAAGGGATGGATCGCGTGGCCCGCGATCGAGGTGACGTTGACGATCGCGCCCTTGCCGCGATGGAGCGCCGACGCGAAACCGCGGGCGAGCCTGAGCGGCGCGAAGAAGTTGAGCTCGAACACCTGCCGCCAGGCATCGAGGTCGCCGTTGAGCACGCCCAGCCGCTCCTTGAACGGCGTCTTCGGCGACCATCCGGCGTTGTTGATCAGCGCATGGAGCGGCGCCTCGCCGAGCGTCGCGTTGGCCTCGTCGACGAAACGCTCGATGCTTCCCGGCTCGCCCAGGTCTGCGACGATGTGCCGGGTCCAGGCCGGGTCGCGCAGACAATCCGCCGGCACATCCTCGCGCGAGGTGGTGAGGATGCGCCAGCCGCGAGCGGCGAAGAGGCGCGCGGTCGCGTGCCCGATGCCGCGCGACGCGCCGGTGATGATCGCCGTCCGGTGCTCGCTCATGACGCCATCTCCGGCTCGACCGCGTCCGTCGGATCCTGGTGGATCAGAATCTCCGCGCCCGGGAACGCTTCGAGAAGCGCCGCCTCGACCTCGTCGCTGATGATATGGGCGCGCGACAGGCTGATCTCCGCCGGCAGCACCATGTGGAACTGGATGAAGAGACGGGGACCGGAGCTGCGGGTGCGGAGATCGTGCACGGCGAGGACCTCGGGGTGACGCTTCGCGGTGGCCTCGATCTGCAGGCGCACCTCGTCCGAAAGCTCGCGATCCATCAGCATGTCGAGGGAGGTGCGCGCGATCTGGACGGCCCCGAAAAGCATGTAGCCGGCGATGGCGATGCCGCAGATCGGGTCGATCCACTGGACGCCCAGCCACTGGGCCAGCGCCAGGGAGAGGATGACGCTGCCGTTCATGAGGACGTCGCCGGTGTAGTGCAGGCGGTCGGCGCGGATCGCGACGGAGCCCGACCGCTTCACGACGTAGGCCTGAAAGCGCACCAGCGCGAAGGTCGCGACGATCGACACGCACATGACCGCGAGGCCGATGGACGCATTCTGGATCGGGCGCGGCTGGAGCAGGCTGCCGGCTGCCTGGAGCACGACGAGGAGCCCGGACCCGGCGACGAAGGCCGCCTGGCCCAGCGCCGCCAGCGGCTCGGCCTTTCCGTGACCGAAGCGGTGATCGTCGTCGGCGGGCACCTGCGCCCGCCGGATCGCGACGAGGTTCACAAGCGACGCGGCCGCGTCGATCAGCGAGTCGACCAGGCTCGACAGCACGGCGACCGATCCGGTCGCCTGCCAGGCGACCGCCTTGACCAGGGCCAGGCCGCAGGCGAGCGCGACCGCGGCATAGGTCGCGAGCCGCATCAGGCGCCGCGCGGTCGGGGAATCCCCGGGGTTCATCGCTTGGAGCTCATGGGAAGAGGCGCGACGTGGACCAGCCGGCGCCGTCCCGGCGATAAACCAGACGGTCATGTAGACGGAACGGTTTGTCTTGCCAAAACTCCATCGCCTCCGGCGCCACCCGGAAGCCCGACCAGTGCGGGGGACGCGGGATCGAGCCGATCAGGTGCCTGGCCGCTACCTCGGCGACCCGTTTCTCCAGGTGGAACCGGCTTTCCAGGGGCCGCGACTGGTCGGAGGCCCAGGCGCCGATCTGGCTGCCGCGAGCCCGGGTCGCGTAGTAGGCATCGGCCTCGACCGGGTCGACGGGGGAGACCGGGCCCTCGACCCGCACCTGGCGGCGCAGCGACTTCCAGTGGAAGAGCAGCGCCGCGTGCGGGTTGGCCTTCAGCTCGCCCCCCTTCCGGCTCTCGAGGTTCGTATAGAAGACGAAGCCGCGCGAATCCGCGTCCTTGAGCAGGACCATCCGCGCCGACGGCCGGCCGGCGGCATCGGCGGTCGCGAGCGTCATCGCCGTCGGGTCGTTGGGCTCGCTCGCCTTGGCTTCTTCGAGCCAGCGATGGAAGAGCAGGATCGGATCGACTTCGTCCGTGTCAGTCATGGGTCCGCTACCTAGTGTGATCCACGCCACTTTGTTGCCTACATCGGGACTATTATATGCCGATGAGGGAACAACGGGCGAAAGCGGCCCGTTGACGCAAGCGAACCGAAAGCCAGAGGGACGTATCTGAGATGAAGATGAAGATCGCAGCGGTCGGCATGGCCGCGCTGGTGCTGGCGGGCTGCGAAGGCACCGGCCAGAAGCAGGGCGTGGGCACGGTCGCCGGCGCCATCGGCGGTGCCGCCATCGGCAGCCAGTTCGGCCGCGGAACCGGCAGCGTCGCCGCGATCGCCGCCGGCACCCTGCTCGGCGCCTTCCTCGGCAGCGAGGTCGGCAAGAGCCTCGATTCGGCCGATCGCGCCGCGCACGACCGCGCCCAGGCCCGCGCCTACACCGCGCCGGTCGGCGAGCGCATCACCTGGAACAACCCGCAGTCGGGCAATTCCGGCACCATCGTCACGACCCGCGAAGGCACCGCCCAGGGCGGCGCCTATTGCCGGGAATTCCAGAACACGATCATCGTCGGCGGCAAGCAGGAGCAGGCCTACGGCACCGCCTGCCGGCAGCCCGACGGCTCCTGGAAAGTCGTTCAGTAACCCCCATATCTCCACGCCTCGGGTGTAAAAACCCGAGGCGTGGCGGGCTCTTGCGCTATGATGCAGGTCCGTCGTAACCGGACCCTTGATGCGCGATCCTTACCAGACCCTTGGCGTTACCCGCGGTGCGAGCCAGGACGAGATCAAGTCCGCCTACCGCAAGCTCGCCAAGAAGTTCCATCCTGACCTCAATCCGGGAAAGCCGGATGTCGAACGGCAGTTCAAGGACGTGAACGCCGCCTACGACATCGTCGGCGACACGGACAAGCGCGCCAAGTACGACCGGGGCGAGATCGACGCCTCGGGCAACGAGCAGCGGGGCGGCGGCGGCTTCTGGCGGGGTGCCCGCTCGGGCACCCGGGCCAATGCCGGCGCCAGCGCGGGAGCCGGCAACGCCGATCCCTTCGCCGGCAGTCCGTTCGGCGCCGCCGACGACATCTTCGACGAGTTCATCCGCCAGGCGACGCGCGGGACCGCCGGCGGCAAGCGGCGCGGCGCCGGCACGGGTCCCCGCCCCGAGCGGGGCGCCGACGTGACCTATGCGCTGAAGCTCGACTTCCTCGAGGCCGCCGCCGGCATCGTCAAGAAGCGGGTCTCGTTCCCCGACGGCAAGGCGCTCGACCTCACCATCCCGCCCGGCACCGAGGAAGGTGCCAAGCTGCGCCTCAAGGGCCAGGGCAAGCCCGGCATCGCCGGCGGCGAGGCCGGCGACGCCTATGTCGACATCCAGGTCCTTCCCCACCCGTTCTTCGAGAGGAAGGGCAGCGACGTCTATCTCGACCTGCCGGTCACCCTCCACGAGGTCGTCGCGGGGGCTGCGATCACAGTGCCGACGATCGACGGCAAGGTCACTCTCCGCGTGCCGGAGAACTCGAACGCCGGCACCACGCTCCGCCTCAAGGGCAAGGGCATCGACGCCAAAGGCGGCCCGCGCGGCGACCAGTACGTCCGCATCCGCATCGCGCTTCCCGACGAGCCCGACCGCGAGCTCGAGCGCTTCCTCGAGAAGTGGAAGCCGAAGAACTACCAGCCCCGCAAGAAGGCAGGGCTGGAGTCGTGATCGCAGCGCCAATCCACGCATTCAAGACGAGGACCTGATGACGTCTCAACCGGCAGCCGGCTCTGGACTGATGGCGGGCAAGCGCGGCCTGATCATGGGCGTCGCCAACGATCGCTCGCTCGCCTGGGGCATCGCGTCGGCGCTCGCCGCGCAGGGCGCCGAGATCGCCTTCACCTATCAGGGCGACGCTCTCAAGAAGCGGGTCGAGCCGCTGGCCGCCTCGGTCGGCTCGAAGATCGTGCTGCCCTGCGACGTGACCGACGAGCCCAGCATGGACAAGGTCTTCGAGACCCTGGCCGCCGAGTGGGGCAAGCTCGACTTCCTGGTGCACGCGAT
>JBGALV010000048.1:0-36399 GCA_044223515.1 Alphaproteobacteria bacterium
CGAGCTTCTGTCCGAGAGAAATGTCCCTGGTGTTGAACTTGCGGATCCTGACATGCGCCATGGAACGGTCTCGTGAGGTTGGTGCCTTCCTAAGACGACTGATCCAGGACCCGATGTCCATCGTCATCGGCGCCGGATGTCGAGCAGATCCGAGCGGAGGGATGCCGTGCTGCCACCGGTCGGCGGCGAAGTCAGCCAATCGAAGAGGGCCTCGTCCGCACCGCGCGGACGCTCTAGCTATTCGGCGAGATGGCAGGCGGCCCAGCGGCTCGGCCCCATCGGTCGAAGCTGCGGCGCTTCCTGGCGGCAGCGATCGGTTGCCAGCGTGCAGCGCGGATGGAAGTGGCATCCCGTCGGCGGCGCCAGCGGCGACGGCAACTCGCCGGCGATCGGGCGGAAGGCGCGCCGGCCTTCGCGGTGCCGGTTGAGGCGGGGGATGCTGGTCAGCAGCGCCTGGGTGTAGGGATGCTTCGGTGCCGCGTAGATCTCCGCCGCCGGCCCGATCTCGACGATGCGCCCCAGGTACATGATCGCGACACGGTCGCTCAGGTGGCGCACGACACCGAGGTCGTGGCTGATGAAGATCGCGGTCAGGCTCAGCGCGCGACGGAGGTCGAGGAACAGGTTCAGCACCTGCGCCTGGATCGAGACGTCGAGCGAGGCGACCGGCTCGTCGCAGATCAGGAGGTCCGGCTTCATCGCCAAGGCGCGGGCGATGGCGATGCGCTGGCGCTGGCCGCCGGAGAACTGGTGCGGGAAGCGCGACGCGTAGGACGGATCGAGCCCGACGCGCGAGAGCTGCTCGGCGACATAGGCCTTGGCCCCGGCACGGTCGACCAGCCCGTGAGCGAGAGGGCCTTCGGCGATCGCATCGCCGATCCGCCGGCGCGGATTGAGCGAGGCGAACGGATCCTGGAACACGGTCTGGACGCGCGTCGTCAGCTTCTCGTGCCGGCCGCTCTCCGACATCACCGGCTTGCCGTCGAGGCGCGCGGTGCCTGATGTCGGCGGCAGGATGCCGGCGGCGATCCTTCCCAAGGTCGACTTGCCGCAGCCTGACTCGCCAACGAGCCCAAGGGTCTCGCCGCGCATAACCGACAGCGACACGCTCTCGACCGCGCGTACCTCGCGTGTGTCGATCGCGGCCCCAAGCCGGGCGGCAATGCGGTCGCCGAGCGAGATCTTGCGCCGGAAGCGCTTGGAAATCCCGTCGAGTTCGAGGAGGGCGGTGCTCATGCGGCCGCCAGCGGGTGCACGCAGCGCGCCGAGCGGCCGGCGCCGAGATCGGCGATCTCCGGCATCGCCTCGCAGGCCTGGTCGGCGCGGCTGCAGCGGGCGCGGAAGGCACAGCCCGGCGGCAGGTCGACCAGGGCCGGGATGCTGCCCGGGATCTGCGCCAGCATCTCGCCCGGCTTCGCTTCGCCGGGCACGGAGTCGAGCAGGCCGCGCGTGTAGGGATGCCGCGGTTCGGCCAGCACGTCGTCGGCGGGGCCGGCCTCGACGATGCGGCCGGCATACATGACCGCGATGTCGTGGGCGAGGCTCGATACCACGGCGAGGTCGTGGGTGATCCATACCAGCGCCACGCCGGTCTGGTCGCAGAGCCGCTGCATCTCCTGCAGGATCTGGCTCTGGATCGAGACGTCGAGGGCTGTCGTCGGCTCGTCGGCGACGATCACCGACGGCGAGTGGAGAAGGGCGATTGCGATCGCGACGCGCTGGCGCATGCCTCCGGAAAGCTGATGCGGATATGCGGCGAGGCACTGCTCGGGCGCCGGCAGGCCGACGGTGCCGAGCGCGGCCAGCGAGCGCTGGCGGACGGCATCCGCTGATAACGTCTCGTGCGCGCGGAGCGCCATCGACATCTGTGTCCCGACCTTGAGCACCGGGTTCAGCGTCATCATCGGGTCCTGGAAGATCATCGCGATCTTCCGGCCGCGAACGCGCCGCGCGGCGTCGCGGTCGAGACCGACCAGCTCCTGGCCGTCTAGCTTGACCGAACCTTCGACGATGCGGCCGGGGAGGTCGATCAAGCCCAGGATCGAGAGCCCGGTCACGCTCTTGCCGGATCCAGACTCGCCGACCAGGCCGAGCACTCGTCCGCGCTGGATGGTGAGATCGACACCGTCGACCGCCTTCACCACGCCGCCGCGGGTGAAGAAGTGGGTCTTGAGGCCCCGGACTTCGAGCGCCGCGGTCATCGCTGGAGCCTGGGATTCAATTGGTCGCGGATCTGGTCGCCGACCAGGTTGATCGCGAGGATCAGGACGATCAGCGCGATGCCGGGATAGATCGAGATCCAGTAGCGGCCGGACAGCATGTACTGGAAGCCGTTCGAGATCAGCATGCCGAGCGAGGGATGCGTGACCGGAAGGCCCATGCCGAGGAAGGAGAGCGTCGCCTCGAGTGCGATCGCATTGGCGATCTGCACGGTGGCGACGACGATCAGCGGCGGCATGCAGTTGGGCAGGATGTGACGGAAGACGACGACGCGCGAGGAGAGCGGCGTCGAGAGCGCCGCCTCCACGTATTCCTTGGCGCGCTCGGCGATGGCGGCGCCGTGCGCGGTGCGGGCGAAGTAGGCATATTGGGAGGCGACGAGGGCCGCCGTCAGCTGCCACTTGCCCTGGCCCAGGATCGCCGAGATCACGAGCGCCAGCAGGATCGCCGGGAAGGAGAGCTGAAGGTCGATGAAGCGCATGATCAGCGCCTCGACCCGGCCGCCGGCGAAGGCGGCGACGGTGCCGAGCGTACCGCCGACAACGAAGGCGACGGCGCCGGCGGTGAGGCCGATCTGGAGCGAGATGCGAAGCCCGTAGAGAATCGCCGACCACAGATCGCGTCCCTGTGCGTCGGTGCCCAGCAGGTGGACGTAGCCGCCGCTGCCGACATGACCCGGCGGGCGTCGCGCGTCGCTCAGGACCAGCTTGCCGATGTCGTAGGGATCCTGCGGCGTGAAGAGCGGGGCGAGGACCGCTGCGCCGACCACCAGGATCACGACACCGAGCGCGACCAGCGCCAGGCGGTTCTCGGCGAATTCGCGCCAGAAGCGGATGAAGGGCGAGGCGTCGCGGCGCATCAGGTGTGGCCCGATCGCACGCGCGGATCGAGCGCCGCATAGGCCACGTCGACCGCGAAGTTGATCATGATGAAGAGGAAGGCGACCAGCATCAGGTAGGCCACCATCACCGGCCGGTCGAGCGACTGGATCGAGTCGATGATCAGCTTGCCGAGGCCGGGCCAGGAGAAGATCGTCTCGGTCACCACCGCGAAGGCGAGCGTCGCCGCGAGTTCGAGCCCGAAGATGGTGACCAGCGGGATCGAGATGTTCTTCAGCACGTGGCCGAAGATCACCTTGCCGTCGGAAAGTCCCTGCGCGCGGGCGAAGCGCACGTAGTCGGACAGCATGGCTTCCCGCATGCCGGCGCGCGCCATGCGGATCATCAGCGCCATGCGGAAAAGGGAGAGCGTGAGCGCCGGCAAGACGAGATGCGCCCAGCCATTGAGCGTGAACACGCTCCACTGGACGCCCATGATCTCGATCGTGTCGCCGCGGCCGCCGGCGGGCAGCCAACGCAGCTCGACCGCGAAGAACATGATCAGCAGCAGGCCGACCCAGAAGGTCGGCACCGAGAAGCCGATGACCGACAGCCCCATGATCGCGCGCGAGCCGGCGGCGTTCGGGCGATAGCCGGCATACATGCCGAGCGGCACGCCGAGGATCGTGGCGCCGATCACCGCCGCCAGCGTGAGTTCCAGGGTCGCCGGCAGGCGCGACAGGATTAGGTCGAGAACCGGCATGTTGAAGACGAAGGAGCGGCCGAAGTCGCCACGGATCAGCGTCCCGGCGAAGGTGAGGTACTGCCGCCACAGCGGCTGGTCGAAACCGTAGCGGCGGATGGTGTCGAGGCGGATGTCCTGGGTCGCGTCGGGCGCGATCAGGACGTCGATCGGATTGCCGATCGCGAAGACGCCGCAGAACACCAGCACCGAGATGACCACCATCACCACGGCCGCCTGGAGCAGGCGCTGGATCAGGAACCCGAGCATGCGGCGAAAGCCGCCTTACGACCAGTTGCTGTCGATGATGTCGCGCGTCTCCTCGACCGCGACCTGCCACAGCGCCAGGACCTCGTTGTCCGAGCGCTCGTAGCGACCATGGAAGTTGCCGTCGCCGACGATCCTGCGCACCTCGGCCGGGTTGGCGATCGCCATGCGCTCGAGATCGGCGCGCGGCTTCGCCTCCTTCGGGGGCGTCACGCCGGCGACGCGCGTCCACGGGAAGTTTTCCATCCAGCTCGCGTGGCTTGCGGCGGGATCGATCTCCTGCACCTTCGCCCAGGTCCTCGGCGCGTTGTACCAGTTGTGGAACTTGACCTTGGCGTCGCGGCGCTTGCCCATCCACTCCTTCAGCAGGCCCTGCACCGGCGAATTGCCGCCATGCCCGTTGACCGTGACGATGCGCCGGAAGCCCGACTGGTAGAGGCTCTCGAGGATGTCCTCGATCAGCGACATATAGGTCGTCACGCGCAGCGAGACGGTGCCCGGAAAATCGGAGAAGTAGGGTGTGAGGCCGAACGGTACCGCCGGGTAGACCGGCACGCCGAGCGGCTCGGCCGCATCGACGGAGACCTTTTCGGAAAGGATCTGGTCGACGCAGAGACTCAGATAAGCGTGCTGCTCGACGCTGCCCAGCGGCAGGACGCAGCGGTCGTCGCGTTTCACCCGCTCTTCGACCTGCATCCAGGTCATGTCGGCGATGCGCATCGGTGGCCTCCCCCGGCTCTTGACGAGGACCTTGACCGACACGCGCAAACGTCGTCAAGTTCCATCTGGAACTATTCACAGGGAGGCGGGGTGCCTGACTCGGGCCCGATGAACCGGAACCGTGCCGCGGAGGCCGATGCCTTCGCCGATGCCGCCATTCATCCGCTGATCGCGACCAAGCTCTGGGAAAACCCCTGCTGGTTCTCCTTCCGCATCAACTATCTGTCGCTGCGCTTCAACGGCCCGGTCTACGGGCGGATCGCCGATCGGCACGACCTCTCGCGGCCGGAGTACCTGGTGCTCTATTCGCTGTCGCTGCGCGACGGCATCGCCGCCCAGGACATCTGCGACACCGCCGGCTTCCCGAAGAACACGATCAGCCGAGCCATTCACAAGCTGGTGAAGCGCAAGCTGATCCGCCGCGCGCTGGACGCGCGGGACCGCAGGAGCTTCGTCCTGCACCTGACCGCCGAGGCCCGCCGCATCCTCGCCGAGAGCGTGCCGCCCATGGTGGCTCACGAACGGCGCATGCTTTCAGAGCTCACCCAAAGCGAGCAGCAGACCTTGTCCAAGCTGCTCGCGAAGCTTGTCGTCGACTCGCCGAACTGGCCCATCGAAGAAAACAGGGAGTAACAACATGCTCATGCGCAAACTGGGCGTAAGCACCGCGATCGTCGCCGGTGCGCTGTCCTACGCGTCGCTGCCGTCGCTGGCACAGACGCTGAACATCGGCGTGCGCGCCGGACCGGAATCGATCGATCCGCACTTCACCGCCACCGGCACCCACGCCGAGGCGCTGAAGCACGTCTTCGATACGCTGACCTGGTCCGGCGACGGCCTCGAGATCGAGCCGCGCCTCGCCGAGAGCTGGAAGGCGATCGACAACACAACCTGGGAGTTCAAGCTCCGCAAGGGCGTCAAGTTCCACGACGGCTCCGACTTCACCGCCGAGGACGTGAAGTTCTCGATCGAGCGGATTCCAAAGGTGACCGGTGCCAATCCGCTGACCATCTATGTCCGCCGCGTGCAGGCGGTCGAGATCCCGGATCCCCACACGATCCGCATCAAGACCGACGGCCCGGCCCCGAACTTGCCGAACGACTTCATCCGCCTGTTCATCGTCTCCTCGAAGGCGGCGGCGGGTCTCGACAAGGACTCGTCCAACCCGGCGTTCAACTCTGGCAAGGCCGCGATCGGTACCGGACCCTACAAGTTCGTGTCGTGGACGCCGAAAGAGCAACTGGTCCTCGACCGCTTCGACGGCTTCTGGGGGCCGAAGGAGCCCTGGGCACGCCATGTGCGCAAGGAGCTGCCGAACGACGCGGCCCGCGTCGCCCAGCTCAAGGCCGGCCAGATCGACCTGATCGTCCGCGTGCCGGCGACCGACGTCGAGACGCTCAAGCGCGACCCCAAGCTCAACGTCGTGACCGTCGACAGCGTCTACGTCTTCAACATGGAGCTCGACATGCGGGACAAGCCCCCGCAGGTCACCGCCAAGGACGGCTCGGCGCTGGCGAAGAACCCGATCCAGGATCCGCGCGTGCGCGAGGCGATCGATCTCGCGATCGATCGCAAGGCGCTCGCCGAGATCGCCATGGAAGGCCTCGGCAAGCCCCAGAACCAGCTGGTGACCCCCAGCATCTTCGGCTACTCGAAGAAGCTGCCGGAGCGGAAGTACGACCCGGCCGCGGCGAAGAAGCTGCTGGCCGACGCCGGATATCCGAACGGCTTCAAGGTCACCTTCAGCTTCACCAACGATCGCCTGCCGGGCGACCGCCAGGTCGGCACCTCGATCGCCCAGATGCTGGCGGCGGTCGGGATCGACGCGCAGGCCAACGCCCAGCCGGGCGCCGTCTTCTTCCCGGCACGTTCGCGCGGCGAGTTCTCGATGTCGATGTCGGGCTGGGGCACGCTGACCGGCGAGTCCCACTACACGCTGTCGTCGATCGCGCACTCGAACGATCCGGAGAAGAAGTTCGGCGCGTTCAACGTGCACGCCTACAAGAACCCGGTCATGGACAAGCTGATCCAGGACGCGGCGGTCGAGATGGACGAGGGCAAGCGCCGCTCGTTCCTCGAGCAGGCCAACGAGCTGCTCGCGGTCGACCGTCCTCGCCTGCCGCTGGTCGCGGTCGGGTCCGCCTGGGCGATGCAGAAGGACAAGGTCACGATCAAGCCGCGCGTCGACGAGGACACGCTGGCGATGAACATCAAGCCGGCGAAGTAGTCCGGCTCGAACCCAAGGGGAGCGGTGGCGCCGAAGACGGCGCCACCGTCTTTTTGAAGATGACCAACATCGCGATCGGCATTCACGGCGGCTGCGGCACGCTCGCAAAGGAGCTGCTGAGCGAGAAGGACTGGGCCGAGACGCGTCAGCACCTGGCGGACTCGCTCAAGGCCGGCTGGGCGATCCTGAAGAAGGGCGGCCGCTCGGTCGAGGCGGTCGAGGCCGCCGTCGTCGTCATGGAGAACAGCCCGCATTTCAACGCAGGCCACGGCGCGGCGCTGACCGAGAACTCGGACCACGAGCTCGACGCCTCGATCATGGACGGCGAGAGCCTCGAGGCCGGTGCGATCTGCGCCGTCCGCACGATCCGAAACCCGATCAAGGCCGCGCGCGCGGTGATGGAGAAGTCGGACCAGCTGCTGATTGCAGGCGGTCCTGCCGATGCGTTCGCCAAGCGCATAGGCCTCGACATCGTTCCCAACAGCTACTTCACCACGCAGCGACGGATCGAGGCGTTGGCCTCGCTGAAGGCCAAGCAGGCGCGCCAGGAGATCGCACAAGCGAGCGAGGCCGAACGTCACGGCACCGTCGGATCGGTCGCGCTCGATGCGAAGGGCAACCTCGCCGCGGCGACCTCCACCGGCGGCTTCAACAACAAGCCCGCCGGCCGCGTCGGCGACTCGCCGATCATCGGCGCCGGCACCTATGCCGCGAACGGCACCTGCGCCGTCTCCTGCACCGGCATGGGCGAGGTCTTCATCCGCCGGGTCGCAGCCTATGACGTCTCGGCGCGGATGCGCTATGCCGGCTCGGGATTGCGCGAGGCGGCGGACGCCGTGATATCGGCGGTCGGCTCGCACAAGATCGGCGCCGGCTTGGTCTCGGTCGACGCCGCAGGCCACGTCTACGCGCCCTTCAACACGCTCGGCATGGCGCGCGGCTGGATCGAGGCCAACGGCAAGGTCTACGTCGCGACGCATCAGGAAGCCCACGAGATGGGGGCCGCTTGAGCGACGAGCCGGTCCTCGTCTGGGGCGCGGGCGCGATCGGCGGCACGCTCGCAGCCTGGTGGGCGCGGGCAGGCGTGCCGGTCCTCGCGGTCGACATCCAGCGCGACCATGTCGAAGCCTGTCGGACGACGGGCCTCAGGATCGAGGGACCGGTCGACACCTTCACCCAGGTCGTGCCGGCGAAGACGCCGGACGAGGTGACAGGGGTTTATCGCCGCGTCGTGCTGGCGGTGAAGGCGCAGCAGACTCAAGGCGCGGTCGACGCGCTGGCCAAGCATGTGGCGCATGATGGCTTCGTGCTCTCGGCGCAGAACGGGCTCAACGAGGTGGTGATCGCCCGCAAGCTCGGCGACGAGCGCACCATGGGTTGCTTCGTCAACTACTCGGGCGACCTGCACGGTCCCGGCCGCATCATGCTCGGCAGCCGCGGCTCCGTGGTGGTGGGGGAGATCGACGGCTCGATCCGCGAGCGGACGCGCGCCATGCACGCGCTGCTTAAGGTCTTCGAGCCGGACGCCAAGCTGACCGACAACATCTGGGGCCAGCTCTGGGGCAAGATCGCCTACAGCGCGATGCTGTTCGCGACCTCGCTGAACCACGATTCCATGGCCGATAACTTCGCCGATCCGGCACGCTTTCCGGCCTTCGATCGCTTAGGCCGGGAAGTGATCGCCGTCGCGATGGCTCGCGGGGTGAAGCCGCTCGGCTTCGGCGGCTTCGATCCGACGGCCTTCGCGCCCGGCGCGGGAGAGGCGGCCGCGCGCGCATCGATCGCGTGGCTGATCGAGTTCAACCGCGCTTCGGCCAAGACCCATTCCGGCGTCTACCGCGACCTGGCGGTGCACAAGCGCCGGACCGCAGTCGACCCGCAGATCGCCCAGGTCGCCGAGCTCGGCCGCGAGGCCGGCATAGACACGCCGGCGCTGCGCAAGCTGGTCGAACTGGTCCACGACATCGAGGACGGCCGCCGGCCGCAGTCGCGCGAGACCCTGCAGCCCCTGATCGAAACCGCGTCGGCGGCGCTGCCGATCAGTCAACCGGCCTTGCCGAGCTGAGCCAGAAGCTTTGAGGCTCGATTGCGCTTCGCTTCGTTGGTATCGCGCTGGACGATACGCATCAGCGTGTCGCGGGCGATCAGGTCGCCCTTCTCGGCAAGCTCGAAGGCGATGGCGTCGCGCTTGTCGTAGTACTGGCGGTCATAGGGCACGATCTTCGCACCCTGCTTGAGCCAGTAGTATTTCAGATCGTCCGATTTCCAATCGGCGTAGACCTCGTCCCAGGCGAAGAGGTTGGCATAGGTGTCGCAGTTGAGCTGCGCGATCGGATCGGCCAGCCGCTGATAGCGCGCATCGAAGGACTGCCGGAGTTCGCGGCTGCGGTTCGGCAGCGCCTTGTGCACGGTGAGGTCGGTGAACAGCACCGCGTCGCCGGCGCGGAAGTCGTCGGAGACCCAGGTGCCTTCGAGCGGATCAGTGACGGTAAGGCCGCCCGCGGTCGCCGCCAGCGAAAAGTCGCGCACGCCTTGTTTGTGCGAGCCGACCGAGATCGTCAATGGACCCTTGGTCATTGGGCAGTCGCCGAGCGGGATCCAGGTGGCGTAGCTCCGCGGCGTGCCGACATGGATGTGGTCCTGATGCGAGCCGGTCGTGTAGTCGAAGGTTGCGGTCTGCGGGAAGATGTTGCGTGCCACCGGCATCGGGTGCACCAGGATCGGCTCGCCGAGCATGCGCTCGTAGAGGCCGATGACGTTCGGGTGATGCTTCAGTCGGTGCATGGCCTCGAGCTTCCACATTGGCCGGAAGAATTCGAGATAGGCCGCCTCCGGGTCCTTGCAGGTCTTGGACTTGTTGGCGACGCTGGCCTCGAGCGGGTGGCTGCGGTCGATCCAACCGCCGCGGTCTGCCAGCTCGAGGAACTGACGCTGCAAGGCCAGAACCTCCTCGCGCGGGAACAGGCCACGGATGAAGACATAGCCGTCGCGGTCCATGCGCTCGGCCAGTGCCTTGCCGTCCATCACGATGCCGGTCGAGTCGAGGAAGTGATCCATCGCCAGTCTCCGTCAATTACCCATGACAAGCCGGGGAAGGAAGAGCACGAGATCGGGCCAGAGCGCGCAGACGATCAGCGCGCAGACGAGCGCCAGGAACGGCCGGATCACGGCCTTCGTGAACTGATTCACGGTGACGTTCGCTATTCGGCAGACGATGAACATGGTGATGCCGACCGGTGGGGTGATCAGGCCCAGCATCGTCGCGAAGACGAAGACCAGGCCGAAATGCACCGGGTCGATGCCGGCCTGGATCACGATCGGCGTCAGGATCGGCGTCATCAGCACCAGCATGGTGGTCTCTTCCATCGCGGTGCCGAGGATCAACGTCATGACCGCGATGGTCAGCAGCGTGAGCGACGGGATGCCCTGGAGCGGCACGAACAGGGCTTTCAGCACGAGGCCGGCCTGCTCGATGACCAGGATCCACGAGACGGTGCTGGCTGCGGCGACGATGATCAGGACGCCGCCGGTCATCCGCGCCGACTCTTTGAGCGCCTCGAAGATCGACGTCCAGGTTAGCGTACGGTAGACGCAGAGCCCGATCAGAAGCACGTAGAAGACGGCTGCCGCCGCCCCTTCGGTCGGTGTGTAGACCCCGCCGAACATGCCGCCGAGGATGATCGCCGGCATGATCAGGCAGAGGATTGCATCCTTGCCGGTGCGCAGCAGGTTGCTCCAATCGAACGGTACCGACTTCACGCCTTCGCTGGCGCGCGAGAAGTAGATGTCGACCATCATGAACAGCGCCATCACGACGCCCGGGATGAATCCCGCGAGCAGCAGGCGCCCGAGCGACACGTTGGCGAGGCTGGCATAGAGCACCATGGCGATGCTGGGCGGGATGATCGGTCCCAGCGTCGCGGCCGAGGCGGTGAGGGCGGCAGCGTAGGCGGGGCGGAACCCGGCCTTGATCAGGGACGGGATCATGATCGAGCCGACGCCTGCGGCGTCGGAGGTCGCGGATCCCGACATGCCCGACATGACGACATTGGCGACGACCACCGCGTGCCCGAGGCCGCCTTTGATGTGGCCGACGAAGGCTACTGCGAACGCCACCAGCCGCCGCGTCATATCGCTGGCGTTCAGCAGGTTTCCCGCCAGCAGGAACAGCGGCACCGCCAGCAGCGTGAAAGACTCCGAGACCTGCCCGATCGTGCGCTGGGCGATCAGAGTCGATGGAATGCCGTCGTTCAGAATGAAGAAATAGGCGGCCGCCGTCAGGACCATCCCATAGACGACGGGAATGCCGAGGAAGAGGACGACGAGGAAGACGCAGATGACGGCGAGGAGGCTATCCATCGTTCCGCTCCGCCATGCGGTGCCTGCGCCTGGACCAGAGCTGGAAAAGGTCGCGGATCAGGAAGATCGCGAGGAAGGTGCAGCCCACGGGAAGCGCCATATAGATCCATCGCGCCTCGATCCCGGTCGCCGGCGAGGTGGTTCGGCTCGGCGCGCCGAATAGCGGCAGCGACGCATAGACGAGGACGCCGATAGCAACCAGCCCGGCGATCGCGCTGCACGCCTTCACCAAAGGCTGGTAACGCCCTGGAACCAGCTCCGTCAGCGTATCGACGACGAGCTGCTGGCCATGCGCGCCGGCCGCGGCGGCACCCAGGAACACGACCCAGACCAGGATGTATCGGGCACCTTCCTCCGACCATGGGATCGACATCTCGAACCCGTAGCGGGTGACGACCTGAAGGAACACGATCACCGCCACGGCGCCTAGGAGGAGCGCCGCGGCGGTCTCGACCACGGACTGAATGAACTTCACGGAAGGAGGCTCCGTTTGCGACTGGTGCCGCTTATTGGACCGCCTGCACCGCCGCCAGGATGGCCTTCTGCTGGTCGCTGGTGACCATCTTTGGATAGACGCGCTCGACGGCGACCTTGCGGATCTCGCTGACGTCGACCGTTGCGACGTTGACGCCCTTGTTTTTGAGCGCCGCGATCGCGCCGGCATCCTCCTTCAGGTACTCGGCCCGCTGGAACTCGCGCGCTTCCTTCTCGGCCTTCACGATGGCGTCGCGTTGGGCCTGGGTGAGCTTGTTCCAGCGCGCTTCCGAGATCAGGAACGCGGTCGGGCTCATGGCGTGGCGTGTCGTCGCCGCGAACTTCGCCACCTCGAAGTGCTTCGCGTCCAGCATCGCCGGAAGCGAGGTCTCGGCCGCGTCCACGGTCTTCTGCTGTAGGGCGAGGTAGGTCTCGGGCCAGGCCATCGGCGTCGGGATGGCGCCGATCTGGCCGAACAGCTCGACATAGGCCGGCGTCTGCAGCGTGCGGAGCTTCAGGCCCTTGAAGGATTCGTAGGAGGTGATGGGCTTGGAGCCGTAGACGTCGCGCCAGCCGCCGGCCCAGTAACCCAGAACGACCAGTCCGGTGCCTTTGGCGGAGTCGGTCACCATTTGGCCGGGCACCCCGTCCATCGCCGATGTCCAATGCTTGAAGTCACGGAAGAGGAAGGGAAGCTCGAAGACCACGGCGGGCTTGATCACGTTCGGGAAGATGGTGATGACGCCGGCATCGATTGTGCCGGTCTGCATGCCTTCGAGGCTGAGCGCTTCCGTGCCGATCTGGCCGTCCGGGAAGACCTGGACGCGCACCTGGTTGCTGGTGAGCTCGGCGACGCGCTTTCCGAAGAACTCCGATCCGCGCTGACGTGAGGAGTCGGCGCTGTTGTTGTGGGAGAGGCGGAGCGTGACGGTCTGGGCGAGGGCGCTTGCGGCGCCGGCGACGAGAGTAAGGCCCAGCGCTGCGAGCGCGAACGTATTTCGGGCGTGATGGAAAGTCATGGGTTTGGTCTCCTCCAAGTCGACCTTGCGAGGGCCTTCGGCCCTTCGCGGTTTCTTGCGCCGGGGGATCGGCGAGTTCGACCGACACGCGCGAGCTGGCGATACGACCGGAAGAGGGAACGACGACGACGGCAAACGAGCGTGTCGACGCAAGGCCATGTCATCGCCGAGCCGTGGGACTTGTCAACGCTAACTGACGACGCGTGATACGCGTCTTCCGACGGGCTCGCAGGCGATGCGGTCGCCGTTCCTACAACCGGAGGAGGGGACGGCTTTCGCGGCGAGGTGGCGGACGTTTGACAATTGTCCGTACAATTGTCTAGCGTCGCCCGCGATGTCGAAAGTCGAAAGGATCGCGGCAGGGAAGGGGGGGCGGCCGGCATACCGGCAGATCCTCGACACGCTGCGTTCGCGCATCGTCAACGGCGACTATCCGGTCGGCGCGCGCATGCCGACCGACGAGGCGCTGATGAGCGAATTCGGCGTTTCGCGCCAGACCGCCCGCGCGGCGGTGCAGGTGCTGGTCGACGACGACGTCGTCCGCCGCTTCCGTCGCAGGGGCAGCTTCGTCGTGGCGACGCCCGAAACCTCCGGTCAATGGGCATTGAACACGCTCGAGGACCTGATCGAGCACAGCTTCGCGCACAAGGTGAGGGTCCGGGGAAAGGGCCTCGTCGCGGCGTCCGACGCGCCGGAGGCGTCGAAGGCGCTCAAGCTCGGCGTCGAGGACGAGGTGTTCCGCCTGGTCGTCGTCCGCGAGGCGAACGGCGCGCCCTACACCTATTCCGAGATCTTCATTCCGGTCGAGTTCGCCAGCCGGCTCCCGACCCGGAGCCTCTCCGGTGAGCTGTCGGGCGCTATCATCCGCATGATTGAGCAGAGCAGCGGCGTGCCGGCCGTAGGTGCGCTTCAGGTGGCGTCCGCGGCACCTGCCTGGGCCGATACCGCGCGCGCGCTCGACCTGCCGGAAGGATCGCCGCTCCTGCTGCTCGAGCGGACCTACACCAGCCGCGACGGAAGGGTCCTGCAGTTCGCCCGCGTCTTCTGCCGTCCCGATCGCTATCGCCAGACCGTCGAGTTCCGCCGGCGCCAGGCCGGCCCACCAGAGGAAAAGGCGCCCGCCACGCGGCGGAAGCGTCCGCACTGATCCGAGAAAGGGAGCCCACGATGAAGAAAGCACTCTTGAGCACGCTTCTCGCCGGCGTAGCGACGCTGGCCGTCTCCGGCGCCGGCGCGGCTGATCTCCGCGTCGGCTATTCGAGCGACGTGACCACGCTCGATCCGGCCAATCATCGCAGCCGCGTCACCGAGGGCCTGATCCTCAACATGTACGACGCCCTGCTGGCGCGCACCGACGACATGAAGATCGTCCCGGAGCTCGCCGAGTCCTGGAAGCAGATCGACGGCACCACCTGGGAGTTCGTGCTGCGCAAGGGCGTCAAGTTCCATTCGGGCGCCGAGATGACGGCCGAGGACGTGAAGTACAGCTTCGACCGGCTGGTGAAGGACAACGCGATGGGCGGCCAGACCAGCCCGCGCAAGAGCCTGCTGGGTCCGCTCAAGGACACCAGCGTCGTCAACCCGACGACGGTGCGTTTCCACCTCGCCGAACCGTGGCCGATCCTCGCCGCCTATCTGCCGTTCCAGCAGGTGGTCAGCAAGGCCTTCGTCGAGAAGGTCGGAACCCAGGGCCTGGCCACCCAGGCCGACGGTACCGGCCCGTTCAAGCTGGTCGAGTGGCGCCGCGGCGACTCGGTCATCCTCGAGCGCTTCGATGGCTACTACGGCGGCTCGCCCGATCTCCCGCCCGTGGGCAAGGCCGGCGTCGACCGTGTCATCTTCAAGGTGATCCCGGAGAGCGCGTCGCGGGTCGCGGCGCTTCTCGCCGGCGAGGTCGACATCATCGACGAGCTGCCGGTGCACGCGATCAAGCAGGTCGAGGCCAACCCGCGCACCAAGGTGCTGGCGACCAACGGCACCCGCAGCTTCTTCATCCCGATGAACAACACGCGGCCGCCGTTCAACGATGTCCGCGTGCGCCAGGCCGCCAACATCGCGGTCGACCGCAAGCTGATCATCGACCGCGTGCTGTCGGGCCTGGCCACGCCGCTCGACGGCCTGCTGAGCCCGGAATCCTACGGCTTCAACGCCGACCTGCCGAAGCTGACCCTCGATATCGACAAGGCGAAGAAGCTGCTGGCCGAGGCTGGCCACCCGAACGGCATCGACGTGACGCTCGACGTCGCCAACGCCTTCAAGGACGTGGCCGAGGCGGTGGCCTCCCAGCTCACCCGCGCCGGCATCCGCACCAAGGTCCAGCTCTGGGAACAGACGACCCTCAGCCAGACCTGGGCCAAGCCCGAGAGCAACAACCGAGACATGGTGTTCCAGTCCTGGGGCGACGGCGCGCTCGATCCGGTCGGCATCTTCGTGCCGGTGCTGAAGGGGAAGGACCGGGGCAATTACTCGGGCTTCGCCAACAAGGAGGTCGACGCGCTGCTGACGTCGGCTGATACCGAGGCCGACGTCGCCAAGCGCTCGAAGATGTACCAGGACGCCCAGGCGATCGTCGCCAAGGAGTCGCCGCTGATCTTCCTGTGGCTGCCGCAGGAGCTCTACGGCGCCAGCGCCCGGCTCAAGGGCTGGAAGCCTTCGCCGCGCGGCGTGATCAAGCTCCACGACGCCCGCGTCGATTGAGGCGTCGCGTATCTTGAGCCCGCTTCGCCTCGTCGAGAGGCTGCTCCAGCTGATCCCGGTTCTGCTCGGCATCAGCGTCATCGTCTTCGCGATGATGACGCTGACGCCGGGCGACCCGGTGCAGATCATGCTCGGCGACTCGCTCGCCGACCAGGCGCAGCGGGACGCGCTCCGGCGCGACATGGGGCTCGACCTGCCGGTGGCCGAGCGCTTCGTCCGCTTCCTCGGCAACGCGCTGACCGGCAATTTCGGGCTCAGCTTCTTCCATCGCCGTCCGGTGATGGACGTGATCCTTGAGCGCCTGCCGGCGACGATCGAGCTGACCCTCGTCGCGATGATCATCGCGATCGCGGTCGCGGTACCGCTGGGCGTGCTTGCTGCGGTCAAGCGCGATTCGCTGCTCGACCGCATCGCGACCGTCGGCTCGATGCTCGGCGTCTCGATGCCCGGCTTCTGGTTCGGCATCCTGCTGATCCTCCTGTTCGCCGTGAACCTCCACATCCTGCCGGTCTCGGGCCGTATCGGCTTCGGCCATGAAGTGAAGATGGCGACCGGCTTCGTGTTGATCGACACGCTCATGGCCGGTCGCCTCGACAGCTTCCTCGATGCACTTCGCCACATGCTGCTGCCGGCGGTGACGCTCGGCCTCGCGATGTCGGCCCTCCTGATGCGCGTGACCCGTACCTCGATGCTGGAAGCGCTCTCCCAGGACTACGTGACATTCGCCGAGGCCAAGGGGCTCAGCCGGCTCCGCGTCGTCGGGCGGCATGCGCTCAAGAACGCGCTGATCCCGACCGTGACGGTCGCCGCGATCGAGACCGGCTCGCTGCTGGGCGGTAACATGATCATCGAGACCGTGTTCGGCTGGCCCGGCCTCGGACGCCTCGTGGTCGAGGCGATCTTCTCGCGCAACTATCCGCTGGTTCAGGCGGCGGTGCTGATCTACGCCACAACCTATGTCCTGCTGAACTTCCTCGCCGACCTTCTCTACACCGTGCTCAATCCGAAGGTCCGTCTGTGAGCTCGGTCGACGCCGCCTTTCCGTCGGTCCGCACCCGCGAGGAGTCGATCCTCGCCGGAAATCTCCGCGACTTCCTCGCGAACCGGATGTCGGTCGCGGCGGCGCTCATCTGCCTCGGCTTCTGCCTGATCGCGATCCTTGCGCCTTTGCTGGCGCCACAGAACCCCTACGAGACCGACCTTCTGCGCCGCCTGCAGCCGCCTGCGTGGATGGAGGGCGGCGAGCGTGGCTTCTGGCTCGGCTGCGATGCGCTCGGCCGTGACGTGCTGTCCCGCATGATCTACGGCACCCGGGTCTCGATCATGATCGGCGTCGCCGTGGTGCTGCTCGCGACGGTGATCGGGACGACGCTCGGGCTTCTGGCAGGTTACCTCCGTGGTCCGGTCGACATCGCGATCGCGCGCGTCTGCGACATCCTGCTGGGCTTTCCCTACCTGATCTTCGCGATCGGCCTGATGGCGATGATGGGGCCGGGGCTCCAGAACATCATCCTGGCGCTCTGCTACAAGGAATGGGTGCTGCCTTGCCGTGTCGTCCGCGCCGAGACGCTGGCGGCGCGCGAGCAGGACTATGTCGAGGCCGCCCGCGCACTCGGCGCATCGCGCTGGCACATCATGCGGCGCGAGATCCTGCCGAACATCCTGTCGCCGGTGATCGTCGTCGCGACGTTCCGCATGGCCTACATCATCATCGCCGAGGCGAGCCTGTCCTTCCTCGGCCTCGGCGTGCAGCCGCCGACCGCCTCCTGGGGCTCGCTGGTCGCCGACGGCCGCGCCTTCCTGCTCGATGCCTGGTGGGTTTCGACCTTCCCGGGCCTGGCGATCCTGGCCTTGGTGCTGGCGATCAACGTCGCGAGCCAGGGACTCCGCGACGCCTTCGACCCCAGGTTCACGCGATGACCTCCCAGCTCCTCGGCATCCGCGGACTCCGCACGACCTTTCCGACCCGGCACGGGCTGGTGCGCGCGGTCGACGGCGTCGACCTGGATGTGAGGTCGGGCGAGTGCCTGGGCGTCGTCGGCGAGTCCGGATCGGGCAAGAGCGTGACCTTCTTGAGTGTGCTCGGTCTCGTGCGTCCCCCGGGCAAGATCGAGGCAGAGGCGATCACCTTCCAGGGCCGCAACCTGCTGAGCCTGGTGCCGACCGAGATCCGGGCGATCCGCGGCCGCGACATCGCCGTCACGATGCAGGACGCGTTGACCGCGCTGAACCCTGCCTTCACCGTCGAGACCCAGATCGTCGAGACGATCGAGGCGCATGAGCCGGGGATCTCCCGGGGCGAGGCGAGGGCGCGGGCGGTCGAGATGCTGCGCCTGGTCGGCATCCCTGATGCCGAGCGGCGGCTCGCCTCGTATCCGCACCAGTTCTCCGGCGGCATGCGCCAGCGGGTCATGGTCGCGATCGCGCTCGCCTGCCGGCCCAAGCTGCTGATCGCCGACGAGCCGACGACGGCGCTCGACGTCACGATCCAGAGCCAGGTGCTCGACCTGATAGACGACATGCGGGCCGAGCTCGGCATGAGCGTCGTGCTGATCACCCACGACCTCGGGATCGTCGCCGAGCGGTGCGACCGTGTCGCGGTCATGTATGCAGGGCAGGTGGTCGAGACCGGCCCGACCGCCGAGGTCGTCGCGAACCCGATCCATCCCTATACCCAGGGCCTGCTGCGTTCGATGCCGAGCCTGGCTCGTCTCGAGACGCCGCTGGTGCCGATCGACGGGACTGTGCCCGATCCGACACGGCTTTCCGGCGGCTGCCGTTTCCTGCCGCGCTGCCCGCATGCGGTCGAGGCCTGCGGCCGTCTGGTCGAGCTTCGCGCCGTGACATCGGATCGTGCCGCCCGCTGCATTCTCGCCGAGGCCGGCCGATGACCGCGCTCGTCGAAGCCCGCTCGGTCGGCAAGACCTTCGACCTGCGCCGCGGGCTGCAGCGGTTCATGGCGCCGACGCCGGGCAGTGCGGTCCGCGCCGTCGACGGCATCGACCTCGACATCGAGCGGGGCGAGACCGTCGGCCTGATCGGCGAGAGCGGCAGCGGCAAGTCGACCCTGGGTCGCCTCATCCTCAAGCTGCAGGCCCTGACCGAGGGGGCCGTCCGCTTCGACGGCGTCGACCTGGCGAGCGTCCCGGCAGATGTGCTGACCCGGCTCCGCCGCCGCATGCAGATCATCTTCCAGGATCCCTATGCCTCGCTGAACCCGCGCCACACGGTCGAGGAAATCGTCGGCCTCGGCCTTCGCGTGCACGAGAACCTGTCGTCGGACCAGACCCGGGACCGCGTCGTCGGCATGCTGGAGCGCGTAGGCCTCGGGCCGCAGCATCTCCGGCGCTATCCGCATCAATTCTCGGGCGGCCAGCGGCAGCGTATAGGCATCGCGCGTGCGCTGGTGTTGCGGCCGTCCTTCGTCGTCTGCGACGAGCCGGTCTCGGCGCTCGATGTCTCGGTTCAGGCCCAGATCATCCGGCTGCTGGGCGAACTCAAGCGCGACCTCGGCCTTACTTATCTCTTCATCTCGCACGATCTCGCGGTGGTCGCGCATCTGAGCGACCGGATCGCGGTCATGTATCTCGGCCGCATCGTCGAGATCGGACCGGCACGTGAGATCGTCACGGCGCCGAAGCACCCTTATACCCAGGCGTTGCTCGCCGCCGTGCCGCGCACCGACCGCGCGCCCGGCGAGAAGCGCCCGCGGCTGGCCGGAGAGCCTCCGTCGTCTCTGTCGCCGCCTGCCGGCTGCGCCTTCCACACCCGTTGCCCTCACGCGATGCCGGTCTGCCGCGAGAAGTCGCCGGCCCCTCGTCGCGCGTCCGACGTTCACCGAGTTTCCTGTCATCTCGTCGAGGAGGTCTGATGTCGCCCCTGAACGCTCGCCCGGACAAGCCGCTGCACCTCTCCGGCACGCCGTTCCAGCGCGGCCGGATGCAAGCGACGCTCTGTCCCGACATGATCGATTTCGTCCGCACTGCCGTCTCGGCGCGGATGGAGGAGACCAGGGCAGCCTTGGCGCTGCCCGAGGCCAAGTCTTTGATCAAAGGCAACCGGGCCTATACCGAGAAGCACTATCCCGAGATCCTGGAGGAGATGCAGGGCATCTGCGAAGGCTTCGGGCTGAAGCTCGATACGCTCTTCGACTACATGCACTGCGCGGTCGCCTCCGATCTCGGCTTGATGGGCGAGCGGCTGCCGGAGGGTTGCACGTCCTTCGCCGTCGCCAATCCCGAGCTCGGCGCCGTGGTCGCCAAGAACCGCGACTACCGGCCCGAGCACATTCCGATCCAGCGCGCCTTCCATCACCGCGATCCCGCCTGGGGCCGGCGCGAGGTTCTGTGCCTGGGCTCGCTCGGCAGTCCCGGCAACTTCTCGAGCGGCATGAACTCCGACGGGCTCGCGGTCACCGACACCAACAGCCGCACGACCGACCACGGCGTCGGCATGCACCGCTACTTCTTGTTGACCTGGCTCCTGGTCCATTGCGGGTCGGTAGACGAGGCGCTGGATCGCATCCTCGGCATGCCGCATGTCGGCGGCGGGCTGCTGATCCTGGGCGACGCCGCCGGCACGGTCGCCGCGGTCGAGCTCGGCCACCGGAAGGTCGGCCACGAGAAGAAGGTCAGGGGCCGCGTCGGCCGCGCCAACCACTTCGTCACCAACGGCATGGACAAGGTCAACCTGCGCACGCCCGACAGCGAGGCGCAGTCCTGTCATTCCGACCGCCGCCACCCGACGCTGCAGAGTCGGCTGGCCGATGCGCTCGCGTCCTTCGGCGTCGCCGATGCCGCGCGCCTCGCCTCGTATCACGGTGAAGAGGGCGGGGAGGGTTTCTGCCGCCATGGGCCGAAGGACCTCGGCAACACCATCTCCTGCGCCCTCTACGCCACGCGCCCCCGCACGCTCACCTTCACCGCCGGAAATCCCTGCGAGGCCGACTGGCGGCTGTTCGACTTCTCGCCCGATACCTCAACCCGTCTTGCGTCTTAACGGAGCTCCTCCATGCCTTCGGTCAAGATCCTCTGTCCCACCGGACACCTCAGCTTCACGCCGCTCGAGAAGGCCAGCTTCCTTCTCGGCTGCGAGCAGAAGCCCGACTTCATCATCGCCGACGCGGGCAGCTGCGACATGGGTCCTCGCCCGCTCGGCGCCGACCAGCACGTCAGCCTGGAGGCCTGGCAGCGCCAGGATCTCGAGATCATGCTGCTGAAGTCGCGCGAGCTCGGCGTGCCGATGATCATCGGCTCGGCTTCCGATACCGGCACCGATCGTGGCGTCGACCAGTTCGTGCGTCTGATCGCCGACATCGCCCGCGAGCACAAGCTGAAGCCGTTCAAGCTGGCGGCCATCTATGCCGAGGTTCCGGTCGCCGAGCTCAAGCGCCGGCAGGCCGCGGGCGCCAGGATCATGGGCCTCGACGGCCGCGAGGATGCGGATGCGCGCGTGCTCGACCGTACGAGCCGCGCGGTCGCGGTCATGAATGCCGAGCCGATCCGTGCGGCCCTCCGCGCCGGGGCCGACGTGGTCATCGCCGGCCGCAGCAGCGACTGCGCCATCTTCGCCGCACCGCTGCTCGAGGCCGGGCTCTCGCCGGCGGTCTCCTACTATGCCGGCAAGCTGATGGAATGCGCCTCCTTCTGCGCCGAGCCGTTCATGGGCAAGGAGTCGATCCTCGGCCGCATCGAGGGCGAGGACGTCTATGTCACGGCCATGCACCCGGGACAGCGCTGCACGCCGGCCTCGATCGCCAGCCACTCCATGTACGAGCGCACCAATCCGTATCGGGAATACGTCGCCGGCGGCTATGTCGACATGAGCAAGTGCGCCTACAAGCAGACGGATCCGAAGACGACGCTCGCCAACGGCGCGACCTTTGTCGCCGATGAGGTCTGCAAGGTGAAGATCGAGGGCGCGGGTCTCGTCGGCCAGCGCCGCCTCGCCGTGGTCGGCATCCGCGACCCGCAGACGATCCGCCTGATCGACAAGGCGATCGACTGGGCCAAGGGCAAGCTCGCCGAGCGCTATGGCCCGATCGGCAGCGACTACGACGTCTTCTATCACCGCTACGGCCGCGACGCGGTGATGGAGGAGCTGGACCCCTCGCCGGACCTTCAGCCGCACGAGCTCGGCATCGTCGTCGAGGTCGTGGCCCAGGATGGGGGCCGCGCCCAGGAGATCTGCGCGCTCGCCGCCCGCAACCTGTTCTACGCCCGCCTGCCCGAGGTTAAGGGCACGGCCGGCACCGCCGCGCTGATGTCCGACGAGATCCTGATCGGCGAGCCCGGCTACGAATGGACCCTCAACCACGTGATCGAGGTCAAGAATCCGATGGAGCTGTTCCGTCTCCGCCATCTCGTCATCGAGGGCGGCGCTGCGAAGGAGGCCGCGTGATGACCGCCACCCGTCTGCGCGAGCTGGCCTCGACCATCCGGTCCAAGAACGCCGGCGTCGACCACATCACCTTCGACGTGATCTTCCGCGAGCGTGCCAACTTTGAGCGCGTGCGCGACTCCGGCGTTCTCGCCGAAGCGAAGATCCCGGCGCTGTTCAACCTCGATCCGAAGCGGATCACGCATTACTGCGTGTTCGAGCCGGCGAACGCGATCAAGTTCACGATCCGCCGGCTTCGCCCGAGCGGCAGTCCGGGCGAGCGCGACGTCTTCGGCTCGCAGCAATACGCGCCGCTGTTCGACGTACAAGTTCCCTAAAGGCAGGTTCCCTAACGCGTCAGCGCCTCGTAGTCCGCGAACAGCCGCTTGGGGTCGGCGGCCTTCGGCACCAGGCCCTGGGCGTGCTGTTCGTGGCAGATCGTCTCCACCATCTTCCGGTTCGCCGGCGTCATGCCGAAGACGGCATCGCCGGCGAACTCGTTGCAGAGATATTCCATCTCGCGCATCGCCCAGGGCGAGTCCTCGGCGAACCACTTCACCTTGTCTTCCCAGATCGTCCAGGACTTCTGCATCGCCTCGTAGATCGTCCGCATCGCCTGCGGATGCTTCTCGGCGAAGGAGCGGCGGGCGGCGACGATGTGGAAGCCCGGATAGACGCCGGTGCGGCGGTGATAGTCGGCCTCGACCTCGGGATAGTTCTCGACCAGGCGGCGGACAGCACCACCCTTCTTGAACACCGCAGGTGGCGCCTTGGCGGTCGTGATGCAATCGACCCGTCCCTCGGCGAGCTCGGTCATCAGGTCTTCGGTGCCGGTCAGGAACCGGGCGCCCTTCGGCGGCTGGGCGTCGTTGGGCGAGGGCGGCTTGCTGGGGTTCTTCGGATCCAGGGTGCCGAGGACCCACTGGCAGTCCTCGACGTTGACGCCGGCGTCGGTCATCGCGACCCGGCACCACATGGTGCCGGTATCAGGCCACGAGTTGGTGCCGACGCGCTTGCCCTTGAGGTCGGAGAGCCTGGTCAGCTTGCTGTCGGAGCGCACGAAGAAATTCCGGTGCCGGAAGCCGCGGAGCACGAAGGCCGGCATGCCGACCAGGCTCTCATCGCCCTTGGCGTAGCCGCCGACATAGCGGTTGAACGAGACCTCGGCGACGTCGACGCCTTCGGGGAGGACCAGGGTCAGAGGCGAATGCCGGTCGAGTGCCAACTTGAGGCCCGGCGTCGGCACGTCGCCGAGATGCAGCGGGCAGAGCTGGTCATAAGCTCTGAGGATCATCCTGATGTCGAGATCGGCCATTTCCGGCTCCGCTGGGGCATGGGGTCGTTCCGTTCCATTCTAGCCGAGGGTGGAAGCGCAGGCGCGGGTGTTTGCGCTATGGTTTCCTCAACCGACCGGGAGGACCGCATGACCGCCGCGATGAGCTGGGACAAGTGGGTGACCTACGACGCCGTCGGCCTGGCCGACCTGGTCAGGAAGAAGGAGGTCACGCCGAAGGAGCTGGCCGAGCAGGTCGCTGCCGGCATAGCGATGGTCAACCCAAAGATCAACGCGGTGGTGGAAGTCTTCGACGACGCGGTCAAGGATCCGCTCAAGGACGGGGCCGACCCGAACGGCCCCTTCGCCGGCATGCCCTATCTGATGAAGGACCTCGGACCCACTTTGAAGGGTCGTAGGCAGGAGATGGGCGCGCTCCTGATGCAGGGCAACGTGGCCTCGGCCGACAGCTTCCTCACCACCAAGATCCGCAAGGCCGGCCTCAACATCATGGGCCGGACGACGACGCCCGAGTTCGGCGTCTGCGGCTCGGTCGAGAACCCGAAGGTCTATGTCTCGCGCAATCCGTGGGACCAGGCCTACACCACGGGCGGCTCCTCTGCCGGCACCGGCGCCATCGTCGCATCCGGCGTGATCCCGCTGAGCCACGCGAGCGATGGCGGCGGCTCGATCCGCATCCCGGCCGGCATCAACGGCAATGTGGGCTTGAAGCCGTCGCGCGGCGTTTTCTCGGCTTCGCCGGACGGTTCGGACCTGATGGCGGTCGTCTCTGTCCAGGGCTGTCATAGCCGGACGATCCGCGACACGGCCGCCTTCGTCGATGCCTGCCGCGGTCCGGCGCCGGGCGAGTTCATGCCGTTCTGGACGCCGGAGGGACCGTATCTCGACCTGATCAAGAAGGATCCGAGGAAGCTCAAGATCGCGGTCAGCCATGAATGGGGCGACTACAAGTCGACGCCGCACATCGCGGCCGAGCTCGAGAAGGCGGGCAAGTTCCTCCAGGGCCTCGGCCATCATGTCGAGTGGAAGACGCCGCCGGTCGATTTCCGCGCCGCCTACGACGCGCAGACCACCTGCTACATCACCAACATCGCGATGAACCTGGAAGCCAAGACCAAGGCGAAGGGTCACAACCGGCCGACGACCGACTGGATCGAGCCGATGAATGTCCGGATCTGGGAGGAAGGCATCAATCTTCCCTATTCGGCACGGTCCGAGATGCAGGCGGTGTTCAACTCGACCACACGCGCCTTCGGCGCCTTCCTCGAGGAATGGGACGTCATCCTGACGCCGATCTCGACGCTGACCACGCACAAGCTCGGCACGATGGACTTCATCACGCTCAACAACACCGACACGCCGCGCGACTGGTTCCGGAAGCTCTGGGGTCTTTACGCCTATACGCCGCTCGGCAATCTCGCGGGCATTCCCGGCATCTCGTTGCCGATGGCGGCGCACGACAACGGCCTGCCGCTCGGCATCCAGGCGCTGTCTCGCCAAGCCAATGACGGGCTGCTGCTTCAGCTCGGCGCCCAGATCGAGCGGGCGCTCGGCGGCAAGTGGAACGGCGGGCGCGTGCCCAAGGTCCATGTGACGCACTGAGATGAGGCTCTCGACCGACCGTATCCTGACCACCCATGTCGGCAGCCTGCCGCGCTCGCAGGCGGTCTGCGATCTCGTCTTCGGTAAGGAGGCCGGCACGCGCGAGGAGGACGCCGCCTACAAGAGGACGATCGCCGATGCGGTCGCGGATGTGATCGGGCGCCAGGCCGAGGCGCGCGTCGACGTCGTCAGCGACGGCGAGATGAGCAAGATCAGCTATGCGACCTACATCAAGGACCGTCTGACGGGATTCGAGGGGGGCCACCCCCCGCGCCGGGTGCCGGCCGACCTCGAGACCTTCCCCGGCTATGCGGCGCGCGTGGCGAAGGGCGGGGGACCGAGCTACCGCCGGCCGCGCTGCGTCGGGCCGATCAGGGTCAAGGATCTCGGTCCCGTGCGCGAGGACATCGCCAACTTCAAGAAGGCGCTCTCGGGCGCCAAGGTGGTCGAGGGCTTCATGAACGCGGCCTCGCCCGGCGTGATCGCGATGTTCCAGCCGAACGATCACTATCCGAACGACGACGCCTACCTGGCGGCGTTGGCGGATGCGATGCAGGTCGAATACGAGGAGATCCACAAGGCGGGCCTCGTGCTGCAGATCGACTCGCCGGATCTCGCCGTCGGCCGCCACATGATGTTCAAGGACGAAAGCGAGACGGTCTTCCTCAAGCGCGCCGAGGCGCATGTCGAGGCGCTCAACCACGCGCTCCGTAACGTGCCTGCCACATCGGTGCGCCTGCATGTCTGCTGGGGAAACTACGAGGGACCGCATCACTGCGACATCGACCTCGAGCGCATTCTGCCGACGGTGCTGAAGGCGAGGGCGCAAGCGATCTCGTTCGAGGCCGCCAATCCGCGTCATGCGCACGAGTGGGCGGTGTTCAAGGAGCACCGGCTGCCGGACGACAAGGTGCTGATGCCAGGCCTGCTCGACTCCTGCACCAACTACATCGAGCACCCGAAGCTCGTGGCCGAGCGGATCTGCCGCTTTGCCGAGGTGGTGGGGCGCGAGCGCGTGCTCGCTGGAACCGACTGCGGCTTCTCGACCTTCGCCGGCGTCGGCCGCGTCGATCCCGACGTCGTCTATGCCAAGCTCAAGTCGCTGGCGGAAGGGGCGGTGATCGCCTCGGACCGGGCCGTCTCCCTCGTCGGTCGCGGTCAGCGATAGATGTACATGATCTTGTTCGTGCCCGGCTCGACCAGAACCGTGCGCCCGTTCACGTAGGCGTACTTGTTCGGGTAGTTCGGGATCTCGTAGACCTTGACGTTGGTCGGCAGCGCCGAGCCGACGACCACTTCGCCCTCGAGATAGACCGGATCGACCTTGTTGGAGGTGACGTAGGTCTTCACCTCGCCCGGCGGATCGACGACCGCGCCGGCGGTCAGGCCGGCGATGCCGCCGATCACCGCGCCGATCGGACCGCCGAGCAGCGCGCCGGCGATCACGCCGGTGCCCGCACCCGCGGCCGCGCCGGTGCTGCCGGTGCTGGTCGTCGTGGTGGTGGAGGTGGTCGACGCCACGGGCGCAGCGGCCCGCTGTTCCTGGTAAGTGACGACCGGCACCTGCAGCGCCTGGCGCTGCTGCGTCACGACCACGGTCTGGCCGCCCTGCTGGGCGGTGACGTTGGCGCCCCAGACCCAGCCGCGATGACCGTTGGCGGTGACCTGGCACCAGGCGCCGGTCTCGGTGCAGCCCTCGACCTCGACGATCGCGTTGCGGTCGACGGTTCCGATGATGTTGTGCATCGGGCCGGGGCCGGAGCGCAGCGGCAGGTCGGCGTTCGCGGTGCCGCTGATGGCGAAAGCGGGCGACGCCATCGCGATCGTCGTGGCGGCTGCCAGGACCGAAGTTCTCAGTTTCATGGTGTTCCTCGTCGGTTGGGATCCCTCGCCCCAACGAACCACCGACTCAGGCAACCAGTTCCTGGAAAATCATTCCGAAGTCTCGGCGCGGCAGGCCGGATCGAAGCAGCCGATTACCGCGCGGTATGGCACTACGCGATCATTCGGTGAAGGCGAGGGCAGGTCGCGTGAAGAACGCGTGCAGGATCTGGTACGAGGCGAGGAAATTCTTCTGGCGGAATGAGCCGTGCGAGACCGCCGGCATCGCCGTGAAGGCCTTGTCGGGATTGGGCAGCCTCTTGAAGAAGGCCATCAGGTCGTCGATGCCGGCGATGCCGTCGTACTGGCCCCGCATGATCAAGGTCGGCACGTGGATCTTTTCCGGGTCGATGATCGGCAGGTTCGCGCACATGTCGATATAGGTACCGTTGGGCGAGGAGTCGTCGAGCGCCAGGACCTGGTTGACCAGCGGATCGATGAAACGCTCCTCGATCGTGCTGGCATGGTCGCGCGTGAACATCGCCATCATGAAGGGGCGGTCGATCCCGCGCCGCGTCGTCGCACGCCACTCATTCAGCTTCTTCCGGCGCTGCTCGAGCGTCGGGCTGCCATCGCCGGTCCAGACCAGCGCCTCCAGTGCCAGGCGCGCGATGCGCTCCGGGTGCTGCTGGGCGAAGAGGCCTGCGCGCAGCGACCCCGAGGAGATGCCGTAGACCATCAACGGCCCTGACCCGCGGGCCATGATGTAGTCGGACGCAGCGGCCGCGTCTTCGGCACCCTCGGCGATCGTCGCCAGCATCTCCGGACCCTTGTACGAGCGGCCGTATCCCCGGCAGTCGAAGGTCCAGGCATCGAAGCCGCGGGTCGCGAACCAGTCCATCACGGAGGCTTCGGGCATGCCGTCGACCTGCAGGTCGAAGGTGGGCTGGGTCGGCATCGACGAACCATGGATGAAGAGAACCGTTCCCTTGCGTGGCCCTTGCGCGGCCTTCGACCACAGGAACAGGCTCTTGCCGCCGGAAGTGGTCCAGTGCTCCTGGCCCTTGATGCGCGTCGTCGTGCGGATGTCCATAGATGCTTCCGGCTAGAAGAGGTGGGTGAGGTTGCGAAGTTCGGGCGACAGCACGCCGAGCAGCGCCGGCGGCCAGGGCAGGTGCAGCAGCTTGTGGAAAAGAAGGTAGGTGGTGGCGAACAGCCCGGCACCGACCGCCAGCGACGGTCCCCAGCGCTCGCCCGAGCCGAACCGCATGTACCCCACCATGAACAGGAACATCGCCGGCAGCAGGCCGACGAGCAGGCCTGAGACCAGCAGGAACAGGAGCCAGCCGAAGGCCTCGGCCGCGCGCCGCGTGATCGTGCGGTCGTCCAGGCCCTCGAAGCTGCTTTCGATGTCCATGATCCGGGCGGCTTCCGGCTGGATGGCGCCGCTCGGCACCGGCCGCCCCACCATCGTTGCCCCGAGTTGCAGGGCCGCGCAGATGAAGCCGAAGATCGCGATGATCTGGGGCACGATGCGGGCCCCGAACTCCCAGCCGTACGATGTCGCCAGCACGTAGCCGAAGAAGAGCACGAAGAAGGCGGCGAACCAGGTTCCCGGCTGGCGCAGGCTCTCGGGCTTGTAGGCGAGGCCGGCGAGGTCGATGCGCCGTTTCTCCTTGCGCGCTTTGAGGAAGGGTCGGATCAGGCCGAACAGGGTCAGCGCCAGGATCGCCATGACGATCGGCCGGGTCAGGAAGTCCACGCCGAACGCCTGGACCGAGATGAACATGTAGCGCTCGACGATCTCGCCGAGCACGACGCCGAGGATCAGCGGCGGGCGGGGCCATCCGTGGCGCTTCATGATCCAGCCGAGCGCGCCCGAGATCAGCAGCGCGTAGAGGTCGCCCCAATCGTTGGAGCCCTGGAAGGCGCCGACATAGATGATCGCCAGCACGCAGGGCACCAGGATGCTGGGCCTGACCAGCACGATGCGGGCGAGCTGGTTGGCGAACAGGAAGCAGATGCCGGCGCCGAGCACGTTGGCGAGCGCGACGCTCCACACCATCGCGTAGGTGAGGTCGAGGCGCTTGGTCAGCATGTCGGGGCCGGGGACGATGCCCTGCAGCAGGAACATGCCGAGCAGCACCGCCATGCCGGCCGATCCCGGCACGCCGAAGGCGACGGTCGGCATCAGGGTACCGCCTTCGCGCGCGTTGTTGGAGGCTTCCGACGCGATGACGCCGCGGATGTCGCCTTTCCCGAAGGTCTCGGAGGCACCTTTCTCGGTTCGGGCCGCATGGCCGTAAGCGACCCAGTCGATCACCGAGGTGCCGATGCCGGGCACGGTCGAGAGCAGCGTGCCGATCGCCGAGCAGCGAAGCAGCAGGAACTTGTTGCGGAAGACATCGCGTACGCCCTGCCATTGACCGGAGGCCGTCGCCTTCATCATCTCGCTCTGCACCATCGGCGTGCGCGCGATCGCCATGTCGACCAACTCGGGGATGGCGAAGAATCCGAGCGCCAGCGGCACCAGAGGCAGGCCGTTCCAGAGATAGACCGTATCGAACGTCCAGCGCATCGTGCCCGAGTAGTCGTCCTCGCCGACCAGCGCCAGGATCACGCCGAAGGAGGCGACGGCGAGGCCCTTGAACAGCGCGCCTCCGCTCAAGGCGGCGGCGAGCGAAAGCCCGAAAAGGCAGAAGGCGAGAAGCTCGGGCGAGCCGAACATCAGCACCACGGGACGCAGGATCGGCACGCTGATGCCGAGCAGGAAGGCGCCGAACAGGCCGCCCAGCATGGAGGCCATGAACGAGGCGCCGAGCGCGCGGCCGGCCTGGCCCTGCTTCGCCAGCGGATAGCCGTCGAGGACGGTCGCGGCACATCCCGCCGATCCGGGCACGCCGAACAGCACGGCGGGAATGGTGTCGCCGGTGTTGTTGACCGAGGCGAGGCCCAGCATCATCGCCAGCGCCGTGTAGGGATCCATGCTGTAGGTGAAGGGCAGCAGCATGGTCAGGCCGACCAGGCCGCCGATGCCGGGGACCAGGCCGAGGATCAGGCCGCAGATAACGCCGAAGAAAAGGAACGCCAGCCGCACCGGATCGACCAGGATGACGAGGGCGTGGATGGCAGCGCCGAGCAGATCCTGCTCCACCGGGACGGTCTCCTTGCGATCTAGGACGGAACGGCGAGGAAGGAGCCGCTCCCGGACAAGGCCGGGAGCGGCGCAACGACTAGCGGGCCTTGGTCAGGATCTGCTCGGACATCGCGATGATCTCGGGCGGCGTCTTGGCCAGCTCCTCGATCATCTTCGCGTAGCCCTTCCAGTCCTTGTGGTTCAGCGGGAACCCGTGCTTCTGCAGGTCGGCGACGAAGGGCCCCTCCTTGATCATGTCGTCGAAGGCCTTTCGAAGCGCGGCGACACGGTCCGCCGGCACGCCCGGGGGCGCCGTCAGGCCGCGGGCGATCGAGTTGTTGCCGGCGAGGAAGATGAAGATCTTCTTCTGCTCGTCGGTCTTGGCGAGGTCGACCAGCGTCGGCACGTTGGGGATGTCGGGATCGCGCTCGGTGCCGATCTGGAGGACGACCTTGGCGCCTTCGCCGCGCCCCCATTGCGGGTGCCGCTCCTTGATCGAGAGCCAGGACGACAGCTTGCCGTGCAACTCGCCGCGCTCCATCGCGAGGTCGGTCTCCGCACCGCCGTCATAGCCCAGGATCACCTTGATCTTGGTGCCGGCGAAGTGGTTCAACATCGCCACGGTCTGGAAGCCGTAGTCCGAGCGCTCGCGCGTGCCGGCGAGGACCACCTTGGTCTTCATCTCCTCGATCGTCTTCGCCGGCGCGCGGTCGTCGACGACGAAGGCGCCGTTGAGACCGGCGATCAGGCCGATCGGATGGAACTTGAGCACGTCGAACTGCACGCCCTTGGCCTTCGAGGCCTGGAGGTCGGGCATGCTCTGGCTCAGCAAGTTGATCACCGAGCCGTCCTGGGCGGCGACGTTCGCCATGTAGTTCGTCGCTTTGACGCCGCCCGGCATGATCTGGAGCACCATGTTGGGCTTGCCCGGGATGTGCTTCGGCATGTGCAGGGCGAGCAGCTGCGCTGCGAGCCCGTAGGTGCCGCCGGCGCTGGAAGGCACGTTGATCGTGATCGTGCTGCCCTTGTAGAACTTCTCGACGGCGTCCTGGGCGGAGACCGGCCATGCTGCCAGCGCGGCCAGGGCCAGAACGGCAAGTCCTAGTCTCTTCATTCCCGAGTCTCCCTTAAGCACGTGCCGCGACGCTCTCGCGCGGCTTGTTGGCGTCCCACCACTGACGAAGGAATCCCGAGGTGCCGCCGAGCGCGACCAGCTCCCGCAGAGCCTCCGGGATCGGCTCGAAGGTCCGCTCGGTCTTGCGCGTGCGGTTGGCGAAGGCGCCGGTCGAGAAGTCGCATTCGATCTCGTCGCCGTCCTCGACCAAGTCGAGGATGCCGGGGCACTTGTCCAGCACGCGCAGGCCGACGCCGAGCGCGGCGCGGTATGCCAGGAACGGCATCGTCTCCGTCATGAGGCCGAGGCCGAGCGCCTGCATCGCGATGTAGCCGTTCATCTTCGGGCCCATGCCGAAGTTGCGGCCGGTGACGATGATGTCGCCGGGCCTGCACTTTTCGGGGAAGCCGGGCCTGAGCTCAGAGAACAGGTGCGGCACCAGGTCCTTCGGGTCCATGTAGCGCCCGGCGACCAGGTGTTTCGGGATCACCGGACCGGGATGGGGGATGTCGTGGCCGAACTTGTGGCAGCGGCCGGCGAGCTTCCAGGGAAACGCGCTCATGCCGCTTCTCCCTTGCTGCCGAAGGCCTGGAAATCGCGAGGGTCGGTGACGACGCCGGTCACCGCCGACGCGGCGACGGTCGCGGGGCTCGCCAGGAAGAGCTCGGCATCCTTGGCGCCGAAGCGGCCGACGACGTTGTCGGCCGCGGTCGAGATCGAGACCTCGCCCGAATGCACGGGTCCCATCTTGCCGCTGGAGCAGATGCCGCAGCCGGCCGGCATCACCATAGCGCCGGCCTCGACGAACACCTGCATGAGGCCGTCGGTCTGCATGCGCCTGGTGTTGAGCTCCGATCCCGGCACGACGAAGAGGCGGACGCCCGGACCTATCCGGCGGCCGCGCAGGATCTTGGCGGCGGCAACCAGGTCCTCGTACATGCCAGATGCGCAGGAGCCGATGAAGGCGTGGTTGATCGGCGTGCCCGCCTTGGCCGCGATGTCGACGCCGTTCTCGACACCGCCGGTCAGCACGACCTGCGGCTCGATCTCGGAGAGGTCGAGCGTGAGGTCCATCTCGTAACCGGCATCGGCATCGCTGAAGACCGGTTCGAAAGGCCGCTTGGCACGCGCCTTGGCATCGGCGATGACCTGCGCCGACGGCGGGATGAAGACGCCGATCGCCCGCATCTCGGTCGGCGAGCTGCAGAGCGCGATCCGCTCGCCGAGATCGAACTGGTCGAGATCGCCCGCGAGCTCGAGCACGCGATAGTCCAGGTCGACGCCGCGCTTCGCGAGATCCTGGACGATGCGGAAGCCGACGTCGCGGCCGAACACGCCCGGCTTCACCCTGCCCTTGAGTGTGAGCCGGATCGTCGGCGGAACCTTGGTCCAGAGCGTTCCGGTCGCGAGCACGGTCGCGATCTCGGTGCCGACACGGAATCCCACCGCGCCGATGCCGCCGGCATTGGTGCAGTGGCGATCATTGTCGAAATAGAAGGTGCCGGGGTTCACCACGCCCGACTGGATCGGGAATATGTGGCCGTGGCCGCCCTGGCCGACGTCGAAGAAGTGCTTGATACCCCACTCCTTGACGATCTTCCGGATCTTCGTGCCGCGCTCGACGGCGCGGGGGCTGGTGTAGACCACGTCGTGATCGGTCACGAAGTAGATGCGGTTGGTGTCGAACACCCGGTCGATGCCGACCGCGTCGAGCTCGTCCTTGGACGAAACCACCAGGCCGTCATGGACGATGACGAGATCAGGCTGCGGAAACACGATGTCGCCGGGGCGGACCTGCTCGCGCCGGCTGGCGCGGGCGAGGATTTTTTCCGTCGCCGTCATACCCATGTCGAGGAACTCCGCCGCGCACGACGCCGGCTTTAGCGAGGACTAATCAAGCAAAGCCTAGTTGTGACGTCTCACCCCGTCAACGCGCGGAGGCGACTGCCTAAACGGGAAATTCACGGGATTTGCCGCGATTCTCCTGCACGCCGGAGGCGAGTATCCTCACCCTCGTCACTTGCGCCTGGAGAATGCCCCGATGACCTGGTCGATCATCGCCCGCGATCCCGACAGCGGCCAGTTCGGCGTCGCCGTCACCACCCGGTCGCTCGCGGTCGGCGGCCTCGTCCCTCATGGTGCCGGCCGGCTCGGGGCGATGGCGACCCAGGCGCGGGTGAATCCGCTCTGGGGTGTCGACGGGATGCGCTTCCTCGCCGAAGGGCGGCGTGCTCGCGAGGTCGTGGAATTCCTCACGCGCCCCGACGCCGGCGCGCACAAGCGGCAGATGCATGTCGTCGACGCGAAGGGCGAGACCTTCGCCCATACCGGCGCCGAATGCGTCGATTGGGCGGGCCACGTATCGGGAGACGGCGTATCGGTCGCCGGCAACATGCTGGCCGGGCCGCAGGTGGTCGAGGAGACGCTCCGCGCCTATCAGGAGGGCATGAGCCTGCCGTTCGGCGAGCGCCTGATCTCGGCGCTCGATGCAGGCCAGGCAGCGGGCGGCGACAAGCGCGGCCGGCAATCGGCAGCAATCAAGCTCTGGGGCGGGGAGCCTTATGCGGTCCTGGATCTCCGTATCGACGATCATCCGGATCCGCTGGTCGAGCTCAGGCGGCTCTACGGTCTCGCGCAGCAGCGCTACGTGGTGATCCAGTCGGCGATGGCGACGCGCGCGAACCCCGCCGGCATCTTCGACACGGCCGAGCGCGACCGCATGATCGCCACGCACCAGGCGAAGCGCTAGGAGGCCGGTCCTTCGAGCTGCCTGTAGATCGCGGCCGGCTCGCCCCAGAGCGCCGCCCATTCGGGATCGCCGTAGGAGAAGTGCCACCACTCGCCGTTGAACGGCGCGAAGCCGGCCGAGACCATCGCCTCGCGCAGCCGTGCGCGGTTCCGGCGCTGCGCCTCCGTCAGGCCGTCGGCGAAGGCGACGTAGGACGGCGACTCGAAATCGGCATACTTGCCGCCCATGTCGATCGGGTCTTCGCCTTCTAGGATCGACACGTCGACCGCGCCTCCGGTCGGGTGGCCGGCGACGGAAGGCACCGCGACATGCTGGTGGACGTATTCCGCGAGATCGTCGCCCTTCAGGTGCGGATGCTTCTCTCCGAAGATCTTCGTGTACTTCTCGAAGGCGGCCTTCTGCACCGACATCAAGCGATGCGCGTCATAGACGACCAGCGTATGGCGCGGGTTCTGGCGGCGCAGCGACGCCGCGGCGAGCCCTAGCCGTGCCAGCGCGCCGGCACGGATCCACGGCGAGCGGAGATTGCCGGTTCCGATTGCCTTGGCCGGATCGGCGGTCATCGGTACGAGCGGCTCGCCGTTGTCGCGCACTGGCACCTTGGCGAGGTCGACGAAGGTGAGCTGGCGGCGGTCGGCGAGCATCGCCGCGATGCCGGCGGCCGACGGAAGCGCGATCTCAGCCACCGGCGACGCCCTGGGTGTTCACGTAGAGCGAATAGAGGCTGTGGCTCGCCGCCATGAACAGGCGGTTCCGGTAGCGGCCGCCGAAGCAGACATTGGCGCAGCGTTCCGGCAGGTCGATATGACCGATCGGCTGCCCTTCGGGCGAGAAGATGCGGACGCCGTCATGGCCTTCGCCCATGCCCCAGCCGCACCAGAGATTGCCGTCGACGTCGACGCGGAAGCCGTCGGGTGCGCCGCCGACGCCGGCGTCGATGAAGAGCTTTCCCTTGCCGAGCTTGGTGCCGTTGGAGGTGACCGGGTAGGAGCGGAGCGTGCGATTGGGCATGTCGCGCGAGGCGACGACATAGAGGATCTTCTCGTCGGGCGAGAAGGCGAGGCCGTTGGGGCCGGCGATGTCGTCGGCCATCATCGCGACCTTCCCTGTCTTGGGGTCGACGCGATAGACCGCGGGCGTTACCTCGGACTCGGCCTTGTGGCCTTCGTAGTATCCGAGGATGCCGTAGGGCGGGTCGGTGAACCAGACCGCGCCGTCGGAGGCCACGACCACATCGTTCGGCGAGTTGAGCGGCTTGCCGTTATAGGAGTCGGCGACGACGGTGATCGAGCCGTCGTACTCGGTGCGGGTCACGCGGCGGGCGTCGTGCTCGCAGGTGATCAGCCGCCCCTGGCGGTCGCGGGTGTGGCCGTTGGCGTTGTTCGAGGGCTTGCGGAAGGCCGAGACCTGGCCGGTCTCCTCGTCCCAGCGGAGGATCCGGTTGTTCGGGATGTCGCTCCAGAGGAGATAGCGGCCGTCGCCGAAATACACCGGACCCTCGGACCAGCGGCAGCCGGTGTAGAGGCGCTCGACCGAGGCCAGCGCCAGCTTGTACTTGGCGAAGGACGGATCGAGCACGCGGACGGCCGGATCGGGATAGCGCTCGCTGGGCTGCCACATCGTCTGGGTCTCCTGGAATTCCGCGAAGCCGCGCGAGGGGCTTGCAGGACGGGTGGTTCGGGCGGACTCTGGTCCGCCCCCATCATCATCGGATATCTCCATGGATCAAGTCACGCTCGGCCGTACCGGCCTCAAGGTCGGCGTCGCCGGTCTCGGCTGCGGCGGCTTCAGCCGGCTCGGGCTTGGTACCGGCAAGACCGAGGATGAAGCAGTCGCGCTGGTGAAGCGCGCGGTCGACCTCGGCGTCACCCTCTTCGACACCGCGGCCGCTTACGGTACCGAAGGCGTGGTGGGGAAGGGCCTCCAGGGCGTGCGCGACCGGATGGTGATCACGACCAAGTCGATGATCCTCGAGGGCAAGGAGCGCCGGACGCCCGAAGACGTGGTGAAGAGCCTCGATAACTCGCTCAAGCTGCTCCGCACCGACCATATCGACGTGTTCCAGCTCCACGGCGTCCGCATGGTCGACTACGACTGGGCGGTCTCGACCATCGTGCCCGTCCTCAAGCGCGAGCAAGAGAAGGGGAAGTTCCGCTTCCTCGGCATCACCGAGGGCGCGGCCTCGGATCACACGGCCGAGATGCTGACCCGCGCGGTCAAGGACGACCTGTGGGACACGATGATGCTCGCCTTCCACATGATGCATCAGCATGCGCGGAAGGCGGTCCTGCCGGCGACCCAGGCGAAGAAGATCGGGACGCTCGTCATGTTCGCCGTCCGCAACATCTTCGCCCGGCCCGAGCGCGTGGCGGCCGGGATGAAGGAGCTGGCGGATGCCGGCCTGGTGCCGAAGTCGCTCGCCGACGACCCGAACCCGCTCGGATTCCTGATCCACAAGGGCGGTGCCGACAGCCTGACCGATGCCGCCTATCGCTTCGCGCGCTATGAGCCCGGCGTCGACGTGGTGCTGTTCGGTACCGGGGACGTGCATCACATGGAGGCGAACGTCGCCTCGCTGTCGAAGCCGCCGCTGCCGGCAGCCGACCGCCAGAAGCTGATCGACCTGTTCGGCCACCTGCTCGGCGTCGGCCTCGTCGGCTCCGGCCCGCCGCAGCCGCCTTCCAAGGCTTAGCCGCGGTCTCTGCGTTTGCAGCCCCCTCTCCCGCGAAGCGGGGGAGGGACGGGGTGGGGGCGAGCGTAGC
>JBGALV010000172.1:0-4865 GCA_044223515.1 Alphaproteobacteria bacterium
CTCTCCCGCGTCGTGCGCGGGGGAGGGGCGGGGTGGGGGCCCGAGCGAAGCGAGGGTGGCGGACGAGAGAGACGGTGTTTGCGGTCACCGGCGCTATCGCGCCGGCCCCCACCCTAGCCCTCCCCCGCGCTTCGCACGGGAGAGGGGACACGAAGTGCGCGTCTCCAGAGAGAGGTACGAGGAGCGCGCTTTGCGAAGGGGTCCGTTATCCGTTCACCTGGGCGTGGATTTCGAGGGTCGCGGCCAGCGTCCGGAACGCGTCGGCGGCGGTGATGATCGGCTGCGCCTCGCCGCGGATCACCTGGGCGAAATGCGCGATCTGGCGGTCGAGGGGGTCGGCCTTGTCGACGCCGATCCGGAAGGCGGACAAAGGCACCGTCCAGCTCCGCTCGCCTTCGTAGCCCCAGCGCCGGAGGCTCGGCACCGCGAGCGAGCCGCGGGTGCCGGCGATCAGGTAGCAGTCCTCGTCGGTCTTCGGGAACGCGGCGTTCTCGCCCGACGTATGCTCCCAGCTCCACGGCGCGGCGGCGGCGTCGGTGAGCGCGACGGTGCCGAGGGCGCCGGAGGCGAAGCGGAGGATCGCGGTGGCGGTGTCTTCCACCGGGAAGCCGCGCAGCGCGTTCGAGCCCATCGCCTTGATCTCGGAGATCTCGCCCAGCATGAAGCGGAGATCGTCGATCACGTGGATCAGGTTGATCAGCACCGGCCCGCCGCCGGGCTCGCGCCGCCACGCGGTGTCGAAATAGGGTTCGGGCTTGAGGAAGCAGGTGAAGGCCGACGCGGTCGCGATGCGCCCGAGCTCGCCCTTCCTCACCGCCTCGCGGGCGGCCTGCAGGATCGGGTTGTGCCGGCGGTGATGGCCGACCAGCACGGGCACGCGATGGCGCTCGGATGCCGCGACGATCCGCTCGGCATTCGCCAGCGTCTCGGCCAGCGGCTTCTCGATCAGCACCGGGATGCCGCGCTCGATACAGGCGATGGCCTGATCCGCATGCATCGCGTTCGGCGTGGCGACGATCACGCCGTCGAGCCTCTCCGTCGCCAGCATGACGGAGAGATCGTCGTGGCAGGGAACGTCGTGCTCGGCCGCGAGCGTCTTCGCAGCGGGCGCGGGATCGGCGATCGCCGCCAGCCGCGCTTCGGTCGCGCGGGCGAGACGAAGGATATGCGCACGGCCGATCAGCCCGGCGCCGGCGATGCCGATGGAGACCTTGTTCATGGCGGCGCGACTGTCGCGAAGCGGGGAGGGGTTGGCAAGCGGAAGGGCGATGGGACATCGCGCTTAGAGTTCTTTTAGAGGGAAGCGCACCTCGTATCCCCTCCCTCGCGTCGTACGCGGGGGAGGGCTAGGGTGGGGGCGCGAGCGAGATATGTGTCGAGGATGCCGAGGGAACGTAGTTGCATCGCGATTGATCGAACGACTTCGCCAGGCCCCCACCCCGTCCCTCCCCCGCGCTTCGCACGAGGGAGGGGGTACGAGGCGAGGGAGGGGGCAGGAACGGCGCCCGCGAGAAAGAGGAGGGGGAATGCACCGCGAACCGCTGATCATGGTCTGCACCTGCGAGATGTCGGGGCGGGTGCGGGGCAAGGGGTTTCCGGCGGCCGATGTCGCCCAGCGCATGAAGGCGGGCGTCGGCTGGGTTCCGACCAACTCGATGATCAACGCGTTCTCGAAGATCCCGGCGACGCCGTTCGGCACCGGCGGCGACCTGATCCTGGTGCCGGACCCGAAGACCGGGGTGAAGGTCGATTTCGGCGACGGCTCGGCGAACGAGCATTTCTTCCTAGGGGACATCAGGCAGCTCGACGGGCGCCCGTGGGAATGCTGCCCGCGCGACTTCGCCCGTCGGGCGCTCGCGGCCTTGAAGGAGGCCGCCGGCGTCGACCTTTATTCGGCCTTCGAGCACGAGCTCGTCTATACCGGCGTCGACTCGCGCCCCGGCGAACCCTATTCGCTCGACGCCTACCGCCGGCAGGGCAGCTTCGGCGAGAGCTTCATGGCGGCGCTCAAGGCCGCTGGCGCCGAGCCCGAGACCTTCCTTCCCGAATACGGCGCAAGGCAATACGAGTTCACCGTCAGGCCCGCGCTCGGCATCGCCTCCGCCGACCGCGCCATCGTCGCCCGCGAGATGGCGCGCGCCACCGCGCATCGCCTGGGCCAGCGCGCGATCTTCTCGCCGATCCTCGATCCCAACGGCGTCGGCAACGGCGTCCACATCCATTTCAGCTTCATCGACGCCAAGGGCGCGCCGGCGACGCACGATCCGAAGGACGCGTTCGGCCTGTCGGCGATCGCGCGCCACTTCGCCGCCGGCGTGCTGCACCACATGCCGGCGCTCTGCGCGATCACCGCGCCGTCGGCCGTCTCTTATATAAGGCTGCGCCCCAACCGCTGGGCGCCGACATCAGCCGACATGAAGCAGCAGGACCGGGGGGCGGCGATCCGCATCTGCCCGGTGGTCCCGGGCCCGGACGTGGCGCGCCAGTTCAACCTCGAATTCCGCGTCGCCGATTCCGCCGCGAGCCCGTGGCTGGCGCTGGGCGCGCTGGTCTGGGCCGGCGTCGACGGGCTGAGGCGGAAGCTCGACCTCGGATCCGAAGGCCCGCCGTTGCCGGCGACACTGGGCGACGCGCTCGACGCGCTCGACGCCTCGCCCGAGGCGAAGGCGTGGATGGGCCCAGTCTTCCACAACGCCTACCTCGTCCACAAGCGCGGCGAGCTCGCCGGACTCGAAGGCCTGAGCGAAACCGCGCAATGCGACCTCTATGCGGAGACGTACTGATGAGCTTCCCCACCTCTCGCGAGATCGCCGTCGAGCCGAAGGCGACGACGCTGCTCTACATCGACGTGCAGAACTACTGCGCCAAGCGCGACGGCTCGGAGTTCGCGCATCACACGCCGGAGGTGTTCCAGGAGAAGCTGGGGTTCTTCTTCGAGGAGATGGAGACGCGCGTGATCCCGAACATGCGGCGGCTCCAGGCGGGCTGCCGCAAGGCCGGGATCGAGGTGATGTACACGGTGATCCAGAACCTGACCAAGGACGGCCGCGACCGCTCGCTCGACTATAAGATCACCGGCTTCTCGGTGCCGCCGGGATCGCGCGACGCCCAGGTGATCGACGAGATCAGGCCCGGCGACGACGAGATCGTGCTGCCGAAGACCTCCTCCAACGTCTTCCACTCGACCAACATCGATTACGTGCTGCGGAACCTCGGCACGAAGTACGTGGTGATCTCCGGCATCGTCACCGACCAGTGCATCGACGGCGCCGTGCGCAGCGCGTGTGACCTAGGCTACCTGGTGACGCTGATCACGGACGCCTGCACCACCTACACCAAGGAGCGCCACGACTTCACGCTCCGCGCGATCAAGGGCTACTGCCGGCAGCGGACGACGGCGGAGTTCCTGAAGGAGATCGGCGTCGGATGACTAGGCCAGCCTGACCGAGCGTCCGTCGTCGGCGAGCTCGGTGCCGAACGGCCGCGACAGCTCGGCGAAGCGCGCGAGGATCGCCTTTCCCTCTTCGGCCTCAGCGAGGCGCGGACGTCCCCGGCGATGGCGCGCGTCCTTCCAGCCGAGCGAGATCGGCGTCAGCTCGATCGCGCGCAGGATCTTCTGCCCGTTGGCGCCGCTGTCGTAGCGGAGCGTCGGCACGATCGCTTCCCAGTAGCGCCGGTCGGCCGGGAAGCCCTTCTGGTCGCCTTCGGTGCGCTTCTGGTAGACCTGCCCCGGCTTCAGGTCCGGCTCGGCGCGGAAGCGGTCGTAGCCGTCGGCGGGGATCTTGGCGACGAGCTCGTTCTGGCCGAGGAAGTTGCCGAGGCTGTAGAAGATCGGCTTCCCCTTGTAGAGCTCGAGCCCGCGCAGCAGGTGCGGCCCGTGGCCGGCGACGAGATCGGCACCCGCATCGATCATCTCGCGGGCGAAGGTGCCGATGAACTCGGCCGGCACTTCCTTGTCGCCGAGCTGCTCATGCGCATGCAGGCTGACCAGCACGATGTCGGCCAAGCCCCGCGCCTCCTCGACCCAGCGCCGGATCGCGGCGACGTCCTTGGCATTGGGCGTGGTGCGCACCTGCGGCCGGTTGGCGGACCTGAACTTGAGGTCGCCCAGCGGGAAGAGCGTCGGGTCGGCGAGCGGGAACGCGCCGCCGGCCTTGATCCGCTGCTGGCGCTCGGCCTCGATTCCGGTCGCCTCGGCGATCTCGCGCACATATGCCAGCTGCTGCTCGGTGATCTCGTGCACGGTCTCGGCATGAAGCGGGCTCAGCCCCGGGCGCCCCGGAAGGTCCGGCCGCTGCGCGCCCGCCTCGTTGCCCTTGGCGAAGGTCGAGCAGACCGAGATCATCGCGACCGTGCCGGCGGGCGAGGTGTGATAGCAGGGCCGGCGCGCGTCCTCGAGCGTGCGGCCGACGCCCGCGAACGACAGCCCGCGCGCCTCCAGCGCCTCGATCGTGTGCACGAGGCCCGAGATCGAATAGTCGAGCGCGTGGTTGGTCGCGGCCGCGAACAGGTCGAAGCCCGCCTCCGTCAGCTCGTCCAGCACCCAGGCCGGCGCGCCGAAATGCGAGCCGCCGCTCTCCAGCGCCGGATCGCCGCGATAGTCGTTGGCCAGCACTTCCAGGTTGGTGAAGGCGACGTCGGCCGCGCGGATCTTGTCGAACAGCGGCTTGAGCTCGGCATCGTCGCGGCTGTTCAGCCGGCGCTGCAGGATCGAGTCGCCGGCGAGGAGGAGCGTGAGAGACATGCGCGGGATAGTCGGAGGGGCGATTCATGAAGTCACACGGCGATAGGGCCGCGCCGACCCGACACGGCTTCGCTCGGGGCGGCGAAGAGGCTATACGTCCGCGCATGAGCCAAGCGCCCGA
>JBGALV010000173.1:0-4787 GCA_044223515.1 Alphaproteobacteria bacterium
ATCCGGAAGAAGGGCCTCGTCGTCCGGACGACGATCGACGAGGTCGTCGCGAAGATCCAGGCGAGCGAGAACCCGGCCGACCTCGGCCCGCAGGACGTCGTGATCGTCACGGTCAAGGCGCCGGCGCTTCCCGACGTCGCGGCCGGCATCGGCCCGCTGCTGGGGCCGAAGACGGTCGTCGTCTTCGCGATGAACGGCATTCCCTGGTGGTACTTCCTCTGCCATGGCGGTGAGTTTGAGGGCCGGCGCATGGAGCGGATCGATCCGGGCGACGCGATCCGGAACGCGGTCGCGATCGAGCGCGTGATCGGCTGCGTCGTCTACCGGGGATCGGAGATCGTCGAGCCCGGCGAGATCCATGTGGAGTCGCCGAAAGGCCGGCTCGTGCTCGGCGCGCCGGACGGCCGCAACATGCCGGAGATCGATGGGCTGGCGAAGGTCCTGGAAGCGCCCGACCTCGCGATCGAGAAGACCTCGACGATCCGGACCACCGTCTGGGCCAAGGCGACCCAGAACATCTGCTCAGGATTGCTCGGCTGCCTGACCGGCACGACGCCGAAGGCGACCTATACCGATCCCATCTGCGCCGACGCGGTTCGAACCATCGTCGCCGAGATCAGCGCCGTCGCCCGCGCGTTCGGGCACGAGACCGGGGTCGATGCCGAGAAGCTCCTCGCCGCGCAGAGGAACCAGACGCACCTCTCCTCGATCATCCTCGACATCCTGAAGGGCCGGCGGATGGAGTTCGACTCCCTGTTCGGCGCCCCGGCCGAACTCGGCCGCCTCAAGGGCGTGCCGACGCCGACCTTCGACCTGCTCTCGGCGCTGGTGAAGGCGAAGGCTCGCGCGGTCGGCTCCTACGCCGACTAGCGCCGGCGTTCGGGAAATCTCAACTTTATTGGACCGATGCTTAGCAGCGCCGACTCGATCGCTATCTCGGACAATCTTTCGCCAATAGTGGGCATAGTTACGAACTTGACAGCTTCTCTGGAGCCGATTGAAACGTCCAGAGGTTCGGTATTTTGGTCGTCTAATACAGTATAAACTGTCAAAAAATACCGATCCCCTCGATTGAACGGCGTCAATCTACAATCAATACTGGTCCGAGTATTTGTCGGAGACGGTACGTTGTCTAGAATAAACTCGTGATGACGATCTGTAGACGTTGAGACTGTGTGGACCGCTTTCTCGCCAATCCCTAACGTCAATCCGAATGGGAATGATGCCTTGTCCTGATTTCCGGTATTTATTATTTCCAAATCCAACATATATAAATTGTTGTAAGTATAAATATCCCCATCATTGACTAAGGAGATCTTGGCTTGAACAGAATTTCCTTTTATGTCGCCTCTATAAAGCGTCCGTCGAGTAATGCGATACCCAATCGGCTGGATCCGTGTTCGATAATTGTTTGACGCTAGTGTGACCAGCGAACCCGCGAGCCCCCCCCCAACAAGAGCCGCCCCGATTTGTAGCCAATAAACTGTATCCGTCGCCATTCTCGCCCCCCCCACTCGTAGGTTGATAAAAGGGTCGCATGCTCGCCTTCCTGTGATCAACCGGTACGTAAAACCGACAGCTTCGATCCCTATTCAGTCTGCTAGTCTCATGCCTGCCGGCGGCTGGGGTGAGACGCGCGGTGATTTTCGAGGTGCTCGATGCGTCGCGTTCTTTTGCTCGCCCTCCCCGCCCTTTTCCTCTCCGTCGCGGCCACCGCCCAGCCGCTTCCCGGCTGCTCGCCGAACAATGCGAACGAGCGGATGTGCCAGAACGGCAATGTCTGCGTCTGCCGGATGACGGGCGGCTTGCTCCAAGGCATCCCGCAGGCCTTCCGCTGGGACTGCAGCATCGGGAACGGCAACTGCAATCCCGGCACCGTCTATCAGCAGACGACCACGCCTTACGGCTCGGGCGGAGGGGCCGCGATGTCCACGTCGCGCACCGCCTCTGGTGCGCCGGCCGCGCGCAGCGTCGGCAAGGCCGAGGTCGCGCAGGCTCAGGCAGCGCTGACGAAGCTGGGTCTCAATCCAGGTCCGGCGGACGGTGTCGCAGGTCCGAAGACCAAGGCGGCGTTGGCTCTGTACCTCGCCCGCGAGGGCCTGCCGCCCTCCGACCGGATCACGCCCGAGATCTATCGCCGACTCGTTCCCTAGTCGGCCGTCACGGGCGCCGGCTTCTTGGCGTTGCGGCGCACCGTCACGACCATCGGCAAGGTCAGCGCCATGGTCAGCGCGATCGCGGCGAAGACCAGCCGCGGCGAGTCGTGGTCCATGAGCCAGCCGAAGGCGAGCGGGCCGAGGCACGAGCCGATGTCGAGGCCCGAATAGACGAAGCCGAACACCTTGCCGGTGGCGCCTTCGGGCGCCGCGGCGCGGATCAGCATGTCGCGCGCAGGCCCGACGGTGCCGGCTGAGAACCCGGCGAACGCGATCAGCACCAGAACGGCAGTGAACGGGAACGTCGAGCCGCCGGCGACCGCCATCGCGAGCGCGGCGAGGCCCATGCCGGTCACCGCGACGAGGTCGTGGCGGCGGGTCCAGTCGACGATCCAGCCGCCGGCGAAGATGCCGCTCGCCTGCGCCAGCAGGTAGACCGTGAGGCCGGTGGTCGCCACCGCCAGCGGCACCTGGTGGATCGAGATCAGGGCCGGCACGCCGAAGCTCTGGAAGCCGATGCCGGCGATCGCCGCGAGCGCGAAGAAGACGAAGCCCGAGACGATGCCGGGCTGGCGGATCAGCGCGCCGTAGCGGTGATCGTCGCGCATCTTGTCAGACAGGGTCGCGCGACCGCCGAGCGCCTCGTCGAAGCGCGAGACCAGCGCCAGCACGACCAGGCCCACGACCCCCGCGATCAGCAGCGCCGGGCGCCAGCCGATGGTGAAGGCCATGGTGCCGATCACCGCAGGCGAGGACGCGTAGCCGAGGGTCCCGGAGAGGCCGTGCACGGAATACGCGCGGCCGAGGCGGCCGTGGCTCACCCGCGTCGAGAGGATCGAGAGGTCGGCCGGATGGAAGACGCTGTTGCCCATGCCGGCCAGCGCCGCCAGCGGATAGAACATCCAGAAATACGGGACGACGGCCGCCGCCGCGATCGAGAGCGCCAGCAGTGCCAGGCCCATGTAGAGCACGCGGGCGGCGCCGTAGCGGTCGCACCAGACGCCGACCAAAGCCTGGCACACGCCGGAGACGGCATAGAACACCGCGGTGATGCCGCCGAGCGCGGTCCAGCTGACGTCGAACTCGTCCTTCAGCAGCGGGAAGATCGGCGCCAGCGCCAGCTGGAAGAAGTGCGACATAAAGTGCGCCACGCCGATCAGTCCGATGACGAGGGAGTCGCGGCGGACGGAGGAGGCAAGCGTGGTCATGGCGCTCGAAGCTCGGGAAGCCGTGTCCGGGGAGGCCTCCATCCTACACGCGGATGGCCGGCGGCGGAAACTCTGGTTAGGATCGCGGCCTTTCGAGCGGAGCTTCAGGCCGATGGAAAAATGGAAGGTGACCGACCGTCGCGAGGTCTATGCGAACCCGCCCTGGCTCCGCGTCTTCTCCGAGACCGTGCATCTGCCGGACGGCAAGGTGGTCGAGGACTTCCATCAGGTCCAGCTGCTCGACTATGCCCTGATGATGGTCGAGCGCGAGGACGGCCGCTTCATCGTGATCCGGCAGTACAAGCACGGCGTCCGCGACATCAGCCTGACGCCGCCGGCCGGCGGCATGAACCCGGGCGAGGATCCGCTGGAGACCGCCAGGCGCGAGCTGATGGAGGAGACCGGGCACGAGGCGACCGGCTGGCGGAAGCTCACCGAGATGGTGACCCACTCGAACCAGCGCTGCAGCGTCGGGCATGTCTACTACGCGCATGGCGCGCGCCAGGTGGCGAAGCCCGACTCTGGCGACCTCGAGGAGCAGGAGCTGCTCTACCTCACCCGTAACGAGATCCGCGCGGCGATCCGCAACGGCGAGGTCAAGTCGGCCAGCTCGCTCGCCGCCTTCGCCCTGGTGGTCGGCGGCATCCTGCCGTGACCGCCCGCCGCAAAGTCATCCTCGACTGCGATCCCGGCCAGGACGACGCCGTCGCCATCCTGCTGGCACTGGCATCGTCCGAGATCGATCTGCTCGCGGTCACCACCGTCGCCGGCAACATCGGCCTCGCCAAGACATCCTTGAACGCGCGTGCGGTCGTCGAGCTCGCCGGCGCGGCGACGCCGGTCCATGCCGGCTGCCCGCGCCCCCTGGTGCGCGATCCGGTCGATGCCGCGCACATCCACGGCGAAAGCGGCATCGACGGCGCCACGCTGAAGCCGCCGGTTCGTCCCCTCGCCGACGGTCATGCTGTCGACGTCATCCGCGACACCGTGCGGCGTCATCCCGAGGGCGAGATCACGCTGGTCGCGATCGGGCCGCTGACCAACCTCGCCGCGGTGCTGATCCAGGCGCCCGATGTCGCCACCCGCGTGCGCGAGATCGTGCTGATGGGCGGCGCCATCGGCCTCGGCAACACGACGCCGGCGGCCGAGTTCAACATCTACGCCGACCCGCATGCGGCGCATGTCGTCTTCACCTCGGGGGCGCGCATCGCGATGACGCCGCTCGAGCTGACCCACCAGGTGCTGGCGACGACCGACCGCGTGACGGCGATCCGAGATCTCGGAAGCGAGCCGGCGCGGCAGATCGCCGGCATCCTGGAGGCCTATCCCAAGACCACGCATTTCGGCGCGACCGGGGGGCCGCTGCACGATCCCTGCGCGGTCGCCTATCTGCTGTGGCCGGAGCTCATGGGCGGCAAGCACT
>JBGALV010000174.1:0-4767 GCA_044223515.1 Alphaproteobacteria bacterium
TGCATCCGGCCATCCGAACGGTAGAAGGGCCCTCGCGGCCGGACATAATCGAGGATCAGGACGACTTGATGGACGGCGCCTTCAATGGAACGAGCATGGAACAGATCATCGCCTTCGAGGTATCCAAGGCGAGTTTGACAGTGCATGTACTCCCAGACGATCGGCAGACCGTGATTGCCAATACCGAACTAGCAATCACTGCCTTTCTCAAGAAACTAATGGGCGAGCAATCCGCCTTCGTTATCTGCGAGGCCTCAGGAGGCTATGAGCGCCAGGTCCTGCTCTGCTGCGCCGCTCTCGGCTTGCCCGTTCATCGCGCGCATGGGTCGCGAACGCGCAACTTCGCCAAGTACCTGGGCTTGTCCGCCAAGACCGACGCCATCGACGCGAGGATGCTCGCGCTCTTCGCACAGCGCTCCGAGGATCTCCGGCTATGGGAGCCGCCCAGCCCGGAAACCGTCGAGCTACGCGCATTGCGCCGCCGGCGAGACGACCTCGCCCAGATGGTTCGGATCGAGAAGAACCGGATCGAGCATGCTCATGTCGAGGCGATTGTCCTGTCGCTGAACCGTCACGTGCTCATCCTGGGCGAGGAGGTCGCGGAGCTCGATGCCAGGATCGCCTCGCTGATCGCCGCGACGCCGACGTTTCGTCACAGGTCCGACCTGATGCAGTCCGTCAAAGGCATCGGCGCCGCCACGGCCGCCGCGTGCCTGGCCTACGTCCCCGAACTTGGATCGCTGACGAAAGGAGAAGCGGCCGCGATCGTTGGGCTCGCGCCGCATGCCCAGGACTCCGGGAAGACGCAGGGTCAGCGAAGGATTACGGGAGGGCGAAGGGAGGTCCGAGCGAACCTCTACATGGCCGCGCTGAGCGCGTTGCGCTGGGATCCGGGGATGAAGGCGTTTGCGGCACGGCTCAAGGCCGCCGGAAAGCCCTCCAAGGTCGTCATCGCCGCCGTCATGCGGAAGCTCATCGTGATCCTGAACGCGGTATTGCGAACAGACGAGCCAGCAAGGGGTATGCGATCGTCCTGAACCTTCCCCGCGGCGCGTTGACAGCCATCGGATTCTGGCAGAGCCTGTGGGCATGGGGACCTCGCGGCTCCCCACGAGGCGACAGCCGAAGCTCGCGATCCAGCAAACCCGAGATACGGAGCTGAATCGAGCATGCCTGCGCCCGACGCCATCACCCATGACCGCCTCGCGAAGCTCATCGGTACCCCGCGATGTCCAGCGCTTCTCGACGTCCGACCCGACGCCGATCGAAGCGATGACCGGCGCCTGATCCCGGGCGCCCGCCTGCTCGGGCCTGATGCCCTGATGTCCGACGGTCTCGCAGCCGTCGCCGGATCGCTGGCCGGCCCGGCGGTCGTGATCTGCACCGCCGGCCATCGGCGAAGCCAGGGCGCGGCCGCAATGCTACGCGCATGCGACGCCGCGGCGGAATATCTCGAGGGCGGCCATGCCGCGTGGGTCGCGGCGGGCTTGCCGCTGGTCGATACGACGCAGATTACCGCGCGCGACGATCAGGGTCGGAGCGTCTGGGTGACGCGATCGCGCCCGAAGATCGACCGCATCGCTTGCCCCTGGCTGATCCGCCGCTTCGTCGACCCGCGCGCCGTCTTCCTGTTCGTCGCACCCGCCGAGGTGGCCGGTGTCGGCGCGCTCCTCGACGCCATGCCCTTCGACATCGAGGAGGCGTTCTGGAGCCACCGCGGCGATCGCTGCACCTTCGACACGATGATCGCCGAGTTCGGTCTCGCCATCCCCGCCCTCGACAGGCTCGCGACGATCATCCGCGGCGCGGACACCGCCCGGCTCGACCTCGCGCCCGAGGCGCCGGGGCTGCTCGCCGCGTCCCTCGGCCTGTCTCGCATGTATGCCGACGACCTCGAGCAGCTCGAGGCTGGCATGGCGCTCTACGACGCCTTCTACCGCTGGGCGCGCGACGCCACCGACGAGACGCACAACTGGCCGGCCCCCGGACGTCCGGTCGCCCGATGAGCGCGAACCGCCGGGCGTACCCGACCCTCGCGGAGGCGACGCGGGTCTGGCTCAGAATTGCGCTCCTGTCCTTCGGTGGACCGGCCGGGCAGATCGCGGTGATGCACCGCATCCTCGTCGAGGAAAAGCGCTGGCTCGGCGACGGCCGATTCCTGCACGCGCTCAACTTCTGCATGCTTCTGCCGGGACCGGAGGCCCAGCAACTCGCCACCTACATCGGATGGTTGATGCACGGCGCCCGCGGCGGCCTGGTGGCGGGCCTGCTCTTCATCCTGCCCGGGCTGCTCGCCATCATGGCGCTGAGCTGGCTCTACGTTCTTTTCGGCACGGTCGGCTTCGTCGCCGCGGCCTTCTTCGGGCTCAAGGCCGCGGTGCTCGCCATCGTCCTGCAGGCACTCATTCGGATCGGCTCGCGGACCCTCCGCAACGCTGCGTTGCGCACGGTGGCGGCCGCGGCCTTCGTCGCGATCTTCGTCTTCGGAATCCCCTTTCCGATCATCATCCTTTGCGCGGGATTGATCGGTCTCGCTGGCGCCCACGCCGGCGTGACGGCCTTTCAAATCCGGTCGGGTCATGGCGCGGCCGGCGGGCCGCACGTCGCCGACGCGGAGACGCTGCTCGGCGAGGAGCTGGACGCCCTTCCGCCCATAGCCCGCCGGGACGCACTTCGCGCGGGAGCGTTCGCTCTCGTCCTCTGGCTCGTGCCGGTCGGCCTGATCCTGCTCGCAGCGGGGCCGGGAAACGTCTTCGCGGACATCGCGACCTTCTTCTCGCGGATGGCGGTCGTCACCTTCGGCGGAGCCTACGCCGTCCTGGCCTACGTCGCGCAACAGGCGGTGGAGACCTACGGCTGGCTCGCTCCGGGCGAGATGCTCGACGGCCTCGGCATGGCCGAGACGACGCCGGGGCCGCTGATCATGGTACTTCAGTTCGTCGGCTTCCTCGCCGCATACCGTGAGGCGGGCTGGGTCTCTCCGCTAATCGCCGGCAGCGTCGGAGGCCTACTCGCGACCTGGGTCACCTTCACGCCCTGCTTCGCCTGGATCTTCCTCGGCGCCCCGTACATCGAAGGGCTTCGCGGGAACCGGAGCGTCGCGGCCGCGCTCACGGTCGTGTCGGCCGCAGTGGTCGGCGTCATCCTTAACCTCGCGATCTGGTTCGCGATCCACGTCATCTTCCGCGCCGTCGTCTCGGTGGAGGCTGGCCCGCTGTCACTCGACCTGCCGGTTCCCGGCTCGATCGACTGGCTGGCTGCAAGCCTGGCCGTGTTCGCCCTCTTCGCGGTGTTCCGCCTGAAGATAGGGATGGGCATGGCGCTCGGAGGCTCCGCCGTGCTCGGCGTCGGCCTTTGGCTGATCGGCCTCATCTAACGAGCGCGGGTCCCGCTCGATGCCGTTGACCGTATCCCCCCAGGGGGGATATGTGCGCCCATGACCAAGCCGATGACGCACCAGACTCACCCCGACATCGTGAAACGGCTGAAGCGGGCCGAAGGACACCTGCGCAGCGTGATCGCGATGATCGAGGAGGGCCGGCCCTGTCTCGAGCTCGCCACCCAGATGCAAGCGGTCGAGCGGGCGATCGCCCAAGCGAAGCGGACGCTGATCGAGGACCATCTCGACCATTGTTTGGCGCAGGTCGCCCAGCCGCTCGGCGACGAGCAGCGGCGCGAGATCGACGAGTTCAGACAGATCGCGAAGTTCCTCTGATGCTCCGCGTCCTCGCACACCGCACCTATCGCCACCTGTTCCTCGCTCAGGTCGTGTCGCTCGTCGGCACCGGACTCGCGACAGTGGCGCTCGGGCTTCTCGCTTTCGATCTCGCCGGCTCGGAGGCCGGAGCGGTGCTCGGGACGGCGCTCGCGATCAAGATGATCGCCTATGTCGGTGTTGCGCCGGTCGCTGCCGCCTTTGCCGAACGGGTGCCCCGCCGCGCCCTCCTCGTCGCGCTCGACCTGGTGCGCGCAGCGGTGGCGCTCTGCCTGCCCTTCGTGACCGAAATCTGGCAGGTCTATCTCCTGATCTTTGTGCTGCAGTCGGCCTCCGCCGGCTTCACCCCGACCTTCCAGGCCACCATCCCCGACGTGCTTCCCGACGAGCGCGACTACACCAACGCCCTGTCGCTGTCGCGCCTCGCCTACGATCTGGAGAGCCTGCTGAGTCCCATGCTCGCGGCGGCGCTCCTCACGGTGATCAGTTTCCACGCGCTCTTCGCGGGGACCGCGGCAGGATTCCTGCTCTCGGCCGCCTTCATCGTCTCGGTGCTGCTGCCGAGCCCGAAGCCGGCGGCGCCCCGCGGGATCTGGACGGCCACCACCCGCGGCATCCGGCTCTACCTCGCCACCCCGCGGCTACGCGGCCTGCTTGCGCTGACACTGGCGGCCGCCGCGGCCAGCGCCATGGTGATCGTGAACACCGTGGTGCTGGTGCAGGCGCAGTTCGGTCTCGGCCCGTCGCAGGTAGCGCTCGCGCTCGCGGCCTATGGCGCCGGCTCGATGGCCGCCGCGCTGACATTGCCTCGGGTGCTGGAACGCATCGGCGACCGGCCGGTGATGCTTGCCGGCGCAGCCCTTCTCGCGATCGGCATGCTCCTCGGCCCGCTGGCTACCGACCTGACGACTCTCCTTCCGCTCTGGCTCCTGTTGGGACTCGGCTACGCGCTGACGCTGACCCCTCCGGTCGGCTGCTGCGCCGCTCCGCCCACCCGGAAGACCGCCCGGCGCTCTTCGCGGCACAGTTCGCGTTGTCGCATGCCTGCTGGC
>JBGALV010000049.1:0-35726 GCA_044223515.1 Alphaproteobacteria bacterium
ACCGTTCCGACCGCGAGGGGCACGAGGAAGCCGCCTCCCGGGATCCTGAACCTCCGGCCGAGATATCCGGCGACGACGGCGATCGCGACCGTCTCGCCGAAGGAGGTCCAGTCGATCGGCCGGATCCAGGCATGGGCGGCGGCTGCTGCCGTGGTCGGGGCATCGATCCAGAGCGCGGCGATCACCGCGGCGGTTACCGCGACGAAGACGACGCGGAGATACTGCATGAAGGCGACGAGGCGGGCGTCGGCGCCATAGGCTTCGGCCATCAGCATCATCGGCGTCGCGGCACCCGGCGAGGCGCCCCATACCGCGGTCGTTCCCGGCAGGATCCGCAGATGCGTCATCAGCCAGCCGAGAAGGCTGCTCGCGCCGAGAACAGCGGTGATGGTGCCGAGGAAGATCGGCCACCCATCGATGAACGTCATGACGATATCGGCCGTGATCGAATGCGCGATCATCAAGCCGACCATCGACTGGCCCGCAAGGTAGGGCAGCATGGGCACGCGGATGTTGCCGCCGTTCGTCGAGACCAGGATGCCAGAGAGCAGCGGGCCGACCAGGAACGCCGCCGGAAGGCCGGCGAAATGCAGCAGGCCCGCGAGCGCCGCCGACAAGGCGAGCAGCAAGATCCATTGCGTGCGCGCCGGTGCCCCGGTGAGCCGACCAGCCGGCGCCTCGACGTCGCGATGCATGCTCACGCGCTCACCACCCGGTTATGTCCGCCCAATAGCGGCGGAAGGCCGCGCCGCTCGTGTCGCGCGGTAGGCTGAAGGGCTGCAGCGGCGCGACGAGCGCATGCGCGTCGTCGACGAGCGCGCGGATGCCCCATTGGCCGATATTGGTCGGTCCGATCATGCCGTAGCGGAGATCCGTCGCTTCCACTCGGGTGCGCCCGTCGCCGTCGGGGGTTGCGCGCCAAAGCACCTTATCCATGGAGAACCATTCGAACAGCGTCGCCTCGCGTGTCCGGCGAACCGCCTCGATCGCCTCGCCCTTGCCGTTGGGATAGGTCTCCCAGGAGATCTGCTTCGGGTTGAGCAGCGAGTAGTAGCCGACATGCGCCGCATCCGGCGTGATCGCGACGACGCGCCGGAAGAAGGGCTGGAACAGCAGCGGATACGCCCGGATCGCTGCCGGGCGGCCGAAATCGGCTCTCGCGATCCTCTCCACCTGGTCGTTGAGGACGGTGGCGCCGGCGACATAGGCGGCCATGAAGGCGAAGGTTTTCAAGGCGACGAGTCTGGCGGCGTCCGGCTTCACGGCGCCGTAGATCAGGGCGAAGGTGAGCGGGATCAGCGAATAGGCCGGATCGATGATCGCGACCGCATCGACCGCGAAACGCTCCGAGGAGAGGGGCCACAGGAGCTGCGTTCCGTAGCTCGTGAACACGTCGAGCAGCGGATGGGTCAGAAGCGCCGCGACCGACAGCAGGATCCACCATTTGAGCCGTTCGCTTCCGTTCGCCTCGCCGGGCGGATTCCCGCGCCAGCGCTCGAAGCGGTCGATCGCCCAACCGATCATCGGACCTGCGACCGGCGCGAACAGCAGCGAGTGGGTGAATCCCCGATGGTGCTGCCACTCCGCGAAGCGGCCGTTGATCCAGGCCGCTGCGACGTCGAGGTCAGGAAGCGAGGTGATGGCGACGGCGGCGATGATCGCGCGGCGGCCGAGCCGCCGGCGGAACCCGGTCTGGGCCATGGCCGCGCCGAAGAGGACGTGGGTGAGGGAATCCATGCGCCGCCCCGTTTATCACGAGCCCGTGGCGGCGGTCATGCGCGACCGCCCTTCGGTTGCCCGGGCCGAACCCGCCGCCTAGACTCATGTCCACGTGAGGCGGCGGTCGTTCGGCCGGGCATCAACGTACAGGGCTGGCGACGATAGCCGTCTCCGAAACCAACGGGAGGCGGAACCATGGGGCGAGGCTTAGGCGACAGGGCGTGGCCGCTCGGCGGCGCGGCGGCGGCGGCATTGGTGGTGTCGGCGCTGTCGATGCCGGCGGTCGGGCAGACGGTGCTGAAGGCGGTGCCGCATGCCGACCTCAAGGTGCTCGACACCCACATCAACTCGATTCAGATCACCAAGATCTATTCGTTGATGGTCTACGACACGCTGTTCGCGTGGGACGAGAAGTGGAACGTCAAGCCACAGATGGTGGGCAGCCACGAGGTCTCGGCCGACAAGCTCACTTATACCTTCAAGCTCCGTCCGGGCCTCAAATGGCATGACGGCACCAAGGTAACGACCAAGGACGTGATCCCCTCGATCCAGCGCTGGGCCAAGCGCGACACGATGGGACAGAAGATGATGGAGTTCACCGCCGCCTTCGAAGCGGTGGACGACGAAACCTTCCGCATGAAGATGAAGGAGCCTTTCGGCTTCGTCGAGTTCACGCTGGGCTCGGCCGGCGGTTCGCTCCCGGTGATCTATCGCGCAGCCGACGCAGCCACAGATCCCTTCGTCGCGATCACGACGACGGTCGGGTCCGGACCTTTCAAGTTCAACCGCGAGGCTTGGCAGCCGGGATCCAGGATCGTCTTCGACAAGAACACCGACTATCCGGCGAGGTCCGAGCCGGCCGACGGGCTCGCCGGCGGCAAGCAAGTCAAGGTCGACAAGGTCGAGTGGACCATCATGCCGGATCCCGGCACGACCGCGGCGGCGCTCGGCCGCGGTGAGGTCGACCTCTGGGACAATCCGCCCGGCGACCAGATCCCGGTTCTCGAGAAGAACAAGGATGTCGTCGTCGCCCCGCTGACGCCCTTCGGCAACATGGGATTCCTTCGTACCAACGCGCTGCACCCGCCCTTCAACAACGCCAAGGCCCGCCTTGCGCTGGCCTACGCCTTCGACCAGCGCGACTTCCAGCGCGCCTCGACCGGCGATGACGAACGCTGGTGGAAGGTCTGCTACTCGTTCTTCATCTGCGGGACGCCTTACGGGACCGAGTACGGCTCGGAAGCGGTGCAGAAGGTCGACCTCGCCAAGGCCAGGCAGCTGATGCAGGAAGCCGGCTACAAGGGCGAGAAGCTGATCATGATCACGACCAACGAGATCGCCGCGATCGGCGCGCTCGCCCAGGTGGCGACGGCTCGGCTCAAGGAGATCGGCGTCAACGTCGAGATGCAGATCAACGACTGGGGCTCCGTCGTCACCCGCATGACCAAGAAGGACGAGCCGGAGAAAGGCGGTTGGAACATGTTCACCAGCCGCGGCACGGCCTCCACCTATCATCACCCGCTGACCAACATCACCGCGGTGATGACCTGCGACGGCAAGAACTGGAACGGCTGGCCCTGCGACGAGGAAGCGGAGAAGCTTCGCAACGCCTTCATCCGCGAGCCGGACGAGAAGGCGCGGACCGAGATCCTGAACAAGTTCCACGCGCGCCTGGTCGAGGTGCAGCCCTACGCCCTGCTCGGCAACTTCATGCCGCTCTACGCATGGCGGAAGAACGTCGACGGCGTCGTCAAGGGCGCGATCCTCGCCTACTGGAACATCGGCAAGAGCTGAGTCACCAGCAGCAAAGGCCCCCTCGGATCGCTCCGAGGGGGCCTTTTTGTTTCCGCGCTCAGGCTGCGCGGATGTTCGCGAGGAACTGGTTCACCTCGGCCCGCAGCGTCTCGCCCTGCTGGGCGAGCTCGCTGGAAGCGCCCAGCACCTGGGTCGCGGCAGAGCCGGTGGTGGTCGCCGCCTCGGTCACGCCGACGACGTTGGACGACACCTCGGAGGTTCCCTTCGCCGCCTGCTGGACGTTGCGGGCGATCTCCTGGGTCGCCGCTCCCTGCTGCTCGACGGCGGAAGCGATCGAGGTCGCGATCTCGCTCACGCGCTCGATCGTCGCACCTATCTCCTTGATCGCGCCGACGGCGTCGCCGGTCGCGCCCTGGATAGCGGTCACCTGGCTCGCGATCTCCTCGGTCGCCTTTGCGGTCTGCGAGGCGAGCGACTTGACTTCGGACGCCACGACCGCGAAGCCCTTGCCGGCTTCTCCGGCGCGCGCCGCCTCGATCGTCGCGTTGAGCGCGAGCAGGTTGGTCTGGGAGGCGATGTCGTTGATCAGCTGCACGACCTCGCCGATCTTCTGCGCGGCATCGGCCAGAGCCTGGACCCGGGCGTTGGTGCGGGTGGCGTCCTCGACGGCCTTGCCGGCGATGCGAGTGGATTCGCCGACCTGACGGCCGATCTCGGAGATCGACGCCGACAGTTCCTCGGCGGCCGTCGCGACCGTCTGGACGTTGGTGGAGGCCTGCTCCGAAGCCGCGGCGACCGCCGTCGCCTGCCGCGAGGTCTCCTCGGCGGTAGCGGTCATCGAGGTGGCGGTAGACTGCAGCTCGGTCGCGGCCGACGCCATGGTGCCGAGCGCGCCGGTGACCGTCGCATCGAAGCCCGTGATGTAGCCGTCGATCGCGACCTGGCGCTGTTCCTTCTTCACCTGCTCAGCCTTCTGCTCGGCGGCGAGACGGTCGGCCTCGATCATGTTTTCCTTGAACACCTGGACGGCGGCGGCCATGCGGCCGATCTCGTCGGTTTGGCCTGCGGCCGGGATCTCGACGCTCATGTCGTGCTGGGCGAGCTTCGACATCGCGTCGGTCATGCCGACGACGGGGGTCGCCACCATGCGCGAGAGAACGAAGCCGAAGATCGAGGCGAGAAGCGCGGACACGACGACAGCGGCGATCGTCATCCAGCGGGCCGAAGCGTAGATGGCATCCGCCCGCTCGTCGGCCTCGGCGGCTCCCTTGTCGTTCATCTCCACCAGCTTCTGCAGCTGCTCGGCGACCAGGATGCTCGGCTTGCTGAGCACGTCGACGAAATAGACACGCGCCTCGGCGAGCTTGTTCTCGCGGGAAAGCGCAGCGATATGGTCCGCTTCCTTGGAGTAGACAGCCCAAGTCTTCATGGTTTCGTCGAACAGCTGCCGCTCCTCCGGGCTGGCGATAAGCGGCTCGTACTTGGCGCGCTGCTCGGCCAACGCCTTGATGAAAGCGGCGAGGCGGCCCTCGCGGTCGGTGCGGATCTTCGCGTCCTCGGTGGCGACCAGCAGTCCGACATTGGCACGGTGACGCGAGACGAGCGCGCTCATCTCGCCGAGCGCACGGACGCTGGGCAGCCAGACTTCGTTGATCTCGGTCGAGGCCTGGTTGACCTTGGCGGCCCGCTCGATCGAGAAGGTGCCGAGGCCGGCGACGAGGGCGACCATGACGCCGAAGGCGATGGCGATCTTGGTCTTGATGCTGAGGTTGCGGATCTTCGAGGACACGACGGGGATCTCCCTGCGGATGGCGGTGTAACTGGGCGTGACGTTATGTAATCGGCCAGTTAATGAAGGCTGAACGCAGGGTTGATTTGCGCGCATGGCTCCCATGCGCGTCGCGCCGGCGGAATTAACGATGTCTTCATCGATCGAAGCGGCTTTCGCGATGATTGAGGAAAGGCGGCATCGAGCGCCTGCCCGAGGGGCCGAACGGCATCCCGCCTCATGGCCTCGTGTCCGCCGCCCACGCGCGTGATGCAGGCGCCTACCCGATCTGACCGCCGCGGCCTCGCTGCACGACGTCGGTCACCTGCTCGATTTGGACGATGCGGATGGGACGACGCGCCGGACGTGCCGGGCGTGCGGATCGCATCGTTGGACGACTATCGGGCGGTGATCGAAAGGCTGCTCAGCCCGTCCCGCCGACGGTGATGCCGTCCATGAGCAGGGTCGGCTGCCCGACGCCGACCGGCACCGACTGGCCTTCCTTGCCGCAGGTGCCGACGCCGCCATCCATCTTCATGTCGTTGCCGACCATGCGGACCTTGGTCATCGCGTCGGGACCGTTGCCGGTCAGCATCGCGCCCTTCACGGCGGGGCCGACCTTGCCGTCCTCGATCAGGTAGGCCTCGGACGCGGCGAAGACGAACTTGCCGGACGTGATGTCGACCTGGCCGCCGGAGAAGTCGACGGCGTAGATGCCGCGCTTCACCGTCTTGATGATCTCTTCAGGCGAATGCGGGCCGGCGAGCATCAGCGTATTGGTCATGCGCGGCATCGGTGAGGAGGCGAAGGACTCGCGCCGGCCATTGCCGGTCGGACGCATGCCCATCAGGCGGGCGTTCTGCCGGTCCTGCATGTATCCGCGCAGGATGCCGTCCTCGATCAGCAGCGTGCGGCCCGACGGCGTGCCTTCGTCGTCGACGGTGATCGAGCCGCGGCGGTCCTGCAGCGTGCCGTCGTCGACGACGGTGACACCGGGGGAGGCCACACGCTGGCCGATCAGGCCTGAGAAGGTCGAGGTCTTCTTGCGGTTGAAGTCGCCCTCGAGGCCATGGCCGACCGCTTCGTGCAGCATGACGCCGGTCCAACCAGGGCCCAGCACCACCGGCATCTCGCCGGCGGGCGCAGCGACGGCGCCCAGGTTGACCGCGGCGGCGCGGATCGCCTCGTCGACCAGCCCCTGCCAGCTCTCGGACTTGAGATAGGTGTCGTAGGAGACGCGGCCACCGCCGGACTCGGACCCGGACTCCTGTCGGTCGCCCTCGCCGAGGATCAGGCTGACGGTCATCCGCACCATCGGCCTGATGTCGGCGACCGAATAGCCGCCGGAGCGGAGGATACGCACAGCCTGCCATGAGCCGGGCCAGCAAGGGATCTGGATGGCGGTGTGCTGGGCGGCGAGCGTTGTAATCCGGCCAGTTGACGGCGACAAGGGTTGATTTGCCGCTCCCATGCGCGTCGCGCTGTTCGGGTGCGTCTTCATCGATCAGGCGCTTCCGCGATGGTCGGCATCTGACGCCTGCCGAGGGCCGAACAGCATCCACGCCTCGTAGCCTCGTGTCCGCCGCCCACGCGTGATGGCGCCTACCCGATCTGACCGCCGCGGCCTCGCTGCACGACGCGCTTGGTCACCTGCTCGATTTGGACGATGTGGATGGGACGATGCCGGACGTGCCGGGCGTGCGGATCGCATCGTTGGACGACTATCGGGCGGTGATCGGCGCGCTTGCTTCCAGCCCGTCCCGCCGACGGTGATGCCGTCTTGGCGAGCAGGCCTGCCGTCCTCGACGCCGACCGGCACCGACCGCCCGCGCAGGCGCGACGCTGCCATCCATCTTTCATGTCGTTGCCGACCATGCGGATTTTGTCATCGCGAAGGCCGGGACCGTTGCCGGTCAGCATCGCGCCCTTCACGGCGGCCGACCTTGCCGTCCTCGATCAGGTAGGTTCGACGCGGCGAAGATGAACTTCAGCGGACGTGATGTCGATCGCCGCCGAGCGTCGACGGCGTAGATGCCGGGGTGCTTCACCGCCTCGATGATCTCTTCAGGCGAATGCGGCCGGCGACATCAGCGGTCAGTCATGGGGCAGCGGTATCAGGAGGCGAAGGACTCTGCGCCGGCCATTGCCGGTCGGACACCTTCCATCAGGCGGGCGTTCTGCCGGTCCTGCATGTATCCGCGCAGGATGCCGTCCTCGATCAGCAGCGTGCGGCCCGACGGCGTGCCTTCGTCGTCGGCGGTGATCGAGCCGCGGCGGTCCTGCAGCGTGCCGTCGTCGACGACGGTGACACCTACGAGGAGGCCGCACGCTGGCCGATCAGGCCTGAAGGTCGAGGTCTTCTTGCGGTTGAAGTCGCCCTCGAGGCCATGGCCGACCGCTTCATGCAGCATGACGCCGGTCCAACCAGGGCCAGCACCGCCGGCATCTCGCCGGCGGGCGGCTGGAACGGCGCCGGTTGACCGCGGCGGCGCGGATCGCCTCGTCGACCAGCCCCTGCCAGCTCGGACTTGAGATAGGTGTCGTAGGAGACGCGGCCACCGCCGGACTCGGACCCGGACTCCTGTCGGTCGCCCTCGCCGAGGATCAGGCTGACGGTCATCCGCACCATCGGCCTGATGTCGGCGACCGAATAGCCGCCGGAGCGGAGGATACGCACAGCCTGCCATGAGCCGGCGATGCTGGCCGAGACCTGGCGGACGCGCGGATCCTTCTTCCGTGCATAGGCGTCGATGTCCTGGAGAACCTTCACCTTGGTTGCGAAGTCGACCTCGGAGAGCGGATTGAAGTCGCCGTAGAGCTGGCGATTGGTGCCGGAAGGCGCGTCGGCATAGGTGCCGTCGTAGCCGCGCCGAGCCGCCTTGACGGTGTCTGCAGCGCGCTTGATCGCCGCCTCGCTGATCTCGGAGGAATGCGCATAGCCGGCGGACTCCCCGGCGACGGCGCGGAGCCCGAAGCCCTGGGTCGTGTCGAAGCTCGCGTTCTTGAGCCGGCCGTCGTCGAAGGTGAGCGCCTCCGACTGGCGGTACTCGAAGAACAGTTCGCCGTCGTCCGTGCCCTTCAGCGCGTCGTTGACGATCCCATCGATCCGCTTGCGGTCGAGGTCCTGGCGGTTGAAGAACAGGTCGTCGGTCTGCTGGATGGCGGACATGGGCTAGATCTCCTCGGCCCTATATATGGGGAGGGGGACGGCGGTCATGCCAGGGGGCCCGGCAATCCATTCGGCCGGTCACCAGGCCAGCGTCGCGAGCGCCGCGACCGGCTTCTCGCGGTAGGAATCGCAGAGCCGGTTGAGCGCGTCCGCGTTGGGGGTCGTCCCGGACGGGATCCCCATCTCCTCCGACGGCAGCCCGGCGCAGACCAGCACGGCGTCGATGCCGGAGTGGCGGGCGCCCGGTACGTCGGTGAGCAGGCCGTCGCCCAGCATCGCCACGCGCGAGCGGTCGACGCCCTTGATCAGCTCGAAGCAGCGCTCGTAGATCTCCTTGTGCGGCTTGCCGTGATAGTGGATGTCGCCGCCGAGCTCGGCGTAGCGTCGGGCGAGGCCGCCCGCACAGACGGTAAGACGTCCGTCCATCACCACCTCGATGTCCGGGTTGGCGCAGATCATCGGCAGCTTGCGGCGGATCGCCGTCTGCATCAGCGCCTCGTAGTCGGCGACCTTGTCGTCGAGAGCGTTCGGCCCGGTGTTGAGGACGACGTCGGCCTCTTCGGCGTCGGTCGTCAGCGTGAACTCGGTGCCGTCGACGAGGCCGCTGAAGCGCGCCGGCCCCGTGTCGATCGCGCGCGTGCCGAGCTTCTTGTACCAGGCGTTCGGGCGATCCTTGAGGTGACGATGCGTCTCCTCGCCCGAGGTGACGAGATGGTCGTAGAGGTGCCGGTCGACCTTGATCGAGTCCAGCCGCTCCCGGACGATGTCGGCGCGCCGGGGAGAGTTCGACAGCACGACGATCTTGGTGCCGCGCTCGCGCAGGCGCTCAAGGCAGTCGACGACGCCCGGATAGGCCTTTTCGCCGCCGTCGTAGAGAACCCCCCAGACGTCGATGATGTACGCGTCGTAGCGGTCCGCGATGTCGCGGACGCCCTTCAGAATTGGAACGGTCACGTGGCCTCTGCGCTGAGTCTGGGTTCGCCGAAAAGGAAGCCCTGGCCGTAGTCCGGCCGGCAGTCGAGGACTTCGAGAAGCTGATCCTCGGTCTCCACCTTCTCGATGATCAGGTCGACGGCCGAGCGATCGAGGGTGAGGCGGAGCTCGCCCATGTCGACGTCGCCTGAACGCACCGCCGCCAGCAGCTGGTTCGCGTCGACCTTCAGGTACTTGAAGCCGAGCGAAGCGAGGTCCTTGATGTCGATGTCGAGGTTGGTCACCTGGTCGAGCGAGAGCCGGTAACCCAGGTTGGAAAGCCGCCGGAGCGCATCGCGATGGTCGAGCCCGGTGGTGAGGTCGGACTGGCTGAACTCGAAGAACAGGCCTTGGGCCAGCTCGGGGTACTCGCCGAGGAACTCGAGGAAGTCGCGGAAGAAGCCCTCGTCGGCGAGCGAGTAGCCGGAGATGTTGCAGAAGAAGCCCAGCTCCATCTTGCCCTTGCGGGCGCGGCGGGTGAGCTGGATGCAGCGGAACAGCAGCATGTTGTCGATCGCGCCCATCAACCCCGCGCGCTTGGCGACCTCGAGGTACTGGTCCGGCAAGATCCAGGTGTCGTTGGGGCCGCGGATTCTGCTGAAGCATTCGAAATAGCGGCGGCGGCGCTGCGGCAGGCTGACGATCGGCTGCAGGAAGAGGTCGACCTTCTCTTCGTTGAGCGCCTCGCGGACGATCTCGAGGATCTGCGCGTCGGCCATGACCGGCCTGCTCTGGGCTGCCGGCAGCTTCTCCGCGATCGGCGCGGCTGCGGGGGCCGCGGGCGTCGCCTGGCGCTCGCGCTGCGCGGAGAGCTGGACCAGCAGCTTCTGCAGTACGCGCATCTCGGACGCGACCTTTTCGCCCGAGCCAGTCGCCTTGCGGGCGATCTCGGCCTGCTCTTCGGCCAGGCCGTCGAGCTTCGCCTCGATCAGCCGGATCCGGAACTTCGCCCGGCGGAGCGACATCGCCAGAAAGATCGCCAGCAACAACGCCAGCGCGGCGACGGCGGACGAGGCGACGGGAATCAGGAAGGATGGCTCGATGATCGGATCCCCCGGGGAATGCGGCGCATTGTGCCCGGCTCAGGAGGTCGATGGAAGGCCCGCGCCCACCGCTTCGGCGATGGTCGCGAATCCGTCGCGGTCGAGCAGCGCCTCCAGCTCGTCGAGCAGACGCGGGATCAGTCCTGGACCCTGGTAGATCAGCGCCGAGTAGACCTGGACCAGCGAAGCGCCGGCACGGATACGCTGGTATGCGTCGAGCCCCGACTCGATGCCCCCGACGCCGATCAGCGGCAGGCGGCCGCCCGTCAGCTTGTAGAAGTCGGAAAGCGCCGCGAGCGCCAGCGGACGCAACGGCCGGCCGGACAGGCCGCCGGTTTCCTTTCTATTGACGCTGGCCAGATCGGAGGGCCGCGAGATCGTGGTGTTGGAGACGATCAGCCCGTCGAGCCCGCGTTCGAGCGCCACCTCGGCGACCGCCTGCCGTTCCTCCGCCGAGAGATCGGGTGCGACCTTGACCAGGATCGGCGGCGGATCGGCGAGGCCAAGCCGATCGCGCGCGGTCCTGACGGCATCGACCAGCTCGATGAGCGGCGCCTTCGCCTGGAGCGCGCGCAGGCCGGGGGTGTTGGGCGAAGAGACGTTGACGGTCAGGTAGTCGGCAAGCGGGCCGAGCGCGAGGACGCCGGTGACGTAGTCGGCGACCGCGTCGGCCTGATCCTTGTTTTTGCCGATGTTGATGCCGACGATCCCGCGCGCCCGGTCACGGCGCGCCAAGCGCTCCACGGCATCGGCGATGCCGCAGTTGTTGAAGCCCATCCGGTTGATCACGCCGCGATCCTCGGGCAGGCGGAAAAGCCGCGGCAGCGGATTGCCGATCTGCGGCTTCGGCGTCAGCGTGCCGACCTCGACGAAGCCGAACCCGGCGGCGAGGAAGCCCTCATGAGCCTCCGCATCCTTGTCGAGGCCGGCTGCGAGCCCGAGCGGGTTGGGGAAGCGCCGCCCCCAGATCGTCTGCGTCAGGCGCGGGCGATCCGCACTGCGTTTGGGCCCCCAGCCGAGCGCTATGGCGCGCAGGGCAGCGTGATGGGCCGTCTCGGCCGGAAGCCGGCGGAGCAGGGCGGTGGCGAGGTCATGCAGCATGGGCGGGCTGAATATCAGGTTTTCGAGGGAGCCGCATGGAAACCGGCAGATCTGCCGCTATGTTGAATGGGCATGCGCATGACGCTCACGATCGCGATCGCCCTGACGCTCGCCGGCTGCGCCCCGATGGCCTACCAGAAGTCCGGCGCGACGCCCCAGCAGGCGACCGCGGACGAGAAGGATTGCCGGTCGATGGCGGCGCGCGAGGCGTGGCCGATATGGGCCTGGCCGCGTCCCTACGGGTGGCGCCGCCAGCCCTATCTCGGCGATCCGATGCTGAACCGGATGCAGGAGGAGAGCAGCCTCTCCGATTTCTGCATGCGCTCGCGCGGCTACAGCCTGCAGCCGGTGCCTAGCCCTTTCTGAACAGGAACAGCACGCCGGGAACCGGTTTGCCGCCCTGGCATCGTAGAGTTGCGCGCTCCGTTGCGACCTTCGTCCAGCCGATCTCGCCGGCAAGGCGCTCGATGTACCTTTCTGCATGCGCGTAGCGAAGGTCGTCGGTGAGGCGGAAGCTATCGCCGTCGATCAGCTCCTCGACCGAGAACATGATCGCTCCTGATGGCGTCAATGCCCGGTCGATGGCGGCGAAGGTCGGTGCCAGCGCGCCCAGGTAGATGAGCACGTCGGCGGCGACCGCGAGATCGAAGGGCCGGTCGAACGCCATGGACTCGAGGTCGCCCTCGACCAGGTCGGCGTAGAGCTCGCGCTTGCGGGCCTCCGCCAGCATTGCCGGCGAAAGGTCGAGACCGACGAGGCGATTGGCCAGCGGCGCCAGCGCCGCGCCCGCCAGTCCGGTGCCGCAGCCGAGATCGAGCACCGAGAGGCTTTTCGGCTCCGGACTCAGATGGTGCCGGGCGAGTTCGGCGAGCATTTCCGGTGTCCGATATTCCAGACGTTCCACGAGGTCGCGCTCGAAATGGCTGGCGTACTTGTCGAAGACGTTCCGGACATAGGCCGGCGGCGATCTTTCGGGATCGCCCTCGAGGCTGGCGAGGAGGAAGCGGGCCTCGTCGACTCCGGGATCGATCGCGAGGGCGGCCCGGCAAGCGTCGGAGGCTGCCTCGCGCTGGTCCAGCCGCTTCGCCGCGTGTGCGCGCGCTGTCCAGGCGATGACGTCGCGCGGATCGAGAAGGCAGGCCCGCGCCGCAGAGGTGGCGGAAAGATCCGCGCGCCCGAGGCCGAGCTCGGCTGTTGCGAGGTTACGGTGGGCCAGCTGGTCGGACGGCCTCGCGCCAAGGACGCGCCGGAAGGCGGCCGCTGCCGGTGCAAGATGGCCGAGCGAGGCGAGGACCGCGCCATAGCTCAGGTGGAAGTTGGCGGCCTGCGGCGAGAGACGAATCGCCTTGGCGATCGCGTCGACGGCGTCCTTCGACCGCCCCTGCTGGTGCAGCAGCAGGCCAAGCAGGTGGCGCGCGTCGGGAATCTCATCGGCGCGCAAGGACGCCCGGTAGAGCCGCTCGGCGGTGTCGAGGCGCCCGCTCTGGTGCTGGGCAAATGCTTGATTCAACAAGTCTCGCGCCGGACTTATCCCCAAGGCGCGGGAACCGCTTGCAGTTGGACGGGAATCGCGTTTTGATTTCATAAAATTTAATCTAAATCCGCTTCGCGTAGCGCGTCATCCTCAGGGAGCCTTCCGGCAATGTACACGGACGACGATCTCGAGGCCCTGGTCGGCGACATCGACCGGACGCTGGACAGCAACAGCGCGTGGCTGACCCCGCGCTCGCGCGGCAGCCTCCTCCTGGCCCGGGATGTCGTCGAGCGTGTTCTGGATCGGCGCCGCATGCCCTGGCCGGCGCTGATGATGGACGCAGCGGACTAGCCCCGCCTCAGACGTCGATGGTGACGCCGCCGTCGCGCTTGCGCTGAGGCTGCGCTCCGCCGGTCTCGGAAGCCTTCTCCTCGGCTCCTCCCGCCTTTCCCCGCTTTTCCTCCGACTTTGCTCCGTCGGCGCCGCGCGACCGGCTGGTGCCCGCGACCGCGCGTTGCGTCTGGGCGGCGATCGGCTTGGTCTGGGCGAGCTGAACGACCTCCGGCTTGGGCTGCACCGGCTGCTGCGGTTGCGCCTGAGGAAGGTGTTGAATGGATGGCGGAATCACCAGTCCCATAGAGCAAAAATGGGGCGCCAGATTCTTACCGTCAAGGCGGGTTGACTTCCCTCGGAGCGTTCCTATCTCACGGATGTCGGGCGCCGCAGAGCGGGTCCGGCACAGTGAAACCAGACGGTTTTCGGCCCTCGGGCGGATCCCGTCCCCAAGTTGCTCACACAAGGAGAACTCGGATATGTCCACCTTCGATCTCACCCCCCTGTTCCGTTCCACCGTCGGCTTCGACCGCATGATGTCGCTGCTCGATTCTGCCGGCCGCACCGACGAGCAGGCCTATCCGCCCTACAACATCGAGAAGGTCGGCGATAACGCCTATCGCGTGACCATGGCCGTCGCCGGCTTCGGCGATGAGGACCTCTCGATCGTCGCGCAGGGCAACAGCCTCGTCATCGCGGGCAAGCAGAAGCGCGAGGAGAACAAGGCCGACTACCTCTACCGGGGTATCGCCGGCCGTGCCTTCGAGCGCCGCTTCCAGCTCGCCGACCACATCAAGGTGACCGGCGCCGAGCTCGCCAACGGCCTCCTCCATGTCGACCTCGTCCGCGAGGTTCCGGAGGCGATGAAGCCGCGCACGATCAAGGTCGTCTCGGCCCAGCCGAAGCAGGTGGTCGAAGCCAAGGCCGCCTAAAGCGGATCCAGTCAGTGGATCGGAGGGCCGCCCGACCGGGCGGCCCTTTCGCTTTTGGGGGCCCTCAATCCGCCGCGGCCTGCTGCGCTGGCGGCGCCGGATCGAGTTCGATCCGCTCGTCGTGGAGGACATCGAGGCTCGATCGGTGCCCGATGCTGACGATGCCGGCCTGGGGCAGGCGTTCGCGCAACAGCCGATAGAGCGTCGCCTCGCTCTCCTCGTCGAGCGCGGATGTCCCTTCGTCGATGAAGATGAAGTCCGGCTGGTGCAGCAGGCAGCGCGCGATTCCGAATCGCTGCTGCTCGCCGCCCGACAGGAACAGCTGCCAGTTCTCGCTGGAGTCCAGCTGGCCGACCAGGCGAGGCAGCCCGCACTCCTTCAGCATCTTTTCGAGCGTCTCGTCGTCCGCCTCGATATTGCCCGGGAAGAGCAGCGCCTGCCGGAGCGTCCCGACCGGCAGATACGGCTTCTGAGACAGGAACAGCAGGCGCTTGCCCTCGGGGATGCGCACGCTCCCGCGCCCATAGGGCCAGATGTCGGCGATCGTCTTGAACAGGCTCGACTTGCCGGAGCCCGTCGGGCCGGTGATCAGCACCGACTTCTCCGGCTGGAAGGCGAGGTCGAGATTGTCGAAGAGCTTGCGCCCGCCCGGGAGCGCGATGGTCAAGCGATTGATGGCCACGGCGTCGGCATCGTTGGCCTCGCGCTTGACCGAGGACTCGTTCGCTTCCATGTCGACCTTGGCCAAGGCCTCGCTGAACGTCGTCAGGCGTCGCACCACCGCGTTCCATTCGGCGATCAGGTAGAAGGAGTCGACCAGGAAGGAGAGCGCGTTCTGAACCTGGCCGAAGGCCGAGGCCGTCTGCATCAGGCCGCCGAGCTGGATCTCGCGCGCGAAGAAGCGCGGTGCCGCGACGACCAGTGGGAAGATGATCGCGAGCTGGTTATAGGCGGCGGTGAACCATTGCAGGTTCTTCCGCCGGTACATGATCGATCGGTAGTTCCGGACGACATGGTCGAAGGCCTGTGACAGGGACGTCCGCTCGGCTTCCTCGCCTTTCCAGAGCGCCACCGCCTCGGCGTTCTCGCGCAAGCGCGACATCCGGAAGCGGAAGTCGGCCTCGACCTTCTGCTGGACGAAGTTGAGCGGTACCAGGCGCGCGCCGATCTTCGCGGTGAGCCAGCTCCCGAAGAGGGCATAGATCAGCGCTGCCCAGCACATGTACCCGGGGATTTCGAGCGTGCCGCCGCCGGGTAGCGGGATCTTGAGGATGCCGGAGAGCGTCCACAGGATGGTGACGAACGAGATGAGCGTCACCACCGAGTTCATGAATCCCAGACCCAGCGTCAGCGTCTTCTCGACGAAGAGGTTGATGTCCTCGCCGATGCGCTGATCGGGGTTGTCGGCTTCGCCGTTCGAGACCTGGAGGCGATAGAAGCGCTGCTCGCCGAGCCAGGCGCCGAGGTATTTCCGGGTCAGCCAGCGCCGCCAGCGGATCTGCAGCATCTGGTTGAGGTAGAGCTGGTAGACGGAGACCAGGACGAAGACCAAGGCGAGCCCGGTGAAGATCGCGATCTGCTTGTAGAACTCGTCCTCGTTGAACTCCTGGACCGCGTTGTAAAAGTCGTTGTTCCAGGTGTTGAAGCGGACATTGATCGCGATCAGCCCGAGGTTGAGGCCGATCACCGCGGCCAGCAGGCCGCGCCCCGCCCATTTGTCGTCCGAGGACCAATAGGGACCGATCAGGCGCCAGAGCGCCCGAAGAAATACCAGACGAGGCCGACGCATGCGCTGCTCCCGGGCACCCGGCGATGGTGCCTGCCCGGGAATGTCAACGCCGTTGCCCTAACATAAGTTCAGGAACGATCTGTCGGCTTCGCGCCGACGTGAGGAGGGGTCAGTTCGCGGCCATCGCCTGGGCTGGGACGAGTTGGAACTCCCGGTCGTGCAGCGCCTTGAGCGTCGAGCGGTGACCGATGCTGACGATTCCGGCGTCCGGCAGACGCTGGCGGATCAGGCGGTAGAGGTCGCCTTCGCTGGCCTCGTCGAGGGCCGAGGTGGCCTCGTCCAGGAACAGGAAATCCGGCTTGTGGAGCAGCGCGCGGGCGATCGCCACCCGCTGCTGCTCGCCGCCCGAGAGGAACAGCTGCCAGTTCTCGCTGCGGTCGAGCCGGTCGGCGAGACGTGCGAGGCCGACCTCGCTAAGCGCATGCGCCAGCGTCGCGTCGTCCGCCTCGACTCCGCCGGGGAACAGCAGCGCGTCGCGCAGCGTGCCGATCGGCAGGTACGACTTCTGCGACAGAAAGAGAGTCCGCTTGCCGGCCGGGAGCCGGATGGCCCCCTGGCCGAACGGCCAGATCCCGGCGATGGCCCGCATCAGGCTGGATTTTCCGGACCCGGTTGCGCCGGTCACCAGGGCCGCCTCGCGCGGGCGGAAGGTGAGCTGCAGATTCTCGAATAGGCGCCGGCCGCCGGGGATGTCGATCGCGAGATCGTCGACGGCAAGGTCCGGCTGTGTCGCCTCGGTCCGCGCGATGCCGGAGCGGCTGCGCTCCTCGTCGACGCGCTCGAGCGACTGGCTGAAGCCGACGAGGCGGTCGACCACCGACTTCCATTCGGCGAGGGTCGAATAGGAATTGACGATGAACGACAGGGCGCTCTGCACCTGGCTGAAGGCGGAATTGATCTGCATGACGCCGCCGAGCTGGATCTCGCCGGCGAAGTAGCGCGGTGCCGCCACCACGAACGGGAAGATGATCGCTGCCTGGCCGTAGAAGGTCGTGAACCAGGTCAGGTCCTTCTGCTTGACCATCATGGCGCGGAAGTTGCCGACCACGAGCAGGAACGACTCCTTCAGCGACATCCGCTCTGCGGCATCGCCTTTCCACAGTGCCACCGACTCGGCGTTCTCCCTGAGCCGCGCCATGCGGAAGCGGAAGTCGGCTTCCAGGCGCTGCTGCTGGAAATTAAGCCCGATCAGCGGAAGCCCGATCTTGTGGGTGAGCCACGTTCCGAGGATCGCGTAGATCAGCGCCGCCCAGACCATGTAGCCGGGGATCGTCAGCGCGCTGCCGCCGGGAAGCGGAATGTCGAGGTCGCCCGAGATCGTCCACAGCAGGGCGGTGAACGAGACCAGGGTGACGATGGAATTCATGACGCCGAGCCCGATGCCCAACGTCTTCTGCACGAACATCTGGACGTCGTCGCTGATGCGCTGGTCCGGGTTGTCGGTGCCGTGGGTGCCGATCTGCAGGCGGTAGAAGCGATTTTCGCCGACCCAGGCGTCGAGATACCGGTCGGTCAGCCAGCGCCGCCAGCGGATCTGCAGCATCTGGTTCAGGTAGAGCTGGTAGACGCCGACGACGATGTAGCCGAAGGCGAGCCCGCTGAAGATCAGGATCTGATGCCAGAACTCGTCGGCGTTCTTCTCCTGAAGCGCGTTGTAGAAGTCGTTGTACCAGGAGGTGAAGCGGACGTTGAACGCGACCAGGCCGAGATTGAGCGCGATGACCACGAACAGGAGCCCGCGGCCGGCCCAGCGGTCCTCGGACCACCAATAGGGACCGGCGACCCGCCAGAAGGCCGAGAAGAATCCGGGCGACGTCTCGGACTTGACGACAGGCGGCATGAGGTACTCCGTGGCGGAAGATCGGCGCGCGGAGTGTGCTCGGGCGTCTGGCGCCCGTCACGCGGCAATTCTGTGGCGGAACCGGCGCTAGGAGCTGGCGTCAGGCGTCGACGTCGACGAAGGAGCCGCGTCCGGCAGGAGCCGCGGGCTTATCGGCGGCGGGCTGGCCCGTCAGGCTCAGTTGCCGGATGTCCGGTGCGGGCTTCTTGGGCGCTTCGGGCGCGGGTGCCGGCTTCGCTGCCGCGGCCTGGCCGGGCGCTTGGTTGGTCGGCTCCGGAGCCGGGGCACGGATCTCGACCTTGTCCTCGAACGGCGCCGGTTCGCGCCGCGGGATGAAGCGGGCCTCGTTGCGGATGGTCTGGGTGGTCTCGACGGCGCCGCCGATCAGCGCGACGGCCTGGCGCACGCCTGACCCGACCCCGGCGTTGAAGGACGTCGGGGCGTAGCTGGCCAGTTGCGATTGTGCGGTCGAGTTGACGGCCATTGCTCAAGGTTTCCGGCAGGTCCGGTCTTACCTAAACAATAGGATAGTACCGCGAAAAGTTCCCATCAAGGGGTTGGCGGAGCCCAAAAACCCCTTAATTCGGTCAGTCCTTGGCGCGCTCAAGGTAGGAGCTGTCTTCGGTGTTGACCACGATCTTGGTGCCGGCGGTGATGAACGGCGGGACCATGACCCGGACCCCGTTCGACATGATGGCGGGCTTGTAGGAGGAGGCAGCGGTCTGCCCCTTCACCACCGGATCGGCCTCGACCACCTCGAGGATCACTTTCTGCGGGAGGGAGACCGAGACCGGCTTCCCTTCGTGCGACTTCATGGAGACCTTCATGCCGTCCTGAAGGAACACGGCCGGATCGCCGATGATCTCCTTCGCGACGCTAACCTGGTCGTAGGTCTCGATGTCCATGAAGGTGTAGTTGTCGCCTTCCTGGAACAGGTACTGGTAGTCGCGCTCGTCGATGTAGGCGCGCTCGACCGTCTCCTGGGTGCGGAACCGCTCGGTCACCTTGACGCCGTCGGAGAGGCGGCGGAGGTCGACCTGGGTCACCGGCGTGCCCTTGCCAGGCTGGATGTTCTCCGCCCGGATGACGGCGCACAGATGGCCGTTATGCTCGATCACGTGGCCGGCGCGAAGCGTGTTGGCGTTGACTTTCACGGCACATCCCGGGAGGTTGCGGCGGTCTTCGGCGGGCGTGCTCGTAGCAGGTCGTCCCGCCGCTTGCAACGCTCCCTGGGCCTAATTCCTTAATAAGATGCCCCGTTCCCCGATCCCCGCCTGGCGTGCCGACGCCTATGCCCGCCGTCGCCCGCTGCTCGCCCAGCGTGCCCGGATCGTGGCCGCGAACCGCGCCTGGTTTCTGGATCAGGGGTTCGTCGAGGTCGAGACCCCGGCGCTGCAGGTCTCCCCCGGACTCGAGCCGCATCTGAAGGCATTCCCGACCACGCTCGAGGCGCCTGACGGCACCCGGTCCTCGCTCCATCTGCATACCTCGCCCGAATTCGCGATGAAGAAGCTGCTGGCGGCCGGCGAGCCGCGCCTTTTCCAGATGGCGCGGGTGTTTCGGAACGGTGAGCGCTCGGCGACCCACCATCCCGAGTTCACGATGCTGGAATGGTATCGGGCGGGCGAGGGCTACGAGCGGTTGATGAACGACTGCGAGGCGCTGGTCGGTGCCGCGGCCGAAGCCGCCGGCGCGACGCGTCTCCTCTGGCGCGGTCTCGAGGCCGACCCCGAGGCGCCGTTCGAGCGCCTGACCGTCGCCGACTCCTTCCGCCGTCACGCCGGGATCGACCCGCTTGGTTATCTGCAGTCACCGGGGCGTTTCGACGTGGAGGGTTTCGCCAAGGCGGCGCGTGCGATCGGCGTCACCATCGCCGCCGACGACGGCTGGGACGACGTCTTCTTCAAGGTGTTCCTCGACCGCATCGAGCCGAAGCTCGGTCATCCGAAGCCGACGCTGCTCACCGACTACCCGATCCACATGGCGGCGCTCTCGCGTCCGAAGGACGACGCGCCGCATCTCGCCGAGCGCTTCGAGCTCTACGTTGCCGGCATGGAACTCGCGAACGCCTTCGGCGAGCTGACCGATGTGCCCGAGCAGCGCCGGCGCTTCGAGGCCGACATGGACCTGAAGCAGCGGCTCTACGGTCTCCGCTATCCGATCGACGAGGATTTCCTCGCGGCCCTGGCCGACATGCCCGACGCCTCGGGCATCGCGCTCGGCCTCGACCGCCTCGTCATGCTGGCGACCGGCGCGGAGCGGATCGACGACGTGCTCTGGCTCCCGGTGGCTGAGGAGGGCGTCTAGTGCAGCAGAACATCGTCCGCGGCATCCTGTTCATGTGCGCCGCGTCGTCGATCTTCTCGATCATGAACGCGATGGTGAAGCATCTCTCGGTCGAGCTGCCGACCGCCGAGATCGTCTGGATGCGCAACCTCAGTCATCTGGTCTTCGTCATGCTGCTGCTGGGGCCGGTGATGGGACGTCGGCTCTTCGTATCGCGGCGGCTCGGCAGCCAGATCATCCGCTCCTGCTTCCTGCTCGGATCGAACATCTTCTACTTCACCGCGATGGCGACGGTCCCGCTGGCGGAAGCCTCGGCGATCTCGTTCATCTCTCCTTTCCTGGTCGCGATCGCAGCGGCCTTCATCCTGGGGGAGCGTGTCGGCCTCGGCCATTGGATCGCGATCGGTGTTGGCTTCATCGGCGCGATGGTGATCATCCAGCCGGGCTCGGGCCATCTCCCATGGCAGGCTGTGTTCGTGCTCGGAAGCTCTTGCTGCTACTCGGTCTACCAGGTGATGACGCGGGGCGTGGCCGGGGACGACACGCCGGAGACCTCGGTCTTCTACGCCTCGCTGGTGGGATCGATCCTGACTTCGATGGCAGTGCCGTTCTTCTGGCAGACGCCGGCCGGCTGGCTCACCTGGGTCAAGCTCTGCAGCCTCGGCATCTTCGGCGGGCTCGGGCACTATTGCGTGGCGCGCGCGTTGATGTGGGGCCCCGCACCGGTGATCTCGCCGTTCCAGTATGTGCAGCTCGTGGCCGCGAGCCTGTTCGGCTACTTCATCTTCGGCGACGTCCCCAGCATCTGGACCTATGTCGGCGCGGTCATCATCATCGGCAGCGGCGTCTCGATCGCGTTGCGTGCTCGCCGCGAGGAACGGGAGAAGGCGCAGAAGCCCTCATGACCTCCTGGCCCGCCCTCGTCGTCGATCTTGGCGGCACGAATGTCCGCCTCGGCCTGGTCGACGGACCGGACGAGCAGCCGCGCGCGGTCAGGGAGCGCAAGCTCGCCGACGGCGGCGACTTCGAAGGCGCGATCGCCGACTACCTCGAGGAAGTGGGCGTGCGCGTTCCGTCGGCTGCGCTCGCGGTCGCCGGGCCTGTCGTCGGGGATGTGGTCGAGCCGAGCAACTCCACCTGGCACTTCTCTATCTCCGATCTCGAGCGCGCGTTCGAGTTCGAGCGGCTGGTCGTGGTCAACGACTTCCACGCGCTTGCGCTGGCGCTGCCGCATCTCCGCGAGGGCGATCTCATGCGGATCGGCGGCGGCACGGCGGTCCCGGACGGCGTGCGGGTGGTGGTCGGGCCCGGCACCGGCTACGGCACCGCGGCGCTGCTCCGCCATCGCGGCGAATGGATTCCGGTCGCGAGCGAGGCGGGGCAGGCGAGCTTCGCCCCGCAGGACGAGACCGAGGCCAGGGTCGCAGCGATCATCGGCCGGTTGGTGGGTCGGGTAACGATCGAGCATGTCGTCTGCGGCCCGGGCCTGCTGGCGATCGACCATGCCTTGGCGGAGATCGGCGGAAGCCAGTCGACACGCCGCCAGCCGGAGGAGGTGGCGGAGGCCGCTGCCGCCGGAGATCCTCGCGCCGCGCAAGCGCTGGGCATCTTCTTCGCGACGCTGGGGTCCGTCGCTGGGGACGCGGCGCTGATCTTCTGCGCGACCGGCGGCGTCTACCTGGCGGGGGGTATCCTGCCGAAGCTGGTGCGTCCCCTGATGGCCAGCCGGTTCCGCGCCCGCTTCGAGGACAAGGCGCCGCTCGCCGATCTCGCGAGGGCGATTCCGACCTCCCTGATCACAAGGGCGTATCCCGGCCTCATCGGCGCATCGGCGGCTCTTCGGATTTCATGACAAATTTTTGACACTGGCCGGGCCCTGGGGCATCGTCTCCCGAGTAACGAAAAGCTGTGGGAGGAATGTGATGGCGCGGACTCAGATGATCGTCGGATTGGCGCTCGGCGCTGCGGTGCTGCTCGGCTCGGCCGATGCCCGCGCCCAGCTCAACCTCTACTGCACGGTGCAGGAGGAGTGGTGCCGCGAGATGGTGACGGCCTTCGAGAAGGAGACCGCCATCAAGGTGAACATGAGCCGCAAGAGCTCGGGCGAGCTCTATGCACAGATCAAGGCCGAAGCGTCGAACCCGAAGGGCGACGTGTGGTGGGGCGGCACCGGCGATCCGCACCTGCAGGCGGCCGAGGAAGGCCTGACCGAGGAATACACCTCGCCGATGAACGCCCAGCTCCAGGACTGGGCGATCAAGCAGTGGAACCAGTCCAAGAAGCGCACGGTCGGCGTCTACGCCGGCGCGCTCGGCTACGGCTTCAACACCCAGCTGATCGCGAAGAAGGGAATCCCCGAGCCGAAGTGCTGGGCCGACCTGCTGAATGCGAAGCTCAAGGACGACGTGCAGGTCGCCGACCCGAACTCCTCGGGCACCTCCTACACCATGCTTGCCACCATGGTGCAGCTGATGGGCGAGGACAAAGGCTTCGACTACCTCAAGCAGCTGCACAAGAACATCAACCAGTACACCAAGTCGGGCGCCGCCCCGGCCAAGGCGACCAGCCTCGGCGAGACCGCGGTCGGCATCGTCTTCCAGCACGACATGGTGACCATGGTGGTCGACGGCGGTCCGGTGAAGGTCGTGGCTCCGTGCGAGGGCACCGGCTACGAGATCGGCTCGATGTCGATCATCAAGGGCGCCAAGAACATGGATTTGGCGAAGAAATGGTACGACTGGGCACTGACCCCGGCGGCCCAGGAGCTCGGCGCCAAGGCCAAGGCCTACCAGGTGCCGTCGAACAAGAACGCCAAGGCTCCGCCGCAGGCGCCGGACCTCAAGACGATCAAGCTGATCGACTACGACTTCGCCAAGTACGGCTCCTCGGCCGAGCGGACCCGCCTGCTCGCCAAGTGGGACAAAGAGGTGAAGAACCTGCCGAAGTAAGGCTTACGTTCCCTCCAAGACGGTCGTGACCGACCGCATCGCCGCGCCCTGGCTGGCCTTAGGCTGGCTGGGCGCGGTTCTTCTTCCCTGGTACATGATCGACGCGGGCTTCTTCGCGTTCGGATGGCTGCGCGCCTATCCGAGTGCGGAAAGCGGCCCCGCCGCCTGGCAGATCGTCGCCCATAACCGATGGTGGCTGGCGCCGGCGCTGTTGCCGCTCCTCGCCTCGACCTTCGCGGTCTGGAAGCGGGACCGGCAGACTTCGTCGATGCTGGTCGCCTCGGGCATCGCCGGGATCGCCCTGATCCTCATCGAAGGCTTCTCCATCGACCATCGCGGCTGGACCATCGCCGCGTTCGGGCCCGGTGGGCCAAAGCAGTCGGGCATGGGCTATGGCGCGCTGTCGCTGTCGCTCTCCTACCTGATGCTGATGTGTCGCGGACTCGCGATGCGCGGTTTTTGCCGCGGCGACACCTTCACCGTCGGCGCGATCGCGATCGTCGTGGCGCTGATCTCGCTGTTCGTGCTGTTCCCGGTCGTCACGATCCTCATCAGCGCGGTCCAGGACAATCAGGGCAGGCTCGATCTCGCGGGTTTCTGGGAGAAACTCACCGATGGCTCGATCTGGGGCCTCGACTGCCTTACCTCAAACCTCCGTTGCGGCGTCGCCTGGAACACGCTGTTCCTCGCCATCCTGACTGGCGCCGGCACCACGCTGCTCGGGCTCGCCTTCGCGCTGATCGCGGTCCGCTCCGGGTTCCGCTTCAAGGGCCTGCTTCGGGTGATGAGCGTGCTGCCGATCATCACCCCGCCCTTCGTGATCGGCCTCGCGGTGATCCTGCTCTTCGGCCGTGCGGGCCTCGTCTCGACCTTCCTCTACGACTGGTTCGACGTGGCGCGCAGCCGGTGGATCTACGGGCTCTCGGGCGTCTTCCTCGCCCAGCTCCTGGCCTTCACGCCGATCGCCTTCCTGGTGCTGATCGGCGTGGTGCAGGGCATCGCGCCCTCGCTCGAGGAGGCGGCGCAGACGCTCAGGGCAAGCCGCTGGACGACGTTCCGCACCGTGACCTGGCCGCTGCTGCGCCCGGGCCTCGCCAATGCCTTCCTTTTGGGCTTCGTCGAAAGCCTCGCCGACTTCGGCAACCCGCTGGTGCTCTCGGGCAACTATGAGCTGCTGTCGATCAAGGTATTCTTCGCGGTCGTCGGCGCCGCCCACGATCAGGGCCGCGCCGCCGTGCTGGCGCTCGTGCTGCTCGTCTTCACATTAGGCGCCTTCTACGCCCAGCATCGCTGGCTCGGCCGCGTCTCCTACACGACCGTCACCGGCAAAGGTGACTCAGGTCTGCCGCTGCCGTTGCCGAAATGGGTCTCGCGACTCTGCTACGCGGTGGTCATCCCGTGGTCGATCTTCACCGTCGTCATCTACGGCATGATCATAGCCGGCGGCCTGGTGAAGGCGATGGGCCGGGATCACACGCCGACGCTCGAGCATTACCTCACCGGCTTCCGCATCGACCTGACCAGCCCGCAGATCTTCGCCGGATCCGGCTGGTCGTCGTTCTGGACGACACTCGAGATCTCGATCCTCTCGGCGCCGCTGACAGGGGCGATCGGCCTGCTGACCGCCTATCTGCTTACGCGACAGAACTTCGCCGGCAAGCGCGCCTTCGAGTTCGGCACCATGCTGAGCTTCGCCATCCCCGGGACCGTTATCGGCGTTAGTTACATCCTGGCGTTCAACGTGCCACCGGTGGAGCTGACTGGCACCGGCATCATCCTGATCATCTGCTTCGTGTTCCGGAATATGCCGGTCGGCGTGCGCGCCGGCATCGCCACCTTGAGCCAGATCGACAAGTCGCTGGACGAGGCGTCGCTGACCCTGGGCGCCCGCACCTTCACGACCGTCCGCCGCGTCGTGCTGCCGCTGCTCCGGCCGGCGCTGGTGGCGGCGATGGTCTACAGCTTCGTGCGTGCGATGACCGCGGTCTCGGCCGTCATCTTCCTGGTCACCGCGCAATACAACATGGCGACCGCCTACATCGTCGGCCGCGTCGAGGCCGGCGAGTTCGGTCTCGCCATCGCTTACTCCTCGGTGCTGATCCTGGTGATGATCGGCGCCATCCTCTTGATCCAGATCCTGGTCGGCGAGCGCAAGCTCGGCCGCCGCCAGTCCGGCGATGTCGGGCTCCAGGCCGGCGGCGGTTAAAGCCCAACGGAGGTCTCATGCGCATCGTGCTCGCAACCGCCCTCGTGCTCGCGCTCGGCGCCTCCCGCGCGGAAGCCCAGGCACCGCTCGCGGTCTACTGCAGCGTTGTCCAGGATTGGTGCACGCTGATGACCCAGGAGTTCGAGAAGAAGACCGGGATCAAGGTGAGCCTGGTGCAGAAGGGCTCAGGCGAGACGCTGGCCCAGCTTCGCGCCGAGAAGACCAATCCCAAGGCCGACCTCTGGTGGGGCGGCACGGGCGACCCCCATCTCGCTGCCGCCGAGGAGGACCTGACCGAGCCCTATCAGTCGCCGATGCTCTCGAAGCTGCACGATTGGGCGCGCCGCCAGGCCGATCAGTCGAAGTTCCGCACGGTAGGCATCTACGCCGGCGCGCTGGGATTCGCCTACAACACCGAGATCCTGGCGAAGAAGAAGCTGGCGCCGCCGGCCTGCTGGAAGGACCTGTCCAAGGCCGAATACAAGGACGAGATCCAGATCTCCAATCCGGCGTCATCGGGCACCGCCTATACCGCCGTCGCCACGCTGGTGCAGGTGTTCGGCGAGGAGCCGGCCTTCGACTACCTGAAGCAGCTCCACAAGAACGTGAACCAATACACGCGGTCCGGCCCGGCTCCGGCGCGTGGCACGGCGCGGGGAGAGACCACGATCGGCGTGATGTTCCTGCACGATGCGGTCGCCGAGGCCGTCGACGGTTTCCCGGTCAAGGTCGTCAGCCCGTGTGAAGGCACCGGCTACGAGATCGGCTCGATGAGTCTGGTCAAGGGCTCGAAGAACCTGGATGCGGCGAAGAAGTGGTACGACTTCGCGCTGACGGCCGAGGCCCAGGCGCTGGGAGCAAAGGCCAAATCCTACCAGACGCCGTCGAACGTCGACGCGCCGATCCCGGACAAGGCGCCGAAGCTCTCCGAGATGAAGCTGATCGCCTACGACTTCGCCAAGTACGGCGGCGCCGACGAGCGCAAGCGCCTGATCGCGCGCTGGGAGAAGGAAGTCGGGAGCCTGCCGAAATGATGAAGCGCTCGGCACAGGACTCGGTCCAGTTCCGCTCGGTCGTCAAGCGCTACGGCTCGGTCGTCGCGGTCGACGACGTCTCGTTCACGATCGAGCCGTCGACGCTGGTGACGCTCTTGGGGCCGTCCGGCTGCGGCAAGACGACGACGCTCAGGCTCATCGCCGGCCTCGAGATCGCGAGCGAAGGCCAGATCCTGATCGGCGACAAGGACGTGACGCATCTCTCCGCCGCCGAGCGCGACGTCTCGATGGTGTTCCAGTCCTATGCGCTGTTCCCGCATATGAACGTGATCCAGAACGTGGCCTACGGGCCTAGCGTCTCCGGCCTCGGCAAGGAAGAGGCCGAAGGCCTGGCGAGGGAGAAGCTGAAGCTGGTCGGCCTCGAAGGCTACGACAGGCGCCTGCCGTCGGAGCTTTCCGGCGGCCAGCAGCAGCGCGTCGCGGTCGCCCGTGCGCTGGTGCTGGAGCCGCAGGTGCTGCTGTTCGACGAGCCGCTGTCCAACCTCGATGCCAAGCTGCGCCGCCGCGTGCGCGAGGACATCCGCGATCTGCAGCGCTCGCTGAACCTGACCGTCGTCTACGTGACGCACGACCAGCAGGAGGCGCTCGCGGTCTCCGACCGGGTCATCGTGATGTCCAACGCGCGCATCGCCCAGTCAGGCGCGCCGCGCGACCTCTACGAGACGCCGGCGAACCTGTTCGTCGCCGACTTCATCGGCGACGCCAACCTGGTGACCGGGCACCTGCAGTCGAAAGTCCGGAGACAGGGCGACGGTTCGCATCGCCGGCGTCTCGGTGACCATGCCGCATCGCGACCAGGCGCCCGGCGAGGTCAAGATCGCGATCCGGCCCGAGGCGATCACGCTGGAGCCGGTTAAGCCGGGACGTCCTGCCCTCGCCGGTACCATTGCCAAGGCGGCGTATCTCGGCACGCACATGGAGTACACAGTGACGACGGAGGCCGGCGAGTTGTTCGTCGTCGATCGCCATGTGTCCCGCCCCGTCGCGGTCGGCGGCGATGTCTGGCTGATGCTCGCCGATCACGGCATCACGATCGTTCCGGCCGCCAGCTGAAGTGTCCGGTATCGGCGTCGGACTTATCGGCACGGGGTTCATGGGAAAGGCCCATGCGCTCGCCTTCTCAGCTGCTGCCTCCGTCTTCGATCTGGAGCGCCGCCCGTACCTCGCGCTGCTGGCCGATGCGGACGAGAAGCGCGCCAGGACCTGCGCCGAGCGCTGGGGCTTCGAGACATCGACCGGCGACTGGCGGGCGGTTATCGCCGATCCTCGGGTCGAGGTGGTCGCCATCACCACGCCGAACCACCTGCATGCCGAGATGGCACTGGAGGCGCTTGGCGCGGGCAAAGCAGTCTATTGCGAGAAGCCGATGGCGACTGGCCTTGCCGATGCGAAGCGCATGGCGGACGCGGCCAAAGGGCGGCAGACGCTGCTAGGCTACAACTATCTCCGAGGCCCGGCGGTCGGGCTGATGAAGACGATGATCGCCGCCGGCGAGATCGGCGACGTGGTGGCGTTCAAGGGGCGCTTCGCCGAGGACTACATGGCGGATGCCGCGGTGCCGCATTCGTGGCGTTGCGTCCGGGCGCTCGCCGGATCGGGCGCTCTCGGCGATCTCGGCTCGCATCTTCTGGGTTTCGCCCTCCACCTCGTCGGCGAGGTGCAGTCGGTCGCGAGCGAGGTCTCGACCGTGATCGCCGAGCGACCGACGTCGGCCGGCGCGGCGCCGGTCGAGAACGACGACCAGGTGCATGCGGTGCTGCGCTTTGCCAACGGCGCCCGCGGCGTGATCGACATCAGCCGCGTCGCCTGGGGCTACAAGAACCATCTGGCGGTCGAGATCACTGGCACCAAGGCGACGCTGGCCTTCGACCAGGAGCGGCTGAACGAACTCAGGATCTTTCGCAAGGGCGCCGACGGGTTCTTGACGATCCTCGCCGGTCCGCAGCATCCGCCCTACGGTGCCTTCAGCCCCGCGGCAGGCCATCAGCTGGGCTATGGGGACCTCAAGACCGCCGAGGTCGGGCATCTCCTGCGTGGCCTCGCCGGTGAGGAGGCGCTCTACCCGGACTTCGCCACCGGCCTCGTCATCGAGCGCATCGCCGCGGCGATCGAGCGGGCCTCGGCCGAGCGACGCTGGGTCGACCTCACCGAGCTCTAGCCGGTCGCCAGCCGGCTCTTCTTCAGCTCGCCCGTCTGCTCCAGGATCGGATAGGCGACCGAGGTCAGGTGCGAGTGGATGCGCTTGAGGTCGCACAGGATGTCGAGGTGCAGAGACGAGGTCTCGATGCTTTCCGGCCGACCGCTCTTGAGCCGCTCCAGATGCTGCTCGGCGGCCGCGCGCTCGCGGTCGCGCATCGAGTCCTTCTGCTCGACCAGGCGCCGAGCCTGCGCGGCGTCGCCCTGCATGAACACCGCGAGCGAAAGCTTGAGGGTGTCGAGAACGGTCGCATGGATGCCGCCGATCTCGGCGAAGCCTTCCTCGGAGAAGCGCAGCCGGTTCTTAATCTTCTTGATCGCGAGCTCGATCAGATTCTTGTCGATGATGTCGCCGACATGCTCGAGGTTGGTCGTGTAGGCGATGATCTCCATGCAGCGCTTGCTGTCGGACTCGCCGAGCGCCTCGCGGCTCACCTGGGTGAGGTACAGCTTGATCGCCTCGTGCAGCCGGTCGACGACATTGTCGCGCCGGCAGATGTCGTCGGCGAGCTTCCGGTCGTCGGTCTTGAGCACGATCAGCACGTCGCGAAGCATGGTCTCGAGCGCGTCCCCCATGCGCAGCGTCTCGCGCGAGGCGGCCGCGATCGCCAGGGCCGGCGAGTCGATCACGGCCGGATCGAGATAACGCGGCTTCATCGGATCGTCGCCGAGCTTGCGCTCGGGCAGCAGGCGCTCGGCCAAGCTCGCCGCGGGCGTCAGCAGAAGCAGGAACGCCACGGCCAGCGTCACGTTGAAACCGAGATGGAAGTTCACCACCTGTCTTCCGACGTCGCCGCCGAGCGTCGGCAGCAGCGCGGCGATAGTCGCCAGGAGCGGCAGGGCAACGATCACGCCGATCAGGCGAAACGACAGATTGCCGAGGGTGACTCGTCGGGCGGCGGCGTCGCCGTGCCAGGTCGCCATCGCCGCCGGCAAGCCGCCGCCGAGATTAGCGCCGAGCACGAGGGCGAGCGCCAGCGGCAACGGGACGATGCCGATGACCGTCATCGACATCACCATCAGGATGATGGCGAGGCTGGAATGCGCCAGCCAGGTGAGCCCGGCGCCGAGCAGGATCGCGATCAGCGGCTCGCCCGCCAGCGCGGTCATCACTTCCTGCAGCACGGCCGAGTGCTGCAGGGGTTGGGAGGATTCGACGATGAGGCGGAGCGCAAGCAGCATCAGGCCGAGGCCGACCACGGCGCGGCCGGCGTCTCGCCAGCGGGTGGTCGTGATGCTCGAGAAGGCGACGAAGCCGACGAGGATCAGCGCCGGCGAGAGCCAGGTCACGTCGAATGAGAGCGCCTGGGCGACGAGCGCCGTGCCGACGTCGGCGCCCAGCATCACCGCAAGGGCGGGTGCGGTCGTCATAAGCCCGCGTTCCGCGAAGGAGGCCGTCATCAGCGCGGTCGCGGTCGAGCTTTGCACTGCGCCGGTGACGCCGAGCCCGACCAGGAACGAGGAGGCACGGTTGCGGAGGCCGATCCCGATCGCCCGGCGGAGGTCGCCGCCGAAGGCCCGCATCACGCCGGTCCGCACCATGCGGAGGCCCCAGAGCAACAGGGCGACGCCGCCGAGAAGATGGAGAAGAACCGTGGTGGCCAACGCCCGGGAGACTCCGGCTTATGATTGTCACAAAATTGTAAAGTTCATCATCGCCCATTCGAGCCCGATGGCAAGGCTATCTTTGCAGCCCGCCCCGCCGCATCCGCTGAGATCCGATCCATGCAGCATCCCGAAACCTGGCTGAGGCCGACGCCGGCGGGCCTCCTGGTCGAACCCGGCGGCTTCTACATCGATCCGTCTTCGCCGGTGAACCGGGCGGTGATTACCCACGGCCATTCCGATCACGCACGGGGCGGCCATGGCGCGGCTCTGGCGACGCCCGAGACGCTGGCGATCATGAGGAGCCGGATCGGCCCGGAGCCGGCGAAGGCGGTGCAGCCGCTGGGCTACGGCGAGCCGATCGAGATCAACGGCGTCCGCGTCATCCTGAAGCCGGCCGGACATATCCTGGGCTCGGCACAGGTGGTGTTGGAGTGGCAGGGAAGCCGCGCCGTCGTCTCGGGCGACTACAAGCGCCGCCGCGACCCGACCTGCCCGCCCTTCGAGCCGGTCAATTGCGATGTCTTTATCACCGAGGCGACCTTCGCGCTGCCGGTGTTCCGCCATCCCGACGACAAGGAGGAGGTGGCACGCCTCCTCCATTCGATGAAGGTCTTTCCCGACCGGACGCACCTGGTCGGCGTCTATGCGCTCGGCAAATGCCAGCGGCTGATCCGGCTCGTGCGCGAGGCCGGGTATGACCAGCCGATCTACCTGCACGGCGCTCTGATCGAGCTCTGCGAACTCTATCGCAGTCTCGGCGTCGACCTTGGTGAGCTCAAGCCAGCGACCGAGGCGCCGCCCGGCATGTTCGCGGGCGTGCTGGTGCTCGCACCGCCGTCGTCGCTCGGCGACCGGTGGTCGAGGCGCATGGCGGATCCGGTGCTGGCCTTCGCCTCCGGCTGGATGCGGATCAAGCAGCGGGCCAAGCAGCGCGGTGTCGAGCTGCCCCTGGTGATCTCCGATCACGCCGACTGGGACGAGCTCTGCCGGACGCTTGAGGACGTCGGCGCGCCCGAGGTCTGGGTCACGCATGGCCGCGAGGACGCGCTGGTGCATCACGCCACCAGCCGCGGCATCCGCGCCCGCGCGCTCTCGCTGCTCGGCTTCGAGGAGGAGGGGAGTTGAAGGCTTTCTCCCGCCTGCTTGCGAGCCTGCTCTACACGCCGGCGCGGAATGCGAAGCTCCGGCTGCTCAAGGCCTATCTCGCCGAGACGCCGGATCCGGATCGGGGATATGCGTTGGCAGCACTCACCGGCACGCTGGTCTTCGCCGAGGCGAAGCCGGCGGCGGTGCGCGAGGTCGCGCGCTCGCGCGTCGATCCGGTGCTGTTCGATCTCTCCTACGACTATGTCGGCGATCTTGCCGAGACCGTGGCGCTGATCTGGCCGGCGAAGGAAGCAGGCGGGCACGATCTCCGACTTTCCGAAGTGGTCGACACACTGACGCTCGCCGCGCGCGCCAGGGTGCCCGAGCTGCTCGCCGGATGGCTCGACCGCCTCGATGCGGACGCGCGCTGGGCACTTATCAAGCTGCTGACCGGCGGGCTTCGGGTCGGCGTCTCCGAGCGGCTCGCCAAGACGGCGCTGGCTGAGCACGGCAAGGTCGAGCTCGCCCAGGTCGAGGAGGTCTGGCACGGGCTCGATCCGCCCTACCGCCAGCTGTTCGACTGGATCGAGGGTCGGGCGCCGCCACCGCAGATCGATACCAGCCGGCTGTTCCGCCCGCTGATGCTGGCGCAAGCGCTGGAGGAGGGCGACCTCCTCTCGCTCAAGCCGGAGGACTTCCGCGCCGAATGGAAGTGGGACGGCATCCGCGTGCAGATCGTCGCCGGCCCGGACGGCGCGCGGCTGTTCTCGCGCGGCGGCGAGGAGGTCGGGCCTGCATTCCCCGATCTGGTCGATCGCCTCAAATTCTCCGCGGTCGTCGACGGCGAGCTTCTGGTCCGCCGCGGCGATGCGGTCGCACCTTTCAACGACCTGCAGCAGCGCCTCAACCGCAAGAAGCCGAACCCGAAGCTGATCTCTGACCATCCCGCTTTCATCCGTGTGTACGACCTGCTGTTCGAAGGGGAGGAGGATTTGCGGCACCTCGGCTTCGATGCGCGCCGCGCCCGGCTCGAGAACTGGGTCGCTCATGTCGGGCTCGCCAGTGGGGTGATCGATCTCTCGCGGCTGGTGCCTTTCCAGGACTGGGAGGAGCTTGGCCGCCATCGCCTCGACGCGGACTCGCTGAACGCCGAAGGCCTGATGCTCAAGCGTGCGGATAGCCCCTATGTCGCCGGCCGACCGAAGGGGCTCTGGTTCAAGTGGAAGCGTGCCGCCGCCACGATCGACGCGGTCCTGATGTATGCGCAGCGCGGCCACGGCAAGCGCTCGTCCTTCTACTCGGACTACACTTTCGGTCTCTGGACCCAGCCGGGCGGCGAACTCGTCCCGGTCGGTAAGGCGTATTTCGGCTTCACCGACGCCGAGCTGACGCAGCTCGACAAGTGGGTCCGCAACAACACGGTCGATCGCTTCGGCCCGGTGCGGCAGGTGGCGCCGGGCCTGGTGCTGGAGATCGCCTTCGACTCGGCCCAGCGCTCCAGCCGGCACAAGTCCGGCGTGGCGCTCCGCTTCCCGCGCGTCGCCCGCATCCGCTGGGACAAGCCTGCGGGCGAGGCGGACCTGCTGGAAACCCTGATGAGGCGGATTCCGGGCTGATGCGCTAACATCAGGCCATGACCGATCCCTTCGCCCGTCCGCCGCGCGACCTGATCGACCTCGCGCGCTATGCCCTCGACGATCCACGCGGCCGCGCCGAGCTGGTCGAGCGCTGTCGCCGCGAGCTCGCCGCCGAGAGCTGCGTCATGCTGCCGGGGTTCATCCCCGCCGACGCGATCCGCCGCGTGGCCGAGGAGGCAATGGCGACGCTGCCCCATGCCCATCGCCGCGATCACCACCTCACGCCCTACGGGCCGGTGCGATCGGACCTGCCCTCCGGCGATCCTCGCACGATGACCTCGCCGAGCCTGATGCATGTCGTTGCTGGCGACGCTATGGCCGAGACGTCGGCGGTGCAGCGCCTCTACCGGTGGGACGGTCTCACCCGCTTCATCGCCGACGTGCTGAAGCTCGACAAGCTGCACCGGGTGCTCGATCCGATCTTCAACTGCAATCTCAGCATCGCCGGTGACGGTGACAGCCATCACTGGCATTTCGACTCGAACGACTTCGTCGTCTCGCTGCTGCTGCAGCGGGCCGAAGCTGGTGGTGACTTCGAGTTCGCGCCCTATATCCGCAGCGAGACAGACGAGAACTATCCGGCCGTTGCCGACGTTCTGCGCGGCGGGCGGGCTCACGTGAAGTCGGTCCGGGTCGAGCCGGGAACCCTGGTGCTTTTCTGCGGCAAGTACTCGGTGCACCGGGTTAGCCCCGTGCAGGGAAGCCGCAAGCGCGTGATCGCGCTCTACAGCTACGACAAGCGACCGGACAAGATGTTCTCCGACGAGTCCGCGCTCCGAGTCTTCAACCGCGTCCGCGTGACGGCGCCCGTGGCGGCGGACTAGCCCTTCAGCAGGCCCTCGACGCAGGCTTGCACCGCCAGGCCCTCCGCGACGGTCGGCAGCCGGTGCGACCGGCCGGCGAGCATCGCCGCCAGCGCATCGAGCTGGCCGACCTGGGCGCGCTGGCGCAGCTCCTCCGGCGAGTCGCCGCCCGGGACCCATTTGTCGCCCTCGCGTGTCTCGACGTTCATCCAGTCGATCAGCCGGATCGCGCCGCGCTCGAACTCGACCGTGGTGAGGTTGCTGTCGGCGACCGCGGTGCCGCCTACCTGACCGGTGATCACCGCGGAGACGTCGCCGAACAGGACGCGCGACTGGAGCGCGGTCTCGGCGCCATTGCCGGCCGGATATGTGGCCTTGCTTTCCAGGATCTCCGGCGCCCCCAGCGCACGCTGGAGCGCGAAGACGAAGTGCGAGACGACCTCGCGGGTGAAGCCGCCCTCGGCGCGCTTAGAGAGCCAGGAAGCCGCACCCATCTGCCACGGACGCGGCCATGCGGCGAACTGCACGTCGACCGACGCCGAGACCGGCTTGCCGAGACGACCGAACTTCACCAGGTCCTCGAGCGCGATCAGGCCCGGCGCATGGGCGAGCGAGAAGTTGATCGCCGCCGGACGCTTCTCCCGCGCCACGCGCTCGACGATCGCCTGCGCTTCCTTGATGTCGGTCGCCAGCGGCTTCTCCAGGAACACCGGCTTGCCGGCATCGAAGGCGGCGAAGGCGTGGGCGATGTGGCTCGACGGCGGTGAGGCGATGTAGACGCAGTGAAGGTCAGGCCGCTTGCAAAGCGCCTCGGCCGAAGCCTCGATCGCGAGGCTTGCATGGGCCTTCCTGGTCGCCGCGACGGCATCCCTGCTCGGATCCCAGCCGGCCGTCGCCTCCAGGTCCGGGTGCTGGGCGAGGCGGTCCAGCATGCGGTTCCCCATGATGCCGAGACCGATGACGCCGACGCGATAGGCCATCGTCGAATTCCTCAATAGCTCTTGGGCAATCCCAGCACGTGCTGGGCGATATGGGCGAGGACGAGATTGGTCGAGATCGGGGCCGTCTGGAACAGACGCGTCTCTCGCCATTTCCGTTCGACGTCGTATTCGCGGGCGAATCCGAAGCCGCCGAATGTCTGCATGCAGGCTTCCGCAGCATGCCAGGAGGCCTCGGAGGCGAGCAGCTTTGCCATGTTCGCATCCGCGCCGCAGTCCCGGCCGGCGTCGAACAGCGCCGCCGCGCGCCGGGCGACGAGATCGGCCGCTTCGGTCTCAGCGTGCGCCCGGGCGAGCGGGAACTGGATCCCCTGGTTCTGGCCGATCGGGCGGCCGAAGACGTGACGCTCGCCGGCATAGGCGCTGGCGGTCCTGATGAACCATCGCGCATCGCCGATTGCCTCGCCCGAGAGCAGGATGCGCTCGGCGTTCATGCCGTCGAGGATGTAGCGGAAGCCGCGCCCTTCCTCGCCGATCAGGTTTTCTTCCGGCACCTCGAGCCCGTCGATGAACACCTCGGTGGTGTTGTGGTTGATCATCGCGCGCAGCGGCCTTATGTCGACGGTCCTGCCGCGGCTCTCGCGGAGGTCGACCAGGAACACCGAGAGCCCGTCGCTGCGCCGCTTCACCTGATCGAGCGGCGTCGTGCGGGCGAGCAGCAGCATCATGTCGGTGGCGAAGGCGCGGCTGGTCCAGACCTTCTGGCCATGGACCACGTACTTGCTGCCCTGCTTCACCGCGCGGGTCTTGAGCGCCGGCGTATCGGAGCCTGAGGTCGGCTCGGTGACCCCGAAAGCCTGGAGGCGGAGCTTGCCGGCGGCGATGTCGGGGAGATAGCGCTGCTTCTGCGCCTCGCTGCCGTGCCGGAGCAGCGTGCCCATGATGTACATCTGCGCGTGGCAGGCGCCGGCATTGCAGCCCGTGCGATGGATCGTCTCGAGGATCACCGCGCCGGCGCGGAGCGGCAGGCCTGCGCCACCGAAGCTCTCCGGGATCAATGCCCCCAGA
>JBGALV010000050.1:0-34997 GCA_044223515.1 Alphaproteobacteria bacterium
GCGTCCCTGGTCGGCGATCGCGCCCAGCGCCGGGGCCAGCAGCGCGATCGCAAGCCCGGCGATCGAGGACGCGTGTCCCCACTGCGTCGTTCCCGCGGTGGGATCGGTCGCCACCGCCTCGGTGAAGTATGTGGCGAAAATGAAGGTGACGATGACGGTGAAATAGGCCGAGTTCGCCCAGTCGAAGACGCACCAGGCGGCGAGCGCAGGCTTGGAGGCGCGGGTCATGCCCCGGCGAGTTCTCCGAACCTGCGGTTCGCCACTGCCAGCATCGCGAGATCGACCGCAGGCGCGGCGCGCATCTCGGTCAGCACCTGGTCGATGCGCTCGACGGCGGGCTTCCGTCCGTCGACCCAGGTCTCGAGCTTGCCGGAATCGCCGAGCACGCGGCGGGCCAGCGTCGCCTGGTGGCCGTAGAGGTCGTCGAGCACGGCGGCGGCGGCTTGGCGTTGCCAGTCGGTCTGCGGCTTGAGCTGGGCTGCTTCGCTCTTGAGCCAGTCGAGGCCGAGGCGTTGGCCGACCGCATAGTAGACGCGCGCGACCGACATCGGGTCGCCGCCGAGGCGCACGATGTCGGGTCCGGCGGCGATCCAGTCGAGCTGTGAGATCGACTGCGCGAGATCGCTCGGCACGCCGGCCTCGACCAGCGTCCTGGTGTTCTGGCCGAGCTCGGCGCGGTCGGCATCGGGCAGCGCCTGGGCCAGGTTCCTGGTGAGCGCCTCGATGCCTGGACGATACTCGGCCATCGCATCGGCGATCGACAACGGGTGCTTGCCGTGGTTGAGGAACCAGAGACTGGCGCGCTCGGAGAGCCGGCGGATCGCCTGGTGCATGGCGGTCTGCACGTCGGCGCCGACGCGGAGGTCGAGCGCCTGGACCGCTTCCCACATCGGCCCGAGTCCGAAGACGTCGCGCGCGATCAGGTAGGCACGCGCGATCTCGGGCCAGAGGCAGCCGGTGCGGTCGGCGAGCGAGGCGACGAAGCCGGGCCCGACGCGGTTGACCATCGCGTTGGTGACGACGGTGGCGATGATCTCGCGGCGGAGCTTGTGACGGCCGATCTCGGTCTTGAAGCGCTTGCGGAGCTCGACCGGGAAGTAGCTTTCGAGATCGGGCGTCAGCACCGGATCGTCGGGAAGGTCCGACGGCAGCAGCACGTTGTAGAGCGCCATCTTCGAGTAGGCGAGCAGCACCGCGAGCTCGGACCGGGTCAGGCCCTTGGCCGCGGCCTGGCGCTCGGCCAGCTGCGGGTCGGTCGGCAGGAACTCGATGGCGCGATCGAGGAGCCCGATCTTCTCGAGCGTCCGCATCAGGCGGATCTTGTCCTCGACGCCCTCGGAGCCCTCGGCCTCGGAGAGCGTGAGCGCCAGCGACTGGTCGATGTTGTCCTGAAGGACCAGATGGCCGACCTCGTCGGTCATCGAGGCCAGAAGCTGGTCGCGCTGCTTGATCGTCATGTCGCCGTTGGCGCAGACGTCGCCCAGCAGGATCTTGATGTTGACCTCGTGGTCCGAGCAGTCGACGCCGGCCGAGTTGTCGATTGCGTCCGTGTTCAGGCGGACGCCGGCGAGGCCGGCCTCGATGCGGGCACGCTGGGTCATGCCGAGATTGGCGCCCTCGCCGATGACCTTGCAGCGAAGATCCTTGGACGTGACGCGGAGCGCGTCGTTGGCGCGGTCGCCGACCTCGGCGTTGGTCTCGGTGGTCGCCCGCACGAAGGTGCCGATGCCGCCGAAGAACAGCAGGTCGACCGGCATCTTCAGGATCGCCTGGATCAGCTCGGCCGGCGTCGCCGCCTCGCGGTCGAGGCCGATCAGCTTCTTCATCTCCGGCGACAGCTTGATCGACTTGGCCGAGCGTTCGAAGATGCCGCCGCCGGCCGAGATCAGCTTCGTGTCGTAGTCCTTCCAACTGGAGCGCGGCAGGTTGAACAGGCGCTCGCGCTCGGCGAAGCTCGATGCCGGATCCGGCGTCGGGTCGATGAAGATGTGCATGTGGTTGAAGGCGCAGACCAGCCGAGTCGCCTTCGAGCGCAGCATGCCGTTGCCGAACACGTCGCCGGCCATGTCGCCGACGCCGACGCAGTCGAACGGCTCGGTCTGGCAGTCGCGGCCCATCTCGCGGAAGTGGCGCTTGACGCTTTCCCACGCGCCGCGCGCGGTGATCGCCATCTTTTTGTGGTCGTACCCGGCCGAACCACCCGAGGCGAAGGCATCATCGAGCCAGAAGCCGTAGTCGCGCGACACGCCGTTGGCGATGTCGGAGAACGTCGCGGTGCCCTTGTCGGCGGCGACGACGAGATAGGGATCGTCCTGGTCGAGGCGCACCACGTCCTTCGGCGGCGTCAGCTTGCCGCCGACGGCGTTGTCGGTGATGTCGAGCAGGCCGCGCATGAAGATGCGGTAGCACTCGATGCCTTCGGCCATGAAGGCTTCGCGCCCGCCTTCAGTCGGCGGGTTCTTGACGAAGAAGCCGCCTTTGGACCCCACCGGCACGATGACGGCGTTCTTCACCATCTGCGCCTTCATGAGGCCCAGGATCTCGGTGCGGAAGTCTTCGCGCCGGTCGGACCAGCGGATGCCGCCGCGGGCGACGCGGCCGCCGCGCAGATGCACGGCCTCGACGCGCGGCGAGTAGACCCAGATCTCGACCAGCGGGCGCGGCAAAGGCAGGTCGTCGATCTTGTGGCTGTCGAGCTTGAAGGAGACGTAGCCCTTCGGCAGGCCGTCGGCGCCCATCTGGAAGAAGTTGGTGCGCTGGGTCGAGCGGATCAGGTTGACGAAGCGGCGAAGGATGCGGTCCTGGTCGAGATTGGTGACCGCGTCGAGCGCATGCTCGACCTCGACCGCGATGCCGTTGGCGCGAAGCTCGGCGTCCTTGCGGTCGGCCGGATTGAAGCGCGTGACGAACAGCTTGACCAGGAGCTTGGTGATCTCCGGGTGGTCGGAGAGCGCGTCCTCGATATAGGCCTGGCTGAAGGTGAAGCCGGTCTGGCGGAGATACTTGGCATAGGCGCGGAGGATCACGACCTCGCGCCAGGCTAGGCCGGCGCCGAGGATCAGGCGGTTGAAGCCGTCGTTCTCGGTGACGCCCGACCAGGCGCGGCGGAAGGCGTCGTGGAAGGCCTGCTTGACCCGGCTCACCGGCACCTGGCCGCCGGCCTTGAGGCGCATCGAGAAGTCCTGGATCCAGACCTTGGTCTCGGTCCCCTTCGGGCGGACGCGGAACGGGACCTCCTCGAGCACCTTGAGGCCCATGTTCTCCAGCATCGGCAGCACGTCGGAGAGCGGGATCGGCTTGCCGGGATTGAAGACCTTGAAGTGGACGTCGTCGCCCTCGGCATCGAGCGGCGTGTAGAGGTTCATCGCGATCTGGCCGGTGGAGAGAACGTCCTCCACGCGCTCGATATCCGAAACCGCGGACTGGCCGGGGAAGCGCTCGCGATACCCGCCGGGGAACGCATCGGCATAGCGGTCGAGGATCGAAAGGCCCTTCTCCTCGCCCTTGGCCTCGATCAGCGCCTGGGAGAGATGGTCGCGCCACGAGCGCGCCGCCTCGATCAGCTTCGCCTCGATGGCTTGCGGCTCGACTTCGGGGAACTTGAGCTGGTCGGTCTGCACGATGAAGTGCAGGCGCGCCAGGACCGAGTCCGAGATCTGCGTGTAGAACGCGGTCACCGGGCCGTTGAGCATCTGCTCGATGATCGCCTGGAATTTCCGGCGAAGCTCGGTGTTGTAGATGTCGCGCGGGACGTAGACGAGGCAGGAGATGAACCGGCGGAAGGTATCCGGCCGGAGGAACACCGCGATGCGCTGGCGCTCCTGCAGGTTCAGGATGCCCATCGCGATGTCGAACAGCAGATCCTGGTCGACCTGCAGCAGCTCGTCGCGCGGGAAGGCCTCGAGGATGGTGACCAGCGTCTTGCCGTTGTGCGATCCCTGCGAGAATCCGGCGCGCTTCAGGGTCTCGTCGACCTTGCGGCGGAGCAGCGGGATCTGGCGGACGCTCTCGTTGTAGGCGACCGAGGTGAACAGGCCGATCACCTGCCACTGGCCGACGAGCGTGCCGGCCTTGTCGAATTTCTTGACGGTAATGACGTCGAGGAGCACCGGCCGGTGCACGGTCGAGAGCCGGTTGCCCTTGGCGATGTTGACGAGGATCGGGCGCTCGATCTCGGTACGCACTTCGGGCGGCAGCTCGGCGATGTTGCGCATCCCGCCGAAGACGTGGAACGTCGGATCGCGGACGACGCCGAGGCCGGAATCCGGATTCACGATCATCCGCCCGTTCTCGTAGGTGGAGTCGCGATATCCTAAGAAGGTGAAGTGGTCGGCCTCGAGCCAGCGCAGGAACTCGATCGACTCCTTGATCTCCTCCTGCGGCAGCGGCGGCGGGTCTGCCTCGATCTCGGCGACGTCGTCGAGCACCTTCTTTCGCATCGCGCGCCAGTCGGCGACGGCGGCACGCACGTCGGCGAGCACGGATGCGAGTCCGGCCTGGACCTGCTCCAGGATCTCGGGCGAGCTCCGCGCCGGCACGCGGATCTGCATGATCGACTCGGCGATGCCTTCCTTCGGCGCCCCATCCTTGGCGCTTGGGGCGAGGCCGGTGCGCTTGCCTTTGGCGTCACGGACGACCTGGACGACTGGGTGGATGATCAGCCGGACGCCGAGCTCGCGCCGATTCAGCTCCGCGGTGACGGAATCGACCAGGAACGGCATGTCGTCGTTGACGATCTCGACCACGGTGTGGGTCGAGTGCCAGCCGTCCTCCTCGAAGCGCGGGTTGTAGGCGCGGATCTTGGGCTGGCCGGGCATGCGCGTCTCGGCGAAGCGCCAGAGCGCCATCGCCGCGCCGAACAGGTCGAGCGGATCCTCTGCCTGGACGTCCTCGGCCGGAACGTTCTTGTAGAAGAGGCGGACGAAGGCTTCGGCCTCGGCGGCCTTGCCGGAGTCGCCGAGGCGCTCCTTCGCTAGCTCGACCACCCGGTCGATGGTCTCGGCCTTGCGGCCCTCGAGCTTCTGGCGCATGGCGGTCCCCTCCTTGACGAACGTCGTCGCCCGGCTTGTCGTCCCCGGATTCCCGACGCTTTCAAGGTACATCCGACAGCGTGTCGGAACAAAGGCTTATCGGTTAAAGTCCACCCATGGCGCTGACCCAGACGATCGTCGGGCTGCTTGTGCGGATGCGAAGGGCCGGCCTGTTCGACCTCGGCACCGCGCGGGTGCTCGATCTCGGGGAGCAGAACCTCTACGGCAATGTGCGGGGCGGCGACGTGGTCGCGATCGCGCGGCTCCTGAAGCTCGCCGACGCCCGCATCGCCGAGATCGAGGCGGAGGTGGCGGAAAGGACGCGCGCCGCCGCGCCGACGCTCGCCTTCGATCTCGCGAAGCTGCTCTACCGCGTCGTGTTCGACTGCACGCACTATAACGCCATCGACCTGCATGGCACCGAGGCGGCGTGGCGGCACGACCTCAACCTGCCGCTGCCGATCGCCGAGACCTTCGACGTGGTTACCAACTTCGGCACGTCGGAGCATGTCTTCGACCAGGCGCAGCTGTTCCGTTCGATCCACGCGTTGGTCAGGCCCGGCGGGCTGATGCTGCACGCGCTGCCGCACCAGGGCGGGCCGGACCACGGCTTCTTCAACTATCACCCGACCTTCTTCCATGACCTCGCCGCCGCCAACAGCTACCGGGTGGCGACGCTGGTGCTGATGAGCCCGGGCGGCGAGGGCGGCGATCGCCTCGACATGCTGAAGGACCGCGATGCCTATGCGGCTCTGCTCGCGAAGGAAGAACTGACCCGGGAAAGCGGGCTTTTCGTGGCGCTGATGAAGCCGTTCGACGAGCGGCCGTTCCTGCCGCCGATGCAGGGCTACTACGCCGGCGAGCTCTCGGAAGAAGGCCGCCGCGCCTGGGAAGACAAGGGCTGACGCCCTAGTTCTGCGGCGGCTGGAAGATCCGCTCGCGCTCGAGACGCTGCTGCTCGGCGCGCAGGCGGTCGGCGTCGCGTTCGATCCCAGCCTGGTCGTCGCGCATCTGGTTCTGGTCGCGGAGCCGGTCGAGCATCGCCCGTGGATCGGAGCGCGTGGTCGTCGCGGGAGCCGGATTGGAATAGCCGGAGCGTTCGCGCTCGATGCGGGCGTTGTCGCGCGCGGCGTCCAGGCGGCCCTGCTCCTGCTGGCGGCGGAACTGGGCATCATCGGTCGGCGTCACCTGCGCCGCGGCCGGGAAGGTGGCGAGGATCGCGAAAGCGAGGAGCGGTGCGCGGAGAGGCATGGGTCAGATCTTGGTACTGACCTTGCCTTCCGCAAGCGCCCCCACTCTCTAGTGACGGAGGGGGCGTCGCGCCGAGGCCTTCGACCAGGCGAAAAGCCCGCCGGTGACCGCGCCGGCGACCGCCACGGCGGCCAACATGGCGACGACGCCGGCGAAGGCGATCCCGGCGAGCACGACCACGGTCGTGGCCGTGCCGGCGAGGGTCCGAAGACGTGGACGGAAGAAGAAAGTCGAGGTCGTCATGGCCTCGACTCTAGGCATTTTCAGTAAACACCAAGTTAAGGCGTAACTTATTTAAATTCAAATACTTGCGGTACCCGGACACCCAGCTTGGAGCCTCTAAAAATCAGGAACTAAAAATCGCACGGGCCGTTGGTCCTGGGCGGGCCGATACGAGGTCGCGGATGCGCGGCCGGTGCCGGCCCCGACAACACAGGAGACGATGATGCAGCAGAAGAATCAGCAGCAGAACGGCGGCAACGCCAACAAGCAACCGGGCCAGCAGGATCAGAACCAGGGCAGCAAGCAGCAGCAGCAGCAGGGCAACAAGCCCGGTCAGCAGCAGCCGGGTCAGCAGCAGCCGGGTCAGCAGCAGCCGGGTCAGCAGCAGAACTCGGACATGAACCGCCAGCAGGAACAGCAGGGCGGCAACCGCCAGCAGCAGGGCGGGCAGTCCGACAAGAACAAGTCCCAGAACGAAGAGAACGACGAGTAGGTCGACTGAAAGCGTCGACATCAGGCAATCCCCCGCCTGTTTCGCGGAAGGCGCGCCGCCGGCCTGAAGCCGGCGAGCGCCTGCCCGCCCTTCGAAGCACCCTGACGCCGACCGCCGGCTACCTTCGCCGGAGGAAGCGGGGGTGCTTTTCTTTCGGGCGATCGATCAAATGTCACCGAATTGTTGAGAGCACGACACGCCGCCCCGATTGAAAGTGTCGCTCATGCCGGGACGCGGGTGGGCATGTCACCCACGCCTGTCGGCGGAGGCGACATGAGGTCATCCTTGGCAGAGGACAGCGGCGCCCAGACGCTGGCGATCGGCCGGCTCCGCGCCGAAGCCGACCACGAGCTTCGCGAGGAAGCGCGCACGCTCGAGACGCTGAACCGCGTCGGCGCCGCGGTTGCGGCCGAGCTCGATCTGTCGCGTGCGGTGCAGGTGGTGACCGATGCCGCGACCGAGCTGACCGGTGCCGCCTTCGGCGCGTTCTTCTATAACGTGATCGACCAGAAGGGCGAGAGCTACATGCTCTACACCCTGTCGGGCGTGCCGCGCGAAGCCTTCTCGCAGTTCCCGATGCCGCGCAACACCAAGGTGTTCCAGCCGACATTCGGCGGCGAAGGCGTGATGCGCTCCGACGACATCACCAAGGATCCGCGCTACGGCAAGAACGCACCGCATCACGGCATGCCCGCGGGTCACCTCCCGGTCCGCAGCTATCTCGCGGTTCCGGTCGTCTCGCGGTCGGGCGAGGTGCTCGGCGGATTGTTCTTCGGCCATCCGCGACCGGCGATCTTCACCGATCGTGCCGAGCGACTTGCGAGGGGCATCGCCAATCAGGCGTCGATCGCGATCGACAACGCGCGCCTTTACCAGGCGGCACAGACCGAGCTGACGGAGCGGCGTCGGACCGAGGCGGCGCTGCGCGAAGCCGAGGAGCGCCAACTCAAGCTCAACGAGACGCTGGAGGCGAAGGTCGCCGAGCGCACCGCCGAGCTCAAGTCGGCGAACGAGCGGCTGGTGGCCGAGGCGGCCGAGTGCGAACGCATGGGCGAGGCGCTGCGCCAGGCGCAGAAGATGGAGGCGATCGGCCAGCTGACCGGCGGCGTCGCCCACGACTTCAACAACCTGCTGACGATCATCCTCGGCAACCTCGAGACCATCCAGCGCCAGCTCGGGTCCGGCGCCGGCGACCGCGCGCGGCTCGAGCGCTCGGTCGAGAACGCGCTCCGCGGCGCTCGGCGGGCGGCGTCGCTGACCCAGAGCCTGCTTGCCTTCGCGCGTCGCCAGCCGCTGGAGCCGAAGCCGATCGACGTCAACCGCCTGGTCCTCGCGATGTCCGACCTGCTCGGGCGGACGCTCGGCGAGCACATCCAGGTGACATCAGCGCTCGGCGACGCGCTGTGGGCGGCGAATGCCGATCCGAACCAGCTGGAGGCGGCGCTACTCAACCTCGCGGTCAACGCGCGCGATGCCATGCCGCATGGCGGCCGGCTCACGATCGAGACCGCGAACGCCCGGCTCGACCGCAACGCGGCCCCGCTCCAGCCCGATCTCATGCCCGGGCACTATGTCGTCGTCGTGGTCACCGACACCGGTGCCGGCATGACGCGCGAGGTGCTGGTGCGCGCCTTCGATCCGTTCTTCACCACCAAGGATGTCGGCCACGCGACCGGCCTCGGCCTCTCCCAGGTCTACGGCTTCGTCAAGCAGTCGGGCGGCCATGTGAAGATCCAGAGCGACGTCGGCAAGGGAACGACGGTCAAGCTTTACCTGCCCCGGAGCGATGCCGCCGTCGGCATGGCCGAGACGTCACTGCCGAAGAAGGCGCCGCTCACCGCGCACAGCGAGATCATCCTGGTGGTCGAGGACGACGAGGACGTGCGCGCCTACACCACCGATGTGCTGCGCGAGCTGGGCTATCGCGTGCTGCAGGCGCCGAACGGCCAGCAGGGCCTCGACCTGCTGATGCGCGAGCCGGGCGTGCGCCTGCTGTTCTCCGACATCGGTCTGCCCGGCGGCATGAACGGCCGCAGGCTCGCCGAGGAGGCGCGCCACCGCCGGCCCGATCTCCGCGTGCTGTTCACCACCGGCTATGCCGCCGATGCGCTCGTCCATGACGGCCGGCTCGATCCCGGCGTCCAGCTGATAACCAAGCCCTTCACCTATCCCGCCCTTGCTGCCAAGCTGCGCGAGGTGCTGGACGGAGCTGCCATGACCAACACCTTCGCATCATCCGCTTCCTCGTCGGCGCCGCCCGCGCCAAAACCCTCCGCCGCGCCCTCCGGCACCGCGCTCAAGGCGAACGAGCCGCCCTGCGTGCTGGTGGTCGAGGACGAGGCGCTGATCCGCATGGTCACGGTCGATACGCTGGAGACATTGGGCTTCCAGGTGGCCGAAGCCGGATCGGCGACCGAGGCGGTCAACATGCTGCGGTCGCGGAAGACGATCGTCGCGGCATTGATCGACATGGGCCTGCCAGACCGCAAGGGTGACGTTCTGGTCGGCGAGCTTCGCCAGATCAAGCCCGAGCTCGGCGTCATCGTCGCCAGCGGTTACAGCGCCGACAACATCAAGAAGCGCGTCGCCGAGGACCACATCACCAAGCTGCTGCCGAAGCCCTATGACGGCCGCCAGCTCGAAGCCGCGCTCAAGTCCATCGGCCTCGACGCACCGGTGCCGATGCCTTGATGTAGATGGCACTGCCGTCCTGAGCCGCGCCGTGCGCGATCGTTACGATGCGCGAGGCTTGTGAGCGCAAGCCGCGAGGACATGCTTTCGCCGGGCGAACTTTCGGTCTCTCCTTTCGACAGCCGGACTAACGTGCCCCAGTCTGGCGGCTTGACCTTGCCTCGCGCGCGAAAGGCAAGCGCGTGCTTATCTGTGATTAATTTAAGATTGATTTTCTAAGATGGTTCAATTAGAGATTTTATCATCTTAAGGTTACACAAATCCACCGGTCACTAGCTGGAGATAGGCCGACATGAGCAGTGGGCAGCTCTTCATAGGAACAAGCTCGGGCGGGTTCGTCCTGAACACGCTGACCGCCGGTTCGAACGTTACGATCACCAACGGCAGCGGCACCATCACGCTCTCCGCTTCCGGGTCGGGCATGACGTGGTCGCATGTGACCGGCAACACGAGCGCTACGACCGCGAATGGCTACTCCTGCGACACCTCGGGCGGCGGCTTCACGCTGACGCTGCCGGGGAGTCCCGGCGTCGGCGACGTCGTCGCCTTCACCGACGGCGCAGGCACGTTCAACACCGACCCGCTCACGATCGACCGCAACGGGCTCAAGATCATGGGGCTCGCCGAGGACATGACCGTCAACACGCAATACGCCGGCGCGCAGCTCGTCTACGACGGCGCGACGAATGGTTGGAGGCTTGCCTGATGAGCACGTTTTCCCAGTTCATCGGCGGATGCAGCATTCGCCCGCCGCGCTACCTCGAATTCGTCGCTAACGCAGGCAGTCCATATACCTGGACGGTGCCATCCAACATCACCCAGGTTTATGTTGGCGTGATGGGCGCGGGCGGCGGCGGCGGCGGCTCGAACACGACGACGGATCGCGCCGTCGGAGGCGGTGGCGGTGGGTGGGCGGAAAGCTACGCACTGTCTGTCGTCCCAAGCGAGACGATCACGATCACGATCGGTGCCGGCGGCGCAGGTGGCGCCAATGCCAATGGCGCAGGCGGCGGGACAAGCAGTATCGCTGCGGGAACGTCCGGTTGGACGATCACCGCGACGGGAGGAGCGGGAGGCACTAAGGGTGCTGGCTCCCAAACCGGAGCAACCGGTGGCGCCGGTTCTAGTGGAGACCTCAATTCGACCGGAGGCGCTTCGGGCGATGCGACCGCGAATGGCGCCGCGACGGGTGGCGGAGGTCCCGGCAATCCCTATGGGACCGGCGCGGCGTCCGGCAACGTTTCCGCCGCGTCAGCGTCCGGCGGGGCCGGCGTGCTGGGGCCGTCCGGTGCGGTGACGGCCGCAACGCTCGCGAGTGGCGGCGGCGGCGTTAAGTTCGGTTCCGGGTCCGTCAACACGACGTCGAGCGCGGGCGGCGGCGGCATGGGACCGTCGAGCGCCAACGGCATCGTCGGGGGTGCCGGCGCCATCTTCGGCTGGAATACGACCGATGGATTCACTCTGACCAACCCGCAGAACGTCCCGGCGATCGGTGGGTCATCCCCTCTCGTCTACATCGCGCTCTCCGCGGTCGGCCCCGGAAATAGCGCCGGCGGCAACACCAACTTTGCGATGCCTGGCGGCGGTGGCATGGGAGTCGTGGGTACCAACATACCAAATGGCAGCCTGGGAGCCGGGGGGGGGTGCCGTGAATGCCAGTGGCGAGGCGAGCGGCGGATGGGGCGGTGGCGCTGGGGCCGTTGCTGTTGCGAATGCAGGGCTGTTTGGAGCGGGCGGTGCGGCAAAGGCGAGCACTGTCGGAAAAGGCGGTAGAGGCGGCTCTGGGTCTGGCGGCGGGGCCGGTATCGGCACGACTGGCACGGGCGGCTCCGGAGGCGACGGATACGCGTTCATCTATTTTTGAGGTCTAGTCGGCGGAACGTCGTTCGCGCTGAGCTTGGCAAGCTCGATCGTTTTGGACTTTCCGCTCCGAGCGACCATTGTGAGATAATTGCCGAAGCAACTCGCTCGAGAACGGACGATGACGCAGGCTTTGAGGGCGACGATCTGTGTGGCGCCGGCAGACGCGGGCGCATGGCATCAGCTCGGCCTGCAGGACGAACTCAACAGCAAGACGCCGGAGCTCAGGCTCAACGCGGCGCTGAGGCGGGCGTCCGCCATCCAGCCGGATGCCGGCGGGGTGAAGGCCGGTCGCCCCAGGACGAGCATCCGCTCGAGCCGGCCGACCGCTTGGCCGAGCAAGAGCGCCCGGTTCGAGGATCTGCGTCGCCTCGTCGACGACTACATCTTCCGCCCCGAGCCAGCGCCCGAATGGTCGCTCTCGCCTTCGACCAGGCTCTTCACCTTCGGGTCGTGCTTCGCGACGAACCTGTCGCGCGCCCTGCTGAGCCGCGGTTACCAGTCCTATCATTTGAGCTTCAACGAGGAGATCAACAGCACCTTCGCCAACCGACATCTCCTCGACTGGCTCGTCGGCGGCACCAGCCTCCAGGCGCAGGAGATGGGGGAGTTCTTCGGCGAAGACGTCCGCCAGGGCGCGCGCGATGCGCTTGCCGGCTGCGAGGCGGCGGTGATGACCCTCGGGGTGGCGCCGTGCTTCTTCACTGAAGCAGGCGAGTTCGTCTTTGCCAAGGGCGAGGCCGAGGAGACCCGCGCCGCCTTTCGGTTCCGTATGACGACGGTCGCCGAGAACGTCGCCAACCTCCGCTCGGTCTTGAAGAGTCTCCAGGCGATCAGGCCGGGGCTTCGCGTCATCTTCACCGTGTCCCCGATTCCGTTGAGCGGCGTCGTGGGACTCGGCTCGGCTGTCCTTGCCGACTGCCTGTCGAAGTCGACCCTCCGGTCTGCCGTTGCCGAGGTCGTCGCCGACGGCGAGGCGCAGTACTTCCCGGCATTCGAGATCGTGAAGTGGCTCGGCAGCCATGCGGAGAGAGCCTTCTTCGGCACCGAGGACGGCGACAGCCGCTACGTCTCCGGCGACATCATCGACCTCGTCGTGGACTCCTTCGTCCGGCGCTTCATGCGGCTCGAGAGCCGGGTCGACTAGGCTCGGCCCGGAACTCTTCGAAGCTGCTGCCCAAGCCCTGTGACGGCGCCAGCTCGAAGCCGCGCTCAAGTCCATCGGCCTCGACGCACCGGTGCCGATGCCTTGATGTCGAGACCGTAGGCGCGGCGGCTTGGACAGGAGCCGCGGGCTCGGCTAAGACGGCGGACCCTTCTCGCGGGGTCCGCCATGCAGATCGCCATCCTCACCTTCGACGGCTTCAACGAGATCGATTCCTTCGTCGCCTGCAACATCCTGAACCGGGTGAAGGGATGGAAGGCGTCGATCGTCTCGCCCACTGGCCGCGTCTCGTCGCGAAGCGGCGTCACCGTGGAGGCGCAGCGGCCGCTGGAGTTCGCCGGTACGGCCGACGCGGTGATCGTCGGCAGCGGGTCGAAGACCGATGCGATCTCGAAGGATCGCGCGATCATCGATCGCCTGCGGCTCGATCCAACGCGCCAGCTCGTCGCGTCGCAATGCTCGGGTGCGCTGGTCGTGAACGCGCTCGGCCTGCTCCGCACGCGGCGCGTCTGCACCGACCACATGACCAAGCCGCTGTTCGAGGGCACCGGTATCGAGATCCTCGATCGGGCGTTCCACGCCGACGGCAACCTCGCCTCGGCCGGTGGCTGCCTCGCCGCCCAGTACATCGCCGCCTGGATGATGATGCGGAATGCCGACGAGAAGACCGCGCGCGACGTGCTCTACCAGGTGGCGCCGATCGGCGAGAAGGATCTCTACATCGACCGCGCGATCGCGGCCGTCCGACCTTATGTCGGTTCTCCCGCCCTGCAAGGAGCCGCTTCGTGACGCCTCTCGACAAGCTCAGGTCGATCGACCTGCCGTTCGCCAAGCATATCGGCCTCGTCTTCACCGAGGCGCAGCCCGACAAGGTGGTGGCGCGGATGAAGGTCACGAAGGATCTCTGCAACGGCCGCGGCGTGCTGCATGGCGGGGCGGCGATGTCGCTCGCGGACACGGTCGGTGCGGCCGGCGCGATCGTCAACCTGGCACCCGATGCCAAGGGTACGACGACGCTCGAGAGCAAGACCAACTTCGTGTCTCCTGCTCAGGAGGGAACCGAGGTGATCGCGATCTCGACACCGGTCCATCGCGGGCGGCGCACCCAGGTCTGGCAGACGCGGATCGAGACCGAGGAGGGAAAGCTCGTGGCGCTGGTGACCCAGACGCAGATGACGCTGTGACGATCCGGAGCCTCTGGGCGATCGGCTCGAAGGTCGCCGATCCGCTGGCCGAGGCGGTGTTCTTCGAGGCGCTCGGCGCCGAGCGCAAGTCGGTCGACCGGCGCGGCGGGAACGTCGTGGTGTTCATGACGCTGGGCGGTGTCAATTTTCACCTGACCAATCGGCTGCGTTACGAGACGGACGCGCCGTCGATCGCCGGGTGGCCGACCGGCCTCGCGCATTTCGTGCTCGACGTGACCGACATGACGGTGCTGGCCGACAAGGCGGTATCGCTGGGCGCGACCCAGGTCCATCCGCGCCTGCACCTGACCGCCGCGCATGGCGAGATGAAGGCCGCCTTCCTCAAAAGTCCCGGCGGGATCCTGTTCCAGCTGGTCGAGCGCCTGCGCGAGGCGGATGCCGAGTACGCGCGGGCATACACAGGCCCGAGCGAGCGGGTGATCGGCTAGCGCTCGTCCGCGACCGCCAGTCCTGCGACCGGCTCGCCCTTTGTCACCTGCGGGCGATACTTGAGCGAGACGACCCAGCCGTCGACGTCGGCGCGGATCTCCTCCAGCGTCTCGCCCCTGAGGTTCACGACGAGCCCGAGCAGGTCGCCCTTCTTCACCTTCTGCCCCGATTTGGAGCGATGGATGAAGAGGCCGTCGTGCTTCGTCGCCAACGGGTCCAGCTCGACGTTGTTGCCGCCGACGATGCGTTGAGCGGCTTTCGTCGTGCGCGCGACGAGAGGTCTTTCCAGCATGCCGAGCTCGTCGAGCACGCGAAGCACGCCGTCGGAGAAGGCAATCGCGTTGTCGAGGCCGGTCGGCCCGGCGCCTGGAGCCTCGGTGTAGATCGCGGCATCGGCACCGTTGAGCGTGCGGCCGGGCGGCCGAATGGGGTGGCGCCATATAAAATCGGCGCCGAACGCCTTCGCCGCGCGCTCCGACAGGCCCTTGGCGTCGCGGCCGTCGTCGATGTAGCCGATGGTGAACGGGATATCGAGCGTGCGGCCGGAGGTGTGCAGGTCGATCAGCAGGTCGCAGCCGACCAGCACATCGGATGTCAGCGCATAGGCGATCTGCTCGGTCGGGGAGCCGTCCTTCCGGCCCGGGAAGACGCGGGCGAGGTTGGCGCCATCGGCGGGCGTCAGCCTCTGGTCGGCACGATAGGCCTCCTCGTTCACGATCGGGATCACGGCCACCGTCCCGGCCTTGAGCCCGAGGTCCGATCCGGCGATGCGGTGGGCGGCGATCACGCCCTCGGTCTCGTCGCCATGCACGCCGCCGAAGATCACGATGCGATAGCCGGGCTTGCCGCTGTCGAGGAACCAGCGGTCGAAGCCGCGTCCCGGAAGCTCGATGCGCGTTTTCGTCCACCCCGCCATGAGCAATCCCCATTTCGTCCGAACGCCAGCCGGCTTTCGCATCTGAGCAGAGTTGGACACACTCCCGCCCAGAAGGAGACCCTCCATGAAATTCATCGATTCCGACACGCAGTTCCCGATCAGCTCCGCCGTGGTTCATTCCGGCAAGGTCTTCGAGGCCGTGGTGACCGGCATTCCCGACGGCGAGTCGAAGCCGGTTCCCGGCGGCGCCGGCGCCGAGATGCGCGAAGCCTTCCGCCAGCTCGACATCCTGCTCAAGGAGGCCGGGGTCGACCGCAACGCGATCTGCACCGCGCGCCTCTACCTCCACAACGTGATCCACGACGTGCCGGACGTGAACGTCGTGTGGAAGGAATACTTCGGCAACCACCCGGTGGTCCGCCGCTGCTACGGGGTGGTGCTGCAGGCCGGCATGCGGGTGGAAGCGGCCTTCACGGCGGAGATCCCGTAAGGAGTCAGCAGCGATGAAGATCCGCGAGGTCCGGGCGACGCCGGTCAACATCGACTATCGCGAGCCCGAGCGCTGGTCGCAGGGCCACCGCCTCGGCGTCACCAGCATCGTGGTCGAGATCGAGACCGACAACGGCATCGTCGGCCTCGGCGAATCCGTACCGGCGCCCTCGCCCGAGGTGACGCTGGCGGCGATCAAGTCGGTGACGCCGTTGCTCGTCGGCCGCGATCCTCGGCAGGTGACGCAGCGCTGGCGCGATATCCAGACCGTCGGCGGCTTCGGTGCGTTTCCCTATATGGGGAACGCGGCGCTTGCCGGACTCGAGATCGCCTGCTGGGACATCGTCGGCAAGTCGCTCGGCGTGCCGGTGCATGCGCTGCTCGGCGGCAAAGTGCGCGACCACATCGAGTTCATGGCCTTCGTGCCCTATCACCCGGATACCAAGCGCATCGAGGCCGAGGCGCGGAAGTACGCGGCTGAAGGCTATCGCACGCTCTACATCAAGGGCGGCTTCGGCGAGGAGAAGGACATCGCCGCGATGGAGGCGATGCGGATCGGCGGCGGGCCGGGCAAGAAGCTGCGCATCGATCCGAACGAGAACTGGACGCCCGACGTGGCGCTCCGCATGGTCCATGCGCTCAAGAACTTCGACATCCAGTACATCGAGCAGCCGACCAAGCTCGACCGTCTGGAGGAGCTGGGCGTGCTGCGCCGCCGCTCGCCGATCCCGATCGCGGCCAACCAGTCGAGCTGGCTGAACCACAACATCCTCGACATCATCCGGATCGGCGCCGCCGACCTGGTGATGACCGACCCCTGGCAGGCCGGCGGCATCCGCGCCTTCCATCAGGCGGCGAACCTCTGCGAGATCGCCGGCATCCAGGTCGTCTATCACAGCCTGGCACCGCTCTCGATCGCGACGCGCGCGGTGATGCAGGTTCTGGCCTCGTCGACCGCCTGCAACTACGCGCACCAGACCTACCACCAGATGCTGGTCGACGACGTGGTCAAGGAGCCGGTCCGCCATCCCGGCGGCATCGAGCCGGTCGACGACAAGCCCGGCATCGGCGCCGAGCTCGATCCGGCGAAGATGAAGGCCGCGCATGAGCGCTACCTCAAGCAGGGCTATCTCAGCGCCTACGAGCAGGAGAGGTAAGGTTCGTGTTCCCTCCCCCCGCGCAGCGTGGGGGAGGGAATACGAGGCGCGCTTCGCTTTTTCCCGCTCAAGCCTTCGTATCGGCGATTGCGACACCGACCAGCGGGTCGCCCGGCTTCACGTGCGGACGACGCTTCAGCACGACGACCCAGCCGTCGTAGGGAGCGCGGAACTCCTCCAGAACTTTGCCGCTCAGGTCGATCACCTGGCCCAGGAGCTGGCCCTTGGACACCTTCTCCGCCTGCTTCGCCTTGTGGATGAAGAGGCCGGTCTTGGTGGCGACCTGCAGGTCCTTGTCGACGTCGCCGCCGCTGGCGATCCGAAGCGAGAGCCTCGATACCGGAGCCGGCGCCGCGCTCTTCTCGATGAGGCCGAGCTCGGCGAGGACGCGCAGCACGCCGTCATAATAGCGGTCGACGAAGGCCGGATCGGTGGGACCGGCCAGCGGCGCTTCGGTGTAGATCGCCGCGTCCATGTCGCTGATCGTGCGTCCGGGCGCGCGCACGTCATGGCGCCAGATGAAATCGGCGCCGAACGCCTTGCAGGCTCGCGCGCCAAGACCCTTCCGGTCCCGGCCGTCGTCGATGTACCCGGCGAGGTAAGGAATGTCGTAGGTCTGGCCCGAGGTGTGGAGGTCGATCAGGAGGTCGGCTCCCTTCAGCACCTGGTGATGCAGCGCGTGGGCGAGGCGCTGCGTCGGCGAGCCCTTCTCATCCCCCGGGAACACGCGCGCCAGGTTGCCGTCGTCGAGCGGGCTTACTCGGGTGTCGTTGTAGTAGGCCGCCTCATGGACGACGGGCACGACCTCGAGGATGCCGGACAGCAGCCTGAGGTCGGCATTGCAGAGCCGGTTGGCGGCGAGGATGCCTTCGATCTCGTCGCCATGGGTGCCGCCGAAGACCACGACGCGGAGGCCGGGCTTGCCGCTGTCCAGGGTGCAGCGGTCGAAGCCCTGGTTTTCCGGCAGGGCGATGCGCTTTCGGGTCCAGGCGGGCATGGCGACGTCCTTGTTTCGCGGGGAGTGGTCCGGGTGATCTAACCGCCGCTCGGCTGGGCCGGCCCTTCTTTTGTCGACCTTCGCGGAACGGGCTGTATCATCGGGACCGGCCGTCCGGGGGGATGTCCAGGGGAGGGGGATGCAAGGCCGCTGCCGAACGGGGTCTCTGCTGATCGCGGTCATGCTCGCACTCGGCATGCCGGCAGCCGGACGTGCCGAGATGGTCACGGTCGACGTGCTCGCCGACATCCGGCTGGTGCGGCCGTCGGATGAGCGCGCCTGGACGAGCGGCGGGCAGGGCAAGTTCCTCTATGACGGCGGCGGCGACCATGATCCCGGGCTTCGCCTCGGCCAGCTTCTCGCCGACGTCACGTTCAAGCCGCGCACCGACACGATGTTGTTCGCGAGCTTCCGCCACGAGCCGATGCAGCACTCCGCTCTCGACGTGATCGAGGCCTTCGCGCAGCACCACCTCGTCGATACCGGGACGGCGCGCTGGACGATCAAGCTCGGCGCCTTCTATCCGCCGGTCTCGATCGAGAACGAAGGCGTCGGCTGGACCAGCCCGTGGACGCTGACGCCGTCGGCGATCAACACCTGGGTCGGCGAGGAGCTTCGCACCATCGGCGGCGAGACCAGCGTCGAGTGGAAGACGACGAGCGGCTCGATCGGGTTCACCGGCGCGGTCTTCGGCGGTAACGATCCGACGGGCCTCCTGATCGCCGCGCGCGGCTGGAGCTTCGGCGACAGGCCGACCGGCCTGTTCGATCGCGTGCGCACCGCCGACGACGTGGCGCTGCGGTCACGCCGCGCGCCGCCCTACTATCAATCCGAGTTCCTCGAGATCGACGACCGCGCCGGATTCTACGGCGGCGTTTCCTGGCGCGAGAACGGGCTCGGGCGGCTGACGCTGCTTCGCTACGACAACCGCGCCGATCCGCAGGCCCGGCGCTTCGGCCAGGTCGGCTGGCGCACCGAGTTCAACAGCCTCGGGCTCGAGACCTACCTCTTCAAGGACTACGCGCTGTTAGGCCAGGCGATGGCCGGCGAGACCGAGATCGACCCGGCGCCGGGCGCGCGCAGCCTCACCAAGTTCCAGTCGGCCTATGTGCTCGCGGGTCGCCACTTCGAGATGTGGCACGCGGCGGTGCGGCTCGACGTATTCGGGACCCAGTCGCCTGTCGGCACCGACATGTCCGAGCGCGGTTACGGACTCACTGCATCGGCGACCTGGTCGCCGGAACGATGGTTTCAGCTGACCGGTGAGGTCATCCGCACCGACAGCCGCCGTTCCCAGCGACTGGGCTACGGCCTAGCGCCACGGTCGGTCGAGACCCAGCTCCTGCTGAACGCCCGGTTCCTCTACTAGACGAACCGTGATTTGAGGTCCGACGCGCGCCCGGGCAGGGTGCGGGCGGGGGCGTATCAACGAACAAGCAAGGGTGAGAAATGCCGAGGGTTCAACTAACCGCGATCGCGGCCGCGCTGGCGATCGGGCTCGCCTGGGCACTGCCGGCGGCCGCCCAGCAGGCGCCGCGTCCGGCGATCCAGACGACCAAGGTGGACGGCACCGATAACGTGTACATCTTCCGCAACGGCGGCCATCAGGCGATGTTCGTCGTGACCTCGGAAGGCGTGATCGCGACCGATCCGGTCGCCTACGGCAAGCCCGACGGCGGCAAGCAGTACGTCGACGAGATCCGCAAGGTCACGAACCAGCCGATCAAGTACGTGGTCTACAGCCATCACCACTACGACCACATCGCCGGCGGCAAGGCGCTCAAGGATGCCGGCGCCACCTTCATCAGCCACGCGAACGCGAAGAAGCGCTTAATGCCGCTGAAGGACCCGCATACGGTCATCCCCGACAAGACCTTCAACAAGTTCATGACGATCAAGCTCGGCGGCACCGTTCTCGAGCTGCACTACATCGGGGTCAACCACTCCGATTCCAACATCGTGATGCGGTTGCCGAAGGAGAAGCTCATCTTCGTCGTCGACACGATCCCGGTCGGCGCGTTTCCCGGCCGCGGCTTCATCGACATCGATCCGCTGAAGACCGAGGCCTTCATCGAGAAGGTGCTGAAGATGAGCTGGGACCGCATGATCCCAGGTCATCCCGGCCTGCCGAACGACAGGCTCGGCACCAAGCAGGACGCGCAGGACATCCTGACCTTGATGCGCGAGGCCTCCGCCGACATGAAGAAGCTCGCCCAGGAAGGCAAGTGCTGGGAGCCGGCCGAGCGCGACTACAAGATGCCGAAATACGAGAAGTGGCCCGGCTACGAAGCCGGCATGCCGCTGGTCGCCCGGCGCTACTGCGGCCTCTGGGGCCGAGGGACCTGATCGGGACGTCGCCGCGCCGGCTCTCGCGTGAGACCGGCGCGGCGCACCTTCTCAGCCCTTCTTCACCGGGCCGGTGGCCTCGCAGTTGCTCGGGCCGCCGCCGTTGAACTTGATGGTGACGGTGTAGTTGTCGGCATCGTTGCGCATGCCGGCGATGTCCGAGCGCAGGTTGTTGAGGTTCGCGAAGGTCAGCGTGGCGTTGAACGCGGCGGCCGCGGCGGTCCCCTCGAACTTGGCCGGGTTGCGGAAGCTGCTTCCCATCATCGTGCCTTCCAGCTTGCTGCCGGCGACGGTGGCCTCGATGTCGAAATGCGTGGAGCCCCGGCAATTGGCGCCGGTGGCAGGCAGGCGACCCTTGTAGGTGCCGTCCTCGGCCAGCGCCGCGGACGAGCAGAGCACTGCCAAAAGCGCGGCCGAAGCGACCTTGAGTGAGCGTTTCACGTTCCCATCCCGTTGCATTGGTTGCTATATGAAAGAGTGTTTATCTTATGCTTCCGCGGCGAGGCCGTTCTTCACGTCGTCGCGATGACGCGGGGCTAGGATGGGTCGCCAGCTTCCTCGCGAGGGCCCGATGCCAAACCATCTTTCGCTGGACGCCGTCGAACGCTACCGCCGCGACGGCTACGTCCATCCGATCCCTTGCCTGACGCTTGCCGAATCGAAGCGCTGCCGCGACGCGCTGGAGGACTACGAGCGGCGGTCGGGACAGAAATCGACGCTCGCGATCCGCGGCAAGGGGCATCTCAAGATGCAGGTGCTCTACGACCTCGTGCGCGACCCGCGCATCCTGGATCCGGTCGAGTCGGTGCTGGGCCCCAACATCCTCTGCTGGGGATCGAGCCTGTTCGTGAAGGAGCCGAACGATCCCGCCTTCGTCGCCTGGCACCAGGATTCGTTCTACTGGGGCCTCGAGCCCGACGATGTGGTCTCGGCCTGGGTCGCCTTCGCGCCTTCGACGATCGCCAACGGCGCCATGCAGGTGCTGCCGGGCAGCCACAAGGAACAGCGTTTCCCGCATGCGAAGTCGCCCGAAGGCAGCGGCAACATGATCTCCAGCCACGAGGAGATCGCGGTCGAGGTCGACGAGGGCAAGGGCGTCAGCCTGCTGCTCGACGAAGGCGAGATGTCGCTGCATCACGTCAACATCGTGCACGGCTCGCCGCCGAACCGCTCGGACGCGCGTCGCTACGGCTTCGCGATCCGCTACGTCGCCGCCCATGTGAAGCAGCGCGGCGACATCCCGACCGCGATCCTGGTGCGCGGCCGCGACGACTACGGCTACTTCAAGCCCGATCCGGTGCCGAAGGGCGACTTCGACCCGGCGATCATGGCGCTCTACCCGAACCTCACGCCGACGCCCGCATAAGTGCCGCTGCAGAACCGCGTCACGCCGTTCGGCGATATCGTCGTCTCTTCGTCGCGCGGCAGCTTCACCGGCAATCGCGGCATCCTCCACGATCCGGCGACGAGGACGCTGCTGAAGCGCCGCTGGACCACCAGGACCTGGATCTGCTGCACACTCGACTGGAAGGGCGTCCGCCGCGAGCCGATGGCGCGCCGAAGCTGGACCGAGCTCTTCTTCCTCGACGAGGCGACCGCCTTCGCCGCCGGTCACCGCCCGTGCTTTTACTGCCGGCGCGATCGCGCGGTCGCGTTCCGCGACACATGGGCGAAGGGGCGGCGGATCGCGCCGCCCCGGGCATCCGAAATGGATCAGGTGCTGCACGAGGAACGCCTGGACCATCGAGCGAGGCGGCTGTATCCGCCGACGCGCGACCTGCCCGACGGCACGATGGTCGCGGCCGGCGCCGACGCCTACGTGATGATCGGGGGCCGTCCGCGGCGATGGAGCTTTGCAGGCTATGGGGCGCCGGAGGATGTCGCCGTCGATCGGCTGATCACGCCGCCCTCGGTCGTCGCCGCCTTCGCCGCCGGTTATCGGCCGGCGCTGCATGCGAGCGTGCGATGAGGGATGATGAGCTCGACCGGCTCTCGGCGCGCATCCAGGCGCTGCGGGCGAAGACGATCGAGAACGGCTGCACCGAGGGCGAGGCGCTGGCGGCGGCCGAAAAGGTCGCCGAGCTGCTCGACCGCTACGACCTCTCCGTCGGCGACGTCGAGATGCGCCAGGCACCGTGCGGCACGCTGGCATTCGAGTCCAGGCACCGCAAGCGCGTGCCGCTCGACGATTGCATCGGCGCGGTCGCGCACTTCTGCGACTGCCGCGTCTGGCGGGAGAAGGGCGCGGATGGCGGCCACGCCTATGTCTTCTTTGGGCTTCGTGCCGACATCGAGGCGGCGGTGGCGCTGGCGGAGATGGTCGACGACGCGGTCCGCACCGAGCTCGGCCGCTACAAGAACTCGCCCGAGTACAATCGCTTCCGCCACCAGGACCGCCACATAGCCAACAGCTCCTTCGCCCTCGGCATGGTCGCCTCGATCGGCGACCGGCTGATGGCGATGAAGACGGCGCGCGACCAGGCCAAGCGCGGCACCGGCCGCGATCTCGTCGTGCTGAAGCGCTCGGTGGTCGAGGCGGAGTTCGGGAAACTGAACCTCGTCACCAACGAGGTCTCGGGTCCCGGTCGCATGGTGCTGCCGGAGGCCTACGATGCCGGCGACGCCGCCGGGTCTTCCTTCGCCGTCGATCCTGCGATCACCCGACGCGGGTCGCCATCCAGATGACGTGCTTGGCGCCGCCTCTTGCGCCACGGGCGCGGGTGCGGACCACCTCGACCTCGAAACCGGATCGACGAAGCCGCTGCGTGAACTTCTGGTCCTCGCCCGCCGACCACACCAGCAGCACGCCATTGGCCTTGAGCGCAGTCCGCGCCGCGGCGAGCCCGTCAAGATCGTAGAGCCCGTCGTTCGCCGCGCGGGTCAATCCCTCGGGCCCGTTGTCGACGTCGAGCAGGATCGCGTCATAGGCATCGGCCTGGGCGCGGATCGTCTCGCCGACATCGCCCTCGACCAGGCGCACGCGCGGATCCTCCAGGCTGTTGCCGGTAAGCCGGGCGAGCGGCCCCTTGTTCCAGGCGATCACCGCCGGCATCAGCTCGGCGACGACGATCTTGGACTCGGCTTTCAACGCATCCAGCGCCGCCCGCAGGGTGAAGCCCATGCCGAGCCCGCCGATCAGCAGGGTCGGTACCGCGCGATCGCCGACGCGCTCGCAGGCCAGCGTCGCGAGCTCTTCCTCGGAGCCGTGGACGCGGCTGTTCATCAGCTCGTCGCGGCCGAGCCGGATCGAGAACTCCTCGCCGCGCTGCCAGAGCCGGAGCTCGTTGCTCCCGGGAATCTTCGCGCTGTCGAGCAGGACCCAGGGAATCATAGATGACTCCCCATCTAAGCGAGCGGTACGCTCGTTCCCGCCCGGGCCGCGCGGTGAATGAATTCCGGCAGTCCCTGTCCCATGGAGTGCTCGTACCGCATGGCCGCCGCGCTCTGATTGAAGGGAATCTTCAGCTTGGCGCGTACGTCGCGCTCGACCTTGTCGCGCAGCTGGACGATCTGCGTCGCGCTGAGCGCGTCGGTGAAGACGAAGGCCTGGTAGCCGCCGTCGGGGTCGCCCTTGTAGTACTGGGCCGACGTCGTGTAGTCGACGTCATAGGCATGCAGCCGGTCCCCTGTCGTCGGCTGCGTGTAGGTCCAGACGCCGGGCTGCGTCGGATGCGGGGTAGCCTGATCGTAGTAGGGCGTTCCCGGATATGTCGTGATGACCGAGCAGTCGAAGTCGTCGACCTCGCTCTCGATCAGCCATTCGCCGATGGCGCCGATGGTTTCCTCCGTCTCGCCGGGATGTCCGATCGACATCAGGGCCTTGACCTTGAGCCCGTGCTTCTTGGCGATGGCGACGCAGGCGTCGTTGTCCTCGCGGGACGCGCGCTTGTTGATGTTGGTGAGGATGCGCGGATGAGCGGCCTCGAAGCCGGTCAGCAGCCAGCGGAAGCCCGCGCGCCGCATGGCGCCGGCTTGTCCGTCGGTGAACAGCTCGGCCTTCACGAAACCGCGCAGCTGGAACTCGACGCCGAGGCGGGACTGGAGATTGGTCAGCCCGTTCATCAGCTCGATCATGCTTTTGGCGACGTTGAGCTCGTCGTCGTAGAACATGAACCCGGTGAAGCCGTAGTCTCGATGCAGTGCCTCGACCTCGGCGATGATCGAGCCGACGGAGCGGTTCCGCGTGACGCGCAGGCTCTTGCTGTTCCTGCCGCCGCAGAAGCCGCAGTTGAACGGGCACCCCAGCTGGCCGATCAGGCTGGTCGCGCGATGCCCTTCGATCTCGTACCGATAGGACTTGAGGTCGACCAGGTGACGGGCGGGCAGCGGGCTGTTCGTGAACATGTCGTCGGTGAGGAAGAGGCCGCCCTTCGGGTCGTCGCCGTCGACGAACTTCGGGGCGTCCGTCCGCAGGGCCTCGAAGATCGCCAGCTCGCCGTCGCCGCTGCAGAGAACGTCGAAGCATCTCTCGAGATGCTCGGCAGCACGGTGCGCCCGACCTCCCGCGACGCCTTTCTTGCGTTCGAGCGCGAGCGCCGAATAGACGAGGGTCACGTGCGGGCCGCCGAGGATCAGCTTGAGGTCGGGCCGGATCTCGCGGATCGCCTTCGCGATCTTGATCACCGCCGGCAGCTGCGGAGTGGTCGCCGTGATTCCGACCGCCGCGTCCCGGCAGCCGGCGATGTAGTGGGAGAGGGCGGCGACGTAGTTCTCGATGCCTGAAAGGTCGAGGAAGTTGACGCCGTATCCCTTGCTCTCGAGGCTGGCCGCCACCTTCAGGACGCCGAGGCTGACGAAGACGCGCTCATCGAGCAGGAAGGACGACGGCGGCGTGATCAGGCAGACGGAAGGCCGGCCCTCGCCGGCCGGCGTCGCTTGGGACAGCTCGATCTGGGATGCCACGTCGGACGGTCTCTAACGCTATCGGTCGGTGACTCGGGCTCGGACGACAAGTCCGGAGACAATGTAGTCCATGCAATCCAGCCGAGCCATGGGGGCATTCTTCATGGCGCAAAAAAAGATTGTGAATTAACATCTTAGCGATCGCGCGATGATGGAAGGCCGCGTCTCGCGAGATCCGAGTCGAATGCCGGGACGGATGATCCGCTCACGATGCCAGTCACACCTTTTCGGTTTCTGTCGGTCCACGCCTATTGTCGCCCGGTCGCGACCGCAGCGGACGTCCTGACGACCCCGAACTCGGTCTATCGGCCGCCGCCCGATGCACCGACCGAGTTCACCCCGCCGGATTTCTTCGACGAGAGCGACCGGCCGCATGCGGAGGCTCTGGCATCGCGCGAGCGCAATCGCGACGGCTTCAATGTCGGCCTCGATGCGTCTCAGGATCATTTCCTGGCCCGGCTCGACGACGTGACCATCCAGCGCTGGACGATCGCCGGCACGGAATGCTTCCGCATCTTCATCGACCGGGGTATCGCGCTCTCGGAGCCGTTCAACGCCCACTACAAGGCCGACTGGCCGCGGGCGCGCACCTTCGACTCGGTCTTCATCGACTACAAGGACGAGCGGGTTCCGACACCCGAGCGGGTGCCGGTCTATCTGCACAATGCCTATGAGCCGGACGTCACCTTCGACGACCCCGTCGTCTACATGCTCGATAAGGGCGCCTCCAACTACTACCACTGGATCTGCGAGGTCTTTCCGCGTCTCTGGGCCCGCTTCGAGGCACCCGACCTGGCGCGCTTCCCCATGCTCGTCAACGAGATGACGCTCACGCCGTTCCAGAACGAGACGCTCGTCACCGCCCTCGGGTCGGCGCAGCTGGTGGCGTTCCCCTGGAACTGCGCCAGGTTCAAGCGCCTCTATCTCTCGTCCTTTCTCACCTCCGGCGAGAGCGCCCCCCGCATTCGCGACTGGAACACGCGCTTCTTCGGACGGGACGGGCTTCGCCCAGGCGAACGGCCGCATCGGCGCCTCTACATCTCGCGCCTCGATGCCACGCGCCGGCGGGTGACGAATGAGGAGGAGACCTGGGCGGCGCTGTCCCGGCTCGGATTCGAACGTGTGATTCCGGGAGAGCTGTCCGTCGCGGCGCAGATGAACCTGTTCGCCGGCGCCGAGGCCGTGGTGTTGCCGAACGGCGCCGCCGCCGCCAACCTGGCCGCCACGCCGCCGGGCGCCCTCGTCGTCGAGTTCCAGCCGACCGTTCTGCTGAATCCCGGTGTCTGGACCCTGGCGCGTGCCTTGGGGCATCGCTTCGGCCTGGTGACCACGCCAGACACGCGCGGCCACGATCCGGACTACTTCGTCGACATGACGATCGACACCACCAAGCTCATGCGCGTCGTCGAAGCAGGCCTGGCCGCGCGATCGGCGCGCTAGTTCACCTTCTCTGCCTTGCCGCTGGCGATCGAGCGGTGGATCGCGTCCAGGATCGCCGTCACCTCGCGCGAGCTTTCCAGCGTGACCAGCGGCTGCTTGTCGTCGCGCACGCAGGCGATCATGTGCTGGACGACCTCGGTCAAGGCACCCTGCTGCTTGCCGGCGATCCTCGGCATGATCGCGATGCGCGGCCATTCGTAGGCGTCTTCGCTCGCGATGTGCAGCTGCTCGTCCTTGCGGTCGAGATGGATCACGCCCGACTCGCCGATCAGCTCGATGTAGCTGTCGGTCGTCGACGGGAAGGTGTCCGGATAGATCCAGCAGGATTCGAAGGTGGCGACGCCGCCCCCGGCGAAGCGTACCTGCGCCTGCACGGCATCCGGTGTCTCGATGCCGCGCTTGCGCAGCACGCCCCAGACGGCGGTCGCGTAGACCTCGGTCGCGCGGTCGCCCATCCACCAGGTGACCAGGTCGATGTCGTGGCTGGAGAGGAACCAGGCCGGCGTGGTGCCGGCGGCCCAGCCCAGCATCTTGGTGGGCACCCAGATGCGGTCGTTCTTGCGCGCATAGGCCATCACCGGCCGGCCGATCCTGCCGGCGGCCACGCGATCATGCGTCGCCCAGTAGGACGGGATCCAGCGATGGCTGAAGCAGGCCATGAGCTTGAGGCCCGAACGCTTCACGATCTCGATCAGCTTGTCGGCCTCGCCGAGATCGACGGTCAGCGGCTTCTCGACCAGCACGTGCTTGCCGGCCTCGATCGCCGCCTTGCAGATCTCGAAGTGCAGGTGATCGGGCGTGGCGACGAGGACGAGGTCGATGTCCTTCCGCTTCAGAAGCTCGCGATAGTCCTTCGTGGCGACTTCGGCGCCGAAGCGCTTCGCCACCGCCTCCGCGCCTTCCAGGCTCGCGACCCCGACCAGCTTCGCTCGCGGGTCCTGGAACGTCGCCGCCGCATGCCCCTCGCCCATGATGCCCGCGCCGATGAGCCCGACGCCGACCGTCTCGTTCTTCGCCATTGAGTGCCCGTGTCCCCCGGTTGGATCGGCGGCAATGCTAGGCGGGATGGCGAGGGGGCGGCCAGGACGGGCGCCAGCGAGCGAAATCTTCGGTGATAAGAAACACAGCATTTGGTGGCAGATGAGGTCTTAGATCGCTTATCTAGTCGAAGAACCCTGTGAATAACGTGAACAAGACACGAACAAGTTCCTTGGCAGTCGATTCTCGAACTGGCATCATTCGCACGTCATTAGAGGGCTGCGAATGAAAGTCGCCGGGCTATTCGCGGGGATCGGCGGATTTGAAGCCGGACTCGCTGCGGCTGGACACGAAGCCGCTCTGCTTTGCGAAATCTGGAATCCAGCCCGAGCGGTCCTGCTGGCGCAATTCCCGAACACGACTGTTGAGCGCGACGTAACGCGGCTCAAATCTCTACCTAAAGACACCGAGCTTCTGGTGGCAGGCTTCCCTTGCCAAGACCTAAGCCAAGCAGGCCTTACTGCGGGTATCGGCGGCAAACGCTCTAGCTTGGTTTCACATGTTTTCCGACTTCTTGATCGCCGACGCGTCCCTTGGGTCGTTCTGGAAAACGTTTCGTTCATGCTTCACTTAGAAAAGGGACGGGCTCTTCGAACACTCGTCGAAGCCTTTGAGGAACGAGGCTATCGATGGGCCTATCGCGTAGTGAACTCCCTTTCATTTCTGCCGCAACGACGCGAACGAGTACTGTTCGTCGCGACTTGTACTGATGGGGACCCGGCGGAGGTCATTTTCGCAGACGACGCCACGCCGCCCGAGCTTGAAACAAAGCTTACTACGCACGCTCACGGCTTCTACTGGACAGAGGGTGTGAGAGGCCTTGGATGGGCGCCAGATGGGGTGCCGACGCTGAAGAATGGATCCACTATCGGGATCCCCTCGCCGCCTGCCGTCCTGCTTCCGAATGGGTTGATTGTCACGCCTGACATTAGGGATGCGGAGCGTCTGCAAGGCTTCGATCCAAATTGGACTGAACCTGCTGAAGAAGCGGGGCGTCGTTCGCTGCGTTGGGCGCTCGTCGGCAACGCGGTTACGGTCCCAGTGGCAAAATGGGTGGGTTCCCGTCTCCGGTCGCCGGGAATGTTCGACGCAAGCCGGGATCGGCCATTGCCGACCAATGGCCGCTGGCCCAAAGCGGCTCGCTTCAATGGAAGCGCGCGGTTCATGGTTGAAATTGGCCCCTTCCCTGTATGGGAAGAGCGTCCTCATCTGATCGACTTCCTCCAGTTTCCTGGGAAGCTTCTCTCAGCGCGAGCGACTCGTGGTTTCCTATCAAGAACAGAGAGAAGTACGTTGCGATTCGTTCCCGGATTCCAGGATCGTCTCCGCGCGCATCTTCAGCACGTCGAGGCTCCTGCGATTGTGCGGAGTCGATCGGCTGAAACGTTGGTTGCAGCCGACTAAGTGGCCGCAGACTTCTGGCGTATGCACGTCAGAATGCTTTCGATGAACGCGGCCCAAAGAATTTTGACTGATCCTGAGACTTCGGACCGTATGCGGCGCATACGCCGTTCCGGTACTGGAGCGGAGTTGGCAGTCCGCGGGTGGCTTTGGAAACAAGGGATAAGATTCGCGACGAAGAATCGCGATCTTCCTGGATCTCCCGACATCGCCAATAGATCGAAGCGCTGGGCCGTATTCGTCCACGGTTGCTTCTGGCACGGTCATGCTGGTTGCAAACGGGCCACACTCCCCAAGCGGAACGCCGAATTTTGGGTTGGGAAAATCGAAGGAAACAGAAGGCGAGATCGACAAAAAGAGAAGATGCTGCGCGCTCTCGGATTTAAAGTCGTCGTCGTGTGGGAGTGCGAAACGAAAACTCGTGACCTAATGTCATTGAAGCGACGGTTTCGCTCTATTCGTCTTCTTCGGGCTCCACCGGAGGCTCAGTAACCTTTTCCGGCGCGGCATCAGCCCATTCGAAACGAGGACTGTTACGGCGGTCGTATACGTCTACGACCGCATCTACCAACTCATCGAAGTCGAGAAGGGTTTCTGGTCGACCCGTCCAGGGCGGTGCATTTGAGACATCGAAAAATCCGACTTGCCCGAATTGCTCTGGAGAGACGTCGTATAGCCCGATGAAGACTTGCTCGAATAGCATTGGTTCGTCTTCCGGATTCTCTCTGCCGGACCGGAATCGAAAAGTCCGAACGGCCTGTCCGAAACTCGACGGCGTTTGCTTGTTGCCGTCTCCACAAGAGTCCGTAGGTAAGAACACCACGGCGACCATAACCGAGTAGGGTTGCCGAATATGGTAGTCGGAAGCTTCGGCACGCAGTTCGCCATCTACGCGTGTGTAGTTCTTGGTGTAACGCTTGGTTTTCGGATCTGAGAAATTGATGGTCTTTATCGAGACGCCCAGGCCGAGACCGAGCTCGACGGTTGAGTAGTTTACGTCGAGCTTCTTAAATCCCTTCGACGAACGCGCTTTGGACTCCTGCCCTTTGCCTGTTGGGTCCGGCAGTATTCCCGGGAAGACATGTCTAAGCGCATTGGAGAGTCTTTGCGCGAGCGCCCGCGAGAGCGTCTCCGCGTAGTTCTTCTTTCCCTCCCGCGTGGTCGCAAGAGCGCGGTCTCCCGCTCTCAACAGCTCATCTTTGATTGAGCTAGATGGTTTGAGGTTACTCAACCCTCACCTTCCCCTAAATCTGAATCTGGCGGAGATGAGGCTTTACTGTATCCAGTTATGTCAAATGCCAGCACTCTCGGCGCTACGCCGACGGAGGTCCGCTGAACTACACTATTGAAAATTTGGAGCGGGCGAAGGGATTCGAACCCTCGACCCCAACCTTGGCAAGGTTGTGCTCTACCCCTGAGCTACGCCCGCGCTCCGTCTCGCTTTTCCCGGGCGACCCGGGCTGGCGAGGCGGCGGACTATAGCCGGATTTCGCGTCATTGCAAGGCTGTGTCCGGGCCGTTACGGTCCGCCCGCCATGACCGATTCAAGCCCCACGCCCGAGCTTCCGCTGCCGACCAGCCCGGAGCAATTGCTTCAGTACCTCAAGGACTTAAGCATAGAGACCGTTACCCACGAGCATCCGCCGCTGCTCACGGTCGAGGATTCCAAGCGCCTCCGCGGCGATCTGCCCGGGGGTCACTGCAAGAACCTCTTCCTCAAGGACAAGAAGGACCGCTACTGGCTGGTGGTCACGTCCGAGGACCGGAAGGTCGACATCAAGGCGCTCGACGCCAAGCTGGGCGCGGCACGGCTCTCCTTCGCCAGCGCCGAGCGGCTCTGGAACGTGCTCGGCGTGCGCCCCGGCTCGGTCACGCCCTTCGCGCTCATCAACGACAAGGAGCGGAAGGTCCAGGTGATCCTGGACGCCGCGATGATGCGCGAGAGCCTGCTGAACTACCACCCGCTGGTGAATACAAAGACGACCGCGATCAAGCCGGCCGACCTGGTTCGCTTCATCGAGGCTTGCGGGCACCAGCCCGCCACCCTAAATCTCGATACCTGACGGATAATTAGGAACGATCCCCATGGAGCCACTGCTCGGTCTGGGCCAGGCGCCCGCTGGCGCTGCCGCACCGGTCAAGGACATCGGCCAGAAGGAGTTCATGACGGAAGTCATCGACGCCTCGAAGGAGGTGCCGGTGATCGTCGACTTCTGGGCGCCGTGGTGCGGCCCCTGCAAGACCTTGGGCCCGATGCTCGAGAAGGCGGTCGCCGCCACCAAGGGCAAGGTCCGCATGGTGAAGGTCGACATCGACAAGAACCAGGCGATCGCCGCCCAGATGCGCATCCAGTCGATCCCTGCGGTCTACGCCTTCAAGGACGGCCGGCCGATCGATGGCTTCGTCGGCGCGTTGCCGGAAAGCCAGATCAAGCAGTTCGTCCAGCGTCTCGCCACGGCAGGCGGGCCGACGGAAGAGGACAACGTGATCGAGGAGGCCCTCGCCCAGGCGAAGGACCTGCTGGATGCCGGCAACCACGCCGCCGCCGGCAACCTCTATGCCCAGATCCTCCAGCACGATCCGGAGAATCCGCAGGCGATCGCGGGTCACCTCCGCTGCCTCATCAAGGCCGGCAACGCCGACGAGGCGCGCGAGATCCTGAAGGATCTGCCGCCCGAGATCGCCAAGGATCCGGAGATCGCTGCGGTCGCGGCGACGCTCGAGATCGCCGCGTCCGGCGCCAAGGCCGGCGCGACGCAGCCGCTGCGTGAGAAGGTTCAGGCAAACCCGGCCGATCACCAGGCGCGCTTCGACTTGGCGATGGCGCTGTTCGCCGAAGGCGAGAAGGAGCCGGCGGTCGACGAGCTGCTGGAGCTGTTCCGGCGCGACCGCAAGTGGAACGACGGCGCGGCGCGGGCCCAGCTAGTCAAGTTCTTCGAGGCGTTCGGGCCGACCGACCCGCTGACCATCGCCGGGCGCAAGCGCCTCTCCTCGCTGATGTTCTCCTGAGGGAGCGCGCACGATGGCGGAGCTGGTTCATTCGACCCGCTTCGAGGAGCTTCCGGCGGAGCTCCCGGTCTTTCCGCTGTCGGGCGTGCTGCTGCTGCCGAGGGGACGGCTGCCTCTCAACATCTTCGAGCCGCGCTACCTGACGATGACCAGGGACGCGCTGGCGCCGCCCCGGCTGATCGGCATGATCCAGCCGACCGATCCGGCGAACGAACGCGATCCGGACGTTTCGCCCGAGCTTTACGGCATCGGCTGCGCCGGCAGGATCATCGCCTTCAGCGAGACCGACGATGGCCGTTTCCTGATGACGCTGACCGGCGTCTGCCGCTTCGAGGTCGAAGCCGAGCTCCCGATGCGTTCGGGATACCGGCGCGTGAAGCCGCGATGGGACCGCTTCAGGAGCGATCTCGTCTCCGACGAGACCACGATCGACCGCAAGGGGCTGTTCCAGTCGCTGAAGCCCTATTTCGATGCCCGCGGCCTCAAGGCCGACTGGGACCAGGTCGACAAGACCGGCGACGAGCGGCTGGTGGCGATGCTGTCGATGATCTGCCCGTTCGCGCCGCCTGAGAAGCAGGCGCTGCTCGAGGCGAAGGATCTGCCGGCGCGCGCCGGGATCCTGAAGGGGCTGCTCGACATGGCGCTGGCGACGCCGCCCGAGGCGCCGGCCGCCGAGCTCCGCAAGCATTGACCCCCGCGAGCCTCGCTTCCATGATCCGGTCATGACCGAATCCAAGGCCGCCGCGGGCGCCATCGATCCGAAACTTCTCGAGATCCTGGTCTGCCCGCTGACCAAGTCGCCGCTCCGCTACGACCGCGAGGCGCAGGAGCTGATCAGCGACCAGGCGAAGCTGGCTTACCCGATCCGCGACGGCATCCCGATCATGCTGGTGGACGAGGCGCGCTCGCTCGACGACGGGCCCGCGAAGCGGTGACCGGAAAAGAGGTGCCGGCCCCCTGGCCGACCGAGCTTCGCCTCCGGAAGGCGGAGAAGATCCTCGAGATCGTCTACGACGACGGCGTCGCCTTCCGGATCCCGGCCGAGCTGCTGCGCGTCGAGAGCCCGTCGGCCGAGGTGCAGGGCCACAGCGCCTCGCAGAAGACGCTGGTCTCCGGCCGCCGCCATGTCGGCATCCTCGAGGTCGAGCCTGTCGGCAACTACGCGGTCCGCCTCGTCTTCGACGACCTGCACGATACCGGCATTTACACCTGGGCCTATCTCCGCCATCTCGGTGAGAACCAGCAGAAGCTTTTCAAGGCCTACCTCGACGCGCTCGCCGGCAAGGGCCTGTCGCGCGACCCGCCGCAGCGCCACTAGCGTCACACTTCCTCAACATCGCCGTCATCGGAGCATAACGGCAGCGGCCTAAGACAAGGGTCCACACAAGGACCGGAGGCCTGCCATGCCCGATACCCAGAAGCCCGTGAGCGACGTCGCGTCCCTCGACGCCGATGCTGCCGGCATCAACACGTCCGCCGAACGCCGCTTTGCCGACATCGTCGAAAGCCGCGTGTCGCGCCGACAGATCTTCAAGGGCCTCGCCGCCTCGGCTCTCGTCGGCGCGATGGCGCCGGCGCTGACGCTCGAGGCACGCGCCCAGTCCTCGGGTTCGACGCTGACCTTCGCCGAGATCGCGCATGGCCCGAAGCCCGACCACGAGGTCGCGCGCGGCTACTCGGCGCAGGCGCTGATCCGCTGGGGCGATCCCGTCGTCGTCGACGCGCCCCGCTTCGATCCGAAGGCGCAGACCTCGGGCGCCCAGGCAAAGCAGTTCGGCTACAACAACGACTTCATCGCCTACATGCCGCTGCCGCTGGGCTCGGACAATTCTGACCACGGCCTCCTCTGGGTGAACCACGAGTACACCGAGGCCTACATGATGTTCGGGGGCCTGGTGCGCGCCGATGTGCCGGAGAAGCTCACCCGCGAGCAGGCCGAGGTCGAGATGGCGGCCCATGGCGGCTCGGTGGTCGAGATCAGGAAGGCCGGCAACCGCTGGGACGTGGTGAACGACAGCAAGTATGCGCGCCGCATCACGCTCGCGACCCAGATGACCGTCTCCGGTCCGGCCGCCGGCCATGCGCGGCTCAAGACCAAGGCCGATCCGACCGGCACCAAGGTCATGGGCACGATCAACAACTGCGGCGGCGGTACCACGCCCTGGGGCACGGTGCTCACGGCGGAGGAGAACTTCAACGGCTACTTCGCCGGCGACTTCACCAGGACCGCCGAGGCCTTCAACTACAAGCGCTACGGCTTCGCCGCGAAGCCGCGCTACGCCTTCGCGAAGTACGACGAGCGCTTCGACGTCGAGAAGGAGCCGAACGAGGGCAACCGCTTCGGCTGGATCGTCGAGGTCGATCCCTACGACCCGACTTCGATGCCGGTGAAGCGCACCGCGCTCGGCCGCCTCAAGCACGAGGCGGCGACCACCTGGGTCAATCCGGACGGCACGCTCACGGTCTATACCGGCGACGACGAGGCGAACGACTATCTCTACAAGTTCGTCACCAAGGGCCGCTTCAACCCGACCGACCGCGCCGCCAACCGCAACCTGCTCGACGACGGCACGCTCTACGTCGCGCAGTTCTCAGACGACGGCATGGTCAGGTGGCTACCGATGGTGCATGGCGAAGGTCCGCTGACGGCTGCCAACGGCTTCGACAGCCAGGCCGACATCCTGATCGAGACGCGCCGCGCCGGCGATCTCCTGAAGGCGACGCCGATGGATCGGCCGGAAGACGTCGAGACCAATCCGGTCACCGGCCGCACCTATGTCGTGCTGACCAACAATGCCGGCCGCAAGCCCGATCAGGTGACGAAGGCGAACCCGCGCGCCGCCAACCAGTACGGCCAGATCATCGAGATGATCGTGCCGGGCGAGGGCAAGGCCGCGAACCACGCCGTGCTCGAGCACAGGTGGGAGATGTTCCTGATCGCAGGCCCCCTCGATTCCGGCGCCAAGTACGGACCGGGCCTCTCGGCCTCGGGCTG
>JBGALV010000175.1:0-4690 GCA_044223515.1 Alphaproteobacteria bacterium
CGAAGTTCGGGCCGCTGGCTTGCTCGGCGCCGACGGTGTCGTACTCGGCAAGCTCGATCGCGACTATCTCCGCCATGACGGCCCCGAGCACGTGCTCTGCTTCGCGCCGACTCGTTCCGGCAAGGGCGTCGGCCTGGTCGTGCCCTCGCTACTGACCTGGCCGGGCTCGGCCATCGTCCACGACATCAAGGGCGAGAACTGGACGCTGACAGCCGGCTTCCGCTCGCGGCACGGCCGCGTGCTGCTGTTCGACCCGACCAATCCGAAATCCGCCGCCTACAATCCGCTACTGGAGGTCCGGAAAGGGGAATGGGAGGTCCGCGACGTGCAGAACATCGCCGACATCCTGGTCGACCCGGAGGGTTCGCTCGAGAAGCGGAACCACTGGGAGAAGACGAGCCACGCATTGCTTGTCGGTGCGATCCTGCATGTCCTCTATGCCGAGGCCGACAAGACGCTGGCCGGCGTCGCCGCCTTTCTCTCCGATCCGAAACGCCCGATCGAGTCGACGCTCGCCGCGATGATGAAGACCGCGCACCTCGGCGAGGCCGGGCCGCATCCTGTCATCGCCAGCGCAGCGCGGGAGCTGCTGAACAAGTCGGACAACGAACGCAGCGGCGTGCTCAGCACCGCCATGTCGTTCCTGGGCCTCTATCGCGATCCCGTTGTCGCCGAGGTCACGCGCCGCTGCGACTGGCGCATCACCGACATCGTCGGCGGCAAGCATCCGACCACGCTCTACCTCGTGGTGCCGCCCTCCGACATCAACCGCACCAAGCCGCTGATCCGCCTGATCCTCAACCAGATCGGCCGGCGCCTCACAGAAGACCTGCAGGCCAAGGGCGGACGCCATCGACTGCTGCTCATGCTCGACGAGTTCCCGGCGCTCGGCCGGCTCGACTTCTTCGAGTCCGCCTTGGCGTTCATGGCGGGGTACGGGCTCAAGAGCTTCCTGATCGCCCAGTCGCTCAACCAGATCGAGAAGGCCTACGGACCGAACAATTCGATCCTCGACAATTGCCATGTGAGGGTCAGCTTCGCGACCAATGACGAGCGGACAGCCAAGCGAGTGTCCGACGCGCTCGGCACCGCGACCGAGATGCGGGCGATGAAAAACTATGCAGGGCACCGGCTCTCTCCCTGGCTGGGCCACATGATGGTGTCGCGCTCCGAGACGGCCCGGCAGTTGCTCACCCCCGGCGAGATCATGCAGCTCCCGCCGTCCGACGAGATCGTCATGGTCGCCGGTACGCCACCGATCCGGGCGAAGAAGGCACGCTACTATGAGGATCGGCGGTTCCAGGAGCGGATATTGCCGCCGCCGGCACACGCCAAACCGAAGCGGGCGTCGACCGATGACTGGAGCAATCTGGCCCTGCCGTCCACGCCCGAGATTCTGAGCGCTGCGCCGGAAGCCAGCCCGGATGACGAGGACACAACCGAATCCGAGCGCCGCCGTCAGCCCGAGCTGAACCGCGTGGAGCCGATCGAGAAGAAGGCGCCGATCGAAAACGAGTTCGAGATCGATCCGGCAGACGACGCCGACGAAGACCTCGCCCGCACTAGCCGCATGCGGGACGCCATGCGGCAGGTCGCGCGCCAGGCCTCGCTCGACCCCGGCGACGGCATCGAGCTGTAGGACCCGCGCCATGACGAAATCACCGAAGAAGCAGCGGCTCTCCGTCTATCTCGAGCCTGAGGTCATGAAGGCCCTTTCGGCCCATGCCGCACGGCGCGGCCATTCCCTCTCGCTGATTGCCGAGGCTGGCATCGCGTCCTTCCTGTCGCCTGACGCGGCTGAGCGCCAGGAGGCGGCGACCACCAAGCGGCTCGACCAGATCGACCGGCGCATGACCCGCATGGAACGCGATGTCGGCATCGCCGTCGAAACGCTGGCGATCTTCGTGCGCTTCTGGCTTCAGACGACGCCGGCCTTGCCGGAACCCGCCGCGCAGGCCGCCCGCGCCAAGGCTGGCGAGCGCTACGAGGCGTTCATCGCCGCGCTCGGCCGTCGACTCGCAAACGGGCCGAAACTGCGACAGGAGATTTCGGAAGACGTCAGTCCCGCGCGCGATGCGGAATAGTCGCTCGCGCAGTCTTCGCAAGCAAATGCCACTTCCGCCGTTCCCCTGTCTTTGCACGCCACAGTACGACGACCATATTTCGGTTGTTGTCATGCCCTGAATTCTGCCTCTTCTACTTATCCCCGATCCAGGGCCGCACATCGCGGTCCCGCAAGAGAACGGGGACGACGTGGCGGCTACTCACCAGAAATCGGAGGCGATCCTTCGCGGCGCGCGCATGCTGCGCACGGCCCTCGGGCCGGCGATCGCCCGATTCCTGGAAGATTCTGCGATCGTCGAGGTGATGCTCAACCCCGATGGGCGGCTCTGGGTCGACCGGCTTTCCGAAGGGCTCTCCGATACGGGTGAGCGGCTCTCGCCGGCCGACGGTGAGCGGATCGTTCGCCTCGTCGCTCACCATGTCGGCGCGGAGGTCCATCCAGGTGCGCCGAGGGTTTCGGCCGAGCTGCCGGAAACCGGAGAGCGGTTCGAGGGACTTTTGCCGCCGGTCGTCGCCGCCCCAGCCTTCGCGATCCGCAAGCCCGCCGTCGCCGTCTTCACCCTCGACGACTATGTCGCGGCCGGCATCATGGGCGCGGACCACGCCGAGGCGCTGCGCGTCGCTGTCGCCGAGCGCCGCAACATCCTCGTCGCCGGGGGCACCTCGACCGGCAAGACAACGCTCACCAATGCGCTGCTCGCAGAGGTCTCGAAGACCTCCGATCGCGTCGTGCTGATCGAGGACACTCGCGAGCTGCAATGCGCGGCGCCCAACCTCGTCGCCATGCGCACCAAGGACGGCGTCGTCTCGCTCTCGGATCTCGTGCGTTCCTCGCTGCGCCTGCGCCCGGATCGTATCCCGATCGGCGAGGTGCGCGGCGCCGAAGCGCTCGATCTGCTCAAGGCCTGGGGCACAGGACATCCCGGCGGCATCGGCACCATCCACGCCGGCACCGCGATCGGCGCGCTGCGCCGCCTCGAGCAGCTCATCCAGGAAGCAGTCGTCACGGTCCCGCGCGCCCTGATCGCCGAGACGATCGATCTTGTCGCGGTCCTGTCGGGCCGCGGTGCCTCGCGCCGGCTCGCCGAGCTCGCCCGCGTCGAAGGGCTCGGTCCCGACGGCGACTACCGCGTCATTCCCGCGAACCATCACCCCCCAGGAGACCCGTCATGATCCAGCATGCCATGCGTATCCGCCGTCATATCGCGACGGCGGCTTCCGTCACATTCCTCACCCTGGCGCTCGCGCCCGCAGCCCACGCTTCCGGCTCCTCAATGCCGTGGGAAGCACCGCTGCAATCGATACTCGAGTCAATCGAGGGACCGGTCGCCAAGATCGTCGCGGTGATCATCATCATCGTCACCGGCCTGACGCTCGCGTTCGGCGACACTTCGGGCGGCTTCCGGCGCCTGATCCAGATCGTCTTCGGGCTGTCGATCGCCTTCGCCGCGTCGAGCTTCTTCCTGTCGTTCTTCTCCTTCGGCGGCGGAGCGCTGGTCTGATGGCGACCTCGGCCGAGACCGCAAGCGAGGTGCCGGGCTTCTCGGTCCCGGTCCATCGCGCGCTGACCGAGCACATCCTGCTCGGCGGCGCGCCGCGCTCGATCGCCATTCTGAACGGAACGCTGGCGGCGGCGCTTGGCCTCGGCCTGCGCCTCTGGCTGGTCGGCCTCGGTCTGTGGGCGATCGGCCACTTCGCCGCCGTCTGGGCTGCCAAGCGCGATCCGCAGTTCGTCGACGTCGTGCGCCGACATCTGCGCATCCCCGGCCACCTTTCGGTCTGAGGGCGCGCCGCCATGATGAACCTTGCCGAATATCGCAACCGGAACACCCGGCTCGCCGACTTCCTGCCCTGGGTCGCCCTGGTCGGCGAAGGCGTCGTTCTCAACAAGGACGGGAGCCTGCAGCGCACCGCCCGGTTTCGTGGACCCGACCTCGACAGCGCCGTGCCGGCCGAGTTGATCGCGGTCGCCGGACGCCTCAATAACGCCTTCCGCCGCCTCGGCTCCGGCTGGGCGATCTTCGTCGAGGCGCAGCGGCACGGTGCCGCCACCTATCCCGCCAGCAGGTTCGCCGACAGCGCCTCCGCGCTGGTCGATGCCGAGCGCAAGGCGGACTTCGAGGAAGCGGGAGCGCATTTCGAGTCCAGTTACTATCTGACCTTCCTCTATCTGCCGCCGGCCGAGGACGCTGCGCGCGCCGAGTCCTGGCTCTACGAGGGCCGCGATCACGCTGGTGTCGACGCCCACGAGATCCTGCGTGGCTTCGTCGATCGCACCGACCGCATCCTCCAGCTCATCGACGCCTTCATGCCGGAATGCGCCTGGCTCGATGACGCCGAGACGCTGACCTTTCTTCACTCGACAGTCTCGACGAAACGCCATCGCGTTCGCGTGCCCGAGACGCCGATGTATCTCGATGCTCTGCTCGCGGATCAGCCGCTCACCGGCGGTCTCGAGCCGCGCCTCGGCGACACACATCTGCGCATCCTCACCATCGTCGGCTTTCCGACCGCGACCACGCCCGGCATTCTCGACGAGCTGAACCGTCTGGCCTTTCCATATCGCTGGTCGACCAGGGCCGTCCTGCTCGACAAGACCGACGCCACCAAGCTGCTGACGAAGATC
>JBGALV010000176.1:0-4682 GCA_044223515.1 Alphaproteobacteria bacterium
CAGGTGCGAGCGATTGCGCGCGGTTCTTGGATCTCGGAACGCCCGGCGTGCAACACGCGTTCGCACATCTGCTCGGTGGTGCGTTCGGGGTCGATCACGCGGCGCTGCACTCGATCCTGCTGCCGCGCTTCCTCGCTCACGCCACCGACGTGCGCGACGAGATCGCGCGCTCGCCCCGGAACAAGGGCATCACGAGCCGGTCGCCCGAACAGGCGCTCACCGACCCGGCACAGCTGTGGGATCGCGGCGATACCGATCCGGCGGTGCCGCGTGGCCCCGAGGTCGAGGCCGCGCCTCCGATCGCAGCGCTCGAAGAGCACTTGCTCGCCCTCCTCGCGCGGGCGGGCGCACCGACCACGCTGCGCCAGCTCGGCATCACCGCCGCCGCGCTCGACGAAGTGCTCGCGACGCGCCCGGAGCTCCCGGGCGACATCGCGCGCGCAGCGCTGTAGTTACTTCCAGGCCTGTTTGTCGGACTGCCACTTCGCGAGCACGCCGTGCGCTTCCTTCGTGGCGTGCGCGACCTGCTCGTCGTGATCCGGTCGCTTCGCCGTCAGCTCGACGACGTAGCCGTTCGGATCGCGGAAATAGATCGAGTCGATGAAGCGATGGTCGGCGATTCCGCGCGTCTCGATGCCGGCGGCCTTGCCCTTCTCCAGCATCGGCTTCAGCACGTCGGGCGCGACTTCGAGCGCGATGTGCAGATCGAAGTCGTGCTGCGGCTTGAAGTCGAATCCCATGTCCGGCGCCTCGAAGAAGGCGAGGAAGGAGCCGTCGTCGAGGCGGTAGAAGGTGTGCAGCACCTTGGTCGCGCGCCCGCTCTTGGTCTCCTTGATCTCGAGCGCGCCGCTCAAGGGGAGACCCAGGAAGTCCTCATAGAACGCCCGGGTCTCTTCCGAGTCCCGGCATCGATAGGCGCTGTGGTGAAGGCCCTTGATCATCGGTGCCTCCCGGTCAGGTCACTTCTTCTGCGACTTCGCGTACTGCACATAACCCCGGACATCGCCCGCCGGCTCCAGATAGGCTTGGCCCAAAGCCTGCTCCATATCGGCGATGTAGGCCTTGGTCCAGGCGGGCAGCGGGTAGTCGATCGCGGCCAGGAACTCGAGCGTGGAGGCCACCCGCATGTCGGCGATCGACGGCGAGGATCCTCCGATGAACTTGTTGTCGCCGAGATAGAAGACCTTGAACACGTTCAGCGGCTCGGCGATCGCGTCCTCGGCCTGCTTCTGCGCCTTCGCCTTGTCGGCGGGCGAAGCGTCGCTGGCACCCACCTCGCCCGGATATGCGGGGAAGCCCAGCGCCGGATACGTCGCGCGCGAGATCAGCGGGTAGAGCGTGCCCGTGTGATAGAACATCGCGCTGTCGATCATCGCGCGCTTGGCGGGATCGGTCGGATAGAACTTCGTGAGCCCGTGCTTGTTGCAGAGATACTGCACGATGGCGCAGCTCTCCCACATCGCCTGCTTCGGCAGGTCGGCGCTCTCCAGCATCGGCGTCATGTGCGCGGGGCACTTCGCCAGGAACTCGGGCGAGCGCGTGTGGCCCCAGACGTCGGCTTCCTCGTACGGCAGGCCCGAGGCGCGCAGGAAGATGCGCACCGTCATGCTGTTCGGGCTGGGCTTCAGCATGCTGAGCTTGAGCATCGTTTCCCCGTCGGCTCCTGAGGCGAGACCCCAATGCTAGCCAGCAGCCTCGGACTCGGCAACGGTCCATCGAGCGTGGAAGATTTCTGCCGCTGCGACAAACTTGACCAGCCGGCGCTTCGAACCATTCATGACTTTGGGCAGCCCAGCGGCTAGCCTAAGCGCCGGAGGGTCTACATGCGAACTGGCGCGCTGAGCGGGTTGCGTCGCTGGAGGAGCCGGTCGCGGATCGCGACGCTGGCTCTGGCGGCCTTCCTGTTTCAGGCGCTTCTCGTCTCGTTCCATGTGCCCCGCGCGCAGGCGGTCGATCACGACCTGATCGCCGATCTCCAAGTCCTTTGCTCGGTCGAGGCGAACAAGAGCGAAAGCGCGGCTCCGGTCTCTTCCGATCCGGATTCCCGGCACCACAAGTCGGATCTCGCCTCGTCGCACTGCCAGATCTGTCGTCATACGCAGATCGCCGCAACCTACCTGCCGACCACGGTCGGAGAGGTCGAGGTTCGCTCGGACTCTGCCTCGCCGGCGGTTCCGCCCGCGGAGGAGCCTCCTCTCCAAGTCCGCCGGCAGCTTCCGCAGAGCCCGCGCGCTCCACCGGCCGTCGCCTGAGCCGCGCGCCCCGCGCAGGGGCATCCGCTCTTCCTGACCTGATCCTGCCGTAGCCGGCCGCGTCGATGCGGCCTCTACACGGCCGCATCGAGTGCCATGCCCGCGCGGCGCCGCGATCCTCTTCCCTCGCTCGCTTCGGGGCCGTTCGCCCTGCGTACGCCACTCATCGGAGGTTCCCTTGTTCAGAATACGTATCCTCGCGATTCTTTCCCTGCTGCTCCTGCCGTCCGCCGCCCATGCGGGCGAAGTTCGGGTCGGCATGCTCGAGATCGTCGACGCCTGGTCCAGACCCACGGCCGGGCGCACGCCGAACGGCGCCGCCTACCTGACGATCATCAATCACGGACAGAGCGCGGATCGGCTGGTCTCCGCTCAGTCGCCTGCCTCGGCGAAGGTGGAACTCCACACCATCGTCACCCAGGGAAACGTCATGAGGATGCGTCCCGTGGCGGCGATCGACATCGAGCCCGGCAAGACCGTCGAGCTCAAGCCGGGCGGGTTCCACGTGATGCTGCTCGGACTTAAGGCCCCGCTCACCGCCGGCAAGACGATTCCCCTGACGGTGACCTTCGAGAAGGCGGGAACGGCGACGATCGAGGTCGCGGTGCAGCGCGGCGAAGGTGCCGGGACGCCGCCGGCCTCAAACCAGATGAAGCACTAGTCCCAATTCTCTTTTCACGGAGATGCAAATGATCCGCAGGCTCTTCGTGGCGGCCGTCTCAGCCGCCGCCATCTCGCTCCACACCCTCGGCGCCTTCGCCGCCCAGACCGAAGTCGTCGACGCGCTCGGGCGCAAGGTCGTCATCAACACGCCGGTCACCCGCGTGGTCGTGAACTTCAACTTCGAGGAGTTCACCGCCGTCGCAGGCGTCGACAGCTGGAAGAAGGTCGTCGGCATATCGCGCGGACCCTGGGAGGGCTGGAGGCCGGCCATCTTCGCCCGGTACAAGGCGGTGATTCCGAACCTCGCCGACATGCCGGACATCGGAAACTCGGACGAGAACACCTTCTCGATCGAGAAGCTGATCGGCCTGAGGCCGGACGTCTTCCTCGTCGCGGAATGGACCTACAACTCGCTCAAGGACGGGGCCGCGAAGATCGAGGCCGCCGGCATCCCGATGGTGGTGATCGACTACAACGCCCAGCTTCTGGAGCGGCACGTCGCATCCACCCGCGCTCTCGGCAAGGTCATGGGGCAAGAAGCGCGCGCCGAGGAGCTCGCCACGCTTTACGAGAGCCGGTATCGCGACGTGATGGCACGAGTGGCCAAGGCCCAGGCGTCGACGAAGCCCAAGGTCTATGTCGAGCTGGGACAAGCTGGCTCCGACACCATCGGCAACACCTACAACGGCACGATGTGGGGGAAGATCCTCGACCTGATGGGGGCCGAGAACATCGCCGCCGGGAAGATTCCCGGGCCGTGGGGACCGCTCAATCCGGAGTCGGTGATCGCCGCCAATCCCGACGTCATTCTCATCGCCGGCTCGTCCTGGGTGAACCGTCCCAAGGCGGTGAAGACCGGATACGACGCGACCCCGGAGACAACCCGCTCGTCGCTCGCGCCCTACGCGGCACGCGCCGGCTGGGCGGATCTCAAGGCGGTGAAGTCGGGCAACGTGAACGCGATCGAGCACGGGCTCGCGCGCACGCTCTTCGACTTCGTCGCCATGGAGTACATCGGCCAGCGGCTCTATCCCGATGCGTTCCGCGACGTCGACCCCGAGCGCTCGTTCCGCGAGTATCACCAGAAGTACCTCCCGGTCGCCTATAGCGGCACCTGGATGCTGCCGCTCAAGCCGTGAGCACATCCGTCGCCGCCGCCTACGACCGCATCGCCGCGCGCCGCGCGGCGGTGCTGGTCGTCGGCCTCGCCGCGATCGTCGTCAGCGCGCTGTTCGACATCGTGACCGGTCCAGCCTTCCTTGCAGTCGACGCCGTGGCGAGGTCCGTATTCGGCCTCGCCCATGACCGGACGGTCGACGCCATCGTCTGGACGATCCGTCTGCCGGTGGCGCTGGTGGCGCTCGTCGTCGGTGCCGCGCTCGGGCTTTCCGGCGCGATCATGCAGACGATTCTCAACAACCCGTTGGCATCGAGCTACACGCTCGGCATTTCCGCCGGCGCCGGATTCGGCGCGGCGCTGGTCATCGTCTTCGGTGTCTTCATCCCGGTGCCGGAAGAGTACGCGATCCCGATCAGCGCCTTCCTGTTCGCCGGCATCGCCTGCTCCGCCGTCTACTTGATCGGTCGCTTCCGCGGAGCCTCGCCCGAGATGCTCGTGCTGGCCGGCATCGCCCTTCTCTTCCTGTTCCAGGCCCTGCTCTCGCTGTTGCAGTTCGTCGCCTCGCCCGAGGCCTTGCAGCAGATCGTCTTCTGGCTGTTCGGCAGCCTGCTGAAGTCGAGCTGGGGCAAGTTCTGGATCATCTCGTC
>JBGALV010000177.1:0-4568 GCA_044223515.1 Alphaproteobacteria bacterium
CCGCGTCGTCGAGTTCACCCACATGGTGATGGGCCCGACCTGCGGCATGGTGCTGGGCGACCTCGGCGCCGACGTGATCAAGATCGAGCCGACGCCCAACGGCGACAACACCCGCCGGCTGGTCGGCGCCGGCGCCGGCTTCTTCATGAACTTCAACCGCAACAAGCGCTCGGTCGCGCTCGACCTCAAGTCGCCGGAAGGCAAGGAGGTGATCACGCGGCTGGTCTCGACCGCCGACGTGGTGACCGAGAACTTCCGTCCCGGTGCGATGGAAGGCCTCGGCCTCGGCTACGAGGCGGTGGCAAAGCTCAACCCCAAGGTCATCTACGCCTCGCTCAAGGGCTTCCTGGCGGGACCCTACGAGCATCGCGCCGCGCTCGACGAGATCGTGCAGATGATGGGCGGGCTCGCCTACATGACCGGGCCGGAGGGCCGACCGCTCCGCGCCGGCTCATCGGTCAACGACATCATGGGCGGGATGTTCGCGGCGATCGCGATCCTGGCCGCGCTCAACCAGCGGCGCGACATCGGCAAGGGCCAGTACGTGAAGAGCGCGCTGTTCGAGAACTGCGCGCTGCTCGTGGGCCAGCACATGGCTCAGCAGGCGGTGACCGGCAAGGCGCCGAACCCGATGCCGAACCGCATCTCGCCCTGGGCGATCTACGATCTCTTCGACACCAAGGACGGCGAGAAGCTGTTCATCGGCGTCGTCACCGACGCGCAGTGGAAGCTGTTCTGCGAGGAGTTCAAGCGGCCGGACCTGCAGAACGACCCGAATCTCGCGACCAACAGCCAGCGCGTCCACGCACGCGCCATGACGATCCCCAAGATCCAGAAGATGGTCGGCGTCTACACGCGATCCCAGCTGATGGAGATCCTCGAGCGCATCGGCCTCCCCTTCGCGCCGATCACCAAGCCGTCCGACCTGTTCGACGACCCGCATCTCAACGCCTCGGGTGCGATGGTCGAGCTGACCAATCCGGAGAACGGCGCCCGCGCCAGGCTGCCGGGCCTGCCAATCGAGATGGACGGGGCACGCCTGCCTCTCCGCCATGACGTGCCGAAGCTTGGCGAGCACACGGCCGAGATCCTGGCCGAGCTGGGCTACGACGCCGACGACATCGCCCGCATCGCGGGATGAACCTCCGGCGGATCACGCACCGCGACACCGGCTGGCACGACCGCTTCTTCGCCTTCGTCGAGAGCAACTTCCGCGTCGGTACCTTCCGCCGCTGGAGCGAGCTCGGCGGCTGGCATCCCGGCTACGAGGTGTTCGCCCTCGAGCAGGATGGCGAAATTTTCTCGACTGTCGGTCGCGAGCGGATGCGCCTCGTCGTCGCTGGAAGGGAGCATGCCGGCTACCAGCTCGGCGCCGTCGCCACGCACGCGGATCGTCGGGGCCAGGGGCTTTCGCGGCACCTGCTGACGGCGCTCCTGGGCGACGTAGGGGAAATGCCCGTCATCCTCTTCGCCAACCCGCGGGTGCTCGACTTCTATCCCCGCTTCGGCTTCCAGCGGCTCATGCAGAGGCGGTTTTCCGCGCACGCCGAGATCGAGCCGGCGTCGCCTGCGCCGCTCCTGGATATCGACAAGGCCAGCGATCGCACCTGGCTCGAAAACCTGTGCCGGCGGGCGCGCGCGCCGGCAAGCACCTTCTCGGCACGCGACTACTATCCGACCCTGCTCTGGCACCTGCTCCACAAGCCGACGTCGGTGTTCCGGCTTGGGGACGCGGCCGTGGTGGCGGGCACGGTGGACGATCGTCTCGTTCTTCATGACATCATTGCGGCGCGGCCACTCGACCTGAGGGCGACGTTGCCGCGTCTGGTGTCCGGTCCGATCCGGACGCTGGAGTTCGGCTTCGGACCCGAGGACTGGTGGCCGTCGGCCTCCCCGTCCCTTGAGGATGACGCCAGCACGCACTTCTTCGTGCGCGGCCTGCCGGCACCGGGCGGGACGTTCCGTTTCCCGGATATGGCGCAGACCTAGGTCGACAACAGGCGCCGCGTCTCGCCTTCCAGCACCAGCGCGGTCAACCGGCCGCTCACGAAGGCGCCGGTATCGATACCGATACGGTTTGAGAGGATCTCCGGCTCCGAGGAGATCGAATGGCCATGCACGACGATGCAGCCGTGATCGACGCCCGAGTCCAGGAACTCGTGACGGATCCAGAGCAGGTCGTGACGCCGCTGGCGGTCGAGCGGCACGCGCGGCCTTATGCCGGCATGCACGAAGAGATAGCCTCCCTCTTCGTAGCGAAGCGGCAAGCCTTCGAGGAAGGCCAGGTGACGTTCCGGCACCGCGCCCGAGAAAAGCTCCTGCGCCCGCTTCAGCCATTCGTCCATCGCCAGGTCGGGCTCCGGCGCGACGCCGTAGCTGGCAAGCGTCTCGCGGCCGCCGAACCTGATCCAGTTCTCGCCGACCCAGTGATCGGCGAGGAACTGGCTCATCACGTCCTCGTGGTTCCCGAGCAGATGGACGATCTCGTCGACCGGCAGCGGATGGTCCAGCAGGTGGTCGAGCACGCCCCGCGAGTCCGGTCCGCGGTCGACGTAGTCGCCGAGATAGACCAAGACCGTCCGCGCCGGGCACGATCGGGCGAGGTCGGCTTCGATCATCGCCTCGAGCCTGATCAGAAGGTCGAGACGGCCGTGTATGTCGCCGATGGCGTAGACGCGCGTGCCGGAGGGAACCGCTGCGGTCACGAGTCCGCGGCCAGCCCGATCGCTTCGCGTTCCAGGACATCGAGCGAGCCCCGGTCTTCGCCGTCAAGGATGATGCTGGCGACATCGAGGCAGGTGACGAGATTGCCGGCGACGGAACCGCCCGGAACACCTGCGGCGGACGTGTCCAGGATCTGGATCAGCGCCCGCTCGGCCGCGAGCTCCGCCTGCTTGATCAGGGACCGGACCGGCTCCGAGCGCTCGCGCGGCATGCCGTCATGGCCCGCCCGGAGCCGACGCCGGAGCCTTCGCAGCGGCCGGACAACCTCGAACCGCCAGGATTGCGTCGAGGCGATCAGCGCAGCACCCTGCTCGCGGGTGAGCCCGCGCGCGCGGACGCCGAGCCAGCAGGCATACAGCAGCAGGACGACGTCAAGGCCGCGCCGGTCCTGCAGGTCCAGGCAGGCGGAGGCAACGCTGGGGCGGGCATAGAGCGCCTCGGCGAAGGTCGGGAAATCCGTCGTCGGCATCTTGGGTCCCGGTTTGCCCTGGCCGGTCAGTTGCGCTAGGAGACTGGCGAGGGGCAGCGGCTTTGGCAAGCCGGCGTTAAGATGAAGCTCACATGGACGATCTCGAACCGCTTCGCCGAAAGCTCGCCGAACTGGAAAGCGAGCACCGCGACCTGGACGACGTCATCTCGCGGATGAGCGACGCGATGCCGTTCGACCGCCTGCGCCTGCAGCGGCTGAAGAAGCGAAAGCTGCAGCTGAGGGACATGATCGAGAAGCTGCGGAGCGAACTGCTCCCGGACATCACCGCGTGAGCCTTGCCTCGGGCGGCGGTGTCCCTATGATCCCGCGCTTCCTTTTCCGCTAGGATCGTCACATGGCCAAGGCCCCCCTCGTCGGGATCATCATGGGAAGCCAGTCGGACTGGGCGACGATGGCCCATGCCGCCGACGTGCTGAAGGCGCTGGCCGTGCCGTTCGAGACCCGGATCGTCTCCGCCCATCGCACCCCGAAGCGGCTTGTCGCCTATGCCGAGGGCGCGGCCGGCCGCGGGCTCAAGGTGGTCATCGCCGGCGCCGGCGGCGCTGCCCATTTGCCCGGCATGTGCGCCTCGATGACGACGCTGCCGGTCCTCGGCGTGCCGGTCGAAAGCCAGGCACTCAAGGGCATGGACAGCCTGCTCTCCATCGTCCAGATGCCGGGCGGCATCCCGGTCGGCACGCTCGCGATCGGCAAGGCCGGCGCCATCAACGCCGCCCTCCTCGCGTCCTCGATCCTCGCCCTCTCGGACAAGAAGCTCGCCGGCCGGCTCGCCGACTGGCGCAAGCGCCAGACCGCCGCCGTCGCCGAAGCCCCCAGCGGATAGACGTGGCCGGATGAGCGCTCTCCCGCCCGGATCGACCATCGGCATGATGGGGGGCGGCCAGCTCGGCCGCATGACCGCGCTCGCCGCGGCGGAGCTGGGTTATCGCGTCCACGTCTTCACGCCGGAGAAGGACTCGCCCTGCCAGCAGGTCTGCGACAAGGCGACGGTCGCCGACTACATGGACACGGCTGCGCTCGACGCCTTCGCGAAGGATGTCGACGCGATCACCCTCGAGTTCGAGAACCTGCCGGCCGAGGCGCTCGACCGCCTCGCGAAGTCGAAGCCGGTGCGTCCCTCGGCCGCGGTGCTGCGCGTCGCGCAGGATCGCCTGCTGGAAAAGGAATTCTGCCGGAAGCTCGGCATCGGCACCGCGCCCTATCGGCAGGTCGACACCCTCACCGACCTCGAGCGCGCCGTCGCCAATCTCGGCCGGCCGTCGGTGCTGAAGACGCGGCGCTTCGGCTATGACGGCAAGGGCCAGGTGAAGATCGGCGCCGGCATCGATGCCGGCAACGCGCTGCAGTCGTTCAA
>JBGALV010000178.1:0-4570 GCA_044223515.1 Alphaproteobacteria bacterium
ATCTGGGTCACGAAGGCGATGGTGCGCATCTCGCGCATCATCGTCGCGTTGAAGCTGATCGAGTTCATGCGGTCGACGATGCCGCGCGCGGTCTGCGGCACCTCGTCGATGCGGATCGGGTTGATCTCGACCAGCATGATATCGTTGGCCTTGCACTGGTAGAGCAGCGGGAACATGGCCGGATTGCCCATGAAGCCGCCGTCCCAGTAGTGCTCGCCCTCGATCTCGACCGCCTGGAACAGGTGCGGCAGGCAGGCCGACGCCAGCAGCACGTCGGCCGAGATCTCCTGGATCGGGAAGACGCGGATCTTGCCGGTGCGCACGTTGGTGGTCGAGATGAACAGCCGGACGTGCTTGACCTTGCGCAGCGTGTCGAAGTCGATCAGGTCGCTGATCAGTTCGCGCACCGGGTGGTAGCCGGTCGGGTTCAGCTGGTAGGGCGACAGCATCCGCGTGATGAAGTCGAAGGCCTGGTAGGCCGGCGAGTAGTCGAGATTGTGGTTGCCGCTCCAGCGGTCGAGGATCGAGGGCTGGAACGGCGAGTAGCGGCTGAACTCGCTGGTCCGCTCCCAGAACTCGCGGAGGATCCGGCGCGCGCCTTCGCGACCGGCATGCATCATGCCGTAGGCCAGCAGCGCGCCGTTCATCGCGCCGGCCGAGGTGCCGCTGATGCCTTCGATGAAGATGCGCTTGTCGGCGAGCAGGCGGTCGAGCACGCCCCAGGTGAAGGCGCCGTGGGCGCCGCCGCCCTGAAGAGCAAGATTGATGACGCGGTAGTCGGAAGGCGGCGGCCTGTCCGCGTTCCACGGCTCCGCGCCCGATACCGCCGGTTTCGCTCCTGCGGACTTTGACTTGGTCATCCGGGCCCGATCTCCACCCGGCCCAACTTACGCCCAGGTCGCTAAAATGCGCAATAAAATTACGGGATTAGACGGAACTGAAGCAGCAGGGTCCGCTGCAGCGTGACGCGGTTGTCGTCCGAGATCAGGTAGACGTAGGTGCCGCCGTCCGGCGCTGGCTCGACCGCCAGGCCCTCGAAGTTGTCGGAGGTGAGCGGCGGGGCGATCTCGGCCACGTCCCGGCCGTCGAGGATGGCGTCGGGACGGATCGAGGCGGCCGGGATCCGCACGAGCCGCGAGGCGAAGCCGCCCAGCAGGTTGAAGGCGCGCTCCAGAACCAGGAGATCGCCGTTGGGAAGGGCCTTGCCGTCCACCGGGCGGTAGTCGCCGCGGCGGCGATAGTTGGCGTCGCGCCAGGTGCCGCCGGCGCCGATCCAGGCCTTGAGCACGCCCGGCGAGCGCTCTTCGGTCTCGCTGATCAGGATCAGGCGTCCGTCGGGCAGGCGTGCGGCGGTCTCGATGCCGCCGTTCGGCTCCTGGCGCGCGAGGTCGGCGGGGGCCGTCTGGGGCTCGGCGCGCGACTTCCACGGCTCCGGCCCGGAATAGCGGGCGATGCGATGCACCTGCTCGAAGGCCACGAGGAAACTGCCGTCGCCGAGCGCCTCCAGCGCCTCGGCATCGCCGGCGCGCTTGACCGTGAACGAGTTGCCGTTGCGGTCGAGGATCGGAAAAAGCTGCGACTCGGCAAGGCCGCGGAGCTTTCCGGTCTCGTCGCGCACGAGCTTCGCGACCAGCCAGTGGCCGAGATCGGAAACCGAGACCAAGCGCGTGCCGGCGCCGTCGATCACCAGGCCCGAGTATCCGCCGAAGCGCGAATGCCGGCTCGAAAGCTCGAGGCCGGCGATGAACTCGAGCTGGCCGGCGCGGGTGACCTTGGGATCGCGCGGGTGGAGGTCGACGGGCTTGGTCGTCAGGCGGAGCGGCTCGGCCGCCGCCGGGACCGCCAGGAGCAGCGCCAGGACGAGAACGCGCCAGAGGGTCAGGAGCCGGCTCCGGCGACCTGGCGCTTCACCCGCTCCGCCAGCCGCTTCATCGCGCGGTCGTGGATGCCGAGCTGGTCGAGATGCTCGACCGTGTTGAGAAGGTAGTCGCGGCAGGGGCCGATGCGGCCGGCGGCGCGCGCGATCACGTCGGCCGCCTTCTCCTCCGACATCTTCTCGGCGTAGCGCTCGTGCGCGCGGTTGATGGTGAAGGCGATGGCGTGGACGTCGCCTTCGTCGGTCGTGGCACGCACCCAGGTGGGCACATAGGCGTTGGAGACCATCTCGCGCCGCCACAGCACGTCGAGCTCGCTCTCGATGAGCTCGGGCGCGATGCGGAGCACGACGCCGCGGCAGGAGCCGCCGCGGTCGAGGCCGAGCATCAGGCCGGGGCAGTCCGGCGAGCCGCGGCCGAGCGTGGTCCACAGGCAGAAGCGCCGGTGATGCCCGTGGATCGTGCCGATGCGGCGCTCGACGAAATGGAAGGCGGGGTTCCAGATCAGCGATCCGTAGCCGAACACCCAGACGTCCTTCGAGGGCGCGCAGGCCAGGGTCTCGCGCCGCGACTCCGCGAGCTCCGCCTCGGTCAGCACCTTCATCGTGTGGCCGGCTTCCTGGGCCATCTTCTGGACCCAGCCCGACCGGATCTGCTCGCGCGTGAGGCTCATCAGATCGAGCCGACGCCGGGCAGCTTGATCGTCGGCGGGAAGGCGGAGAGGCCGACCGTCAATCCGAGGAAGTTGAGCTCGAGGCCTTCCTTCATCGCGACGGTCAAGCCCGCGAGGCCGAACAGCGAGAGCTGGAGTCCGGTGCCGCTGGGTGCCGCGCCGAACGGAAGGCCGCTGGCGATGAAGTCCTTGCCGATCGCGGTCGGCGGCAGCGCTAGGCCCAGCTCCGGCACTTCGCGTGCGACGAAGGCGGTGAAGGTGTTGCTGTTGGGGCCGGGCCACGTGACGTAGCTGTTCGGATAGGGGTAGGCCTCGACCGCGGCCTTGACCTTCTCGATGATCGTGTCGACGCCCTCGCCGCGGAGGTCGATCAGAAGCTCCGGGTGCGCACCGAACCAGTAGTTATCGGGGCCGGTGCGGTCGATGCGGACGGCGGGCGCGCCGTTGCCGACGCCCCAGCCCATCACCTCGTAGCGCGTGTAGCGGTCGGCGCCGGCCGGTTTCACCACGATCCAGGTATGGACCGCGAGCGCGCGCCGCCAGCCGACGGCGCGGGCGGCATAAGCCTGGATCACGGCTTCCTTGGTGGTCGTGGGATCGGGCGCCTGGCCGGAGGAGTCGCGGCGGGCGGCGTACCAGGGCACGTCGGCCGGCCGCTCCGACTGGCCGGCGGCGAACGCGATCGGCAGCACGAACATCAGCGCCAGCGCGACGAGGAGGACCTTCATCGACAGGAAAGATAGCATGGGATCTTGGCCATTCGGGAAGGGGACGATAGGGCCCGATCTGGCTATAAATATGGCAATCGCTTCAGGGGGGAGACGCTCGACCTATGTACAAGCTGTTCTATTCGCCGGGATCGGCGGCGATGGCGCCGCATGCGCTGCTCGAGGAGATCGGCGGGCCCTTCGAGCTCGTAAAGGTCGACACCAGGTCGGGCGAGCACAAGAAGGCCGAATACCTGAAGCTCAACCCGAACGGGCGGGTCCCGACCCTGGTCGACGGCGACCAGGTCATCTACGAGACCGCGGCGATCATGCTGCACCTGGTCGACAGGCATCCGGGCTCGGGCCTGGCGCCGGCGGTCGGCTCGGCCGAGCGGGCGATGTTCTATCAATGGCTGGTCTACATGACCAACACGGTGCAGGAAGCCTACATCGAATATTACCATCCCGAGTACTACGCCAAGACCGAGGCGGGCCAAGCCGAGGTGAAGGCGGTGTCGGAGGAACGACTCCAGCCGATGTTCGCCGTTCTCGACAAGGCATTGGAGAAGGGGCCCTTCCTGCTCGGTGCCACGTTCAGCGCCGCCGACATCTTCCTGATGATGATGGCGCGCTGGAGCCGGAACATGAAGAAGCCGGCGGCAACCTATCCGAACATCAAGCGCTGCGTCGACGCCGTGATGGCGCGTCCGGCGACGCAGCGGATGATGAAGACGCAGGGGCTGTCGTAAGCAGCGAGTTCTGCATCTCACCCCCACCCTGACCCTCCCCCGTCAAGGGGGAGGGGATAAGAGAGAAGAGTGAGGGCGAGACGCCTCGTATCCCCTCCCCCCAACGTGGGGGAGGGTTAGGGTGGGGGGCTGGATGCCAGCCATTCGCTCCGAACGACGTCGTCGCTCTCCGCATTTGCGCGATGGCGCATCGCAGCGACGCGCTCAGGCGCCAGCCGCGCCAACGCCCACACAGCCGCCCCTCTGACTATAGGCGCCGCATCGTCGAGCAGCCGCTCCACGACATGCGCAAGCGCCGGGTCGCCGCTGTTGCCGATCGCGATCAGCACATTGCGCACGAAGCGGTCGCGTCCGAGACGCTTCACCGCGGAGCCTGAGAACATCTTTCGGAACGCGGTATCGTCCAGTATCGCCAGCTCCGCGAGCCTCGGCGCCGACAGCTCGCTCCGCGGCAGCAGGCCGGCCTCATGCGTCGCGCGCGCGAACTTGTTCCAGGGACATGCTGAGAGGCAGTCGTCGCAGCCATAGATGCGGTTGCCGAGAAGAGGTCGGAGCGCGCGCGGGATC
>JBGALV010000051.1:0-33759 GCA_044223515.1 Alphaproteobacteria bacterium
CCGGCCCAGAGCGTGCGGATGTCCGGATCCCGGAGCAGGCGACGATAGGGATGCGTCATGCCCCGATCATCGCCAGACGCGGGCTAGCCGCGCCAGCTTTTCGGCTCTTCCATCGGATACATCGGCCGGGGCACGCGCTGCCAGGGCAGTCCCACCACGTCCGACTGGCCGGGGCCGCGCGTGTCGACACGAATCACCTCGGAGGTGATCGATTTGAAGAACTGGAAGTTGGACGCGGTCTTCAGCACCGCCATCTTGAAGTCGGAGGGCTCGTAGCCGAACCAGCGATAGACCTCGGGCACGTTGCCGGCGGCACCCGGCTTCTCGCTGATCATCAGCGTCGCAGGCCCGACTTCGAAGAACACCGTGCGGCCCATGTCGTGCTCGGGTTGCTGGAACACCGGCACCTTGACCACGCCGGACGCGATCTTCTTCACACGGCCGGTGACGGTGAGGGGCGTGAAGAACTTCGGCGCACTGTGGCCACCGACCGCAAGCGTGACTTCGGCGCCTTCGCCGGCGGCGACCAGCTTGGCCACCGTCTGCGGTTCGATGAGGGGCATCAGGGCCTTGCTCTTGATGCCGAGCCTGAGGATCGACTCCAGGATCAGGTTTGAGTCCCCGGCCGAGCCGCCGAATACCGTGTCGCCTGTGTCGCTGAGCACGATCACGCCCTTCGCCGCCTGATCGGCGCGGCGCACCGCGTCGTCCACCGAGACGGCTTCCTTGACCATGAAGTCCTTCCGCATCGACCAGGCGAAGTCGGCGGACTCGTCGGCGAGCTTCTCGGCCAGCGCCCGGTCGCCGTCGACGTTGACGATGGTGGTCCAGCCGCCCTCGGCGACGTCGAGCCAGGGCTGCATCGGGCAGAGCGCCACGTGCAGCACGCGCTTGTCCTTCGCTTCCCAGTCGCGGGCCTGGTCGAACCACTTCTTCATCGGGCCTTGGGAGGTCAGGAACTGCTCCTGGTGGGTGATCAGGCGGATCTTCCGCCACGCCATCACCGGCTTGATCTCCTTGCGCAGGATGCGGACCAGCATGTCGCCGGCGAGCCGGCCGGTGTCGTAGGTGTCGTGCGGCTGGGTGCGGTGGGCGACAATGGCGGTCGAGAGCTCGACCATCTGGCGCGTGATGTTGGCGTGGTGGTCGAGCGAGAGCACGATCGGCACGTCGGGGCCAAGAATGGCGCGGCAGATCGCGAGCTGCGCGCCTTCGACGTCGTCGACGCCTTCGGCCGCGGCCGCGCCATGCAGGTGGAGGGCCAGGGCGTCGACCCTGCCGGCCTTGCGCAGGCCCGTGCCGATCCGCTCCTCGAAGAAGAGCCGCGCGCCGGTGTCGATGCGTCCGCCCGCCATCGCCCAGCCGGAGATGATCGGTACCCACTCGACGTTCATGCCGGAGGCCGCCATCGCATCGACGCAGCCGCCGACCTGGCCCTTGCCGGCCATCTTCTCGATGATCTCCTGGCCTTCGAGGATGCCGAAGGCCTTGAAGTCGTCGATCGTCGTTGGCAGCGGATTGAAGTCGTTGGTTTCCTGGCCGATGTGGATGGTCGCGATACGCATGGTTCAGCCTTTCATCACCGGCAGCACGATGTGCGACGGATGCTTTTTGTCGATATGGAGCGTGTTGCGCGCCTTGACCTTGTGGGTATGGCGGCCGAGCGGCTCGCCGGTGCCCGGATTGATGTCGAAGCGCGGGAAGTTCGAGGAGGCGATGTCGACGCGGATCCTGTGCCCCGCCTTGAAGCGGTTGGCCAAAGGCGGCAGCTCGACCGTGACCTCGACGATCTCGCCGGGCTTCAGCAGTTCTTCCTTGTCGTAGCCGTTGCGGAAGCGAAGGCGCCGGATCGAGTCGCAGAGCAGCATGTGGAAGCCGGCCGGGTCTTCCGCCGTCGGTGGCGAGACGTCGAGCAGCTTGACGGTCACGTCGGTATCAAGTGCCGACGAGGAGACCCAAACCTTGGCCTCGATCGGGCCGGCGATGACGACGTCCTGCTTCAGCGGCTCGGTCTCGAACACGTTCACGTCCCGGCGCTCGGAGAGCAGCGGGTAGGGAGCGCGCGATCCGACCTGATCCGGTCGTTCCTTCTGGTGCATCGGGCCATCGGGGACGAGCGAGCGCATTCGGGCGCGCGGACTGACATAGGCCATGTCCATGCCCGGTGCCGGCTTCACCCATTCGAGGAAGCCCGCGACGGCGCCGCCGATCGTCGCGACCGGATGGTCGGGATCGTGCGTCCAGGTGATCGGCGCGGCATCGGCCGGTGCCTGGGCCAGCTTGCCGTCGGCGGCGAGGTAATACGGCGTCGGCGTCGAGCCCTTCGGTGGCCACTGCTGGTCCGTCCGCCAAGCGCCGCCATGGTCGAGATGGCCGCGCCTGGTGCGGGCACCGGAGCCGCCGCCCATCTCGAAGTAGCGCACCGGCGCGTCCTTCTCGACGCCGGTGTCGATGTCCTTCAGCCACTTGTCGAACCAGCGCAGGCGCTCGGCGTTGTAGACGCGATAGCCCCAGTCCGCGCCGGCGCCGAAATCGACCTCGATCGAGGCGGTGCCACCGGCGCGCATGCCGGCATGGCCCCAGGGGCCGACGACCATGCGCTGCGGCGACTTGAGCCGCTTCGAGAGCGCCTGGTACTGGCCGGCGACGTCGGCGACGAAGGGATCGAACCAGCCGGACGAGACGACGCAGGGGATATCGGCGAAGCGATCGAAGTGTGCCTTATGCTCCAGCACGTCCATGTTCCACCAGTCGTCCTTGATGCCGTTGTTCTGGTAGCGCATCAGGACCTGTTCGAGATTGGGCACGACCGAGAGCGGGTTCTGTCCCGGCTTCCACGGGCCAGTGACCAGCAGCTCGCGCATGTTCTCGACCGCGGACTCGATACGGCGCTTGGCGGCGGCGTCGCCCTGGATCTCCGGCACGTCCCAGCCATGGAGGAAGAGCGCGGCGAACATCTGCAGCGCCTGGGCGCCGCCCTGGCGCGCCTCCCAGTCGAAGGCCGAGGTCGGGCAGACGTCGACCCACAGCGCCTTCAGCGATGGCGGCTTGTGGAAGGCGGCGACGTTCTGGACGATGCCGGAATGCGAGCTGCCGACCATGCCGATGCGGCCGTCGCACCAGGGTTGGGACGCGATCCACGCGAGAGAGTCGACGCCGTCGAGGCCCTCACGGACGTTGGCGACGTGGAAGTACTGGCCATGGCCTTCCGACAGGCCGCGGCCGCGCAAGTCCTGCACGACGGTGACGTAGCCGCGCGGTGTGAAGAACTTCGCCACTGGCCCGATCTGCATCACCGGGTTCGACTTGTCGTAGGAGGTGCGGGTGAAGATCACCGGGAACTTGCCCGGTGCCGGGGTGCCGTCGGGTAGCGCCGGACGATAGATGTCGGTGGCGAGATGGATCCCGTCGGCCATCTTCACCATCACGTCCTCGGAAACGACGACGCCGAAGGAAGGATCGCGGCTGTAGAGCTTGTCGGTCACATCAGGTCTCGCGGCTGGGTGTGGGACCAGGTCTTGCGGAAGATTTCGGAGTCGCCTTCATAGGCGACGCCCTCCTGCTTCAGCACCCAGTCGGTCTTGGTGGCGTGGAACGTCAGATGCGTCTGGATGCGGATCTTCCAGTCGCCGCGCTCAAGCTCATAGGTCTGGCGATACTCGCCCCTGGCCGAGGTCGGATCGCCCTCGACGATGCCGAAGCGCTTGTAGAGCGTGTGGCCGATCACCGTGCCGATCGGCGTGATCTTCCATTTGCGGCCGGGGCCGAGGAAGCCGCCCGTCCCGATGGTCTCGACCGCGATCTCGCCGGTCATGCCGTCCTGGACTATGCGCCGCTCGATCTTCTTCGGTTCGATGACCTCGACGTTGATCTCGGGGCCACGCTCGTTCTTGCCGAACTTCGGCTTCTTCGTCGCGCCCTTGAGAACGGGCAGAGAGAAGGTGCTGGCGCCGGTGAAGACCGTCATCGTCACCGGCTCCGGCGCCGGCCAGACGATCGGCCAGTAGGAGGTCGAGAGCGCCAGGCGGACGCGATGTCCCTTGGCGAAGCTGTAGCCGACATCGGGCAGGTCGACACGAACGCGCATGCGCTTGCCTGGAGACAGCGCCGTCGGCTGCTCGTGGCTGTCGCGATGGGTGAGATTGAGGACCTGGAAGGCGACACGGGCCGAGGTGCCGTCCGGCGCCACGTCGCAGAGCCGCGCGCAGAGCTGGGCCACCGGCCGGTCGACCGCGATGTCGATCTCGAGCGAGGCGCGCCCGAGGATATCGATCGTCCTCGTCAGCGGCTCGCTATCGAAGGTGAGCGAGCGGCCGTCGTCCTCGCGCTGGTCGCGCGGCTGCTCGCCCTCGATGTCCATGCTGAGCCACTCGGTCGCGGCGAAGCCGGTCGCAAGCGGCGAGGAATGCGTCAGCGCCTGCTCAGGCTTGGCCCGCTTGTCGAGGCGGCCGGGGTTGAGGTGGAAGGCGAGGGGCTGGACCTTGTCCGATGGCCAGGCATCGAGTGCCACCCAGCGGCCGGGCTTCTCCGTGTACTTGGTCGACGGCTTCTGGAACGACTGGATATACGCGCGGTAGGTCGCCTCCTTGTCCCAGCCGTTGTCGGCATTCTTGCAGTAGCGGTCGAAGAAGCGGACACAGTCCTGCAGGAAGCCCGTCGTCGGCGGCGGCACGCCGTCATGCGGATAGTGATGGCCCCAGGGGCCGAGAAGGGCGAAGCGCGGCCCCTTCAGGTTCGCCATCAGGCGCGGGACCGCGCGCGAGATGTAGTCGGCCCAGCCGCCGACCGCGAAGACCGCCGCGGTCACCCTGTCCTTCTCGCAGAGCGAGGCGTGCTTCCAGAAGGCGTCGCGGCGCTGGTGCTTCAGCCAGTCGATCATCCAGGGATGATTGTCGGCGAGGCGGGCCTTCCACATGTCGCGCCACCTGTCGCCGACGATCTCGGGATCGGGCGGGCGCGCGTTGAAGATCACCATGGTGTCGGTCCACCACAGCTGCTCGGCGAGGAAGGTGCCGCCGGTCCAGTGCAGCGACTGGTGATAGCGGTCGTCGCCGGCGCAGACCGGGATGATCGCCTTCAGCGCCGGATGGCCGGTGCCGGCCATCGCCAGGGCAGAGAAGCCGCTCCACGACTTGCCGATCATGCCGACGGTGCCGGAGCACCAGGGCTGCTTCACCGCCCAGTCGATGGCGGCGGTGCCGTCGTCGATCTCGCCCTGTTCCCACTCGCCGCGCAGGACGCCGTCGGAATCGCCAGAGCCGCGCGTGTCGATGCGGAAGCAGGCGTAGCCGTGGCCGGCAAGATAGTGATGGATCGCCTCGTCGCGGGCGCGGCTCTGGTCGCGCTTGCGATAGGGCATGTATTCGAAGATCGCCGGCACCTTGTCGGCCTCGGCGTCTTCGGGGATCCACATGCGGGCGGCGAGCTTGCGGCCGTCGGGCATCGGGATGAAGACGTTCTCGACGGTGCGGACGCGGCGGGGATACTTGGTGCGGACGGGCTTCATGGCGCCGAGGCTAGGCGCCTGCCGGGGCGCTTCCAAGTGCCCGATCGTAAAGGTGAAACGACGCTGATCGGGCCTATCAGCCGGGCTTATCGGGTTAAATCGGGAAGCGCAACTCGACCCTCGAATTCCTTCCCCCTAGGCTCCATTGCATGAGTTCTGCCATCCGCATCGCCGCCGATATCGGCGGCACCTTCACCGACATCGCCGCGACGCTTCCCGACGGCACCATCGCCACCCACAAGGTGCTCTCGACGCCGGGCGACTATGCCGCCGCCGTGGTGGACGGCGTGCGCGACCTGCTCAAGGCGCGCAACGTCAAGGGCGCCGACGTCACCGAGGTGCTGCATGCCTGCACGGTCGCGACCAATGCGATCCTGGAAGGCAAGGGGGCGAAGACCGCGCTGATCACCACGCGCGGCTTCCGCGACGTGCTCGAGCTTCGCCGCGTGCGCGTGCCGAAGCTCTACGATCCGATCTGGGTCAAGCCGGCGCCGCTGGTGCCACGCAATCTCCGCTTCGAGGTGACCGAGCGCCTCAATGCCGACGGCAGCGTGCTGACGGCGCTCGACGAGAAGGATCTCGACCGCGTGATCGCCGAGATCAGGAAGGCCGGCGTCGAGGCGATCGCGGTCTGCTTCCTCCACTCCTATGCCAATCCCGCGCATGAGCGCCGCGTCGGCGAGAAGCTGAAGCAGGCGTTCCCCAGTGCCTTCGTCACGCTGTCGGTCGACATCCTGCCGGAGATCCGGGAGTACGAGCGGACCAGCACCTCGGTCGTGAACGCCTATGTCGGCCCGCCGGTGAAGACCTATATCGGCGAGCTGGCGAAGCGCCTGAAGGGCGACGGCGTCGCCGGGCGCTTGCTCGTCATGCAGTCCTCCGGCGGCATCCTCGACGCGCCGACGGTGATGGATCAGCCGGCGCGCATCGTCGAATGCGGTCCTGCCGCCGGCGTGATCGGCGCGGCGCAGGTCGCGGCCGCTGCCGGCATGAAGGACGTGCTGACCCTCGACATGGGCGGCACCACGGCAAAGGCTTCGCTGATCGAGGGCGGCAAGATCGCTCATACCGACGAGTACGAGGTCGGCGGCGGCATCTCGCTCTCTAGCCGCCTGGTGAAGGGTGGCGGCTATGCGCTGAAGCTGCCCGTCATCGACATCTCCGAGGTCGGCGCCGGCGGCGGCAGCCTGGTCAAGTTCGACCGCGGCGGCGGCCTCAAGGTGGGACCGGAAAGCGCGGGCGCCATGCCGGGGCCGGCCTGTTACGGCCTGGGCGGCGCCGAGGCGACGGTCACCGACGCCAACGTGATCCTGGGCTTCGTCAATCCGAAGGCGCTCGCCGGCGGCACCGTGCCGATCGATGCGGCTAAGGCGAAGGCCGTGATCGAGGAGAAGGTCGCGCACCGTCTCGGCTCCACGGCCGAGGCTGCGGCCTGGAGCGTCTTCGAGGTCGCGTCGGCGACGATGATGCGCGCGCTCAAGGCAGTATCTACATATCGCGGCCGCGACCCGCGAGAGTTCGGCCTCGTCGCCTTCGGCGGCAATGGCGGCATCTTCGGCCCGCACCTGGCGAAGGAACTCGGCATCGCGCGCGTGATCGTGCCGCCGGCCGCCGGCGTGCTGTCGGCGATCGGGCTTCTTGTCTCCGACGTCGCTTTCGGCCGCTCGCGCGGATTCTTGAAGCAGACGCTAACCGCCGATCCGGCGGAGGTCTCGCGCATCCTCGACGAGCTTTCGGCCGAGGTGCTGGCGAAGCTCGGGCCCTGGGCCAAGACGGCGACGCTCAGCCGCGTCGCCTCGATGCGCTACACCAGCCAGGCCTTCGAGCTGCCGGTCTCGATCCCCGACGGCAAGGTGACCGGCGATGTCCTGAAGGCGCTGCCCGCCCGCTTCGAAGCCGAGCATCAGGCCACATACGGCCATAACTTCCGCGGCACTGTGCCGACCGAGATCGTGGCACTCTCGGTGACGGCGACCTCGCCGGCCGGCGGATCGGCAGAAACCATGAAGGTCTCCTCGGGCCGCGACGAGGCGAAAGAGATCAGGCGCCCCGCCTATTTCGGTCCGCGCCATGGCCGCATCGACACGCCCGTGCTCGGCCGTGCCGCGCTCACCTCGAGCCCGAGGTCCGGGCCGCTGATCATCGAGGAATACGAGGGCACCACCGTCGTTCCTCCCGGCGCGTCCGCTTCCCGCGATGCGCTCGGCAACGTCAACGTCGTCTTCGGGTCCTGACCATGGCCGTATCCAACATCGATCCCGTCCTGACCGAGATCGTCCGCAACGCGCTCGACGCGGTCGCCGACGAGATCGCGCTGATCGTGCTCCGCACCGCATGCTCCGGCATCGTGCGTGACTCGATGGACTACTCGACCGCGGTCTGCGACGCCCATGGCGGAACACTGGCACAGGGCCTCACCACGCCGCTCCATCTGGGCAGCTTCCACGACGCGATGCAGGCGCTGATCAAGCGCTATGAGGGCGACATCGCCGAGAAGGACGTCTTCATCTTCAACGATCCCTATCTCTCGTCGGGCCAGCATCTGCCGGACATCTACATCATCCGGCCGGTGTTCTTCGAAGGCACGCTGGAGGGATGGGCGACCACGGTCGCGCATCACAACGACGTCGGCGGCATCGTTCCGGGCAGCAACTCGATCGGCTCGGTCGACATCTACCAGGAAGGGCTGCGCCTTCCGTTCATCAAGCTGAGCGCCAACGGTGTCGACAATCAGGCGGTGCTCGACATTCTCTCGGCGAACGTCCGCGTGCCGGAGAAGGTGATGGGCGACCTCAACGCCCAGATCGCGGCGACCGCGATCGGCGTGCGCGAGATCCAGTCGCTGTTCGCCAAGTACGGCAAGGCAACTCTCCGCGCCACCTTCGCCGAGATCCACGACCATGCCGAACGCCTGGCGCGCTCGGTGATCTCCGAGATCCCGGACGGCACCTACAAGTTCCAGTCCTGGATCGACGGCTTCGGCGAGAACCCGGAGCCGATCCGCTTCTGCGCTGCGGTCACGGTCGCGGGCGACGAGATCACCGTCGACATGGACGGCACCTCGCCGCAGGTGCCGGCCGGCATCAACGCGCCGGTGCCCTTCACCAAGGCCGCCTGCTACGCGGCGATCCGCTCGATCATGGGCGAGGAGATCCCGAACGCCCAGGGCTTCACCCGGCCGATCCATGTGAAGGCGCCGCTGGGCTCGATCGTCAATCCGCGCTCGCCCGGCGCCTGCGGCGCGCGTGGCATCACCGGCTTCCGCACCATGGACACGGTGTTCGGCGCGCTGGCCCAGGCGGTCCCGCATCGCGTGCCGGCGGACGGCAACGGCGGCTCGTCGATCCCGGCGATCGGCGGCGAATACCAGGGCAAGCCCTTCGTCTTCGTCGAGACCTTCATGGGCAACTGGGGCGGCTCTGCCGTCGGCGACGGGCAGGAGGGCGTGACCCACATGGGCGCCAACCAGTCGAACGTGCCGGTCGAGATGATCGAGGCCGAGTACCCGATCCGCATCGAGCAGTACGGCCTGGTGCCGAACTCGGGCGGCCCCGGCAAGCATCGTGGCGGCCTCTCGATGATCCGCGACTACCGCTTCCTCGGCGACGCCGGGACGATGACGCTGCGTTCCGACAAGCGCCGCTTCCCGCCGTTCGGCCTTGCCGGCGGCAAGCCGGGATCGCCGTGCCTCTCGATCGTCAATCCGGACGGCGAGGCGAGGAGCCTCCCGGTGCTGATCACCAACCCGGTGACCTTGCGGAACGGCGATCTCTTCCGTCACGTGCTGCCCGGCGCCGGCGGCTGGGGCAACCCGTTCGAGCGCGATCCCGAGCGGGTGCTGGAAGACGTGAAGCTCGGCAAGGTCGACCGCGACCACGCCAGAGCAGCCTATGGCGTCGTCATCACCGGTGAGCCGCCCATGGTCGACGCCGAGGCGACGAGGAAGGCGCGCGCGGCGTAAGCCGCCTGCCTTTGGCCGCCATTCGTTGACGGATATCTCTTGCGGTAAGTGGGAACCTCTGAGCCTTCGCGGCGTTTGGGAGGTTGTAGCTCGTCTGCGTACCACCTAACGCCCAGTCCCCCTCGGGCCATCCAATCTCGGTCATCCGATCCCCACCGGAATTTGGAGACGGCAATGCCTTACCCGAAGCTTCGGCCGGCTACGTTCATGCCTATCCTCGCGCTTGCGGCGCTCCTGGCAGGCTGCGCCGCCCGGACGGCGCCGACGAGCGACGCCGTCATCACGCCACCACCGCCGCCTGGCGAGCGGACGCACTATCAGATCTTCTTCAAGTCCGACAGCGCCGCCCTGGACGAGGAAGGGAAGGCGGTGATCGCCTCCATCGCGTCCGTCGCGGCGAATGACAAAAGCCTGAGTGTCCGGGTGATCGGGAAGACCGATCGTGTCGGCGCGCCGCCCGTGAACATGGCCTTGTCCAAGCGGCGGACCGAGGTGGTTCTTGATGCCCTTGTCGTCGCGGGCATGCCGTCGGCGCGCATCGACTGGGGATGGACCGGCGAACGCGGCGCGCCGGTCCCGACGGCCGACGAGAAGTCCGAGCCGCGCAATCGCGTGGTCGACATCACCGTGGCCAAGGAAGCGGAGTAGCTAGGGGCTGCGTGAACGGTAGCCGACACCGGGCTCGGTCACGATGAGCTGGGGCTCGGCGGCATCGGCCTCTATCTTCTGGCGCAGCTGCCGGATGAAGACACGAAGATAGGCGACGTCTTCGACATGGGCCGGCCCCCAGACCTTCGCCAGGATCTGGCGATGGGTGAGCACCCGCCCGGGATGCGCCATGAGGAGCGCCAGAAGGTCGAACTCCTTTGGCGTCAGCTTGATCACCTGTCCGTTCTTGCTGACCTGGTGGGCGGCGAGATCGATGGCGAGGGGCCCGAGACTCAGGGTCTCGCCAGCGTTCGAAGGCGGTCGGTGGATGCGAAGGCAGGCGCGGATCCGTGCCAGCAACTCGCCGATCCCGAACGGCTTGGCAACGAAGTCGTTTGCGCCGAGATCCAAGGCCGTGATCTTCTCCTCCTCGCTGTCCCTGGCCGAGAGCACGATTACCGGCACGTCGGAGGTCTGGCGCAACTGGGCCAGGACCATATTCCCGTCGAGATCGGGCAGGCCGAGATCGAGGATGACCAGGGCGGGTGATGCCCCCGCGACCTGGCGAAGCGCCGCATCGCCTCGATCTGCGAAGGAGACAGCGTAGCCGGCCGCTTCCAGCGCGTGACGCAGGAACCGCTGGATCTGCGGCTCGTCGTCGACCACCAGGATCGTGGTGCCGCTAGCCACGGGTCTTCGCCAGCGGCAACCGGATGACGGCCTGCGAGCCCTTCTGGTCGCGGACGGGGCTCTCGATCGTAAGCGATCCCGAGAGCACCCGAACGATGCCCTGAGCGATGGAGAGGCCGAGGCCGGTGCCCGCAGTCCGGTTGTCGGGGCCGCGAAAGAACGGCTCGAAGACGCGCGGCAGGTCGGCCGGCGGGATTCCCGGCCCCTGGTCGGCCACGGTGATCCGGAGGCTCTCGTCTTCCAGCGCGACGAGCACGCGCACGGCGCTGTCGGCCGCCGAGAACTTCAGGGCGTTGTCGACGAGATTGAACAGCGCCTGCTCGAGCAGGACGGCGGACGACAGGACGAGCGGGCGCTCGTGAGGCACGTCGACCGCGATCGATCGTCCCGCATGAATACGCCGGGCACGTTCGGCCGCACCATGCACGGCGTCGGCGATGTCGATCCAGTCCAGCTGCGGGTCGAGACCGGCGTTCAGGCGGGTCAGGTGAAGAAGATCGCCGACGAAACGCGACAGGCGCTGGGTTTCCTCCTCGACGGCCAGCAGCAGGTCGGCTCGGCTTTCCGGGCTCATCGCCGAGCCGAGCTCGCGCAGGCTGGACACGCCGCCGAGGATGGTCGCGAGCGGCGTCTTCAGATCGTGCGACAGCGAGGACAGCAAGGCCGCCTTCATCGCCTCGCGTTCGGCGTCCTTGGCGAGCCGGATCTTCTCGAGCGCGAGCCGGCCCTGCTCGACGATCGCCCGCCTGACCTTCTCGTCGCGCTGCCACCTCGATCGCGTGTAGCCCACTACGCCGTGCTCAGCGCCCAGCGGGCGGAAGGTCATGGCGCTGCCGCCCCAGCCGGGCGCCGCCGGCGCTTCGTCGCTGTCCCGCCGGAAGGCGCGGTCGGCCGCCTGCAGGTCGTCGGCGCCGAGATCGACCGCGGCCGGCTTCGACAGCTCGACGTGAAGCCCATCGTTGCGCGCCTGCAGGATGACGGCGCTCCCGCCGCCGGTTTTCACCAGATGCTCCAGCATCGTCGTCTTCACCTCGCTCGCGCCGGTCGAGGACGTGAGGTCGTGGGTGAAGCCGGACATCAGCTCGAGGGTGCGGGCACGGCTCGCAGCGGCATCGGCGGTCTCGCGCAACCGTCCTGCCAGGAATCCGGTCACGGCACCTGCGCCGAGAAGCACCAGCAGGGTCAGGACATCGCCGGCATCGTTCACGCTCAGCGTGTGATGTGGCTCGACGAAGAAGAAGTCGTAGGCGAGGAAGGTCACGACCGAGGCGATGATTCCGGTCCAGAAGCCGTAGCGAACCGATGCCGCGAGGACACCGACCAGGAACAGCAGCACCAGGCTCGGCGGCGGAAGGAAGACCTCCAGAAGGTGCGCGATGATCGTCGTCAGGGCGACGATGGCCAACGTTCCGAGGATGCCTCGAAAATGCGGCCTGGCACGCCAGGCAGCTCCCTCGGCCGAGGACTGAAGCGGTGGGTCGGATCGGGCCACTACCGGTTTGTGTGCCGGCGTGCCGGCCCTGTCCATCGTCTTTACGAAATCCTTATGGGCAGACACGGGGTTCCGCATCGCTTCCTTACGTGCGCGTAGCCACTTTCGCCGCTGCCGGCCGGATCTCCCGGCCATGGAGTGGCAGATGGACGCGACGACCGACCCGACAATTTCCCCGGTTCATAAGATATCCGCTCGTTCCGGCTTCTGGACGCTGACGCTCGGCTCGATCGGGATCGTCTACGGAGACATCGGCACGTCGCCCCTCTACGCATTTCGCGAGGCGATGGTCGCTGCGGGGCCGGCCTACGGTCGTAACGACGTGCTGGGCGTCGTCTCGCTGCTTTTCTGGGCGCTGATGATCGTCGTCACGCTCAAATACGTGACGATCCTCCTGCGCGCGGACAATCAGGGGGAGGGCGGGACGCTGTCGCTGCTGGCGCTCGCGCAGCGGGCGGTAGGTCGGGCGACGCCCGCGGTCGTGGCGCTGGGCGTAGCCGGCGCCGCCCTCTTCTACGGCGACGCGCTGATCACCCCGGCGATCTCGGTGCTGTCCGCGGTCGAGGGGCTCAAGCTCATCACTGCCGGATTCGAGCCTTACGTCCTGCCAATCACGATCGGCATCATCATCGCGCTGTTCCTTGTCCAGCACCGAGGTACGGCTGATGTCTCTGCCTGGTTCGGGCCGATAACGCTGGTCTGGTTTCTGGTCATGGCGGCTGGCGGGATCGTCCATGTCGCCGGCGATCCGTCGATCCTCGGTGCGCTCAGTCCCGTTCACGCGCTCCGCTTCGTCGCCAGCCATGGCGCCGTCGGGCTCGTCGTGCTGGGGGCGGTCTTCCTCGCGGTCACGGGCGCCGAGGCGCTCTATGCGGATCTCGGTCATTTCGGCCGACGCCCCATCCAGGCCGCGTGGTACTTCGTCGCCTTTCCGGCACTGGCTCTGAACTACCTCGGGCAAGGCGCACTTGTGCTGGGCCAGCCCGCGGCGCTGGAAAGCCCGTTCTTTCTGCTCTTTCCGGCCTGGGCGCTGGCGCCGGTGGTCGTGCTGGCGACGTTGGCCACCATCATCGCGAGCCAGGCGGTGATCACCGGCGCGTTCTCGCTGACCCGCCAGGCGATCCAGCTCCGGCTGCTGCCGCGCCTGAAGGTCCTCCATACCTCGGCCGAGCAGGCCGGGCAGATCTTCATGCCGATCGTCAATACACTGCTTCTCATCGGCGTCCTCGTCCTCGTCGTCGCCTTCTCCTCGTCATCGATGCTCGCCGCCGCCTACGGCATCGCCGTCACCGGCACCATGGTGGTGACCGCGCTACTCGCACTCGTGGTCATGAGCCGCGGCACCGGCTGGCAGCGCGTCGGGGTCATGAGCCTGATCTGCCTCTTCCTCATCATCGACCTGGTCTTTCTCGGAGCCAACCTCATGAAAGTCCTGGATGGCGGCTATGTGCCGCTCCTCATCGCCTTGGCGCTCGCGACGATCATGTGGACCTGGCTCAGGGGGACGAACCTGCTCAAGGCGAAAGATCGCCAGATCGAGATCCCGCTCGGCGACCTGATCGGCCAGCTCGAGCGCAGGCCGCCGCCGGCGATCCCGGGGACCGCCGTCTACCTGACGGCGACCCCGGAGCAGGCGCCCGTCTCGCTCATGCACAGCCTCAAGCACTTCAAGTCGCTGCACGAGCACAACGTCATCCTGACAGTCCGGACCGCCGACCTGCCCAGGATCCCCGAGCCCGAGAGGATCGACATGGAGGAAATCAACCCGCGGTTCCGGCGGGTGACGCTGACCTTCGGCTACATGGAAGAGCCGAACATCCCGAAGGCGCTCGGCCTCTGCCGCAGGCTCGGCTGGAAGTTCGACATCATGTCGACGTCCTTCCTCGTGTCGCGCCGGTCGCTGAAGCCCGCGGCAGCGAGCGGGATGCCGGCATGGCAGACCCGGTTGTTCATCTTTCTCTCCCGGAACGCGGCGAGCGCGACCGACTATTTCCACATCCCGGCCGGGCGCGTGGTGGAGATCGGCACGCAGGTCAACGTCTAGGCGGCCACCGCTCTCGCGAGTATCCTCGACGAAATCCATTTCCGGCACGGCGGCCCGACAATGCCTTTGGACGATCAGAGCTGGCGCGGCGGGGGCGGCGGGCGCCGGCCTTCGAAGAACGTGCTCGGCGGCAAGCTCGAAGAGTGCTCACTCCAGCCGGTGACCGGATTCTTCCGCAACGGCTGCTGCGACACGGCGCCGGAGGATGTCGGCAGCCATACCGTCTGCTGCGTCACCACCGCCGAGTTCCTGGAGTATTCGAGGGGCGTCGGCAACGATCTCTCGACGCCCTATCCGCAATACGGCTTCTCCGGGCTCAAGCCCGGCGACCGTTGGTGCCTTTGTGCGCCGCGCTGGCAGGAGGCGCTGGAGGCCGGAAGCGCGCCCAAGGTCGTGCTGCGGGCCACGCATGAAGGCGCGTTGGCGTACTGCTCGCTCGACGATCTCAAGAAATTCGCGGTCGATCTTCCGTAGGCGAGCTCGCCCCCCTCCTGTACGGTTTCCGCATGACTGACGATACCGGCATCCGACAGACATCAAGGCGCATGATCGGCGTGCTCGGCGGCATGGGGCCGCTGGCGACGACCGACTTCATGCGGAAGGTGATCGAGGCGACGCCCGCGACCAAGGACCAGGACCACATCCCGATGGTGGCCTGGTCGGTGCCGCAGATCCCCGACCGCTCCGCCGCGATCTTCGCCAAGGGCGAGTCGCCGCTGCCGATGATGCAGGAAGGTATCCGGCGTCTGGAACAGATGGGCGCCGGGTGCATCGCGATCGCCTGCAACACCGCGCACTACTGGTACGAGGACCTGAAGCGGGGCTGCGGCGTCGCGCTGCTGCATATCGGCGACACTGCCGCCGAGAGGCTGGCGGCGCTCGGCGTGCCGAAGGGGCCTGTCGGGCTGATCGCGACCGAGGCGACCATCCACACCAAGGTCTATCAGGATCGCCTTTCCCGGCACGGCTACGAGTGCCTTGTCCTCGATGCCGCGGACAGCGAGCGGCTGTTCTGGCCAGCGGTCCGAAAGGTCAAGACCGGCGACACCAAGGGCGCGACGCCGCTTCTCGAGGAAGCGGTGGAGAGGCTGACCGCCGCCGGCGCCGCCCGGGTCGTCCTCGGCTGCACCGAGGTTCCAGTGGGATTGGCGGCGGCGCGGAAGGAGATCCTGGACCGCTGCTTCGATGCGACCGACGCCCTCGCGCTCGCCTGCGTCGAATGGGCGATGGCGGAAACGGCGCACGCGTCCTAGGCCCTCGCATGGGCACGATCGCTCAGGGACGAATCCTTGCCTGGGAAGGCGGCAGCCTCTGGATTTTCGAGACCCGCGCCCTTGCTGGCTCGGAAATGCACACGACCGACTTCCACGCCCATCACGCCATACAGGTAACCCTTTCCCTCGGCGGGCGCTTCGAGCTCAGGACACCCGAGACGAGCATGCGCGGCGACGCCGTGGCGGTGGCGGCCGATGCGAGCCATGTCTTCCAGGCGGAGGGCCTGGTCGCGATCCTGTTCGTCGAGCCGGAGAGCCGGGCAGGGCGGGCCGTCAGTCGAGTCCTGTTTGCAGACTCGCACTTGGCGAGCATCCCCAAGGAGCGGCTGGGCGACCTGATCGATCGGCTGGAAAGGACCTTCCGCGATCCGGCCGCAAGCGACACCGCCTTCGAGGCGCTCGGGCGAGCGATCGTGGTCCGGCTTGCGGGCGAGGCGGGCGCCGAGATTCCCGATCTTCGGGTGAGGAAGATGATCGCCTATGCGACAAGCGCGCTCGACCGGCCGCTCGGCCTCGGCGACGTCGCGAAGGTGGCCGGCCTGTCGCCCAGCCGAGCCAGGCACCTGTTCGTCGAGCAGACGGGGCTTCCTTTCCGCACCTATCTCCTTTGGCTGCGCGTGACCAAGGCCGTGGAGATCTTCGCGAGCGGGCGCTCGCTGACGGAGGCGGCGCACGAAGCCGGGTTCTCGGACTCGGCCCATCTCAGCCGGACTTTCCGGCGGATGTTCGGCCTCAACGCGGCCTCCCTCCGTATCGAGTAGATGGGGCGCGTTTTTTAGCCGTTTCGTTCAAGTCGGCGCCGGACGCCGGGCGTAGAAGCGGGGCCTCTCAACCGGAAACCAGGAGGTTCCAATGACCAACGCTTGCACCTGCAACCCTTGCACCTGCGCCCCGAACTGCACCTGCTCCCAGGTCAGCGCCGCCGCCGACACGGCTCCCGAAACCGCGGTCGCGTGCGGCTGCGGTTGCGGCTGCTCGGCCGGCGCGTGCACGGCCGAATGCGATTGCACCGGCTGATATCGGAAACCACCTCGTGCCGGGACGGCTTGGGCCGCCTCCGGCGCAGGGTGCTTCAGTTCGCCGGCGCGGGCTCCATGCCCTTGTCCTTGAGGATCGCTTCGGCACCCGGTCCTTTCAGCGCTGCCAGCAGCGCACGCGCGGCATTCGCGTCGCGGGCGCCGGTGCCGATCGCGCCGGCGTAGACCGTGTAGTTCTGGATCTCGCGCGGGATCGGGCCGACCAGCGTGGCGCCCGGCACGGCAAGGATCTCACTGATCTGATGGAGCGCGATGTCGGCCTTGTCGTCGACCAGCCGCTCGGCGACGAGACCGCCCGGCACCAGCACCGCCTTCGGCTTGATCCTGTCGGCGATGCCCCACTTCTCGAACAGCTCGGAAAGATAGATGCCGCTGGAGCCGCCCGCGGCCGGATCGATGTAGGCGACGGCACGCGCTTTCAGCAGCGCGTCCCGGAAGGCGGCGACGGAGCTGATGTCGGGCGCGGGCGCCCCCTTCTTGACGGCGACGCCGATGGCGACACGCGCAAGACGGACCGCCGAGCCGTCGACGACCTTGCCGGATTTCGCCAGCGGCTCGATCCCGCCTGGGGGAAGAACGACGAGATCGAAGGTCTCGCCGCCGGTGATGCGGCGGGCGAGCGCACCGGCGGTGTCGTTGTCGACCGTGACCTTGTGGCCGGTCTGCTTCTCGAAGTCGGGCACCAGCGCCGACACGACCGGCTTGAACGCCCCGGCGCTCAAGACCTTGATCTCGGCGGCTTGGGCAGGGGCGACGGACAGCAGGGCAGCCAGGATCACGGTAAGGCAACGCATGTATTGGCTCCGGTTGAGGTGAGCCGATCCTAGCCGCGGCCTCGCCGGCCTTGCATCACATCCCCATCAGCCTCATGCGGCCTGAACGAGACGCGGCGCCGCGCCCTTGCCGCGCACCTCCGCCTCCTCGAACTCGGCGGCGGCGATGGCGCGGTCGAGGGCGGCGCGAAGGTCCTTGGCCGAGGCCAGGGTCAGCTCGACCGCGGCGCGGGCGCCTGCATCGAGCTCGGTGTTGAAGAAGTCGAGCGTGATCACGTCGCCGAGCGGCGCGTGGCGGGCGTGATCGTAGGCGACGACGGCCTGGGAGAGCGGGAACCAGTCATCGCCGCGCTTGGCCATGCCTTCGGCTTCCGTGATCTCGATGATCGAGGTGCACATGCCGCGTCTCCTACTTCTTGCCGAGGTGCTTGCCGAAGAACGCAAACACCTTGCCCCAGGCATCCATCGCCTGCTCGGGCCGGTAGATCGGCCGGTGCCAGTAAATGAAGCCGTGACCGGCGCCGTCGTAGCGGTGGAATTCGTGGTTCTTGCCGTGCTTCCTGAGCTCGGCCTCGTGCTGGTTCACCTGCTCCGGCGACGGCGCGCGGTCGTCGTTGCCGAAGATGCCGAGCAGCGGGCAGGAGAGGTCCCTGGTCATGTCGATCGGTGCCGTGGGCGTCTTCGGGTTGAGCTCTTCCTTGCTCATCACCACGCGGCCGCCCCAGAGATCGGCGCAGGCGTCCACATCCTTCCGCTGGCTCGCATAGATCAGCGCGTGCCGGCCGCCCGAGCAGGAGCCGAACAGCCCGACCTTGCCGTTGAGATTGGATTGCGTGAGCATCCACGCGACCGCGGCGGCGGTGTCGCCGACCATCTGGGCATCGGGGATGCCGCCCTCGGCGCGGACCTTGGCGGCGACGTCGTCGGGGTTCTGGTCGGCGCTGCCGGTACGCTCGTAGAGGTTATGGCAGATGGCGATGTAGCCGTGATGGGCGAAGCGGCGCGTCGTCTCGATGTAGAGCTCGCTCCAGCCCGGCATGTGATGGATCAGAACCATGCCGGGGAAGGGGCCGGGCCCCGACGGCCGGGCGACGTAGGCCGTGATCGGCGTGCCGCCATCGCCCTTGAGCCGCACGTTCTCGCAGGTCATGCCTCGGTAGAACGACATCGGTCTGCCTCCTTGAAGGGATGCGAGATCGTAGCACCCGAAAACGGAAACGGGGGGCCGAAGCCCCCCGTTTCTACGACACGTATACGGATCGACTACTCGGTCCAGACGTCCCACATGCGCGGGATGCGCGCCGGGGCGTAGCCCTGCACGTTGGCCCGGGTCGCCTGGTAGCGGCCGAGGTCGCCGACCTTGATCGCGGGCACCCATTCGAACATGCGCTTCTGGAAGTCGGCGAAGGCCTTCTTCCGCTCGTCGAGCGAGGTCGAGGTGGTCAGCACCTTGTTGGCGCGGGCGAGCTCGGGATCGGAGACCCACTGCGCGCCCTTGCCCTCGTGGTCGGTGGTGAAGAACGAGGCGACGTTGTACGGGCCTTCGTAGGGCTCGATGCCCATGCCGAGGGTCCAGAGGCTCCAGCCATCCGGCTTGTCGCGGAGATTGAAGGCCGTCGGCCAGTCGACCGTGTTCAGCTTGATGTTCAGGCCGGCCTTCTTCAGCTGCTCGGCGGCGACGACGCCGGTGTCGCGGTGGTTCTGGATGGTCGAGTCGGTGAGGACGACGATCTCCTCGCCCTTGTACCCGGCTTCGGCCAGCAGAGCCTTCGCCTTGGCGAGGTCCTTGACGTTGTACTTGTCCTTGCCGATGTCGCCGACGAAGTAGCCGGTGCCCGGATGCTGCCAGCCATGGGTCAGGCGGTAGAGGCCTTCACCGGCGATGGCCATGATCTCCTCGGTGTCGAGGATCGCCATGATCGCCTGGCGGACCTTGACGTCCTTGGTCGGACCGAACGAGGCGTTCATGATGATGGTCTGGTAGGCCCAGGGCATCGCCTCGTAGATCTTGATCTGCTTGTTGTCCTTGAGGCGCTTGTACGAGGACGGCGCCAGCGCGTCGATCGCCTGGACTTCGCCGGCTTCCAGCGCCGCTGCGCGGGCGCCCGGCTCCGGAATGTGGCGGAAGCGGACGGTGTCGTAATAGGCGGTCTTCTTGCCGCCGAAGCCGTCGCGCTTCTGGTAGTTCATGTTCTGGCTGTAGCCGTCGAAGCGCTTCACCAGCACATGGCTGTCGGGCACGTACTCGACGAACTGGAACGGTCCGGTGCCGATGTGCTCGATCTTGCCGCGCTCCTTCGCACCTTCCGACTTCGGCATGATGCCGGCCGGGGCGCGCGGGCTCGACAGGTTGTCGATCAGGCCAGGGAAGGGGGCGTTGAGCTTGAGCGTGACGACGTACTTCGACGTCGGCGTCATGCTGGTGATCGGCTTGATGATCTGGGCCGAGCCGCCGACCTTGCCGTAACGCTCGAGCGAGGCGATCACGTCCTCGGCGGTCATCTCCTGACCGTTGTGGAACTTCACGCCCTCGCGCAGCGTGATCACGTAGGTCAAGCCGTCCGGCGAGATGTCGGCCTTGGTGGCGAGATCCGGGATCGGGTTCGCGTTCTCGTCGCGCGCGAAGAGCGTCTCGATCCAGTGCATCGAGATGTTGCGCGAGGCTTCGGCCGTCGATGCCTGGGCATCGGTCAGCGGCGGCGCCGAGGACGTTCCGACGACGGCAGCGCCGCCCTTCTTCTGTGCCATCGCAGGCGAAACCGCGAACGCGAGCGCGATCGCGCTTACGGTCGACAGCAGGGTCAATCTGGACACGATGCGAACCTCCCCTTGGAGACAAAAGATTAAGACGAAACGAAACCCTATGATGCAATTCAAAGGCATTGCAATCGGGATCGTGCGCATTGGAAACGCGGCGGCGTGACCAGGCTACGGCCCGGATATGCTATGTGGACGCGGGAACCTTGGAGAGGCGGGAATGACGTCGGAAATGCTGGCTTTTATCGACGCGAACCGCAGCCGCCAGGAGCGGTTCCTGGCCGAGCTGGTGCGGATACCCTCGGACAACCCGCCGGGAGACCTGGCCGGCGCGGCGGCGAAGGCGGCCCAGCTGCTCGAAGGCCTGGGGCTCAAGGCGGAGTCGCATCCGGTTCCGGCCGATCTCGTGAGGGCCAACGGCATGGTCAGCGCCGCCAACTTGATCGTCCGCCGCACGTTTGGTCCTGGACCGACGATCGCGCTCAATGCCCATGGCGACGTGGTGCCGCCGGGCGAGGGATGGACGCGCGATCCCTACGGCGCCGAGATCGTCGACGGATGGATGTATGGCCGGGGTGCCGCGGTGTCTAAGTCCGACTTCGCGACATACGCCTTCGCTCTGATGGCGCTGGAAAAGTCGCCGCCGTCGCGCGGCACGGTTGAGCTCCACTTCACCTATGACGAGGAGGTCGGCGGCGAGATTGGACCAGGTCATCTTCTCAAGGCCGGGCTTTCGAAGCCCGACATGGTGATCTGTGCCGGCTTCTCCTATGCGGTGGTCGCCGCGCACAACGGGTGCCTGCATCTCGAGGTGACGTTGCGGGGCCGCTCGGCGCATGCGGCCTCGCCTTCGACCGGCATCGATGCGATGGAAGCGGCGAGCCAGGTGCTCTCGGCGCTCTATACCTGGCGGAAGGGGCTCGCGAGCCGTGTCTCGAAAACGCCGGGCATCGGCGCGGCACAGATGACGGTCGGCCTGATCAAGGGCGGCATCAACACCAACGTCGTGCCGGATGCGGTGACGCTGCGCCTCGATCGCCGGATGATACCTGAGGAGAATCCGGCCGAGGTCGAGGCCGAGCTGCGCGACGTGGTGGCGAAGGCAGTGTCGGTCGCCGGCGCTACGGTCGAGATCAAGCGCGTGCTGCTCGCGCGGCCGCTGACCGCAAGCGACGCCAGCCGCAGGATGGCGGAGACCCTGGCACGCCGCGCGACCGAGGTTCTCGCCGAGACGATCCCGATCACCGGCGTGCCGCTCTATACCGATGCGCGCCACTACGCCGAGCAGGGGATCCCGACGATCCTCTACGGTGCCGGCCCGCGCACGATCCTCGAAGCCAACGCGCACCGCGCCGACGAGCGCATCAAGCTCGACGACCTGAACGCCGCGACCAAGGTGATCGCGTTGACCTTGAAGGATCTGCTCGCCTAGTCGGCCCGCGCGCAGCAGGTGCTTCTGCACCTTGCCGGCGGCGGTGCGCGGCAGGTCGGCGACGACCAGGATCGTCTTCGGCACCTTGTAGCCGGCGACACGCTCGCGGCAGAAGGCGCGCAGCCGCTCCGGCTCCGGTCGCGCATTCGCGCGGGGCACGACGAAGGCGCGACCGACCTCGCCCCAGCGCTCGTCGGAGACGCCGATCACGGCGGCCTCCTGCACCTCGGGATGGGCGAGCAACGCGTGCTCGACCTCGGCGGGATAGACGTTCTCGCCGCCAGAGATGAACATGTCCTTGATGCGATCGACGATGGTGACGTAGCCGTCGGCGTCCAGGCGCCCGACATCGCCTGTCTTGAGCCATCCATCGGCAGTGAAGGCGGCGCGGGTCGCAGGCTCGTTGTTCCAGTAGCCTGGCGTCACGTTCGCGCCCTTCACCAGAACCTCGCCTGAGGTGCCGGTGGGAACATCCAGTCCGTGCTCGTCTACGATGCGGACCTTCGAAAGCAGCTGCGCCTTGCCCGACGCGCCGATCCGAGCCTCGACGTTCTCGGGATCCATCAGGCAGAGGGTCGGGCCGGTCTCGGTCATACCGTAGCCGGCGCAAACCTTGGCGCCGCGGGCGAGGAAGAGGCGAAGCAGCGGCTCCGGCAGCGGCGCGCCGCCCGAGGCCCAGGAACGCACGTGACCGAGATCGATCGTCGCGAAACGCGGATGCGATGCCAGCGCCTGATAGACGGCCGGTACGCCGAAGAAGCACGTGACCTGGTCGGAGCCGATCGCGGCGAGCACCTGGTCGACGTCGAACTTCGGGAAGATCGTCACCGTGCCGCCCGAGATCAACGTCGGCAACGTGTGCAGGTTGATGCCAGCCGTATGGAAGAGGGGAAGAAAATTAAGCGTGCGGTCGTCGCCGGTGAGGCCGATCGCGTGGGCGAGGTTCACGTGGTTGGCCTCGGCCATGCCGAAGGTCTGGATCACGGCCTTCGGCTTGCCGGTCGTCCCCGAGGTGTAGAGCAGGTACCAGATGCCGTCGGGCGCCCAGTCGGCGTCGATGCGCTCGCTTGTCGCGAGGCGCGCTTCATAATCGGCGAGCGATAGAAGCGGCACGGAGAGCTTCGTCGCCATCCCGGCATTCGCATCGTCGTGGACGAGCAGGCGAGGGGCGCAGTCGGCGAGGATCGGTCGGAGCTCGTCGGCGGCGAGCCGCCAGTTAAGCGGCACGACGACCGCGCCGATGCGGGCGGCCGCGACCAGGATCTCGAAGAAGGCGACCTCGTTCAGCGTCAGCGTCGCGACTCGGTCGCCGCGCGCGATGCCGAGCTTCCGAAGAAAGTGCGCGGCCTGGTCGGCACGCTGGTCGAAATCGCGATAGGTGAGCCTGCGGCCGCTCGCCGCCTCGACGAAGGCGACACGGTCGGGGGAAAGCTCGGCGCGGCGTCGGGCGAAGTCGGCGACCATCGTGCGCGACGCTACCCGAGATCAGGGCTGGATGCCTCTCCCGATCAGGTCGACAGCGGGGCCGATCACGTCGTCGAGGGGGGTCGCCACGTCCCAGATGCCGTAGCGCTGACCCAGCAGCACGGCCATGCCCATCAGCGCCCAGGCGCGGACTTCGGCGTTTCCCTTGCGGATCTCGCCGCGTTCCTCGGCCACCTCGAGCGCGGCCCGGTATGTCGCGGCGAAGTCCATGTAGTGGCGGCGGTAGATCGCATCGTCGACGAACTGCGATTCCTCGACGATGCGATAGAGGCCGGGGTCGCGGCGCACGAACTCGATGAAGGCGCGGAGGCCCTCGCGCTCGGCCTCCAGCCGGTTCTTCGTGCCGGCGATGGCGCCCGACAGGTGCTGGCGGAGGTCGCGGCCCAGCTGGAGGACCAGCTCGCGCAGCACGTCCTCCTTGCTCTCGAAGTAGATGTAGAAGGTGCCCTGGCCGACGCCGGCCGCCGCGGTGATGTCGCTGATCGAGGTCACGCTGAAGCCGCGCCGGCCGATCTCGGCCGAGGCTGCGGCCAGGATCTTCCGCCGGGTCCGCTCGCCACGGTCGGTCTTGGGCTGGGGCTTGGCGGTGGCGCGAGCGGTCATCGGGTCCAATATGACGAAGCCGTCATATAACTGCGCCCACCGGTCTATTAAGTCAATGACTGCGGCATTGTTGACCTTTTGGAAGACGCTCTCTATCCTCAGGTCAAACATGAATTTACCGTCATATGAATGACGGTCCAGCCAGGGAGGTGAGCATGGGCGCGTATTCCAGGTTCCTGAATGCGGTCATGGGCGGCGCTGCGGCGCTGGCGCTGTCCTTCGGCGCCGCTTCCGCGCAGGAGCTCAAGATCGCCCTGATCGCCGGCAAGACCGGGCCGCTCGAGGCGTACGCCAAGCAGACCGAGGCCGGATTCATGATGGGCCTCGAGTTCCTGACCAAAGGCTCGATGGAGCTGAATGGCCGCAAGATCCGCGTGATCGTGAAGGACGACCAGCTGAAGCCCGACCTCGCAAAGTCGCTGCTCGAGCAGGCCTACGGCGACGACAAGGTCGATATCGCAGTCGGCACCACCTCGTCGGCGGCGGCACTGGCCGCGCTCTCGGTCGCCGAGGAATACAAGAAGGTGCTGCTGGTCGAGCCGGCGGTCGCCGACTCGATCACCGGCGACAAGTGGAACCGCTACATCTTCCGCACCGGCCGCAACTCCTCCCAGGACGGCGTCGCCGCCGCGGTGGCGCTGTCCAAGGAGCCGATGCAGATCGCGACGCTGGCGCAGGACTATGCCTTCGGCCGCGACGGCGTGTCGGCGATGAAGGAAGCGCTGGCGGCGGTGAAGAGCCCGTCGAAGGTCGTGTTCGAGGAATACGCGCCGCAGAACACCACCGACTTCACCGCGTCGGCCCAGCGCCTGTTCGATGCATTGAAGGACAAGCCCGGCCGCAAGGTGATCGTGATCATCTGGGCCGGCCCGCATCCGCTGACCAAGATCGCCGACCTCAAGCCCGAGCGCTTCAACATCGAGATCGCGCCCGGCGGCAACATCCTGCCGGCGATGGTGCCCTACAAGGCGTATCCGGGCATGGAAGGCGCCATCTATTACTACTGGGGCTTCCCCAAGAACCCGATGAACGACTGGCTGGTGGCCGAGCACCAGAAGCGCTTCAACATGCCGCCCGATTTCTTCACCGCCGGCGGCATGGCCGCGGCGTCCGCCGTGCTCGCCGCCGTCACCAAGGCCGGCGGCACCGACACCGAGAAGCTGATCGCCGCGATGGAAGGCCTCGAGTTCGACACGCCCAAGGGCAAGATGAGCTTCCGCAAGGAAGACCATCAGGCGATGCAGGCGATGTATCACTTCAGGGTCAAGAAGGACGGCAAGGACCAGTACGACCTGCTCGACCTCGTTCAGGAGATCCCGGCCTCGGCCATCCCGGTGCCGATCCGCAACAAGCGCTAAGCTTGGAGGGCAGGGGCGACCGCGAGGTCGCCCCGCTTGCATTCGGGGACAAGAATGGACGTGCCGGCGCTGGAGACGCGCGAGCTCACGATCCGCTTCGGCGGGCACGTTGCCGTCGACAAGGTGAGCTGCAGCTTCCGCTCAGGAACCCTGACCGCGATCGTCGGCCCCAATGGTGCCGGCAAGACCACCTACTTCAACCTGATCTCCGGCCAGCTCAAGGCGACGTCGGGCACGGTCCTGCTCAAGGGCGATGACGTGACCGCCCTGCCGGTCTCGGCCCGTACCCGGCTCGGTATGGGCCGCGCCTTCCAGCTGACCAACCTGTTTCCGAACCTGACCGTCGCCGAGAACGTGCGTCTCGCCGTGCAGAGCCGGGCGGGCGTCGGGCTCGACCTCGCCAGCCTCTGGAGCGACCGAAGCGAGCTGATCGAGAAGGCGGAGGCGATGCTGGCGCGCGTGCGCCTTGCCGACCGCCGCGCGGCGACGGTCGCCTCACTGTCTCATGGTGATCAACGCAAGCTCGAGGTGGCGCTGATGCTGGCGCTCGAGCCCGACATCTTCATGTTCGACGAGCCGACCGCCGGCATGAGCGTCGACGAGGTGCCGACGATCCTGGAACTGATCCAGGAGATCAAGGCGCGCGCGCACGCGACCATCCTGCTGGTCGAGCACAAGATGGACGTGGTCCGCTCGCTCGCCGATCGCATCATCGTGCTGCACAACGGCCAGCTCGTCGCCGACGGCCCGCCGGCCGACGTGATCGCCTCGGCGGTGGTCCAGGAAGCCTATCTCGGCGTGGCGGCGGCATGACCCAGCCGCTGCTCTCGCTCTCCGGCGTCCACACCCATGTCGGGCGCTATCACATCCTGCACGGCGTCGACCTCGCCGTGCCGGAGCGTGGCGTCACCATGCTGCTCGGGCGCAATGGGGCCGGGAAGACCTCGACCTTGCGCACGATCATGGGGCTGTGGCGCGCTTCGGCCGGGCGCGTGACGCTCGCCGGCGAAGATGTGACCGAGCGTCCGACGCCCGAGATCGCGCGCCGCGGTCTCGCCTACGTGCCCGAGAACATGGGCATCTTCTCCGACCTCACGGTGCGCGAGAACCTGGTGCTGGCCGCCAGGGAAGGGGAGATCGACGTCGAGCGCCTCAAATGGGTTTTCGGCCTGTTCCCGGCGCTGGAGAAGTTCTGGTCTCTCGCCGCCGGTGCGCTCTCCGGCGGACAGAAGCAGATGCTGGCGATCGCGCGCGCGATCATCGAGCCGCGGAAGCTCTACCTCGTCGACGAGCCGACCAAGGGCCTGGCGCCGGCGATCGTCGCCAACATGGTCTCGGCCTTCCGCGAGCTGAAGGCCTCGGGTGCCACGATCCTGCTGGTCGAGCAGAATTTCGCCGCCGCCAGGGCGCTCGGCGACACGGTCGCGGTCATGGACGACGGCCGCATCGTCCATGCGGGATCGATGGCCGAGCTCGCCGAGGACGCGGATCTCCAGCACCGCCTTCTCGGCCTCAGCCTGGATCGCCATCAGTGAACGAGGCCAAGAAGATCGATTGGGCGCCGCTGATCCTGGTCGCGGCCTTGGCGCTGGGCGCGTTGCCTTTCGTCGGCAGCGTCTCGACTTGGGTCACGCTCACGGTCGCGGGCCTGGCGATGGGCATGATGATCTTCGTGATGTCGTCCGGCATGACGCTGGTCTTCGGCCTGATGGACGTCATCAACTTCGGCCATGGCGTCTTCATCTCGATCGGCGCCTATGTGGCGCTCCTGGTCCTGGTGCCGCTGGCGGCGTGGGGCGCGGCGGACTCGCTCGGCCTCAATCTCGGCGTGATCGGCCTCGCCGCCGTCGTCGCGATGATCGCGACCGGCGCGCTCGGCTATGCCTTCGAGCGGGTGGTGATCCGCCCGGTTTACGGCCAGCACCTGAAGCAGATCCTGATCACGACCGGCGGCCTGATCGTCGCCGAGCAGCTGATCCACGCGCTCTGGGGCGCCAACCCGATCCCGTTCCGACTGCCGGAGACGCTGCGGGGCTCTTTCCTGATTGGCGATGCCGCGATCGAGCGCTTCCGCGTGCTGGCGATCCTACTTGGCCTTACCGTCTTCGCCACTATGCATCTCGGCCTCAACCGCACGCGGATCGGCCTCCTGATCCGCGCCGGCGTCGAGAACCGCGAGATGGTCGAGGCTCTGGGCTACGACATCAGGAAGATCTTCGTCGGCGTGTTCGTCGCCGGATCGGCGCTTGCGGGCTTGGGGGGCGTGCTCTGGGCGCTCTACCGCCAGATCCTGGTCGCGAGCATGGGCATGGAGATGATGGTGCTGATCTTCATCGCCATCATCATCGGCGGACTGGGCTCCGTCGGCGGATGCTTCGCCGGCTCCATCCTCCTGGCGCTGCTCGCCAACTACACTGGATTCCTGGTGCCGAAGCTGGCGCTGGTCTCGAACATCCTCCTGATGCTGGCGATCCTCTCCTGGCGGCCGCAGGGCCTCTATCCGGTGGCGAGGCGATGATGCTGCACCGGCTCCTCTCCGGCGACCTGCCACGTTCGCACGCACTGACCGCGGCGCTGATCGTGGTGCTGGTGTCGCTCGCGTTCGCGCCTTTCCTGTTTCCCGGCAGCCAGTCGCTCAACGTCGCTGCGAAGATCTGCGTCTTCATCGTGCTGGCCGCCAGCTACGATCTGCTTCTGGGCTATACCGGCATCGTGTCCTTCGCGCACACGATGTTCTATGGCATCGGCGGCTACGGCATCGCGGTCGCGATGCACGGGATCGGCGCCACCTGGGGCGCCATGGGCATCGGCGTGGCGCTGGCACTGCTGCTCTCCGCGATCCTTGCCGTCGTCATCGGCCTTTTCTCGCTCCGCGTGCGAGCGATCTTCTTCGCGATGATCACGCTCGCCGTCGCCTCGGCCTTCGCCGTGCTCGCCCAGCAGCTCCGCGATATCACCGGCGGCGAGGACGGCCGCAGCTATTCCGTGCCGACGATGCTTCGGCCGTCGTTCCGCCTGTTCGAGGACCCGGTCTTCGGCGTCTCGATCACCGGACGCATCCTGAGCTACTACCTGGTCTTCTTCGCCGCGCTCGGCCTGTTCCTGCTGGCCTTGCGGATCGTCAACTCGCCGTTCGGCCGCGTGCTGCAGGCGATCCGCGAGAACGAGTTCCGCGCCGAGGCGCTGGGCTATCGCGTCGTCGTCTACCGGACGGTCGCATCCGTGCTCTCCGCGACGATGGCGACGCTGGCCGGCGTGCTGATGGCGCTCTGGCTTCGTTACACCGGTCCCGATACCACGCTCAGCTTCGCGATCATGATCGACATCCTGCTGATGGTCGTGATCGGCGGCATGGGCACGCTCTACGGGGCCGTGCTGGGCGCCGCGATCTTCATCCTGGCGCAGAACTACCTGCAGGTGGTGATGGGCAAGCTCTCGGAAGCCACCGCGTCCCTCCCGCTGCTGCCGCAGCTCCTGCACCCGGACCGTTGGCTGCTCTGGCTCGGCATCCTGTTCGTGCTCAGCGTCTATTTCTTCCCGACCGGCATCGTCGGAAGACTGCGCGCCGGAAGGCGGTAGTCAGCGGGCGGACGCCTCGCTACCGTCCGCGGATGCGTAGCATCATCCTGCTGGCACTTCTCGCCTCATCGCCAGCCGCCGCTCAGGAGTGGAAGAAGATCGACGCCTCGGAGTCGGCCTTCGTCGTCGCGATCCCGGGATTGAAGGACGCGAAGCCGACCTATTTCGATCGCGCCGAAGGCCAGCCGGCAAAAGGCGGGGACCCGGCGGTGCCGACCACCGACAAGGTCGGCTATGCGGCGAGCGGCACGCTCGGCGTCTTCTGGTACGAGTTCGTCGACGGTCCGGCCCAGTGGCGCGACGCGGGTCTACGGTCGGTGGTCGAGGACCTCGACTGGATCGCCGACAAGAACCCCGTCTTCGACCGTACCGAGCGCCCCTATTTCCGCGGCAACGCCGAGGGCAAGTTCCGGCTCTTCACCTACCGTCCGCAGAACACCGACCGGCCTTGCGTCGTCGGCCAGTACGCGCGGTCCGGCGCGCAGATCTCGGAGCGGGTGACGGCAATCGTGTGCAAGCCCGCCGGCACGCAGATGGATGCCGCCGAGGCGAAGAAGCTGGTCGACGGCGTGGGAACCAAGAGCCTGCCGCCGGCGATGTAGGCTCGGACGTCATCAAAAGAAGGTCGATGAGTTGAGAGCGCTCCGCTGGATCCTCGCGCTTGCCGTGACCGCCGCCCTCGGCTGGGGCGTCTGGCGCTTCGTGCCGTGGCCTGAGCGCCGGAACGAATCGCCGAGTGCCCAGGTGACGCTGTCCCTGCCGCCGCAAATGGTGCCGCCGGCTCCCGCGCCTTTGCCGCAGGCGTCGCCGACGCCCGCGCCGGCTGCTCCGCCGCCATCGGTCGCGGCAGTGCCGCCGCCTGTTGCCGCGCCACCGCCGCCTCCGCCCGAACCCCTGGTCGTCGATCGCCGCACGATCGCGCGCGTGCAGTTCTTCCTCGATCAGCTGGGCTACCAGATCGGCGCCGCCGACGGCGTGATGGGACGGCGGACCAAGGTGGCCATCGCCGCCTTCCGCAAGACCAACGCGCTGGGTCAAGGCGAGGAGATCGACGGCCCGCTGTTCGACGCGCTCGACGCCGCAGTCAGGCAACTGCCGGCGAAGAACGTCGAGGGCGTGCCCTCGGCGGCGCCGCGGACGGCGGTCGAGAGGGCGCCGCTCTCGAACTAGGGCGCTACTTTCCGAACCAGGCCTTCTGGCGCGGATGCTGGAGCGTGTCGGGGTTGATCAGCTTCGGCGGCGTCTCCTTCCGCGCGTAGGCCGTCGCCGACTTGAACGAGCCTTCGGCCAGCAGGCGGTTGCACTCGTCGGTGTGGCAGAGCGAGTGCGGGGAGACGAAGACGTTCTCGAGCTTCAGCATCGGGTTGTCCGGCGGCGTCGGCTCCTGCTCGAACACGTCGATGCCGGCGCCGGCGATCTTGTTGGTCGAGAGCGCGTTGTAGAGCGCCTTCTCGTCGACGATCGGGCCGCGGGCGGCGGAGATGAAGTAGGCGCTGGGCTTCATCAGGCTGAAGGCACGCTCGCCGACCAGCTTCCGGGTCGAGTCGTTCAGCAAGACGTTGACGCAGGCGAAGTCGGATTCGCGGAACAGCGTGTCGTAGTCGACCAGCGTCACGCCCAGTGCCTTCGCGTCATCGGCGTTGGCGTAGGGATCGTGGGCGATGAACTTCATGTCCAGCGGCTTGGCGATCTTGAACAGCTCCTTGGCGATGTTGCCGAAGCCGATCGAGCCGAGCGTGCGGCCGGTGAGGCCGACACCGTAGTATTGGCGCTGATCGGTCCACTTGCCGGCGCGCGTGATGCGGTCCTTGTGGTTGAGCTTGTGCGCGAGCGCCAGCAGGAAGGTCAGCTGCGTCGTCGCCATCGGGCGGCGGACGGCATCCGGGTTGTTGGTCAGAAGCACGCCGGCGGCCGAGAGCGCCTTCACGTCGCGGGTGTCGTAGCCGGCGCCGAAACCGGCGACCAGCTTGAGTCGGATGTCGGAGCGGCCGAGCGCATCGGCGCCGATGCCGGCGGCGACCGGGCAGATGATGTCGTACTTGGCCGCGTCGTCCGCGGTCAGCATCTTCCTGCCCTCTTCCAGATACTCCCAGGAGACGTTCTTGGCGCCCTTCAGGATGTCGAGCGCGACCGGGTCGAAGAAGGTCTTGCCGGTGTCGCCGAGAAGGGCGTCGCGGGTCACGCCGACGCGAATCGTGTCAGTGGCCATTGGAACTCGTCTCCCTGGAAGATGCGGGAGCGTAGGGGCGGGGGCAGACCCGGGGCAAGGTTGCAATCTGGTCCACGAAACAGCGGGCCGGCTTGACACTCCGGGCGCGGCCGAGTGACCTGCGGCGCCTTTTGACTGGAGCCCCCATGCGCATCGCCAAGGTCGAAGCCATCCGCATCCGCGAGCCCGAGTGGTCGCCGCCGATCTGGTGGAGCACGACTCCGACCGACGTCCTGTTCGACGTGGGCCGCGAGATGCGCGAGATGGCGGTCGGCCTCTTCAACGCGCCGATCGAGATGCGGAAGGACAAGGTGACCGTGGTGATCGTCAAGGTCACCACCGACGACGGGATCGAAGGGCTGGGCGGCATCGCGCTCGGGTCCGAGGCGATGGCGCAGGTGGTCGAGAACATCCTGGGGCCCCTCGTGATCGGCAGCTCGCCGTTCGACGTCGAGCTCCTGTGGGAGAAGATGTACCGCTCGACCATCAACATCGGCCGCAAGGGCCTGGTGCTCGAGGCGATCAGCGGCATCGACATCGCGCTCTGGGACATCATGGGGAAGGCAACGAAGCAGCCTGTCTACAACCTCCTCGGCGGCCGGACGCGGGGCAAGCTGCGTGCCTATGCGAGCTCGCTTACGCGAAGGACGGCTACACCGCGATGAAGATGCGCTTCGGCTACGGCCCGACGGATGGCCGGCCGGGCATGAAGAAGAACCTCGAGCTGGTGAAGGTCGTCCGCGAGGCGATCGGCGACGACATCGACCTAATGGCCGACGCCTACATGGGCTGGACCGCACAATACGCGATCGAGATGCTGCGCATGCTCGAGCCGTATCATCTCACCTGGGTCGAGGAGCCGGTGATTCCCGACGACATCGAGGGATATGCGCGCATCAAGCGGGAAGGGGGCGTGGCGGTCGCCGGCGGCGAGCACGAGTTCACCCGCTGGGGCTTCCGCGAGCTGATCGAGCGGCGCGCCGTCGACTACGTGCAGCTCGACGTGAACCGGGTCGGCGGGCTGACCGAGGCGCGCAAGATCGTCGCGCTCGCGCAGGCCTTCAATCTTCCGGTCGTGCCGCACGCACACAACTACCACAACCTCCACCTGGTGATGGCGAGCGCCAACATGCCGCTCGCCGAGTTCTTCCCGCATCCCCAGCGCGACGGCGACACCTTCTTCTCCGAACTGTTCCACGGCGAGCCGACCGTGGTGAACGGCGAGATCACGCTTTCGGACGCGCCCGGCTTTGGTGTCTCGCTGAACGACGAGGTCGTCCGCCGCTACAGGCAATCGTGATTTCACCGACCCCGGCGGCGCGATTGACAGCCTCCCCGGTCGGCTCGACAGTCGCTCAGTTGTTCAGGGTTGCCGCGTCGCGCGGATGACAAGGATTTTCAACTGGAGGTGGTGATGACCCTTTATCGCAAAAGGCTGGCTTTCATGGCCGTGCCGCTGGCGGCGCTGGCGCTGACCGCCGCGCCTGCCGAGGCGCAGAAGAGCGTTTATGTCGTTCCGCATGCCGATCTCCGCATCCTCGACCCGCTGCAGGCGGCGGCGACGATCACGACGATGCATGCGTCGAACATCTACGACCAGCTCTTCGCCTGGGACGTGAACCTGCAGTCGAAGCCGCAGATGGTCGGCGACTACAAGGTCTCGGACGACAAGCTCACCTACACGATGACGCTGCGTTCGGGCCTCAAGTTCCATGACGGCTCGACCGTGACCTCGAAGGACGCGGTCGCATCGGTCAAGCGCTGGATGGTTCGTGACGGCGTCGGCAAGCGTCTGGCCGGCGTGCTCGCGTCGATCGACATCGTCGATGACAAGACCTTCGTCTTCAAACTCAAGCAGCCGTATTCGTGGGTCGAGTACTCGCTCGGCAACCACGCCGGCAACTACCCGGCGATCATGCGCGAGAAGGAAGCGATGATCGATCCGATGACCGCCATCGGCGCCGACGCGCAGATCGGCTCGGGCCCCTACAAGTTCGTCAAGGAAGAGTGGAAGCCCGGCGACGAAGTCGTCTACGCCAAGTTCGCCGACTACGTGCCGCGTCCGGAGGCTCCGGACGGCATGGCCGGCGGCCGCCGCGTCAACATCGACAAGCTGATCTTCAAGATCATCCCCGATCCGCAGACCGCCGCCTCGGCGCTGCTGAAGGGCGAGGTCGACTTCATCGACAGCCCGGCCGCCGACGTGCAGCCGCAGCTGGAGAAGTCGAACCAGGTGACGGTGTCGAAGCTGGCGCCGGTCGGCGGCTTCGGCGCTATCCGCGCCAATGCGCTCTATCCTCCGTTCAACAACGCGAAGGCCCGTCAGGCACTGGCGCTCGTCGCCCCGCAGTCGGACTACATGTCGACCGCGGTCGGCCAGAAGAACTGGAACGAGTGCTTCTCGCTCCTGGTCTGCGGCTCGGTCTACGGCTCGCTCGCGGGCTCCGAGACCTTCACCAAGCCGGATCCGGCCCGCGCCAAGAAGCTGTTCGAGGAATCGGGCTACAAGGGCGAGAAGATCATCATCACCTCGACCAAGGAGATCGCGGCGATCGGCGCCCAGGCTGAAGTGCTCTCCGCCGCCCTCAACAAGATCGGCGTCAAGGCCGAGATCGAATGGGCGGACTGGGGCACGACACTGACCCGCTTCCTTTCCAACAAGGCGGCTCCCGGTCAGCCCGGCCACTGGAACATCTTCACCACGACCAACTCGTGGTCGACCTGGCACAACCCGCTCACCAACGTCGGCATCGTGCTGAACGCCGAGGGCAGCTGGGCCGGCTGGCCGACCGACGACGAGGGCGAGAAGCTCCGTGTGGCCTTCATCGAGGCGACCGACCAGAAGACCCGGATGGAGATCCTCGAGAAGCTTCACAAGCGCCTCTACGAGGTCATGCCGTACATCGTCACC
>JBGALV010000052.1:0-33300 GCA_044223515.1 Alphaproteobacteria bacterium
AGGTCGAGGATCGCGCCGACGCCGGCATCGAAGCAGGACTGCACCGCCATCGGATCCCAGATCATCGCGAGCGCCACGTTCTTCAGGCCGCGCCGGATCATCTCGGCCAGCACGTAGGTGGAGTCGCCGGGAGCCCCGCCGCCGGCGTTGTCCGAACGGTCGGCCATGACCACCGGGCCCCTGGGTTCCGCCATCGCTTGGTCAAGCGCCTGGTCCAGCGACTGCAGCGGGCTCTTGATCTTGTCGCGCATGCCGAAGAATCGCCGGCCGAGGGTCTCGGCGAGGGCTTTCGCCTTGTCGGCGTTGCCGTCGGTGACGACCACGACGCTGGCGCCCATCTCGGGAAAATCGGCCCAGGCGAAGCCGTGGATCAGCGATACCGAAAGGATGCCGTCCTTGCCCTCCAGGGCGGCGGTCTCGTCGACGAAGGAGCGCAGCGGCTCGCGCGTCGTCGGGAAGTTGCCCAGCATCGGCACGTCGAACTTCGCCATCACCGGCTTGATCTCACCCTCGGCGGCGCGCTTGCAGAGATCGAAGAGGTCCTTCGCCCGCGCGGCGAAGTCGATGTGCGGGTATTCCTTGCACGCCATCAGCGCCGTCGCGTTCTTGAGCATCTTCTGCGTGACGTTGGCATGCAGGTCGAGCTCGATGCCGATCGGCACCTTGGGCCCGACGATCGCGCGCACGCGCTCGGCGATGTCGCCTTCGCAGTCATCGTAGCCTTGCGCGGTGTGCGCGCCGTGCAGCATCAGGAGGACCATGTCGACCGGCATCGCCGCCTTGAGGTCGGCCAAGATCTCGTCGCGGATCTCCTCGTAGTCCTTCCGGTTCATCGGCGCCGAGGGCTGCGCTTCGCAGTAGAGGCTCTTCGCCACCTGCATCTGCGACTCTTCCGCCAGCCGGATGAAATCGGCGTAGCCGACCGCGTCCTTGAGGCGCTCCATGCCCTTTCCGGTCTTCGGCCGGATCATCAGCTCCTCGAAGCTCCGCTTCGAGGTCGGCAGCGGCGAGAACGAGTTGGTCTCGTGGCTGAAGCCGGCGGTGAAGAGTTTCATCGCGCTACAGGCTCACCTGGTCGATCGGCGCCATCGGGCGCGGCATGCGCTTGTAGGGGAACTGGAGGTAGTTGGTCGACAAGGTGCCGGGCGCGCCGACATAGATGATCTTGGAGGCGATCGGTGCGAAGCAGGCATGGAAGTGCTGGGTCGACTTCACCACCAGCAGGTGACGCTTCGTCGGATCGATGCCGAGCTCGGAGAAGGCCTCCGGACTGAAGGTCTGCTGGCGGATCGAGTTGAGCACGATGTCGATGCCATCGACATGGATCGCGGCCGAGCGGCCGAGCGGTGCCACGGCGCCAAACATGAACTGGCGCGGGTTCTCGGCGAGCGCCGTCACCTTCGCCGTTACGTCGACCGGCTGGCCCGAGAACCGACCGCTCTTGCCGCCGATCCTGAGGTCGAGGACCGCGCCGACGCCGGCATCGAAGCAGGACTGCACCGCCATAGGGTCCCACAGCATCGACAGCGCCGCGTTCTTGATGCCGCGACGGATCATCGCTTCTAGCACGTAGGTGGAATCGCCGGCAGCGCCGCCGCCCGCGTTGTCGGAGCGGTCGGCCATGACGACCGGGCCTTTGGGCTCGGCCATCGCCTGGTCGAGCGCGTCGTCGAGGTCGAGGCGCGGGCTCTCGATCTGCTCGCGCATGTTGAAGAAGCGCTTGCCGAGGCTGGTGGCGAGGGTCTTGGCCTTGTCGGGGTCGCCGTCGGCGACGACGACGACGCTGGCGCCCATCTCGGGGAAGTCCGACCACGAGAAGCCGTGGACCAGCGAGACCGAGAGGATGCCGTCCTTGCCCTCCAGAGCCGCGGTCTCGTCGACGAAGGAGCGAAGCGGCTCGCGCGTGGTCGGGAAGGCGCCGAGCATGGGGATGTTGAACTTGTACATGACCGGCTTGACCTCGCCGCGCTGGGCACGGAGGCAGAGGTCGAACAGCTGCTCGGCCCGCTTGTCGAAGTCGATATGCGGATACTCTTTGCAGACCATGAGGACGGTCGAGTTGTCCATCATCTTGCGGGTGACGTTGGCATGGAGGTCGAGCTCCACGCCGATCGCGACATCGGGGCCGACGATCGCACGGCACTTCTCGATGATGTCGCCCTCGCAGTCGTCGTAGCCCTGGGCCATCTGGGCGCCATGCAGCATCAGGAGCACCATGTCGACGGGCATCGCCGCCTTGAGGTCGGCGAGGATCTCGTCCCGCAACTCCTCGTAGTCCTTCTGCACCGTGGGTGCGCTCGGCTGGGCGAAGCAGAAGAGGCTTTTCGTGACCTGCATCTGCGACTGCTCGCCCATCCGGATAAAATCCTTATAGCCGAAGGCATCGCTCATCCGGTCGAGCCCCTGGCCGGTCTTCGGGCGGATCATCAGCTCCTCGAAGGCCCGCTTCGAGGTCGGCAGCGGCGAAAACGTGTTGGTCTCATGCGCCATGCCGGCGACGAACAGCTTCATGGAAGGCTCCGGATGAGGGCTGGGGTGGGGAAGGCTCGGCCGAGTATGGCTTGCCCTCGCCGGCCCGGTCCACCCTCGGGGCGTTCGCCACGGCTAGCCATCGGCGCGCGGATGTATAATTCTGCGAAGCACATGCCCATGTAGAAGGGGCAGGCAAACGGACGGAGGCGGGAGTCATGAAAAGCATCCTTGCTGTTCCCGGCAGCGACGGCGGGCAGTCGGTCTACGAGACCGCGCTGCTGGTCGCGCGGCGTTTCGGCTCGCATATCGTCGGCCTCGGCGCCGGCACGACGGCGCCGGTGGTCATCCCCTGGGGAGAGATGGGCGTCGCGGTTCCGGTCGAGGCCGACCGGGTCCTCGAGCAGGAAGACAAGGAACGGCGGGACGCGGCGCGCTCGGGCTTCGAAGCCTTCATGCGCGAACGCGACGTCCAGATGGGCTCCGCTCAGCCGTCGAGCCCCGGCGTTACCGCCGAGTGGCGCGAGGAGCAGGGGCAGCAGAACGCGGTCGTCGGTTCGCTAGGCCGGGTGTTCGACCTGATCGTGGTCGAGCGTCCGGACAAGCTGGTGTCGCTGGCCGAGGCGACGCTCGAGGATGCGCTGTTCGAAAGCGGCAGGCCGGTGCTGATGTCCTCGCCCAAGGTCCCCGCCACGATCGGCGAGCGGATCATGATCGCCTGGAACGGATCGAGCGAGACGGCGCGCACGATCGGCTTCGCCAATCCGTTCCTCAAGCTGGCGAGAGAGCTTCAGGTCATCTCGGTCGAAGGCGGCATGACCCCGGGCCCCAGCGGCGACGAGCTCGCCCGCGCCCTCAGCAAGTCGGGCCTGGCCGCGAGCGCGCGCCACGTGGACGCCCGCGGCCGCACCACCGGCGAAGTGTTCTGCGCCGAGGCGGTCGAGATGAAGGCGGACCTGATGATCAAGGGCGCCTATACCCAGAGCCGGCTCCGCCAGATGATCTTCGGGGGCGCCACGCGGCACATCATTATGAACGCCGAGATGCCGGTTCTCTTCGCCCACTAGGGGCGAAGACCGGCTCTCTTCGCCCATCAGGGGAGAAGAGAAGGGCGGCGGTCAGTCGGCCGCCGCCAGCCCGACCGGGCAGGAGACTCCGGTTCCACCGAGCCCGCAGTAGCCGGCGGGATTCTTCGCCAGGTACTGCTGGTGATAGTCCTCGGCGTAGTAGAAGGCGGGCGCGTCCAGGATCTCGGTTGTGATCGCGTCGTAGCCTTCGCGCTTGAGCGCCGCGCCATAGGCCTCACGCGAAGCCTCGGCGGTTTTGCGCTGGGCCTCGGACGTGACGTAGATGCCCGAGCGATACTGGGTCCCGACGTCGTTGCCCTGGCGCATGCCCTGGGTCGGGTCGTGGCTCTCCCAGAAGATCTGGAGCAGCTTCTCGTACGGGATCTTCTTCGGATCGAAGGCGACCAGCACCACTTCGTTGTGGCCGGTCATGCCGGTGCAGACCTCTTCATAGGTCGGGTTCGGCGTGATGCCCGCGGCGTATCCGACGGCGGTCGAGTAGACGCCGTCCGCCTGCCAGAACTTCCGCTCGGCTCCCCAGAAGCAGCCCAGACCGAAGATCGCGGTCTCGATCCCGGCCGGAAACGGCGCCCTTATCGGGTGGCCGTTGACGAAGTGCCGGTTCTCGACGGGGATAGCCTGTGCGCGGCCAGGTAGCGCCCGGTCGGGCGTCGGAAGGTCGAGGGACTTCTTGCGGAACCACATGGGCGGTCTCCTTCGGAACGATCATGCTAGCGCAGCCGGGCGCTGCGTTCACATGGGCTCGAACCGGCCGGGGCTCAATGCCTCCCGCGCGCGTGTCGATGCGCTTCGTCAACATCATGGATGAAATTTATCGTTTGTCGAAAGGGGCCGCATTAACCCTTAGGTAACCATGACCTCGGTAGCGTCGCCGCATGGGAGAAGGCGCCTGACCGGGCTGTTGGAAAGCCGTCGCGGCCCCGAGGCGGTCAGCGCCGCGTCCGGGTGGGAGACACGTCGTCTCGGCCTCTGGCCAAGCCTCATTCTTTCGACACTCGCCCTGCTCGCCATCGCCTGGCTGGATCTCTTCCAGATCTCTCCGGACCGACCGGCGGCGGTGGTCTTCCCGTCTTCGGTCTCGCCGGATGAAGGGGCTTCGCATCGTCGTCGCCGCCGGCGGGCTGCCTATCCGCCCCGAACGCTCGGCGATCCTCGACCAGGTCGTCTGGGTCGCGGCCACCGACGATCCGGCGTTCTTCGACCGCGTGCGCCGGCTCGGCGCCTGGTTCGTCGTCAATCCCACCGCTTTCGGTGGCTGCCTGATCGCGAGGCGCCGGTGATCGGCATCTGGATCGCCCGCTTCGCCGACGGCGATGCGGTCGTGCCGGTCCGGGTCGAGAATTTCCGCCGCGTCTCCACGCGGCTGCTGCTGATCGAGCAATGGGCGCTGCTGATCCCGATCGCGATCGCCGCCTACTTCGCCGGCAACTCGTGGATCGGCGTGCTCGTGATCGGCGGCGTCTTCCACGCCACCACGCTGCTCGCGAGGCTCTCCGATCCGATCGGCTTCTGCACCAGAAGCCTGATCGCGACCGGGCTCCTGCTCGACGTGCTGCTGCTGATCTACGCGCTGACCGGCACCGGTTCCTGGCAGATGGACGGCGGTCACATGTGGGTCTTCGCGATCTGGTCGCATTGCCTGGCGCTGCTCTGCTGGCGCTCGCTCGTGATCAGCGGTGCGCTCGGCGTGATGCACCATTTCCTGCTGGTCTACATGGCGCCGCTCTGGGTCTACCCGGACGGAGCCAACCTGTGGCGGGTCCTCCTCCACGGCTCGGTCGTGGTGATGCAGCTCTCCGTTCTCTGCGTCTTCGTCTTCTTCATCATCCGCATGCTGGCCAACGCCGAGGCGCTCGAGCGGGCATTGGCCGACAGCCTCGCCAAGGTCGAGGAGATGAGCCGGTCGAAATCGCAGTTCCTGGCGCATATGAGCCACGAGCTCAGGACCCCGCTCAACGCCATCATCGGTTTCTCGGAACTCACCAAGGAGCAGGCCTTCGGGCCGGTGCCCGACCGCTACCGTGGATACGCGAAGGACATCCACGCGAGCGGGCAGCATCTCCTGGCACTGATCAACGACGTGCTCGACCTCTCGCGCGTCGAGTCCGGCAAGTACAGGCTCCACGAGGCGGACGTCGACCTCGGCTCGCTGGTCGCCGACTGCGTGTCGATGGTTGCCGTTCGCGCACGCGCCGGAGGTGTCGAGCTCAGGACGAAGGTCGAGGGCGCCCCGATCTTCCGTGCCGACGGCCGCGCGGTGAAGCAGGTGCTTCTCAACCTGCTGTCCAACGCGATCAAGTACACCGGCACCGGCGGCGCGGTGACCGTCGAGACGGGCTTCGGTCCCGACGGCATCGACCTCTGCGTCTCCGACACCGGCTGCGGCATTCCCGAAGCGATGATGGCGAAGATATTCGAGCCCTTCCAGCGCGCCGACTCGATGGTGACGCGGACCGTGGAAGGCAGCGGCCTCGGGCTGGCGATCAGCCGCCAGTTCATGGAGATGCACGGCGGCGAGCTGATCCTCGAGAGCCAGGCCGGGCAGGGGACCCGCGCGATCGCGCGCTTCCCCAAAGGCCGGGCGATCCCCGTCCTGCTGCCCGACGCCGCGAACCAGGATGCGGCCCCGGCCAGTTCGGAGCGCCGGGTCAGCTGACGGAACGCGATCTCGCGCGCCCGCGTTCTTTCCGGCGGGGATGACCTGGAGATAGGCAATGGCGATCGCGAAGCCAGATCCGGCGGCCCGACGGCCCGAGGTCGAGCCCTTCAGCAAAGCCACCTTCGGCGAAGGCGGAACGCCCGCCGGCCAGACCGAGTCCGATCTCGGCCCCGATCACGTCGGCGGCAGGCATAGCGGCGCGATCCTCGAGGATCCGGTGCGGACCCTGGAGAAGCTCGAACGCCCGGCCGGGCCAAGGCCCGTCAGCAGGGACGATGCGAAGGTGTGAAGCTGGTGCCGCCACGCAGGATTGAACTGCGGACCTCACCCTTACCAAGGGTGCGCTCTACCACTGAGCTATGGCGGCAACGCTAGAAGCGCGACGGCCGCCGAGCGGCCCGTCGAGCGGGCGCTTCCATGCCACAGGGGGGCGGGGGTTGCAAGGGCGGAGGGAGCCGCCGGAGCGGCGATCAGGCCTCGAACCAGCGCGGATCCGGGAGGGCGCGGTCGATCGAGCGCTCGATCAGCCGGCTGAGGCGTCCGGTCGCGACCCACAGCAGCGCCACCGTGATCGTCGCCATCGCCATCGTCGCTGCCAGTTCCATTGCCGGCTCCTGTTTATCTTGATCGAAAAATTACCGTGCCTCGATGACCCGTCAGTGACTGAATTGTGGGGAATTCGTGGCGTTCCCTCTTTCGTGGCGCGAAGGGCTCGGCAAGAATGCCGCAGGGGTGCCGTCCTTCAGGGAGCGTGATCGCGATGGATCCTGACGACCCCGATCGCGCCCCGGTGGCTGTGCGACGCGCCGAAACCACCACGCTTCTGGCGGTCGGCGTCAGCGATGAGGACCGCGCCCAGCTCCACCGCCTCGCCGGCCCGGGCGGCCTCCATCTGCTGGAGGTCGGCACTTATGAAGAAGCGTCCGATCCTTACATATGCCGCCCGAAAGACTACATCGCCCGGGCCGTCGCCTTCGCTCGCGCCCATCCCGGGATCGACGGGGTGGTCGGCGTCGAGGACTTTCCGCCGAGCCTTCTGGTACCGGCGATCGCGCGCGAGCTTGGATTGCCCGGTCTCGACTTCGAGGCGGCCGTGCGTTCCGAGCACAAGGGCTGGAGCCGGGTGCTGCAGCGCCAGCTGATCCCCGAGTCCACACCCAGGTTCGCGCTGGTGGATCTCGACCGGCCGGCCGGTCTCGACGAGCTCGGCGTGGGCAAGCCGTTCTGGCTGAAGCCGATCAAGTCCTATCTCTCATATCTCGGCTTCCGGATCGGCGATGCGGCCGCCTACCGCCAGGCGCTCGCCCAGGCGGCCGAGAAGCTGCCGCAGTTCCTGGGGTCGTTCGTCGAGCTGATCGAGGAAGCCTCCCCGCGCGCCGACTTCGGGCGCGGACGCCAGTGGATGCTGGCCGAGGAGCTGATGTCCGGCTTCCAGTGCACCCTCGACGGCTATGTCCATCGCGGCGAGGTGACGATCCTGGGCGTCGTGGATTCCATCCGATTCGCCAACAAGGTCAGCTTCAAGCGCTTCCAGTACCCCTCGTCGCTGCCGCGCAAGGTCCAGGCCCAGATGGCGGACGTGGCCCGGAAGCTGATGCCGGGCCTCGGCTTCGACCACGGCATGTTCAACATCGAGTTCTTCTGGGACCCGAAGCGCCCGGCGCCGATGGTGATCGAGGTCAACGACCGGCTGTCGATGCAGTTCGCCGACCTCTTCGAGAAGGTCGACGGCATCAACAGCTACCGGATCCTCATGGACCTCGCCTGCGGGCGGAAGCCCGACCACGGGCACGGGCAGGGGCGCTACCGGGCGGCGGCGAGCTTCGTGCTCAGGGGATTCCAGGACAGGCTCTGCCTCGCGGTGCCGTCGGACGACGACATCGCGAAGGTTGGGCACGAATTACCCGATACGGTGGTGATGGTGCGGGCGATTCCCGGAATGCGCTTGTCGGAGCTGCCGCAGGACAGCTACAGCTTCCGTCACGGCCTCATCAACATCGGCGGCCGCGATCTCGCCGACATGCAGGCGAAGCTCGCCCGAGTGCTGGAGATGCTGCCGTTCCGCTTCGCGGACTAGGAGGCAGGCGATGGCGTCATCCGGCCAGAGCGAGCGCGACCAGCGGCGCGCCGAAGCGCTACGCCAGAATCTCGGCAGGCGGAAGGCGCAGGCGCGCGCCCGGGCCGAGACGTCGGCCACTGCCGCGGCGGACGTCTCCTGCTTCTTCCACGAGCCGACGTTCACGGCGACCTATCTCGTCGTCGATCCCGAAAGCGGCGAGGCGGCGATTGTTGATTCCGTCCTCGACTACGACGGTGCCTCGGGCCGGACGCGAACCGCTCACGCGGAGAAGGTGCTGGAAGCGGTCGAGAAGCGCGGCCTCAAGGTCGTCTGGATCCTCGAGACGCATGTCCACGCCGATCATCTATCGGCTTCCCAGTACCTGAAGAAGGTGACCGGCGCGCCGATCGGCATCGGCTCGAACGTGCCCGTGGTCCAGAGGACTTTCCGTCCGCTGTTTGGCGCCTGGGACATGGTGCCGGACGGCTCGCAGTTCGACCGGCTCTTCGCCGAGGGCGACCGGTTCCGGATCGGCGGCCTCGAGGTCGAGGTGATGCACACGCCTGGGCATACGCCCGCCTGCATCACCTATCGGGTCGGGGATGCGATCTTCGTCGGCGATACCATGTTCATGCCGGACTACGGCTCGGCCCGCTGCGACTTTCCGGGCGGCGATGCGGCAGTTCTCTACCGCTCCGTCCGCCGCCTGCTGTCCCTGGCCGGGGAGACCCGGATGTTCCTCTGCCATGACTACAAAGCGCCCGGCCGCGACCAGTTCGTCTGGGAGACCACCGTCCGGGCCCAGCGTGAGGGCAATCTTCACATCAAGGACGGGGTCAGCGAGGCGGATTTCGTGAAGCTTCGCCGCGAGCGGGACGCCAAGCTGTCGATGCCCGCCCTCATTCTGCCATCGGTGCAGGTCAATATGCGCGCCGGCCGATTCCCTCCGGCCGAGGCCGACGGCTCCATCCACCTCCGGATCCCCGTCGACCGTTTCTAGGTTCTACAGGCTGGTAACCACCCAGGGGGCCAGCTTGCTTGTGAGTAACCGACCCGTCCGCTACAACGGCGATCAACATCACTCGAAGGGCTCAAGGCCTTATATCGTGGACAAAATCCGCATCCAGGGCGGCCGGCGGCTCTCCGGCCGCATCCCCATCTCGGGCGCCAAGAACGCCGCCCTGCCGCTGATGTGCGCCAGCCTCCTCACCGAGGAGACGCTGACCTTGGTCAATCTGCCGCACCTGGCCGACATCTCGACCCTGGCGACGCTGCTCGCCCAGCACGGTGTCGAGATCGGCATGGACGGGCATGCGACCGGCGGCCACACGGGCAAGGCGCTGAAGCTCACCGCCGGCGAGATCACCAACACGACCGCGCCCTACGACATCGTCCGCAAGATGCGGGCGTCCGTCCTGGTGCTAGGCCCGCTGGTCGCCCGCATGGGGCATGCGCGCGTGTCGCTCCCCGGCGGCTGCTCGATCGGCGCCCGGCCGGTCGACCTGCACCTGAAGGGGCTCCAGGCGCTCGGCGCCGAGATCGACCTGCAGCAGGGCTACATCGAGGCGCGGGCGCCGAACGGCCTCAAGGGCGGCCGCTACGTCTTCCCGACCGTCTCGGTCGGCGCCACCGAGAATCTCGTGATGGCGGCGTCGCTCGCCGACGGCGAGACCACGCTGGTCAACGCCGCGCGCGAGCCGGAGATCGTCGATCTCTGCCGCTGCCTGAAGGCGATGGGCGCGGATATCGAGGGCCACGGCTCCGACACGATAAGGATCGTCGGCCAGAAGCGCCTCGTCGGGACCGTCTATCCCGTCGTCGCCGACCGCATCGAAGCGGGCACCTATGCGATCGCCGCCGCCATCACGGGCGGCGAGGTAGAGCTCGTCGGCGTCAAGCTGTCGATGATCGAGGCGCTGGTGAAGCACATGGCCGAGGCCGGCATCGCGGTCACCGCGACCCCCGACGGCGTGCGGGTCTCGGCGTCCAACGGCTTGATCGGCACCGACGTGATCACCGAGCCCTATCCGGGATTCCCGACCGACCTGCAGGCGCAGTTCATGACGCTGATGACGGTCGCCGAGGGCGCCTCGATGGTGACCGAGACGATCTTCGAGAACCGCTTCATGCACGTGCCCGAGCTGTCGCGCATGGGCGCCAACATCACGGTCCACCAGTCCTCCGCGCTGGTCCGCGGCGTGAAGAAGCTGACCGGCGCGCCGGTGATGGCGACCGATCTCCGCGCCTCGGTCTCGCTGGTGCTGGCGGGCCTCGCCGCCGAGGGCACGACCGAGGTCAACCGCATCTATCACCTCGACCGCGGCTACGAGCGCATCGAGGAGAAGCTGGTTGCCTGCGGCGCCGCCATCGAGCGCGTGCGTCCGGCCGCGGCTGCCGACGATTGAGATGTCGGGCGTGACGAACAAGCCGCTGAAGCTCCGGGCCGAGGACGCGGACGATCTCGCGATCCTCTCGGCGGCGCTGCAGGACGCGGCGGTGCCGGTCTCGGACATGCGCTACTTCCCCGAGGACCGGCGCTTCATGCTGGCGGCCAGCCGCTTTCGCTGGGAAGCCGATCGCGGCGCCAACGCCGGCGGCGGCGAGCGCATCGCCTCGGCCCTGATCTTCGACCACGTCACGCGCGTGCGTCGCCGGGGCCTCGAGCAGACGGACGGCGAGCGTATCCTGGCATTGCTGGCCATGGAGGCCGGGGAACGGACCGTCGACCTCCACTTCTCCGGCGACGCCGCGATCCGGCTGGAAGTCGAGAAGCTCGCCTGCCGCCTCGACGATTTCGGCGAGTCCTGGCCGACGATCTTCCGCCCGGACCACAAGGCCTAGAGCATGTCTGCCGATTCCCTCGTCCTCGCGGTGCCGAAGGGCCGCATCCTTTCCGAAGCGATGCCGGTGATCCTTGCCGCCGGCATCGAGCCGGAGGCCGCGTTCGCCGACGACGAGTCGCGCCAGCTCCAGTTCAAGACCAACGTCCCGGGCCTCTCGATCATCCGGGTGCGCTCGTTCGACGTCGCCACGTTCCTGGCATTCGGCGCCGCTCACATGGCGCTGGCGGGATCCGACGTGCTGATGGAGTTCAACTACTCCGAGATCTACACGCCGCTCGACCTCGGCATCGGCAAGTGCCGGCTCGCGGTCGCCGAGAAGAAGGATCTCGCCGAGACGGAGGATCCGCAGCGCTGGAGCCATCTCCGCGTCGCCACCAAGTATCCGGAAGTCACCAAGCGCCATTTCGCGCGCCGCGGCGTGCAGGCCGAGTGCATCAAGCTCAACGGCGCGCTCGAGCTGGCGCCGCAGCTGGGCCTCTGCCGGCGCATCGTCGATCTCGTGGCCTCGGGCCGTACGCTCAAGGAGAACGGCCTGGTCGAGGTCGAGCACATCGCCGACGTCACCACCCGCTTCGCCGTCAACCGCTCGGCCTTCAAGACGAGAAGCGAACAGCTCCGTCACTGGCTCGATCGCTTCCGCGCCGCCGCCGGCCTCGATGCCCAGGCGGCTTGACGCTTCCGCTTCCGGCTTCGCCGCCGACTTCGAAACGCTGCTCGCCGATCGCGACGCGGTAACCGATGACGTTTCCGGCGTCGTCCGTGACATCCTCGAGGATGTACGGACGCGCGGCGACGAAGCGCTGATCGACTACACTAGGCGCTTCGACAGGCTCGACCTTGCGAAGACCGGCATCCGCTTCGCCGACGAGGAGATCGAGAAGGCCGCCGCGAGCGTGCCGGCCGAGACGCGCGAGGCGCTCGAGCTCGCCGCCAGGCGGATCGAGGCCTTCCACCGCCGCCAGGTGCCGGAGGACTTCGGCTTCGACGACGACGACGGCGTGACGCTTGGGCTCGCATGGAAGCCGCTCGACGCGGTCGGCCTCTACGTGCCCGGCGGACGCGCCGCCTATCCGAGCTCGGTGCTGATGAACGCGATGCCGGCCAAGGTCGCCGGCGTCACGCGGCTTGCGATGGTGGTGCCGACGCCGAACGGCGTCGTCAATCCGCTGGTCCTGGCCGCGGCGAAGCTCGCCGGCGTCGATGAGATCTATCGCGTCGGCGGCGCCCAGGCGGTCGGTGCGCTGGCCTACGGCACGAAGACCATCGCCGCGGTCGACAAGATCGTCGGGCCGGGCAACGCGTATGTGGCGACCGCCAAGCGCATGGTCTTCGGCCGCGTCGGCATCGACTCGATCGCCGGCCCGTCCGAGATTCTTGTCGTCGCCGATCGCGACAACGATCCGGCCTGGATCGCCGCCGACCTGCTCTCGCAAGCCGAGCACGATCCGGTCTCGCAGTCGGTGCTGATCGCCGATGACGCCGGGTTCATCGACGCGGTGATGGCAGCTGCCGAGAGCCAGCTCGAGGGCCTGTCGACCGAGGCCGTCGCGCGCGAAAGCTGGGAGAAGCACGGCTCGGCGATCCTGGTCCGCCGCCTCGACGACGCGGTCGCGCTGGTCGATCGGCTCGCGCCTGAGCATCTGGAGCTGGCGATCCCGGAGCCCAAGGCTTTTGCCGCGAAGGTCCGCCATGCCGGCGCGATCTTCCTCGGCCGTCATACGCCCGAGGCCATCGGCGACTATGTCGCCGGACCGAACCACGTGCTGCCGACCTCACGCACGGCGCGCTTCTCGTCGGGACTGTCGGTCTTCGACTTCCTGAAGCGGACGACCGTGGTCGGGTGCACCGCCGATGCGCTTTCCCGCATCGGCCCGGCCGCGATCCGGCTGGCCGAGGCCGAGGGGCTGCCTGCCCACGCCCGATCCGTGGCGATCCGCCTCAACCGCGGCTGATACCGAGATGACCGCGCCCGGCCGCATCGCCCGCATCTCGCTCGACGAGGCGAGCATCGCGCGGCGCGGGCCCGAGATCGATCACGAGCGCGCGGTCGCGGTCTACGACCTGATCGAGAGCAACCGCTTCGATCTCAACGGCCATGACGGCCCCTATCACCTCCGGCTCTTCGTCGAGGAGAACCGGCTGATGCTCGACATCCGCACCGATGCGGGCGAGGAGGGAGATCCGCTGCTGATGATCGGGCTGTCGCTGAGCCCGTTCCGCCGCGTGATCAAGGACTACTTCACGCTCTGCGACAGCTACTACGCGGCGATCCGCCAGGCGAGCCCGAGCCAGATCGAGGCGATCGACATGGGGCGCCGCGGCCTCCACAACGAGGGCTCCGAGCTGCTGATCGAGCGGCTTGCCGGCAAGGTCGTTCTCGACCTCGATACCGCGCGCCGCCTGTTCACGCTGATCTGCGCGCTGCATCTCCGGGTATGAGCAACGTCATGCTCCCTTCGGCGGTCCTCTTCGCCTGCACCCAGAACGCGGTGCGTTCGCCGATGGCCGAGGGCTACCTGAAGCACCTGCACGGGAAGCGCGTTTACGTCGACTCGGTCGGCCTTCGCGGCGGCCGCGACGTCGATCCCTTCGCGGTCGAGGTCATGCGCGAGATCGGCATCGACCTCGGCCGTCACCGTCACAAGGCATTCGACACGCTGGCCGACACCTCGTTCGACGTCGTCGTGACGTTGTCGCCGGAGGCGCATCATCGCGCCCTCGAAATGACCCGCGTCATGGCCTGCGAGGTCGAATACTGGCCGACCTTCGATCCGACCATCGTCGAGGGCGCGCGCGAGGCGCGACTAGCGGCATACCGCGACGTTCGCGACGGGCTGATCCGGCGCATCCAAGAACGCTTCCCGCCGGGCCGCGGCCCGGCGATCGCCTAGGCCGGCAGGAGACGGCGGTGGCAGTCCGCGAAACCAGCCTCGATACGGTCGTCGATGTCATGCGCGTGCCGGTCGACGGCGATCCGTCGGTCGCGGTGGTCGAGGTTGCGGGCCTCGACCGCGCCGTCGAGATCGACCGCGACGTGCTGGTCGTCGGCGGTGGCACCGGCGGCGTCGCCGCGGCTCTGGCGGCCGCGAGGCGCGGGCGGCGCGTCGCGCTGATCGAGGAGACCGACTGGATCGGCGGCCAGCTCACCGCCCAGGGCGTCTCGGCGCTGGACGAGCACGATCATATCGAGAGCTTCGGCGGCACGGCCAGCTACTACCGGCTGCGGGAGGCGCTGCGTGACCATTATCGCTCCGCCGCCGGTGCCGCCGGCCGGCGCCCGATGTTCAATCCCGGCGACTGCTGGGTGACGCGCGTCGCCTTCGAGCCCAGGGTCGCGGTCGCCGCGATGCACGAGATGCTGCGACCTTTCGTCGAGCGCGGCACGCTCGTGCTGCACCTTCGCCACAAGGCGTTCGCCGCGCGCGTCGACGGCGACCGTGTCGTCTCGGTGACCGTGGTGTCGCTGGATGGAGCCGTGCCCAAGCGCTTCACGCCGCGGATCGTGCTCGACGCGACCGAACTCGGCGACCTGCTGCCGCTCACCGGCACCGAGTATCGAAGCGGCGCCGAGACCGTCGCCGAGACCGGCGAGGCGCATGCGCAGCCGGAAGAGGCGAAGGCGCATTGCGTGCAGAGCTTCACCTACACTTTCGCGATGGAGCGCCGGCCCGAGGGCGAGCGCCATGTGATCCCGGCGCCGGAGCGCTTCGCCTACTTCCGCGACCGCCAGCCCTACAGCCTTCGCATCCACGTCCATGGCGGCGAGATCTACGGCGAGGAGAGCGGTTGGCTCGCCTACAAGGTCTTCGAGACGATGCCCGGGACCAAAGGCGGCCTCTGGACCTATCGCCGCCTGGTCGCGGCCGATCAGTTCGGCGCCTCGCATCCGGCCGACATCACCATGTTCAACTGGCCGGGCAACGACTACCGCGATGCCGGGCTCATCGACCGGCCGTCACGCAACGTCGCCGCGGCTCTTCAGGACGCCAAGCGCGCGAGCCTGGGATTCCTTCACTGGGTGCAGACCGAGGCGCCGGCAAGCGGTGATCGAAAGGGCGCGTCCGAGTTGAAGCTCCGGCCTGACGTCATGGGCACTCCGGACGGCGTCGCCAAGTTTCCTTACATCCGCGAGAGCCGGCGCATCCGCGCGATCAAGACGGTGGTCGAGCAGGAAGTGTCGGCCGAGTTTCAGCCCGGCGCGCGCGCCGCGCATTTTTCCGACTCGGTCGGTATCGGCTGGTACCCGATCGATATTCACAACTCCGGCCCCGACGACGTCGGCGTCAGCTGCCGCACCCGGCCGTTTCAGATCCCGCTTGGCGCGCTGCTGCCCGTCCGCACGAGCAACCTGATCGCCGCGGCGAAGAGCATCGGCACGACCCACATCACCAACGGCTGCTATCGCCTGCATCCGGTCGAGTGGAACATCGGTGAAGCGGCGGGCGCTCTCGCGGCGTTCGCGCTGGAGAGCGGGGTCGATCCGCGCCGAATCCATGCCGACCCCGAGCGTCGCGCCGCCTTCCAGGCGAGTCTGGTCGCTGAAGGCGTTCCGCTCGCCTGGACCGTCGATGTGCCGGTCGGCCATCCGAGCTTCGTCGCGGTGCAACGTCTGTTCATGGGCGGCCGTTACAAGACCGAGGACGGCGGCCTGGTCTTCCGGCCCGACGATCCGGTGACCGCTGAGGACTGGGAGCGCTGGGGCGGGCGAGCCGAACCGCCCCGGTCGCGCGGTGCGGCGGCGGAGCAGCTCTCCCGGGGCTGAAACCGTTGCACAGATGGAACGGCAACGTTTCAACAGGCTGGAATTGGGCCAAATTCCCTTGACCGGGCGGCCCCTTAAGCCCACTTTTCGGCGATTTTTGCCCCCCGACAGCGGAGTTTGCATGCCGAAGGAAGACGTCATCGAGTTCTCGGGTACCGTCAGCGAGCTTTTGCCCAATGCGATGTTCCGGGTGAAGCTCGACAACGAGCACATCGTCCTGGCCCATACTTCGGGCCGTATGCGCAAGAACCGCATCCGCGTCCTCGCGGGCGACCGGGTCAACGTCGAGATGACCCCGTACGACCTGACGAAGGGCCGCATTACCTTCCGCTTCAAGTAAGTCCGATGGCCGCGCCGTCCCGGCGCGCACGCCTGGTGCTCGCCTCGGCCTCGCCGCGGCGCCGCGAGCTCCTCGCCCAGATCGGCTGGCCGCCCGACTCGATCGACGCCGCCGACCTCGACGAAACCCCGCTCAAGCGCGAACTGCCCGCCGACCTGGCCCTCAGGCTGGCCGAGGCGAAGCTCGACGCGGTCGCGTCGCGCCACCCCGATGCCTACGTGCTCGCCGCCGATACCGTGGTCGCGCTCGGCCGTCGCATGTTGCCCAAGGCAGAGACCGAAGCCGACGCGCTCGAATGCCTCACGCGGCTCTCCGGCCGACGCCATCGCGTGATCGGCGGCATCTCCGTGCGTGCGCCCGACGGCACCAGGCGCAAGCGGCTCGTCACCACCGTGGTCGCCTTCAAACGACTGACCGATGCCGAGATCGCCTCGTATGTCGCGGCGGGCGACTGGCGCGGCAAGGCCGGCGGGTACGCGATACAGGGCGGTGCCGCGGCGTACATCACCCAGATCCGCGGCTCGTATTCCAACGTCGTCGGCCTCGGGCTCGCGGAGACCTACGCGATGCTTTCCGGTCTCGGTTTCCGGTGATCGAGCTCGTCGTCGAGCGAAATCCCGGCGAGACGCGGATCGCGGTTCGCGAGGACGGCCGCACCGTCGAAGTCCGTCTCGATCGTCCCGGACGTGCGAGTCGGCTCGGTGCGATCCACCTCGCGCGCGTCGTCAAGGTGGAGCCGGGCATCGGGGCGTTCCTCGATATCGGCGGCCCTCAAGCGGCATTCCTCCCGATCGCGCTGGTCGAAGGCGCTGCCGTGCCCGTGCAGGTCGCGAAGGGTGCCGTCGCCGACAAGGGGCCCGAAGTCACGCGTGCGCTCGTGCTCGACGGCGGCGCGATCGCGCTGACCTCGCAGCCTGGCATCGCGATCTCGCGGCGATTGCCCGAGACGATGCGGAAGCGCCTGCGCGAACGATTGAAGGGATTGGCCGAAGGCGGCCCCGGCCTGCTCGTCCGTTCGATCGCGCGCGAGGGCGACGACCTGGAGGGGATCTGGCGCGAACTGCTCGAGCAGTGGCGCGCGATCGAGGCTCGGCTCGGCGAGACGCCGCCGCGACTTTTGTGGTCCCCGCCCGATGCGGTCACCCTGCTGGCGCGGCAGCTTCGGCCCGACCGCCTGATCGTCGGCGATGCCGCGACCGCGGCGAAGCTGCGCGCTTTCGGATCGGTCGAGAAGATGGAGCGTCCGTTCGAAGCGCTCGGCATCGAGGACGAGCTTTCGCGCGCATTGACGCGCGAGATCCCGATCGCCGGCGGACGGCTGCTGGTCGAGGAAGGCGAGACGCTGACCGCGATCGACGTCAACGGCACCGGCGGCCGCCTCGAACTCTGCCTGGCCGCGGCGCGCGAGATCGGCCGGCTGATCCGGCTTCGCGACCTGGGCGGAACGCTCGTCGTCGACTTCCCGTTCACCGACGGCAAGGGCGACCGGAACCGCATCGACGAGGCGATGAAGTCGGCCGTCGCCGGCGACCCGCAGCCGGTCGAGTGTCTCGGCTGGACCCGGGCGGGACTCTACGAAATCACGCGCCCGCGCCTCGGCCGGAGCCTGGCGGAGAGGCTGCGGCTCTCGGCGGTCGAGACGGCGGCGCTGGCCGCGCTGCGCCTGGTCGCGCGCGCCGAGGGCGGACGTCTCCGGCTGGTCGCCTCGCCGGACGTGATCGCGTGGCTGGAAGGCGAGGGCACGGCGGCGTTGGCGGAGGCGGGGCGCGCGGTTGCGCTCGAGGCGCGGCCGGGATACGCACGGGAACGGTTCGACGTGGTGAGGGAGTAGCCGTGGCCGAGGTCATGCGTCTCGCCGATCGCAAGCCGGTGAAGTGCCCGATCTGCGGCAAGCCGCCGGAAGCGGCGCACAAGCCGTTCTGCTCGCAACGCTGTACGGACGTTGATCTGCATCGCTGGCTCGGCGAGGGCTATCGCATCCCGACCAACGAGACGCCGGAATCGGACGGAGAAACCTCCGGCGGCGGTTCGACGGACAACGGGTAGCGTCCCCCGAATCTCGGGGCTAGACTTCGCGGGAACCACCCGTTCGGAGCCGCCATGCAAGCCTGGACCTATGTCGACGGCCGTTGGGTCGACGGAAACCCGATGGTGCTCGGTCCGATGAGCCACGCGACCTGGCTCTCGTCGATCATCTTCGATGGCGCCCGCGCCTTCGAGGGCGTCACGCCCGATCTCGACCTGCATTGCCAGCGCGCCGTCCGCTCGGCCGAGAACATGCTGATGAAGCCGATGCTGAGCGCCGGCGAGATCGTCGAGATCTGCAAGGAGGGGGTGCGCAAGTTCCCGAAGGACGCCGAGCTCTACATCCGGCCGATGTTCTTCGCCGAGGGCGGCTGGATCGATCCCGATCCGGCCACCACGCGCTTCATGTGCTCGGTCTACGAGTCGCCGCTGCCGAAGGGCGGGTTCTCCGCCTGCGTGTCGCAGTTCCGCCGGCCGTCGCCGGAGACGGCGCCGACCGACGCCAAGGCCGCCTGCCTCTACCCGCTCGCCGGCCGCATCATGATGGAAGCGAAGACCAAGGGCTTCGAGAACGCGGTCGTTCGCGACCTCAACGGCAACGTCGCCGAGTTCGCGACCGCGAACCTGTTCTTCGTGAAGGACGGCGTCGTGCATACGCCGATCCTCAACAACACCTTCCTTCCCGGCGTCACGCGCGCGCGGATCATCGACCTGCTGAAGAAGGCGGGATACGAGGTCCAGGAGCGGACGGTGAAGGTGAAGGAAGTGCTGGAAGCCGACGAGATCTTCTCGAGCGGCAACTACGCCAAGGTCCAGCCCTGCACCCGCATCGAGGATCGCCACCTGCAGGCGGGACCCGTCTACAAGCGCGCCCGCGAGCTCTACTGGGACTACGCGCACAAGAGCGCGTAATCGTCAGTCCTTGGCGAGATCCTCGCCGGCGAGCGCGCGCTCGATGAGCGCCACGGTCTCTTTCACGCCGTAGAGCGCGACGAAGCCGCCGAAGCGCGGCCCCTGGCTCTGGCCGAGCAGGATCTCGTAGAGCGCCTGGAAGAAGGCGCGGAGATCGGTGAAGGCGTGGCGCTTGCCGACATCGTAGACCGCGTTCTGCAACGCCTCGGCGTCCGACCCGGCCGGCGCGGCGGCGAGCTCCTTCGCGAGGTCGGCGAGCGCCGCTCGCTCCATCTCGGTCGGCTTGCGGTACTGCTTCGCCGGCTTGATCTGGTCCTTGTAGTAGGCGACCGCGTGGCCGACGAGCCGGTCGAGGAACGGCTCGCTCGCCGGCGTCGCGTTCGGCACGTAGCGGCTGATGAAGCCCCACATCGCGCCCTTGTCCTCGGCGTGCGCCACGCTTGCGAGGTTCAGCAGCAGGCCGAAGCTGACCGGCGACGAGGCGCTCTTCGGGTGCCCGTCGTGCAGGTGCCAGGCCGGATTCTCGATGCGCTTCGCCGGCTCCTCGTCCTGATACTTCTCGACGAAGGTCAGGTAGTCGTCGACCGCGCGCGGGATCACGTCGAAGAACAGGCGCTTCGCCTTCTTCGGCGACTGGAACATGTAGAGCGCGAGGCTCTCCGGCGGCGCATAGCGCAGCCACTCCTCGACCGCGAGACCGTTGCCCTTCGACTTCGAGATCTTCTGGCCCTTCTCGTCGAGGAAGAGCTCGTAGTTGAAGCCTTCGGGGGGCACGGATCCCAGGATGCGGCAGATCTGGCTCGACAGCTTGACGGAGTCGATCAGGTCCTTGCCCGACATCTCGTAATCGACGCCGAGCGCCACCCAGCGCATCGCCCAGTCGCACTTCCATTGCAGCTTGCAGCCGCCGCCGGTGACCGGAACCTCGGTCAGCTGGTCGGTTTCGGGATCGCGGTAGCTGACCGTGCCGGCCGCCACGTCGCGGGCGACGATCGGCACCTGCAGCACCTTGCCGTTGCGAGGGGACACGGGGAGGAACGGGCTGTATGTCGCGCGGCGCTCGGGCCCCAGCGTCGGCAGCACGACGTTGATGACCTCGTCGTAGTGCTCGAGGATCTTCCTCAAGGTCGCGTCGAAGCGGCCGGCGCGATAGCACTCGGTCGCCGACAGGAACTCGTACTCGAAGTCGAAGCTGTCGAGGAAGGCACGAAGCCGCGTGTTGTTGGCCGAGCCGAAGCTCTCGTTGGAGCCGAACGGATCCGGCACCGAGGTCAGCGGCATGCCGAGATACTCGGCGAGCTTCTGCGGATTGGGTACGTTGTCGGGCACCTTGCGGAGCCCGTCCATGTCGTCGGAGAAGGCGAAGAGCTTGGTCGGGATGTCGGAAAGGCGCCGGAACGCCTGGCGCACCATCGTCGTGCGCGCGACCTCGCCGAAGGTCCCGATATGCGGCAGGCCGGACGGACCGTAGCCGGTCTCGAACAGCACGTAGCCCTTCGCCGGCGGCACCTTCTCGTAGCGTGCGACGAGGCGACGTGCCTCCTCGAAGGGCCAGGCGCGGGCGTGGGTCGCGAGCGCCCGGTCGTCGGGAACCGTCATCGCATCACGACGAGCAGGATCAGGAGCACGATGACGACGACCAGCGACACCCAGGTCATCGGGCTGAGGCCCGATCGCGGGGCGCCGACGCCGCCGAGCATGGTGCCCAGCGATGGCGTTTGCGGCGGCTCGGCACCGGCTGCGATCGGTGCGGCGACGCCCGCCGGAGCCGGCGCTTCCGCGCCGCCGCCGGACTGAGTCGCGACGATCTGGGAGAAGCGTCCGAAGAAGTCCTCGGCCATCTTCTTGGCGGTGGCATCGATCAGGCGGGCGCCGATCTGGGCGAGCTTGCCGCCGACGCTGGCGGTGACCTCGTAGCGGAGGATCGTGCCGTCACCGTCTTCGGTCAGCGTGACCTTGGCGCCGCCCTTGCCGAAGCCGGCGACCCCGCCCTTGCCCTCACCGGAGATGGTGTAGCCGTTGGGCGGATCGAGGTCGCTGAGCGTCACCTGGCCGGTGAACTTGGCCGAGACCGGGCCGACCTTGACCGCGACCTTGGCGGTCATCTCGGTGTCGGAGGTCTTCTCGATCTCCTCGCAGCCCGGAATGCTCTGCTTCAGGACCTCGGGGTCGTTGAGCGCCGCCCATACCACCGCGCGCGGGGCAGGCAGGCGCTGCTCGCCGGTCATCTCCATGACGATCGCCTCTGAATGGAATTGGCGGCGACCGTAGCGGCGGCGGCCGGCCGGGGCAAGCGGCTTTCGCCGGGCGCGGGTGATTGCTAAAGTACGGAAAACACCACGCAAAGGGAGTGAATGATCATGGCGCGCTTCCACAACATTCTTCTCGCCGCGGCCCTCGCGGCCGGGTTCGCCGCTCCGGCGGTGGCCCAGGACACCAAGCTGTCGATCGTCACCGGCGGTACCGGCGGCGTCTACTACCCGCTCGGCGGCGGCATGGCGAACCTGCTGTCGAAGATTCCCGGCTACTCGGCGACGGCCGAGGTGACCGGTGGCTCGGTCGACAACCTCAAGCTCATCGGCGCCAAGAAGGCCGAGGTCGCCATGACCATGGCCGACGCGGCGCTCGACGCGATCAACGGCCAGGACAAGTTCACCGGCGCCAAGGTCGCGGCCAAGACCCTGATGGTCATGTATCCGAACCGCATGCATGTGGTCTCGGTCGACGGCATGGGCGTCAACAAGATGGCCGACCTCAAGGGCAAGCGCGTCTCGACCGGCTCGCCGGGCAGCGCCACCGAGGTGATGGCCTTCCGCCTGATCGAGGCGATCGGCCTCGACAAGGACAAGGACATGAAGCGCGAGCGGCTCGGCGTTGCTGAGTCCGTCAACGCGATCAAGGACAAGAAGATCGACGCCTTCTTCTGGGTAGGTGGCCTGCCGACATCGGCGGTGACCGACCTCGGCGCCACGCCGGGCGTGAAGATCAAGATGATCGACCACGCCGACGCGGTCGAGGCGATGAACAAGAAGTACGGCCCGCTCTATGCGAAGGACACGATCACCAAGGACATCTATCCGGGCATGGCCGCCGACAACCAGATCGCCAGCGTCTGGAACCTGCTGGTGGTCAACGAGAGCATGCCGGAGAAGGTCGCCTACGACATCACCAAGATGATGTTCGACAAGAAGCCGGACCTGATCGCGGTTCATGCCGAAGCCAAGAATTTCGATCTCAAGTACCAGAAGAACGAGAACACGCCGGTCAGCTTCCATCCCGGCGCGATCAAGTACTTCGCCGAGAAGGGCATCACCGTCAAATAGGCGGCGACGTCCCTCAAGCAGGAAAGTCCGCGGCCCCGATCCGCTAAGGATCGGGGCCGCATCGTTTGAACGGGGGAGCGGATGGCGGAAGAGAGAGCGCCGAAGGATGCCGCGGTCAGCGAAGATGCGCTGAAGAAGGCGGCAGAGTTCGTCGAGGCGGAAGAGGGGGCCACCCATCGCCTCAAGGGCATGATGGCCCCTTTCGTCACCGCGCTCGCCGTCGGCATCTCGCTGTTCCACCTCTATACCGCGTACGACATCGTCGCGACGCAGACGCTGCGCCCCGTGCACGTCGCCTGCATCCTGGTCCTGACCTTCCTTCTGTTCCCGATCGCCCGCGGCTTCCGCAACCGCGTCATGCCCTGGGACTGGGCGATGGCCGCCGCATCGATCGCCGTCATCGTCTACATGCTTCAGGGCGGCGACGACTTTACGGACCGTTCTTCGTTGCCGAACCAGACCGATGTGATCGTCGGCGCGATCTTCATCGTGCTCGTGCTGGAAGCGGCGCGGCGGACGTCCGGCTGGATCATGCCGGTGGTCGCTATCGGCTTCATCGTCTATGCGCTGGTCGGGCCGTCGCTGCCCGCGCCGTGGACGCACCGGGGATACGGCATCGACCGGCTGGTCGGCCACCTCTACATGACGCTCGAGGGCATCTTCGGCACCGCCGTCGACGTCTCCTCGACCCTGATCATCCTGTTCACCATCTACGGCGCCTTCCTGCAGCAATCGGGCGCGGGGAAGTTTTTCATCGACTTCTCGTTCGCGGCCATGGGCGGCAAGCCGAGCTCGTCCGGCCGCACGGTGGTGCTGGCGTCGTTCCTGCTGGGCGGACCGTCCGGCTCCGGCGTCGCGACCACGGTGACGCTGGGCTCGGTCGCCTGGCCGATGCTGCGGCGGATCGGCTATCCCGCCGACGCGGCGGGCGGCCTGCTTGCCGCCGGCGGCCTCGGCGCGATCCTGTCGCCGCCGGTGCTCGGCGCCGCCGCCTTCCTGATCGCCGAGTTCCTGAAGATCTCCTATCTCGACGTGATCCGGATGGCCGTGATCCCGACCATCCTCTACTACCTGGCGCTCTTCGTGATGGTGGAGCTCGACGTCCGGCAGTACGCGCAGGATACCGGCGAGCGCGAGCAGGTGGCGTCGGTCGGCGAGATCAGCCGGCGCTACTGGTTCCACTTCCTGTCGCTGATCGCGATCATCGGCTTCATGCTCGCCGGATTCTCGGCGACCCTGGCCGTGTTCTATTCGACGGTGATCGCCTACGCGGTCAGCTTCTTCCGCCGCGACACCGCGGTCGGCCCGGCGAAGCTGGTACGCGCGCTCGCCGACGGCTCGATCGGCGTGCTGAATGCGGCCACCACTTGCGCCGCCGCCGGCATCATCGTCGGCGTCGTGACGCTGACGGGCCTGGGGCTCAAGTTCAGCTCGATCGCGATCGACCTCGCCGGCGGCAGCCTGGTGCTGACCGCGGTCTACACCGCATTGATCGTCTGGATCGTCGGCCTCGCGGTGCCGGTGACGGCCTCCTACATCATCTGCGCGGTGATCGCCGCCCCGGCGCTGATCAAGCTCGGCGTGCCGGACTTCGCCGCACACATGTTCATCTTCTATTACGCCGTGCTCTCCGAGGTGTCGCCGCCGACCGCGCTGTCGCCGTTCGCCGCGGCGGCGATCACCGGCGCCGATCCCTACCGGACGACGCTGCAGTCGTGGAAATACACGATGCCTGCCTTCATCACGCCGTTCATGTTCGTGCTCGACCCGAACGGCGTCGGCCTGCTGCTGACCTTCCCCAAAGGGGGCGGCTGGACCGAGGTCATCTGGATCACGCTGGTCGCCTCTGCCGGTATCGCCGCCTTCGCCGGATCGCTCAAGGCTCGGTTCGTCACCTCGACGACCCCGCTCGAGCGGATCCTGCTCGGGGTCGCCGGCCTGCTCCTCTGCTTCCCGGCGCCGCTCGACGCGGTGATGAACCTGTTCACCTCATGGGACGTCCCCTATCCGCATTGGATCGGGCTGGCGCTCGCGATCCTGGTCGGCGTGATGCAGTGGCCGCGGCGGAAGAGCGGGGAGCATCTGGCAGCGTGAGAGCTTACGGCACGGTCGCAGCGCTTCTTCTTTCCCTGATCGCCGCTCCTGCCGCCGCGGCCGAGCTGCCCGGCGAGGCGCTTGGGCTTGCGTGGGCGCTGCCCTTTGCCGGGCTGCTGCTGTCGATCGCGCTCCTGCCGCTGCTGGTGCCGCACTTCTGGCATGCCCGCCATGGCCTCGTCGCCGCATTCTGGGCCGCTGCCTTCCTGGTGCCGGCGGCGCTGGTCCACGGCTTCGCCGCGACCGGCGGCGCCACGGCGCATGTGATGATCGAGGAGTATGTGCCGTTCCTGGCGCTGCTGTTCTCGCTCTACGTGATCTCCGGCGGCATTCGTCTTCGCGGCGCCTTCACCGGAACGCCCGGCTCGAACACGGCGGCACTCGCCGGCGGCATGGTGCTCGCCAGCTTCGCCGGCACCACCGGGGCCTGCATGGTGCTGGTGCGGCCGCTGATCGACGCCAACGCTTGGCGGTCCTCGCGGGCGCATCTGCTGGTCTTCTTCATCTTCCTGGTCGGCAACATCGGCGGCGCACTGACGCCTCTCGGCGATCCGCCCCTGTTCGTCGGCTTCCTCAAGGGCGTCGACTTCTTCTGGCCGACGAAGGCGCTGCTGCTGCCGACGCTGACGGTGGCCCTGCCTCTGCTGATCGGCTTTTACCTGCTGGACCGCCGGCTGGTCGCAAGGGACGCCGCGCCACCGCGCAAGGAACCTTTCGGCATCGACGGGTCGGCCAATCTCGTGCTGCTCGCGCTGGTGCCGGTCGTCGTCCTGACCACCGGCATCTGGACGCCGGAGACGCGCTGGACGGTCCTCGGGACGGTCGTGACGCTGGATGCCGTCGTGCGTGTCTTGGTGCTGCTGGGCTTGGCGTGGCTTTCCTGGGTGATCACGCCCTGGGGACTCCGGCCCGCGACCGGTTTCACCTGGTTCCCGATCGCCGAGGTCGCCAAGCTGTTCTTCGGCATCTTCGTCACGCTGGTGCCGATGATCGCGATGCTGCAGGCCGGGAAGGCCGGCGCGCTCGCATCCCTGGTTTCCCTGGTGCAGGGACCAGACGGGCAGCCGGTCGATCATCTTTACTTCTGGCTGACCGGCCTGCTCTCCGGCGTGCTCGACAACGTGCCGACCTACATCGTGTTCTTCAACCTGGCCGGCGGCGACGCGGCGCAGCTGATGGGACCGCTGGCCTCGACCCTGCTCGCGATCTCGGCCGGCGCGGTTTTCATGGGCGCGCTCACCTATATCGGCAACGCGCCGAACCTGCTGGTCGTCGCGATCGCCGAGGAGCGCGGCGTCGCCATGCCGAGCTTCCTCGGATACCTCGCCTGGTCGGTGCCGATCCTGCTGCCGCTCTTCGCGCTGGTTGCCTGGATCTATCTCTAGCGGCCGCCGGCGACGTCGAGGATCGCGCCCGCGACGTACGAGGATGCTTCGTCGAGCAGCCAGATGACCGCTTCCCCGACCTCGTCCGCGGTGCCGGCGCGGCCGAGCGGCATCTGCCTGCCGAGGGTCTGGGCGCGATCGGGCAGGCCGGCGGACGCGTGGATCTCGGTCTCGATCAGGCCGGGGCGGATCGCGTTGACGCGGATGCCCTCGGGCCCGAGCTCCTTCGACAGGCCGATCGTGAAGGTGTCCATGCACCCCTTCGATCCGGCGTAGTCGACGAAGTCGTTCGGCGATCCGAGGCGGGCCGCGGCCGACGACATGTTGACGATCGCGCCGCCCTTGCCGCCGCGCGACTTCGACATGCGTCGCGCCGCCTCGCGCGCCACCATGTAGGCGCCCAGGATGTTGACGTCGAACAGGCGCCGCATGCGCTCGACCGTCATGTCGGCGAGCTTGGAGACCGGCGTGATGATGCCAGCATTGTTGACGAGCCCGTCGATGTAGCCGAAGGCCTTGCTGGTCGCGTCGAACATCGCGATCACGTCCTTCTCGACCGAGACGTCGCCTTTGATCGCGATCGCCTTGCCGCCGGCCTTGATCACCGCGGCGACCGTCTCGTCGGCCGCTTTGGCGTTGCCGGCGTAGTTGACGCCGACCGACCAGCCGCGGGCGCCGGCGAGGATCGCCGACGAACGGCCGATGCCGCGGCTGCCGCCGGTTACCAGGATCACCTTGCTCATATGGGAGGATTCCGACTTAGAGGAAGAACAGCCAGGTCAGGACGACGAAGCATGGAACGAGGAGCGCGACCGACCACGCCATGTACCCGAAGAAGCTCGGCATGCGAATGCCATTCTCTTCGGCGATGGCTTTGACCATGAAGTTCGGTGCGTTGCCGATATAGGTCATCGCTCCCATGAAGACCGATCCCGCCGAGATTGCCAGCAGGGTCTCAGCCATCGGGCCCATCAGCTTCTGCGCATCACCACCCGCCACGTTGAAGAAGACGAGGTAGGTCGGCGCATTGTCGAGGAAGCTGGAGAGACCGCCCGATAGCCAAAAGTACATCGCATTGATCGGACTGCCGTCGGCTGCAGTCACCAGATGCACTACCGGCGCCAGGGCACCTTCGGTTCCGGCACGAAGGATCGCGATCGCGGGAACGATCGTCGCGAATATGCCGGCAAAAAGCTTGGCCACCTCGATGATCGGCCCCCAGGTAAAGCCGTTCCCGGTCCGCGCGCTGGGCGGGGTGAATCGCCAAGAGGCGTAGGCGACCGCGAGAAGCGCCGCGTCGCGCGCAAGGCCAAGAGTCGGTACGGGGACTCCCAGGATCGTTACCGTGGCGCCACGCTCGAACGCACCGCTGGCAAGAACCGCGGCGATGATGGCGAGCAACAGGAACATGTTGATCTTCCCGTCGATCGCGATTGCGCTGTCCGGCGTCGGATCCTTCTCGGGTGGCTGCGCGCGCTCCTTCCGATAGAGGTAGGTGTCGAGCACGAAGAACGCTGCCAGCAGGATTGCCGCGGTCACGGCGAGCGGAGCCGCCATATGCGTCATCGTCCAGAAGAAGCCGACTCCTTGTAGGAATCCGAGAAAGAGTGGCGGATCGCCGAGCGGGGTCAGGGAGCCGCCTACATTGGCAACGAGAAAAATGAAGAAGACGATAACATGAACGTTGTAGTGCCGGTCGTCGTTGGCGCGGATCACCGGGCGGATGAGCAGCATTGCGGCACCCGTCGTCCCGGTGAAGCTGGCAAGGCCGGTGCCGATGGCGAGCAGGCCGGTGTTCATGGCCGGCGATCCATGCAGATTTCCGCGCACATGGACGCCGCCGGCGACGGTGAACAATGCGAACAATAGGACGAGAAACGGCACGTACTCGACGAGCGCCGTATGAAGCACGGCGTCGGCTGCGATTCCCAAACCTTCCGTCGATGCGAAAGGAACAATGAACGCAAGCGCCCAGGCAGCCGCGATCTTTCCCTGATGATGGTGCCAGACGTTAGGGGCTGCGAGGGGCAGGATGGCGATCGAAAGCAACAGGCCGGCGAACGGTGCGACCCAGATCAAGCCGAGGTGTCGAGCGTCGAAATGAGCTTCTGCTGCCAGCGCGTCGGAACCAAAGCTCATGACGATCGCAACTGACAAGATCGAGGCTCGAAATGTTGCTGTGTTCATGTGACCGATCGACTTGGTGGAGCTACTGGATCTGGATCTGATGTGCGTAGCGGTCGCCATCGGTGACCGTGAGCTGCTGGAAGCCGAGAAGCTTCAACAGATCGAGGAAGGTGAAGATCTCCTCGACCTTGAACGAGGTGAAGAGCGGCGTCGCGCGCGAGATGTGGGTGAGCAGCGCGAGGAATCCGCGCATGCGGTAGAGCGTGTCGGCGTAGCCGGCGGCCATGCTGACGATGATGAGCTTCTCGCCCTCTTCGCCCTTGGCGAAGATGGCGAAGGAGGGCGGGTACGGGCGCTCGAGCTGGGCCAGGCTCATCGCCTGCACGAACTGCAGGCGTTTCGAGCGGTCGGCGTCGATCATGGTACGGGCGCGGGAGACGTAGTCCTCGCGGCTCTGCGGGTCCGGGTAGTAGTAGCCGGCGTGGTTGCCTTCCTGCGCCGCGGCGGAGCCCGCGAGCGCGGCGACGATGCCGAGGACGGCCAGCCAGACCTTCATGTCGCGATCCCCCTTGCGCGGTAATTTACCAGGGGAAGCGGGGAGCGCTACTGTCGGTCTCCTCGGAGGTAGGAACCATGCTGACGCTGACCCCTGCCCAGGTCGAACTCAAGGAGAAGGCCCGCGACCTCGCCCGCCGCGTGATCCAGCCGCGCGCGGCCGAGGTCGACCGCTCCGAGGCCTATCCATGGGACAACGTGAAGGCGCTGACGGAGGCCGGCTTCATGGGCATGACCGTACCGAAGGAGTTCGGTGGGCCCGGCCGCTCCTATCTCGACGCGGTGCTGGTGATCGAGGAGATCGCGAAGGCCTGCGGCGTCACCGGCCGCATCGTCGTCGAAGGCAACATGGGGGCGATCGGCGCGATCCTGAGCTACGGCTCGGACGAGCAGCGCCGTCTGGCCGCGCGCCAGGTTCTGTCGGGCGACAAGCCCGCGATCTGCATCACCGAGCCAGACGCGGGATCGGCCGCGACCGAGATGACGACGAGAGCGGAAAAGCGCGGCGACCGCTGGGTGCTGAACGGCAGGAAGCACTGGATCACCGGCGGCGGCGTCTCGAAGCTGCACCTGATCTTCGCGCGCGTGATCGAAGGCGGACGTTCGCGTGGGATCGGCGGCTTCATCGCCATGCTCGGCGACAAGGGGCTCACGATCGGCAAGCGCGAGCCGGCCATGGGACTTCGCGGGATTCCGGAGACCGAGGTGATCTTCGAGAACCTGGAAGTCCCCGAGACGATGGCGCTGGTGCCACCGGAAGGGATCGAGCACGGCTTCGCCGGGCTCATGAACGCCTACAACGCGCAGCGTACCGGTGCCGGCACCGTGGCGCTCGGCATCGCCCAGGGCGCCTTCGATCTGGCGCTCGACTTCGCCAAGACCCGCGCGCAGTTCGGGCGGCCGATCGCCGAGTTCCAGGGCCTGCAATGGATGCTGGCCGACATGTCGATGGGCCTGGAGGCGGCGCGTCTGATGATCTGGCGGGCGGCCTCGGCAAGCGGCTTCCCCGATCCGGTCGAGGCGGCGCAGGCGAAGATCCTGGCGTCGGAGACCGCCATCAAGGTGGTCAACGACGCGCTGCAGATCCACGGCGCACGCGGCTATTCCCGCAACCTGCCGCTCGAGCGCATGGCGCGCGACGTCCGCATGTTCACGATCGGGGGCGGCACAGCCCAGATTCTGCGGACCCTGGTGGCGTCGAAGCTGCTGGGGTGGAAGCTGCCGCAGACCCGGGAGGGGTACGTCGGCCGCAACGACGACGGTCGGTTGCGACCCACCGCCGATTAGCAAGGTTAACGACAGTACGTAATTTTGGTTGCGGCGGCGGGTTCCGCTGACCATTCTACGGCCGATTTCCAAGCCGCCGGGGGTAGGCATGGGGGACACGCCTGTGAACGGCGACGCACTGGGTCATCGCAATGCTCGCATCCTCGTGGCCGTCGGCCTCGAGGCGCGCCGGCTTGCGATCGTCGAGATGCTGACGCCCGAGGGGTATTCCTTCGTGGCCCAGCCCGCCGACGGCAACGGCAATGCGCTGATCATCATCGCCGAGTCAGGCGCCCTCGATCGCCGCTGGCTCGAAGGCGCCAACCGGCCTCGCCTGATCCTGCTCGACCGGACTTCGGCCGAGGGCGCTGCGGACGACTGGCTTCCCTTCGGCGTGCCCGAGGGCGAGCTTCGCCACCGAGTGCGCATGAATGCCGAACTCGCCGTGCTCCGCCGCCACATCGCCAGCCTCGGCCAGACGCCGGAGGCGGTGAAGAAGCGGATCGAACGTCTCGAGCAGGGGCTCAATCTTCTCCAAGAAGCGCAGAACCAGCTCGAGCGCCAGCTCGCCGAAGCGCGCGACCGCGAGGCCAAGCGCGAAGGCGGATTGCCGCCGGCATCCGTGCTGCACGAGCTGAAAACCCCGCTGAACGCGATTTCGGGCTTCGCCGAGGTGATGCGGATGGAGGCCTATGGGCCGCTCGGCGCCGACAAGTATCGCGAGTACGTCGAGACCATCCATCAGGCGAGCGCGCATCTGGTCGAGGTCGTCAACGACCTGATGGAGGTCTATGCGCTCGAGTCCGGCAGCATCCGCGTCGCGCCCGCCAAGACCGACCTGCGCCGTACCGTGCTGACGGTCACGCGTCTTCTCTCGCGCCAGGCCGAGCAGGCCGGCATCCAGATCGTCGCCGACATCGACAATCGCATCCCGCCGGTCGAGACCGACGAGGGCCGCGTGCGCCAGGTGCTGATCAACCTGATCGGCAACGCGATCAAGTTCACGCCGTCGGGCGGGCAGGTGACCGTCCACGCCGCCAACGAGCCCTCGGCACAGGCGCTCAGCCTCAAGGTCAGGGACACCGGCGTCGGCATCTCGCCCGAGCGGCTGCCGGAAGTCGCCAAGCCGTACAGCCGCGGACAACCCGGACCCGGGGCCCCCGAAGGCAGCGGTCTCGGCCTCTCCATCGCCAAGTTTATGGTCGAGAAGCTCGGGGGGCGCCTCGGCATCAACAGCGCGCTCGGCGCCGGCACCGAGGTGACGGTCACGCTTCCGATCCGCTGGAGCCATCGCGAAGCCTCGGTTCATTGACCGGGCCCTGCGCCGGTACCCTCAGGAAGTTACAAACGATCACATTTCGCGTTCGGTAATTTACTGTCATTAATTTAATAAAATTTGCGATAACTTCCCGTATACAGACGGGAGCGCGTGAGTGTGGGTGCAGTTTCAGTTCAGCGGCCTCATTGGTGGGGCGAGACGCGCGCGATGACCTCGCCTTTCCTGATCGAGGACACGCGGCTCCAGCTTCTCTGGGATCACTGGCGATCGTCACTCCGGCCCGGCCGGCTTCCGCGGCGAGAGGACATCGACCCGGTCGCGATCAAGGGCGCGCTCGGGATCACCTGGATCTACCGTCTCGACGATTCCGGCCGCGACTTCTACTGCGCGCTCGCCGGCGACGAGATCATGTCGGCCTGGGGGAAGCCCGGGATGATCGGCATGCCGCTCTCGCGGATGTTCCCTCTGTCCGCCTACGAGACGCTCCGCACCCGCTGGCTCGAACTGCTCACCCGTCCCGCGGTCATGCACGGCTCGGCTCGCTACAACCAGCATTGGGCCGAGACCCCGATGAAGGGTCGCCCCGAGCGCCTCAGTCTTCCGCTCGACGGGCCGGACGGGCGGCCCTATGGCGTGATCGGTGCCACGAGCTATCGGCAGCCGGAGGCAGCCGAAACCGACACGAATACGATCCGCCTGCTGCCGCCTCGCGTCGTCGGGACCGACGAGCTGTTCGACTAGCCGCGAAACGCCGGCGCGTTTCGTCGCGTTGCTCCTCCCGAGGGCCTCTGTTAGCTTCCGCGCCCGCTCTTTCTTAAAGTCGAGGTCGCCGTGGCAGCCCGTTCGCCGCTCATCAACGTCATGGTCAATGCCGCGTACAAGGCGGCCAAAGGGCTGGTTCGCGACTTCGGCGAAGTCGAGCACCTGCAGGTCAGCAAGAAGGGACCGGCCGACTTCGTCTCCCAGGCCGACCTCAAGTCCGAGCAGATCCTCAAGCGCGAGCTGTCCAAGGCGCGACCCGACTACGGCCTTCTCCTGGAAGAGGGCGGCGGGACGGCGGGCAAGGACGTCTCCAACCGCTGGGTCGTCGATCCGCTCGACGGCACGCTCAATTTCCTCCACGGCGTCCCGCATTTCTGCATCTCGATCGGCGTCGAGCGCGACGGCGAGCCTTATGCGGGCGTCATCTACAACCCGATCGTCGACGAGCTCTACTGGGCGGAGAAGGGCCAGGGCGCGCATCTGAACGAGCGCCGGCTCCGGGTCTCCGCCCGCCGTAAGCTCGAGGAGTCGCTGATCGGTACCGGCGCGCCGTTCATGGGTCACGGCGACCATCCGACCTTCATCCGCCAGGCCCAGGCGGTGATGGGCAAGACCGCCGGCATCCGCCGCATGGGGGCGGCCGCGCTCGACCTCGCCTACGTCGCCTCCGGACGGCTGGACGGCTTCTGGGAGTCGCCGCTGAATGCCTGGGACATCTGCGCCGGCATCGTCCTGGTCCGGGAGGCCGGGGGCTATGTCACCGAGATCGGCGGCGGCAACGCCATGATGACCTCCGGCAGCGTGCTCGCCGCCAACGACCAGCTCCACCGGTCGCTTGGGGACCTTCTCCGGAGCGCCTGAGCTCCTGGACCAAGGTCGTTGTTCCCATAACGAGCCATAGGGTATCCTGTGATCTGGGCAACCAATGGCTGGTTGGGACGGGCGATGGCTGACACCCTAAGGGCGCGCTGCCTTGGCTTGGCGCTTACCGGACTGATGCTGGCGGCCGGGGCAGATGCCTCGGCCCAGGTCATCGTCGGTGGCGGTGGCGCCAGCGTCACGGTCGACCTCGGCGTGATCGATGCGCTCGGTCCGGCGCCCACACTTCCATCGATGCTCCGCAGCCGCGATTCCCGGCGCGTCTCGTTGCGCCCGCCGGTTCCGACCTCCCAGGCCCGCCCTGCCGCGGCCCAACCGGCGCCCGCGAGGGCAGAGCCGAAGCCCGCCGCCCCCGCGATGGCGGCCGTTCCGACCCCGTCGCCCGCCGCACCGACGCCGCTCGCGGCGGCCCCGGCCGCGCCGCCACCTCCGCCCGCGCCGGCGGCGGCCCCGCCGCCTCCGGCTGCCGCCGC
>JBGALV010000053.1:0-5000 GCA_044223515.1 Alphaproteobacteria bacterium
GCTCAATCTCTTCATCCAGGGCGAGAACGTCTGGCGGCTCGAGGAGCAGTGGCCGCTGAAGAAGACCAGGTGGACCGACTACTACCTGCATGCTTCAGGCAGGCTCGACACCACGAAGCCGACCGGCGCCGAGGCACCGGACATGTACCGCTACGATCCGAAGGACCCGGTGCCGACCTGGGGCGGCAGCTACCAGATGAAGGAGCTGTGCGGGCCGCGCGACCGCCGCGAGATCGAGAAGCGGAAGGACGTGATCTGCTACACGACCGAGCCGCTGGCCCAGGACGTCGAGGTCACCGGCCCGGTGACGGCGACGATCTGGGCCTCGTCCTCGGCGCTCGACACCGACTTCACCGCGAGCCTGATCGACGTCTATCCGGACGGCCGCGCGCTGCTGCTGACCGATGGCATCTGCCGCGCCCGCTTCCGCAAGGCCGCCGACGGCTGGAAGCCCGAGGACCTGGAGAAGGGAATCGCGCCCTACGAGAGGCTCTATGAGCCCGGCTTCAAGCCGGAGATGCTGACGCCGAACACGCCGACGGAGTTCAAGATCGACCTTTGGTCCACGGCCAACCTGTTCAAGAAGGGCCATCGCATCCGGGTCGAGATCTCGTCGAGCAACTTCCCGCGCTACGACCGCAACATGAATACCGGCGGGCGCGTCGGTTTCGAAGCCGAAGGCAAGATCGCCGACCAGGTCATCCACCATGACGCCGACAAGCCGTCGCGCATCACCCTGCCGGTGATCCCTCGCTAGCATTCATGGCCAAGCCCAACCTCCTCTACCTGCTCTCGGATCAGCACGCGCGTCACGTGACCGGCTGCTACGGCGAAGGCCTGGTTCGGACGCCGAACCTGGACCGTCTGGCGGCGAACGGCGCCTCGACAAGGACGTGATCGGCGCCTGGGCCCGAAACATCAATCCGGCGGACGAGTACCGCTGGCATGTCAAGCCTGAGCAGAACAGGATCGACGAGCCCGCGGCGGAGTGATCTGATCGGTCGCGCAATTCGAGGAGACGCAGATGCTGACCCAGGCGAACCTCGCCCACTACGCCGAGAACGGCTACGTCATCCCGGACTTCAGGCTGCCGATGTCGGTGATCGAGGACATCAGGCGCGACCACGACCGGCTGATCGCGAAGCATCCGCAGTTCGTCGACTACTGCCCGACGGTGCTGGCCTACGACACGACGTTCCTCAACTACGCACGGATTCCGGCAATCGTCGACATGGTCGAGCAGATCCTGGGGCCGAACTTTGCGCTCTGGAATTCGAGCTTCTTCGCCAAGCCGGCGTTCAAGGGACGGAAGACGCCCTGGCATCAGGACGGCGAGTACTGGCCGATCCGCCCGGTTGCGACCTGCACGGTCTGGATCGCGGTCGACGCGTCGACCAAGGAGAACGGCTGCCTTCGGATCATCAAGGGCTCGCACAAGGCGAAGCGGCTGTTCAAGCACAGCCGCAACGATGCGACCAACCTGACCTTGAACCAGGAACTGCAGCCACACGAGTACGACGAGAAGGACGCGGTCGACCTCGTGCTCGAGACCGGCCAGGTCTCGCTTCACGACGTCTTCCTGGTGCACGGCTCCGAGGCGAACACCTCGCCGAACTCCAGGCGCGGCATGACGCTCCGCTACATGCCAACGGATTCGGTGTTTGACCGCGATCTCGCCCGCCGGCAGGTCGAGGAGAAGAAGCTCGCGGCCGGCCATGCCGACCGCACGCTCTACCTGATGCGGGGCGGGGATCTGAGCGGCCGCAACGACTTCCGGATCAGGCTCTAGCCGCGATCCCGAAATAGCCGGGCCAAGGGAACCGCCGCGGCGAACCGCCGTTATCGGGACTCCACGGGAGAGTCCACATCTCCGCCGCCCCTTCGTCGAGCCCTCGGTCTGCGTCCGTGCTATGCCTCGGCCGTCTCGGCAGCCGGGCGTGGCCGCTGCTTGCACCCGCCGGCATGGTGCTTCTGGCACCGTTCCCGACCTCCGCCGCGACCGCCCCGGGCGGTCCGTCCGAGGTCGTGTTCTTCATCCAGATCCTGGTGCTGCTGCTTGCCGGGCGGCTGCTCGGCGAGGCGGCGCAGCGGGTCGGCCAGCCAGCGGTGATGGGCCAGCTGCTGGCGGGCGTTCTGCTCGGGCCATCGGTGCTGGGCGCGCTGTGGCCGGAGCTGCAGCACGCGATCTTCCCGCCCACGCCCGGCCAGAAGAGCATGATCGACGCTGTCTCGCAGCTGGGCATCCTGCTGCTCCTGCTGCTGACCGGCATGGAGACCGACCTCAAGCTGGTGCGCCGGGCAGGCCGGGCCGCGACCAGCGTCTCGGTCACCGGCGTGGCGGTTCCGTTCGTCTGCGGCTTCCTGCTCGGCCAGCTCATGCCCGAGTCGCTGCTGCCCGATCCGACGCAGCGGACCGTCGCCTCGCTTTTCCTCGGCACCGCGCTCTCGATCTCCTCGGTCAAGATCGTGGCGATGGCGGTGCGCGAGATGAACTTCATGCGACGCAACCTGGGGCAGGTGGTCGTCGCCTCGGCGATCATCGACGATACGATCGGCTGGGTCATCATCGCCATCACCTTCAGCCTGGCGAGTCACGGCACGCTCGATGCCGCCTCGCTCGCGAAGGCGATCATCGGCACGTTCCTGTTCTTGGGGTTGAGCCTTACCCTCGGCCGCCGCCTCGTCTTCACGCTGATCCACTGGGCCAATGACACGATGGTCAGCGAAGCGGCAGTGATCTCGGTGATCCTGCTGCTGATGATCGCCATGGCGCTCGTGACCCAGGGCATCGGCGTGCACACCGTGCTCGGCGCCTTCGTCGCCGGCATCCTGGTCGGCGAGTCGCCGATCCTGACCCGTCAGATCGAGCGCCAGCTGCGCGGCCTGATCGCCGGCCTCTTCATGCCGGTCTTCTTCGCCATGGCGGGCCTGAGCGCCGACCTGACGATCCTCGGCAACCCGACGCTGCTGATGCTGACCCTCGGCCTGATCGCGATCGCCAGCCTCGGCAAGTTCGGCGGCGCGTTCCTGGGCGCGGAGATCGGCGGGCTCTCCAACCGGGAAGCGCTGGCGATCGCCTTCGGCATGAACGCGCGCGGCTCGACCGAGGTCATCGTCGCCACCATCGGCCTCTCCATGGGCGTGCTGAGCCAGGACCTGTTCACCATGATCGTCGCGATGGCGATCCTGACGACGCTGGCGATGCCGCCGACCTTGCGCTGGGCCCTCGGCCGCCTGCCGATCACCGAAGAGGAAAGCGCCCGGCTCGAGCGCGAGGAGTTCGAGGCGAAAGGCTTTCTTCCCAACGTCGAGCGCTTTCTCGTGACGGTCGACGACAGCCCGAACGGACGCTTCGCCGCCCGGCTCACCGGGCTGATCGCTGGTGCGCGCGGCAAGCCGATCACCGTTCTTCATCTCGACGAAGAGACGAAGGCGAAGGAGGTCGCGACCGCCGAGAAGGGTCCGGAGGCTGCCGCGAAAGCCGGGGCCGAGGCCGTGGCCGAGGTCGAGGAGCAGAAGGATGCGGCAAAGCCGGAGAAGGTCGACGTGACGACCCGGACGCGAGTCGAGGATCCGGCCGACGCGGTCGCGGAGGAGGCCCGGAAGGGCCACGACCTGATGGTCATCGGCCTGAGGCGCATGCTGGACGAGAAAGGGACTTTCGATGCCAGGCTAGCGACCGTCGCCTCGGGCTTCGACGGGCCGTCGCTGATCGTCGCCGCCAAAGGCGAGCACCAGAAGCGCCCCGAGGACAGCGGCTTCCGCATCCTGCTTCCGGTCAGCGGCACTGACGTGTCGCGCCGCGCGGCCGAAGTCGCCGTCGCGATCGCGCGCGCCAACGACGTGCCGATCGAGGCGCTTTACGTCTCGAGCGCCGCCGAGGGGCAGGTCCGGCGGACACGCGCCAGCGTCAGCCGCCGCCACGAGGAGGAGATCCTGAAGGACGTGGCGTTGCTGGCCGAGCGCTACGACACCGAGGCGCGCACCTCGGTCCTGGTCGACGGCAACCCGGACGAGGCGATCCTGAAGGTCGCCAGGCGCGGTCGGCACAACCTGATCGTCATGGGCGTGCACCGTCGGCCGGGCGAGACGATGTTCTTCGGCAACGTCGTGCTGTCGGTGCTGCAGAAGGCGGACGCGTCGGTCCTGCTGGTGTCGTGAGACGCAGAAACAAAAACGCCGGCCTCAAGTATGAGGCCGGCGTTTTGATTTGGTTGCGGGGGCAGGATTTGAACCTACGACCTTCAGGTTATGAGCCTGACGAGCTACCGGGCTGCTCCACCCCGCGTCAAAGGGTCGTTCGGATAGGGTCTGAGTGTGAAACGACTACGCGTTGCCGATAACCAGTCTTGATGATGGTCCGATCGCTGGAAGACCTGGCAGCGACCTACTCTCCCGCGTCTTGAGACGCAGTACCATGGGCGCTGAAGGTTTTCACGGCCGAGTTCGGAATGGGATCGGGTGTTGGGACCTTCGCTATGGCCACCAGGTCGTCGAGCGACCGGACGACATCAAGAAACTGGACCTAATACCGCTGCGCGCGGGCGCGGGCGATCCTTGCGGATCAACCGGATCCTGACGGCGCCTTGCGGCGAAGCCAGGACGAGAGAAATCAAGCCAATCGAGCGATTAGTACCGGTTGGCTGCACGCATTGCTGCGCTTCCACCTCCGGCCTATCGACGTGATGGTCTATCACGGCTCTGGTTGCGAGACCTGGTTTTGAGGGGGGTTTCCCGCTTAGATGCTTTCAGCGGTTATCCCGTCCGTACATAGCTACCCGACGATGCGGCTGGCGCCACAATCGGTACACCAGAGGTACGTCCATCCCGGTCCTCTCGTACTAGGGACAGCGCCTCGCAAGTCTCGTTCACCCACGGCAGATAGGGACCGAACTGTCTCACGACGTTCTAAACCCAGCTCACGTACCACTTTAATCGGCGAACAGCCGAACCCTTGGGACCTGCTCCAGCCCCAGGATGTGATGAGCCGACATCGAGGT
>JBGALV010000053.1:10000-33228 GCA_044223515.1 Alphaproteobacteria bacterium
TTCAGCTGGATCTCGACGATGCCGCCCATGTCGCCGCGCGAGAGCCGGCGGAACAGCAGGATCTCGTCGAGCCGGTTCAGGAACTCGGGCCGGAACGCCCGGCGCACGATCTCCATCACCTGCGGGCGCGCATTCTCCGACGGCTCGCCGTCGGGAAGGTTCGCGAGCGCGTCGCTGCCGAGGTTCGAGGTCAGCACGATCAGCGTGTTGCGGAAGTCGACCGTGCGGCCCTGGCCGTCGGTGAGCCGTCCGTCGTCCAGCACCTGCAGCAGCACGTTGAAGACGTCCGGGTGCGCCTTCTCGACCTCGTCGAACAGGATCACCTGGTAGGGCCGCCGCCGGACAGCTTCAGTGAGGGCACCGCCCTCGTCGTAGCCGACATAGCCCGGAGGTGCGCCGATGAGCCGGCTGACCGCGTGCTTCTCCATGTACTCGGACATGTCGATGCGGACCATCGCCTGCTCGTCGTCGAACAGGAACTCGGCGAGCGCCTTGGTCAGCTCGGTCTTGCCGACGCCGGTCGGGCCCAGGAACAGGAACGAGCCGATCGGCCGGTTCGGATCCTGCAGGCCCGCGCGGGCGCGGCGTACCGCGTTGGCGACCGCGACGATCGGCTCCGCCTGACCGATGACGCGCGAGGCCAGCCGCTCCTCCATCTTGAGCAGCTTCTCGCGCTCGCCCGCCAGCATCTTGTCGACGGGAATTCCGGTCCAGCGCGAGACGACCCCGGCGATGTGGCTCTCGTTCACCGCCTCGTTGACGAGGTGACGCTTGCCGTCCTCGGCACCGCCCGCGATCTTCTTCTCGAGGTCGGGAATGACGCCGTATTTGAGCTCGCCCGCCTTGGCGAGGTCGCCCTTTCGCTGCGCCACCTCGAGCTCGCTGCGGGCCTGGTCCAGCTGCTCCTTGAGCTTCTGGACGTCGGTGACACGGTCCTTCTCGGCCTTCCACTCGGCGGTCAGGTCCTCGCTCTTCGCTTCCAGGTCGGCGAGCTCGTCCTCCAGCTTCTCGAGCCGATCGCGGGACGCTGAGTCACTCTCCTTCTTCAGAGCCTCGCGCTCGATCTTGAGCTGGATGATGCGCCGGTCGAGCTCGTCGAGATCCTCCGGCTTGGAGTCGACTTCCATGCGAAGCCGGCTCGCCGCCTCGTCGACGAGGTCGATCGCCTTGTCGGGCAGGAACCGGTCGGCGATGTAGCGGTTCGACAGCGTCGCGGCCGAAACGATCGCCGCGTCGGTGATGCGGACGCCGTGATGGACCTCGTACTTCTCCTTGAGGCCGCGCAGGATCGAGATCGTGTCCTCGACCGTCGGCTCGGCGACGAACACCGGCTGGAAGCGGCGCGCCAGCGCCGCGTCCTTCTCGATGTGCTTGCGATATTCCTCGAGCGTGGTCGCGCCGACACAATGCAGCTCGCCGCGCGCCAGGGCCGGCTTCAGCATGTTCGACGCATCCATGGCGCCGTCAGCCTTGCCGGCACCGACCAGCGTATGCAGCTCGTCGATGAACAGGATGATCTCGCCGGCCGCGGCGGAGACTTCGGACAGGACGGCCTTCAGGCGCTCCTCGAACTCGCCGCGATACTTGGCGCCCGCGATCAGCGCGCCGAGGTCGAGCGAGAGCAGGCTCTTCTTCTTCAGGCTCTCCGGCACGTCGCCGTTGACGATGCGGAGCGCCAGGCCCTCGACGATCGCAGTCTTGCCGACGCCGGGCTCGCCGATCAGCACCGGGTTGTTCTTGGTCCGGCGCGAGAGCACCTGGATCGTGCGGCGGATCTCCTCGTCGCGGCCGATGACCGGATCGAGCTTGCCGTCGCGCGCCGACTGGGTGAGGTCGCGCGAATACTTCTTCAAGGCGTCGTAGCCCGACTCGGCCCCTGCCGTGTCGGCCTTCCGGCCTTTGCGGATGTCGTTGATCGCGCTGTTGAGCTTCTGCGCGGTCAGGCCCGCTTCCTTGAGGATGCGCTGGGAGGGCGTGCCCTCGGCCATCAGGAGGGCCAGGAGCAGTCGCTCGACCGTGACGAAGCTGTCGCCTGCCTTGTCGGCGAGCTGGGTCGCCTGCTCGAACAGGCGCGCGGTCTCGGGCGTCAGATAGAGCTGGCCGGCTCCCGTGCCCTTCACCTGGGGAATTTTCGCGAGCTCGGCCTCGACACCCTGCTTGATGCGGTCGACATCGGCGCCGGCGGCCTTGGCCAGGTTGGCGGCCATGCCTTCCTTGTCGTCGATGATGACCTTGAGCATGTGCTCGGGCGCGAAGCGCTGATGGTCGCGCGCAAGCGCCATGGCCTGTCCCGCCTGGACGAAGCCTTTGACGCGGTCACTCAGCTTTTCGAGATCCATATCGAATTACCTCCGTTCGCCGTCCGGAATCGGCCCGGCGTATCTCCGGCCGCCTAGAGGCGCACCGGCCGATTTCCATATGGGCATCGAAAAAAAGCCCCACAAGAGGAGGGGTTGCCGCTCGGGGTCCGACAGCGCATGCTGCAATGCAATATGACCGACGCTCCCTCCCGCGTCGCCGCGCTCTATCGCTACCCGGTCAAGGGACTCTCCCCGGAAGCGCTCGAAGCGGTCGATCTTGCGCCCTCCCGTGGCTTCCCGGACGACCGGCGCTTCGCCATCGCGCTGGGGACCACGGCCTATGACCAGACCGAGCCGGTCTGGATGCCCAAGTCCGCGTTCTTCCAGCTCGCCCGGCATGAACGCCTGGCGATGCTCGACAGCCGATACGACTCGGCGACGGGCATGCTGACGCTGGCGCGGGGCGGAAAGACGATCGCTCAAGGAAAGGCAACCGATCCTCAGGGACGCGCCATCGTCGGCGAGTTCCTGGCCGCCTTCCTTGATTCAGGTCAAGGTCGGCCGCGGCTCGTCGAGGGGCCCGGGGTCGGTCTCGCCGATTGCGGCGAGGCGGTCGTCTCGATCATCGCCGAGGCCAGCATCGCGGATCTCGCCCGCATCGCCGGCAAGCCCATCGACCGCCTGCGCTTCCGCGCCAACATCTACGTCGAGGGTACGCGTGCCTGGGAAGAGCTCGGCTGGGTCGGCCGCGAGATCGCGATCGGCCCGGCGCGCCTCCAGGTGATCGACCGCATCGGCCGCTGTGCCGCGACCAACGTCGATCCGGCGACCGCCGAGCGCGACATGAATCTGCCGAACACGCTGCAGCGTGCGTTCGGTCACGCCGACATGGGCGTCTATGCGAAGGTGATCGGCAGCGGGCGCGTCGCCGTCGGCGACACGCTCCGCAGCGACGGCTAGATCAGCTCACCGGCTCCGGCGGCGGGGGTGCGACGAGAGGCTGGGCGCCGGCTCCGGCATCCATGCCTTCGTCCATCTCCCCGCCCATCGGATCGCGGGATCCGTTGGGCGGCAGGCCCGGCTGCTGCTGCCCGTTCGGGAACGGCTGGCCCGGCTGGCCGCCCTGCGCCTGCGTGTTGGCGAGGTCGGCGGCGATGATCCGGTAATAGTGTTCGGCGTGCTGGAAGTAGTTTTCCGCCGCCACCCGGTCGCCGGCGGACTGAGCGTCACGCGCGAGCTGAAGGTATTTTTCGTGCACCTGATAGGCGTTGCCGCGGATGCGGACATCAGGGCCGTTGGAATCGAATGTCTGAAGCCGAAGCGGAAGGTGGTGCTTCCGCTGGCCGGACATTCCGCCGCCGCCGCCACCGCCACCGCCGCCATTACCGCGACCGCGCGACCTCTTCGGATGTGGTCCTTGTCTCATGGTGCCTTGTGCTCACCCTAAATTTGTCGAGGCTGCTCGCGCACACCGACCGCGAGTCCGCATCAGCGGACCTGTATTTAAGCGGCGGTGGATCGGTTGTCTGGCGCCCCCCTCGGGCGCGCGAGCCTCAGCTCGACGACCTGCGCACCCTAGTGGGCATCGCCACAATTTCCAACAGGAATTTTCATGAAGCCGGGTGGCCCAGGACCAGGCAACGCTCGACGCCCGCGAGGTCGCGGCGGCGCTCGATCGCCTTCAAACCTGCCTCCTCCATGATGTCCGCGATCGCCGAGACTTGGCCTTTGCCGAGCTCGATGATCGCGCGTCCGTGCGGTGCCAGGAGACGCAGAAGCGCCGGCGCCAACGCGCGATACGCATCGAGCCCATCGGTGCCGCCGTCGAGTGCGCGCAGCGGATCGAAGCTGGCCACCTCGGGCGAAAGACCCGCGATTTCGCTCGATGGAATGTAGGGAGGATTGCTCAGGATCAGGTCGAAGGACCCGACGAGGCCCTTGTCCCAGTCGCCGACCTGGAAGTGCACGCGCTCGGAAAGCGCGAGCGTACGCGCGTTCGCGCGCGCGACCGCGACCGCTTCCTCGGCGATGTCGATGCCGAGCCCGACCCAGTTCGGCCGCTCGCTCAGGACCGCGAGGATCAGGCAGCCCGTGCCGGTGCCGAGATCGAGCACCCGCCGGCGGGGCTCCGGCCCGAACTGCGCAAACGCCGCCTCGACCAGCGTTTCGCTGTCGGGTCGCGGATCGAGCGTCGCCAGCGAGATCGCGAAGTCGAGGCTCCAGAACTCGCGACGGCCGAGGATGCGACTCACCGGCTCGCGCTGCGCACGGCGGTCGACCAGCCGGCCGAAGGCGCTCTCGACCTCGGCGGCAAGAACGCGCTGGGGATCGAGCAGGACGGCAGAGGCCGACATGCCGTCGACCGAAGCGAGCAAAAGCCGCGCATCGAGACGCGCGGTCTCGACTCCGGCCTCGACGAGCCGACGGGTCGCCCGCGCCAATGCCTCCTCGACGATCATTCGAGCGCGGCCAGGCGCGCCGCTTCATCTTCCGCCGTCAGCGCATCGACGAACTCGTCGAGCGCCTCGCCGGTCATCACCTTCTCGATCTTGTAGAGCGTCAGGTTGATGCGATGGTCGCTGACGCGGCCTTGCGGGAAGTTGTAGGTGCGGATGCGTTCGGAACGGTCTCCGGTGCCGACCTGGCTCTTGCGCGCCGCCGAACGCTCGGCGTCGATGCGGTCGCGCTCCGCCTGATAGATGCGGGCACGCAGGATCTTCATCGCCTTCGCCTTGTTGCGATGCTGCGACTTCTCGTCCTGCTGGGCGACGACGACGCCGGTCGGAAGATGCGTGATGCGGACGGCTGAATCCGTGGTGTTCACCGACTGCCCGCCCGGGCCGCTCGACCGGTACACGTCGATGCGGAGATCCTTGTCCTCGATTTGGATGTCGACTTCCTCGGCCTCCGGCAGCACCGCCACGGTCGCGGTCGATGTATGGATCCGCCCCTGCGTCTCGGTTGCCGGCACGCGCTGGACGCGATGCACGCCGGACTCGTACTTGAGGCGCGCGAAGACGTTGCGGCCGATGATGGAGGCCGTCGCTTCGCGGAAGCCACCCAGCGGTGTCTCCGACATCTCCATCGTCTCGAACTTCCAGCCCTTGAGCTGGGCATAGCGCTGGTACATGCGGAAGAGCTCGGAGGCGAACAGCGCCGCCTCATCGCCGCCGGTGCCGGCGCGAACCTCCAGGATCGCGTTCTTCTCGTCGGCCTCGTCCTTCGGCAGCAGCATCACCTGCACCGAGCGCTCGAGCTTCGGCAGATTCTGCGCGAGCTCCGTGCGCTCGGCCTCGGCCAGCGCCTTCATCTCCTTGTCCGTCGAGGGATCGGCGAGCATCGCATCGAGGTCGGCCGCCTCGGCCTTGGCCTTCCGCCATTCCTCGATGCCGGCGACGATCGGTCCGAGATCCGAATACTCCTTAGACTGCTTGGCATAGGAATCGCCGACGACGCCCGAGGAGAGCGCTTCGCCCAGCTCCCGGTGCCGCTTCACCACCGACTCGAGCTTTTCCTCGAGGTTCATCCTTCCTCCTCGTCGTCGCCGAAGAGACGCTTCAGCGCCGCCTCGGCCCCCGCCTCGCCTTCGTCGGCCGCGATCCGCCGGAGACGCTCCGACGGCGCATGCAGCAACCGGTGTATCACCAGCTCGGTTGCCCGCGCCGCATCGCCGGTCTCCGCCAGCGCCTTGTCGCGTTCGGTTTCGAAACGCCGTCTCAGCCGCGTCACCGCCGAGATGCCGCGCCGCTCGGCGCGGCCGGCGCGGTATCTGCCGATCTCCTCGGCGAGGATCGCCCGCGCCCTGACGACCTCCGCCTCGCGACCGGCACGGCCCTCGGCAGCCACCCGCTCCAGGTCGTCGAGATCGTAGACGAAGGCCCCGTCGAGGGTCTCGACCTTGGGCTCGACGTCGCGCGGCACCGCTGCATCGGCGAAGAAGATCGGTTTCCGCCGCCGTGCCTTCAGCGCCTGCTCCGCCGCCTCGCGGGTGACCACGTAGCGCCCATCGCCCTGCCCTGCAACCACGATGTCGGCACCGGCGAGAAGACGGGGAAGATCTGCGATATCCCCGACATGGCCCGACAGCCGCTGCGCGAGGCCCTCCGCGCGTCGCCTGCGGGCAGCGACGCACACGACTTCGCGCAGGCCCGCGGCACGAAGCTGCTCGACCAGCAGCGCCGTCATGTCCCCCGGCCCGATCGCGAGCGCCGAGGTGCGCGACAGATCGCCATGCAGGTCGCGACAGAGCCGGGCGCAGGCGGTCGCCATCGAGACCGGCCCCTCGGCGATCCTGGTCTCCGACCGCACGCGCTTGGCAGCCCCGTAGGCGGCATCGAGAACGGGGGCCAGGCCGGCCTCCGCATATCCGAGATCCTGTGCGATACGATGCGCGGCCTTGAGCTGGCCCAGCACCTGCGGCTCGCCGACGATCTGGCTGTCGAGCGCGGACGCCACGGCGAAGAGATAGTCCTCGGCCTCCTCGTCGACGAGCTTCAGGCCCGCGGGCAGGTCGGATGCCGGCAATCCGGCGGCGGTGGCGAGGAGCGGTACCGTCGCGACATCGGTGCCGTCAGCGAGGCCGATCACGACGCTCCGGTCACAGGTCGACAGCACGATCGCCTCGGCGAAGCCGGATTTCCGCATGCTCCCGAGCACGCCCGGCATCGCCTCGTCGTCAATCTGCAGACGATCGCGAAGATCGGCGGGCGCGGTCCGGTGATCGATGCCGGCGACGACGAGTCGGAGAGCGGGCATGCGCCGGCTTCGTCGCTACTCGGCGGCGGTACGGGCGGCGGCGTCCTTGTCGCGGTCGATCTCGGCCGCCTTGGCCTCGACCAGCTCGACCAGGTGGTCGACGATCGCCTTGTCCTTGAGCCGGTGATGCGGCTGGCCCGCGATATAGACCTGATGCGTGCCGTTGCCGCCGCCGGTGAAGCCGATGTCCGTCTCGCGCGCCTCGCCCGGACCGTTCACGACGCAGCCGATCACCGAAACGGTCATCGGCGTCATGACGTGCTGCAGACGCTCTTCCAGCACCTCGACGGTCTTGATCACGTCGAACTGCTGGCGTGCGCAGGACGGGCACGCGATCACGGTGACGCCACGGCGCCTGAGGCCCAGCGACTTCAGCATGTCGAAGCCGACCTTCACCTCTTCGACCGGATCGGCCGAGAGCGAGACGCGAAGGGTGTCGCCGATGCCGCCCCACAACAACATGCCGAGCCCGATCGACGACTTGACCGTGCCCATGCGGAGACCGCCGGCTTCGGTAACACCGATATGCAGCGGGTAGTCGCAAGCCTCGGCCAAGCCCTGATACGCGGCAACCGCGAGGAAGACGTCGGACGCCTTCACGCTGATCTTCACGTCGCGAAAGTCGTGGTCCTCGAGGATGCGCACATGGTTGAGCGCGCTCTCCACCATCGCCTCGGGACAGGGCTCTCCGTACTTTTCGAGCAGGTCCTTCTCGAGCGAGCCGGCGTTGACACCAATCCGCATGGAGCAGCCGTGATCCTTTGCCGCCTTCACCACCTCGCGCACGCGATCGGCCGAGCCGATGTTGCCAGGATTGATGCGAAGGCACGCGGCACCGGCCTCGGCGGCCTCGATCGCGCGCTTGTAGTGGAAGTGGATGTCGGCGACGACCGGGATCTTCGCCGCCTTCACGATCGCCTTGAGCGCCGCGGTGGACTCCTCGTCCGGGCAGCTCACCCGCACGATGTCGCAGCCGACCTCTTCGATGCGGCGGATCTGGTCGATCGTCGCCTTTGCATCCGAGGTCGGCGTGTTGGTCATGGTCTGCACGGAGATCGGCGCACCGTCGCCGACCGGCACCGATCCCACCATCACCCGGCGGCTCTTCCGCCGGTGGATATCCCGATAGGGACGAACGCTCATGAGGCCTCCATCGCGGGCCTTATATCAGATGGGGCAGAAAGCGGAAAAAACGACGCGGGAAGCGCGGACGCTACGGCCGGCCGATCGCGGTTCCGGCCTTCAGCTTGTCGGCGTCGAGCGCCACGTTGCGGCGCACCTGGCCGGGTGCGCCGAGAGAGGGCACGGCCTCCCCGTCGACCAGGATATCGAGGCCGCCGGCATTGCCGGTCATCAACGTGAGGCCGTTGCGGTCCGGCACTTTGAGCGTATCGCCGGGCTTCAGCACCCGGGTCATCAGCGGGGCGTTGGCGCCGTCGCGGACCTGCACCCAGTTCTCCTCGCGGGCGCGGAGCAGGATGCGGCCGGCGCCCGTATCGACCGACGCCGACGAGGGCGCGGCCGGGATCGCGGCGACGCTCACGTTGCTGGCGCTCGGCGCCGGAGCCGGCGTCGAGGCCACGGATTCGGGCGCCGGGCGCGAGCTCTCCTCATCCTCGGCGGACTCGGTTTCCGCTTCTTCGGCCGGACGCTGATCCGGCAGCGCGGCGACCGGGATCGGCGACGCCGGCAGGGCCAGCGGCTGCGGTTTAGGTTGCGGCTGAGGGGCGGCGACCAGGGGCGGCGCGGCCGAGGCGGCGCCAACCGACGAGGGGACCGCCTCGCTGCGCGGCAGGCGGACGACCTCGCGCGCCATCGCGACGGCGTCGACGAGCTGCTGCAGGCGCGCCGGAACCTCGGCGACGATCTCCGGCAGGCGCCGCTCCTCGGCGGACATCACCCACCAGCCGCCATAGAGGACGACGGCGCTGACCAGCGACACGAACAGGAGCGCGCCGCCCGGTACGCGGCCTTCCGGCGGCGGCGTCGGCGGCAGGAGATGCGTGTGGTCGAGCGAGACCGCTTCCGACTTGAAGCGTTCGATCGCGACCGCGGAATCGAGGCCGAGGAAGCTCGAATAGGTACGGACGAAACCGATCGCGTAGACGCGACCCGGCAGCTTCCCGTGGTCGCCTTCTTCGAGCGCTTCCAGATATTCGGGACGAATCCGGAGCCGCTGGGCGACATCCTGGATGTCGAGCCCCGTCGTCAGGCGGGCGCGTCTCAAGACCCGGCCGAGTCCGCTGGACTCTCCCGTCTCGTCAGCCCCCCGTAGCTGTTCCGGCATAGACACCATTCCACCCACGGAATCCGGACCAGTCGACTTGCCGATTCTTTTGCTAAAATCTTGTGTATTCGGCGAGTATTACAGTAACCGATTGGCGGTACTCATACAATGGCCTAAATCGCAATCTTGTGATCGAACGCGAAGGCCCTGAGCTTCTCGCGGACACTTCGATCCGGCGCCACGATGAGGCGGCCGAGATAGCTCGACAGCGCGCCGACATCGAGGCTCCGGATCATCGCCTTGACCGACGGAAGCGCCCCGGGGGACATCGACAATGACGAAAACCCCAATCCGATCAACGTCATGGCTTCGAGCGGACGGCCCGCCATCTCGCCGCAGACGGTGACGGGGACGCCGCCTGTCGTGGCATCCTCGATCAGCCGGTGCATGACCGAGAGAACGGGCGGCGACAGCGGGTCGTATCGGCCCGCAAGCCTTGGACTTCCACGATCGGCGGCGAACAAGAACTGAAGAAGATCGTTGGAGCCGACGGAAAGAAAATCCACGCGCGGCAACAGGGCCGGAAGCTGGTGCAGAAGGGCCGGCACCTCGATCATCGCGCCGACCCGGAGCTTGCTGGGCGCCGGCGTGCCGAGGCGCCAGAGGCGCTCCAGCTCGAGTTCCAGCACCTGTCGTGCGTCGACGAGTTCCGCCACCTCAGCCACCATCGAAACTGAGCGGGCGTCCGGCCGAGGCCGTGAGCAGCGCGCGGAGCTGCTGGCGGAGCAGCGAGGGCCGGTCCAGCGTCATGCGGATCGCCCGCCAGCCCATCGCCGGGTTCTCGTCCTCTTCATAGGGAAGATAGGGAAGGCGCTTGTCGCCGCCCGCATCCAGCGTGCGGAACACGACCGGCCGATCGCCGGCGATCGCCAGGACCTGCCCGTACATCGCCGTCTGCTCGGCCACGGTCGGGTATTTCGGCCGCACCATGAAGCCGATCTCGGTGCGATAGAGGCCGACGCCGTCGGCGCCGGTCTTGTCGAGCTGCGCCAGGTCGACGAGCAATCCGGCATTGAGGTTCAGCGAGACGCCGACGCCGTCGAGGCTGATCGCCGGCATCTCGCGAAGGCCGGCGTGGCGGATCTCGGCGGCCCGCGTTGCCTCGACCATCGTCGAGATCGAGTCGATCACGTCGTCACCCGGGCGCACATAGACGACGCCGTGGCCGCCATCGACGATCAGCCGGTCGCCCGCAGCCACATGCTCGCGAATCTCGGGCACGCGCGCGACGGTCGGCAGGTCGAGAGCGCGCGCGATGATCGCGACATGCGCGGTCGCCGAACCTTCCTCCAGCACCAGCGCCTTCAGCTTGGCGCGGTCGTAGTCGAGAAGCTCGGCCGGCCCCATCGTGCGCGCGACCAGGATCGCGTCGTCGGGAAGCTCGCGCTTGCCGACGTCGCCGATCAGGTGCTGCAGCAGCCGATGATGCAGATCGTCGAGATCCATCAGCCGCTCGCGGAGATAAGGATCGACCACCTGTGCCAGGCGTGCGCGCGTGTCGTTCTGCACCTTCTGTACCGCCGCCTCGGCGGTGAGGCCGGAGCGGATCGCTTCCTTGAGCTTGGCGTTCCAGCCGCGGTCCTCGGCGAACATCCGATAGGCTTCGAGCACGCCTTCGTGTTCGCCGCCGCGAGCGAGCTCGGCCGCCGCGAACAGCTCGTCGAGCTGCAGCTTGAGCCCGCCGACGGCGGCTTCGAGCCGCACCACCTCGGCCGCCGGATCTTCGGCGACGACACGGCGGACCTCGATATGCGGGCGATGCAGGACGGCGCTGCCGACCGCGACGCCGTAGTGGACGAGCAGGCCCTCGAGCCTCGCCGGCAAGGGCTCGCCTTGCTCTGCGGCTATCGCCTCCTCTTCGGTGACGAGGCCGGCCGAGACCAGTTCCGCCACCACCATGGCGACGGTCTCGAGCGTCTCGACCTCGTCCTCGGCGTAGTGGCGCTTGGTGCGGTTCTGGACGACGACGACGCCGAGCACGCGGCCGCCGCGGAGGATCGGCGCGCCCATCAGCGAGTGAAAGATCTCTTCGCCGGTCTCCGGCCTGTAGGCGAAGTTCGGATGGCTCTGCGCATCGGCGAGCGCCAGCGGGCGCGCGTGCGCCGCTATGTCGCCGACGAGGCCCTCGCCGATCGCAAGGCGCGTCTGGTGCACGGCCTCGGGCTTCAGGCCCTCGGTCGCGAACAGCTCGAGCATGCCGCCCTTGAGCAGGTAGCAGGAGCAGACCTCCGCGACGAGGCCCTGGGCGATCAGCCGGACGATGCGGTCGAGCCGCTCCTGCCCGGCGCCTTCGCCGGCCATCACGTCGCGAAGCCGCTTCAGGAGCTGCCGCGATCCGCCGCCGAGGGTTCCCGAGGGCGGCATCAGATCGCCCCGATCTGGTCTCTCCCGGCGAGGGCGTGGATCGCCTGGCCGACCAGCTCCTCCAGGATCTCAGCCGTCGGTTGCTCGCACTTCACCATGCCGACCGACTGGCCAGCCATCAGCGAGCCGGTCTCGACGTCGCCGTCGACCACCGCGCGCCGGAGCGCACCGGCCCAGAAATGCTCGATCGCGAGCTGCGCCGCTTCCTTGGCGAGCTCGCCGCGGTCGAACTTGGCGAGGACCTCGCGCTGGGTCGCAAGGAAGCGATCGGTCGCCTTGTTCTGGATCGCGCGCACCGGGATCACCGGGAAGCGCGGATCGAGCTGCACCGAAGGCATGGCGTCGCGCGCCGACGCGCGTATGAAGGCCTGCTTGAACTTCGGGTGCGCGATCGACTCGGTGGCACAGACGAAGCGCGTGCCGAGCTGGCAGCCGGCTGCCCCCATCTCGAGATAGCTCGCGATCGCCTCGCCGCGCCCGATGCCGCCGGCGACGAAGACCGGCACGTCGCGGACCTGGGGCAGGATCTCCTGCGCGAGCACCGAGGTCGACACCGCGCCTATGTGCCCGCCCGCCTCGGCGCCTTCGGTGATGAAGGCGTCGATGCCGGCACGCACCAGCTTCTTCGCGACGATCGCGGCGGGAAGGAAGGTCATGACCTTGGCGCCGCCGTCCTTGAGCTTCTTGACGATGGCGGCCGAGGGAAGCCCGCCGGCCAGAACGACATGGCTCACCTTCTCGGCGAGGCAGGCGGATGCCAGGCCCTCGAGCTCCGGATGCATGACGATGAGGTTGACGCCGAAGGGCTTCTTCGTGAGCGCGGCGGTCGCACGGATCTCCTCGGCGAGGCGATCAGGCTTCATCGCCCCGCAGGCGAGGACGCCGAAGCCGCCGCCTTCGGAGATCGCCGAGACCAGTGTCCGTTCCGACACCCAGGTCATCGCGCCGCCCATGATCGCGTAGCGCGTGCCGAGGAAGTCGCAGCCGCGCTTCCACAGCCGGTCGAGGCGCCTCGGCTCCGCGCCGAGCGGCGCCCTCGGTCAGGGGTTCAGGCGCCGTCCAGGCCATAGGCGGTGTGCAGCGCGCGCACCGCGAGCTCGGTGTACTCCTCACCGATGAGCACGCTGACCTTGATCTCGGACGTCGAGATCACCTGGATGTTGATGCCCTTGTCGGCGAGCGACTTGAACATCGTCTGGGCGACGCCTACGTGGCTGCGCATGCCGACGCCGATGACCGACACCTTGGAGACGGCCTTGTCGGAACCGACGCTGCCGTACTTGAGCTCGCCCTCGCGGCCCTTCAGCACGTGGAGCGCGCGCTCGAGATCGGCGCGGCCGACGGTGAAGGTGAGATCGGTGGTCTTGCCGTCGTCCGAGGAGTTCTGGACGATCATGTCGACGTTGATCGCGGCATCGGCCAGCGGCCCGAAGATGCCGGCAGCGATGCCCGGCCGGTCCTGGACCTTGCGGACGGTGATCTTGGCTTCGTCGCGGCTGTAGGCGATGCCGCTCACAACTTCCTGTTCCACGATCTCGTCCTCGCCGACCACAAGAGTTCCGGGCTTGTCTTCGAAGCTCGACAGGACCTGGACCCGAACCCGGTGGTTCATGGCCAGCTCCACCGAGCGGGTCTGGAGCACCTTGGCGCCGAGCGACGCCATCTCCAGCATTTCCTCGTAGGTGATCTTATCGAGCTTCCGCGCCTTCGCAACGATACGCGGATCGGTGGTGTAGACGCCGTCGACGTCGGTGAAGATGTCGCAGCGATCGGCCTTCATCGCCGCCGCCAGCGCCACCGCCGAGGTATCGGAGCCGCCGCGGCCGAGCGTGGTGACACGCCCGTCGGGGGCCACGCCCTGGAATCCCGCGACGACGCCGACTTGGCGGTCGGCGAAGCCCCTGACCATCTCGGCGCAGTCGATGTCCTGGATCCGGGCCTTGCCGTGGACGTCGTCGGTCTTGACCGGGATCTGCCAGCCCTGCCAGGAGCGCGCGTTGACGCCGATCTCCTGCAGCGCCAGCGCCAGGAGCCCGATGGTCACCTGCTCGCCGGTGGCGACGACGGTGTCGTACTCGCGCGCGTCGTGCAACGGGCTGATCTCGTTGACCCACTTCACCAACTGGTTGGTCGTCCCCGACATGGCGGAGACCACCACGGCGACCTCGTTGCCCGCATCGACCTCGCGTTTGACGCGCTTGGCCACGTTCTTGATGCGCTCGACATCGGCGACGGACGTGCCGCCGAACTTCATCACGATCCTGGCCATGGCGTCGGGGAGGTCTGCTGAAAGTGGGCGTTTTTCAGCCCCGGCCGTGGCGGTCCGGGGCCCGCGCGGGTTATAGAGGAGGTACGCGAGATTGCAACGGTCTTAGGGCGTTTGGGGCGAACGATGACGTCGCTGGGCAGTACGGTCGATCCGGCCGAGATCGAGAAGTTCCGCCGAATGGCCGAGGAGTGGTGGGACCCGAGGGGCAAGTTCCGGCCGCTCCACCGCTTCAATCCGGTCAGGCTCCAATTCCTGAAGGACCGGCTGTGCCGGCATTTCGGCCGCGATCCGCAGGCCGGCCGGCCGCTTTCCGGGCTTCGCCTGCTGGACATCGGATCGGGTGGCGGCCTGGTCGCCGAGCCCCTGACCCGGCTCGGGGCCGAGATCGTCGGCATCGATGCGACAGCCCGCAACGTCGAGGTGGCGCGCCTCCATGCGGCAGAAGGCGGGCTCCGGATCGACTACCGGCACGCCGCGGCCGAGGAGCTGGCCGAGGCCGGCGAAAGCTTCGATGCGGTGCTGGCGCTCGAGATCGTCGAGCACGTCGCCTCGCTGGAGGCCTTCGTCGCGGCGGCGTCGCGCATGGTGAAGCCGGGCGGGCTCATGGTGGTGGCGACGCTGAACCGGACGCTGAAGGCCTTCGGGCTCGCTATCGTCGGTGCCGAGTACGTGCTCGGGTGGCTGCCGAAGGGCACCCACGACTGGCGCAAGTTCGTGCGACCGTCGGAGCTGGAAGCGGCGATACGCGCCTCAGGGCTCAGCCTCGCCGAAACGACGGGCGTCTCCTACAACCCGCTGCTCGACCGCTGGTCGCTGGGATCCGATCTCGACGTGAACTACCTGGCGGTGGCCACGAAGGCCTAGTTGTCGGCGAGCGGCACCCAGGGGACGCGGCCAACCTCGATGCCCTCGTCGGCGAGCTCCTTCGAATCCGACTCGCTCGCCTCGCCGTAGATCCCGCGTTTCTCGGTCTCGCCGTAATGGATCTTGCGCGCTTCCTCGGCGAAGTTCGGGCCGACGTAATCGCAGTTGGCCTCGACCTGCTTGCGCACCTCGCGCAGCGCGGCCAGCGCCTCGGCCTCGCTCGGGCCGCTCTTCGCGGACTTGGACAGCCCGCCCTTGGAGAGCCTCGGCGCCATCGGCGCCTTCCGGACCTTCTTGTCCCCGCAGATCGGGCACACGACACGGCCGCCGCGACGCTGGCTGTCATAAGCCTTGCTGTCGCGGAACCAGCCTTCGAAGCCGTGGTCCTTCCCGCAGCGGAGGTCGTAGAGGATCATGACGCGACTTTAGTCCGAAACCGATTTTCCAAAGGCCAATAGATTGTCACATAGTCACGATACCCAGGATAGGCAAGGAGGGACAAGGACTTGACCGGACATCCCGGAAGCGCAGCGCCGCCGTCTCCCTGGATCGTGCGCCACCTCGGGCTGGTCGCGGCCGGCGGCCATGTGCTCGACCTCGCCGCCGGCAGCGGCCGTCATGCACGGCTGGCCGCCGAGCGCGGCTATCGGGTGACCGCTCTCGATCGAGATGTCTCGGATCTCCGTAAAATCCCTGCCATTGAAACGATCGAGCACGATCTCGAAGCGAGCGGTCCTCTTCCTTTCGGCACTGCACGTTTCGACGGGATCATCGTCACCAACTATCTCTGGCGCCCGCTCCTGGCGACGCTTCCGGACATGGTCGCCGATGGTGGCGCACTCCTTTACGAGACTTTCGCGCGCGGCAACGAGCGCTTCGGCAAGCCGAGCAATCCTGACTTCCTGCTCGTTCCGGGAGAGCTCCTCGACTGCGTCCGCGGGCGGCTCAAGGTCGTCGCCTACGAAGACGGAGAGACCGATATCCCTCGTCCCGCTGTCGTGCAGCGGATCGCCGCCATTCGCCGTTAACCAAACCAGGACATTGGCGCTGCTTCGGAGCGTGGGCTAAGGTCCGCGGAACGGCAAAACGCCGGGAGGCGAGGGAGGCGTGTCATGAAATCGCGGATCGCGATGGTGCTGGCATTGGCGTTGATGCCCGCTTCTGCCATCGCACAGAAGGAAGCGCCGTCGAAGCCCGGCTTCCACATCATCAACGAGACCCCGGCACGCGTGTATTACCGCGTGAAGATGTGGCAGGGCGACTTCGCCTTCATCCAGGCCGGCAAGGAGCTCAAGGTCGAGATTCCCGAGAAGGTCGGGAACCTCAAATCCGTGCAGGTCGAGGCGCGTTCCGGCGAGCAATGGGACAATTGCTTCGCCACCGTCGCGGTCGGCGCCAAGCTGATCGTCACGCAGGGCCGCGAGCGCATCAACTGCCGGGTCGACTACCGCTGAGCCGAGATCGGCGCCGCGCATGATGGAGCCCTATCGCTTCACAGCGGGCACGACACCGTTGCTGGTGAGCTGCCCGCATGTCGGCACGCATATCCCCGCGGACATCGCCGCGCGGATGACGCCGGCGGCGCATGATCTCGCCGATACCGACTGGCACATCGAGCGGCTCTACGGCTTCGCCCGCGATCTCGGCGCCTCGATGCTGGTCGCGACCCATTCGCGCTACGTGATCGACCTCAATCGTCCACCCGACGGCTCCATCCTCTACGCCGGCGCCAACAACACCGAGCTCTGCCCGACCACGCGCTTCGACCTGAAGCCGGTCTACAAGGATGGAGAGGCGCCTAGCGAGGCCGAGATCGCCGATCGCGTGCAGCGATACTGGCGGCCCTATCATGACCGTCTCGCGGCCGAGCTGAAGGCGCTCAAGGCGCGGCACGGCTATGCGCTGCTGTGGGACGCGCATTCGATCGCCTCGATGGTGCCGCGCTTCCATCCGACGAAGCTCTGGGACCTCAACTTGGGCTCGGCCGACGGCATCAGCGCCGCGAAGCCGCTGATCGAGGCGACGGCCGCGATCTGCCGGAGCGCCAATCCCTACACCGCGGCGATCGACGGCCGCTTCAAGGGCGGGCACATCACGCGCGCCTATGGCCGTCCGGCGGATGGCGTGCACGCGATCCAGCTCGAGCTCGCGCAGTCGACCTACATGGACGAGACGCCGCCCTATCGCTGGCGCGACGACCTCGCCGACGGCGTGCGGCCGACGCTCAAGCGCCTGATCGAAACGATGCTGGCGTTTCGACCGTAGCGGTTGAAGCGATAGGCGGCGAGGCTCGGATTGTCGCTATGCTCGTTCAAGGACCCGTTTAGATCGCGCTGACTTACGGGCCGCCGAAATCGGCACTGAGCTGTGAGGCCTACTCACGCTATCGAAACCCAAAAGCTCAACCATCTTCCCGTTAATCTCTGCGAGCAGACGCAAACGACCGCCAACCGCGGCGATATAGCGGGAGATTGTAGATACTCGGGAGTCGTCACGTTTCTCGACACGAGATATCTGCGCTTGGTTTACTTTTAGTAACTGAGCCATCTCTTCCTGAGAAAGGCCCGCAGCTACGCGAATCTCATGCAATGCCATTTCCTTCCGCAACTTTGCATAGATGCGATCGGACTCCTCTAGTGCCGCCTTCGACATCCGAGCTTCCAACTCGGAGAAAGAGCGTGCTGTCACCTTGTTTGCCATCCTCTACTCCCGTGGTCGGCGGGAAATGAATCATCGTCTTTTGCCCTTCTTCTTTGCTGGCTTAGTCGGAGCCGGCAAGGTGGCTAGATACGCGTCGTACAGGCTGTCTGCCTTCGGCACGTTTACGTCGTACCATCGATCGTCGCCGGTCTTGTTGCCGCCCAAGATCAAGATCGCCGCCCGTGTCGAATCGAAGGCATAAAGCACTCTTAACGGCTTGCCGCCGCTTTGCACTCGAAGCTCACGCATCGCGCCATGCTTTGAGTTCTTGATTCCAGACGACTGCGGGAAGCCGAGCGTCGGCCCATCCTCCTGCAGCAATCTTATGTAGGCTCGGACCGTCGCCTGCTCGCTCTCAGAAAGGCCTAAGAACCAAGCATCGAACAACGGAAGCGTTTTAACTTCCCATGCCATATAGCGCATATGCGCTTTCATGCATAGAAAGTCAATGCGCTACAGCAAACGATGCCGACTTTCCGGGCCTAGCGTACGAAGCGGTAGGCGGCGAGGCTCAGGTTGCCGAGGGCGAAGCCCCGGTGCAGCGCCTCGGCCCTGGCGCCGGCCCCGGCGGCGCCGAGCGCGACATAGAGCGGCAGAAGATGCTCGGTAGTCGGGTGCGCGCGCCTGAACTCGGGCGCCTTCAGGCTGGCTGCTACGGCATCCTCGAGCCGTCCCGCCGTGAGGGTCTGGAACAGCCAGTCGTCGAAGCCCTGGGCCCAGGCCTCGGTCGCCGCGTCGCCTTTCCAGCCGAGCGCGCGGAGATTGTGGACCGCGCCCCCCGATCCGATGACCAGCACACCCTCCTCGGTCAGGAGCTGGAGCGCCCGCCCAAGGACGAAATGATGCGCCGGATCGAGACTGGCCTGGATCGACAGCGGCACGACCGGGATGTCGGCGGCGGGAAATAGATGCCTCAGCGGCACCCACATGCCGTGGTCGAGGCCCTGGGCCGGAACCATGGCCGCCGGGAAGCCCACCTCGCGGATCAGGTCGGTCGCGCGACGGGCGACATCCGGCGCTCCCGGCGCCGGGTAGGAGAGCTTGTAGAGATCTTCGGGAAAGCCGCCATAGTCATGGACGGTCGCCGGCCGCTCGGACCCACCGATCCGCGGATCCTCGGTCGACCAGTGCGCAGAGGCGACGACGATCGCCTTCGGCCGGGGCATGGTCCGGCCGATCTCCAGCAGGCTCTGGGCCAGCTGGGGCTCCCCCGGCAGGCGGGGCGCGGCCAGGGTCGGCGCGCCATGGGAGACGAAGATCGGGTCGATACGGGAAGACATGGGATTTGCCATTCTAGCGGGAAGCGGCAGACGGGAAACTTGATCCATGTCACATGCAAGCCCCGCACCGGATGCGGGTCGATCGGGCGCAATGACGGGGGCCGATAAAAAGTTCTGACTGGCGCGCCGGCTTTCCATTTGGAAAGATAGGGATAATCCTCAATCCAAGGATCTTCCCCCTATGACCGTCCTCAAGAAGCTTTCCAACAGCCGCCAGGAAGAGCTGGAGTGGCAGGCGCGCGTCGACCTCGCCGCCGCGTTCCAGCTCACCTACCAGTTCGGCTGGAACCGCGGCATCGGCAACCACTACAGCCTGATGGTGCCGGACTCCGACGACACCTTCTTCGTCAACGCCCGCGGCCTGCTGTTCTCGGAGATCACGGCCTCCAACCTGATCCGCTGCGACTTCAAGGGGAACGTGCTCGAGGGCAAGGGCGAGATCCGCGACGTCACCTACAACATCCACGTGCCGATCCATCGCGACCATCCGAGCGCGAAGGCGGTGCTGCACGTGCATCCGCCGAACATCACCGCGATCTCGCTGCTCGAGAACGGCCGCATCGCGCTGGCGCACCACAACAACCTGATCTTCAACGACCGCGTCGCCTATGACGACGAGATGACCGGCCCGGCGCTCGAGTTCGACGAGGGCGACCGCATCGCCCGCGGGCTCGGCGACAAGACCATCATGGTCATGGCGAACCACGGCGTGACCGTCGTCGGCCCGACCGTGCACGACGCCTTTTCCGAGCTCGGCATCTGCGAGAACACCTGCGGCGACCAGCTCCGCGCCATGTGGACCGGCCTCAAGCTGCGCGAGCAGCCCGCGCACCTGAAGTGGGACCACAAGGGTCCGTTCGGCGATCGCGTCGACGCCCGCCTCAGCTTCGATGCCCAGATCCGCCAGCTCGAGCGCGACGTCGGCACCTCCTACAAGACCTGATATTCTTCGCAATATCGCGGCACCGGCGCCGGCCAGGCATCCGCCTCGGCCGGCGTCGTCGTTTTTGGGGTGATCCATGGGCGCACGCCTCTTCGCCATGACCTGCGGCCGGCTGACCGCCCCGCTCACCAACTTGATGGAGGGCGGCGAGGGCGACGCGGAGTTGCCAATCCCCTGCTACCTGATCGAGCATCCGAAAGGCCGTGTGCTGTTCGACACCGGCATGCACCCGGACTGCCAGCACGACCCAGCCCGCCGCTACGGCCCGCGCATCGCCGAGGTGTTCAAATTCGACTACAGGCCCGGCGACGAGGTGACCGCGAAGCTCGAATCTATCGGCCGGGACCCTCGGAAGATCGACCTCGTCATCAACTCGCACCTGCATTTCGATCACTGCGGCGGCAACGCCCTGCTGCCCGATGCGACCGTGATGATCCAGAAGCGCGAATGGCGGGGCGGATTCGATCCCGACATCGCCGCCCAGCGCGGCTTCACCCGCGAGGACTTCGATCTCGGCCACAAGGTAATCCAGATCGACGGCGAGCACGACGTGTTCGGCGACGGCTGTGTCGTGTGCCTCCCGACGCACGGCCACACGCCTGGCCACCAGTCGCTGAAGGTCAGGCTCGAGGGCCGCGAGATCGTGCTGGCGGCGGATGCCTGCTACTTCTGCCAAACGCTCACCGATCGGCGCCTGCCGCCGCGCGCCCACGATCACGCCCAGATGCGCACCTCCCTCGATCGGCTGGCGGCACTCCAGGCCGGCGGGGCCACCATCTTCTTCGGCCACGACGCCGCCTTCTGGAAGACGGTCCCGCAGGCACCGGCGGAAGTGACCTAGCCGCGCTTGAAAGACCGGCCCGGCCGGTGTAGGTCCGGGGCCGCTTTCGAGGAGCCGACTTCATGCAGAATCTGTGGTCCGATGCCGCGGCCGAAGAGGCCGTCGCCCGCTACGCCCAGAAGGGCGTCAACCGCGACCTGGCGCTTCGCACCTACACGACGCGCCTGCTCGGCGGCGTGCCGAAGCTGGTGCTGCATGGCGGCGGCAACACCTCGGTCAAGACACGCATGAAGGACACGCTCGGCGACGAGGTCGACGTGCTCTGCGTCAAGGGCTCGGGCTGGGACATGGGCTCGATCGAGCCGCCGGGCCTGCCGGCCGTCCGCCTCGAGCCGCTGCTGAAGCTCCGCAAGCTCGACAAGCTCTCCGACGAGGACATGGTCAACTTCCAGCGCCTCAACCTGCTGGATGCCGGCGCGCCGAACCCGTCGGTCGAGACGCTGTTCCACGCCTTCCTGCCGCACAAGTTCATCGACCACACGCACGCCAACGCCGTGCTGTCGCTGACCGACCAGCCCGACGGCATGAAGATCACGCACGAGGTCTATGGCGACCGCGCCGCGATCGTCGACTACGTGATGCCGGGCTTCGCGCTGGCGAAGATGGCGGGCGACGCCGCGTCCAAGGCGCCGAAGGCGGAAGGCCTCGTGCTCTACAAGCACGGCATCTTCACCTGGGGCGAGAGCGCCAAGGAAGCCTATGACCGGATGATCGAGCTGGTGAGCCTCGCCGAGGCGCGCCTTGCCAAGGGCCGGAAGACCGCGACCACGGCGAAGCTGCCGGCGAAGACCGCTTCGGTCGCCGAGATCGCGCCGATCCTCCGCGGCCTGACCGCGATCCCGGTCAATCCGGACGACGGCAACTGGAAGCGATGGGTGCTGGAGTTCCGGACATCCGACAACATCCGCGCATTCGTCGACGGCGCGGATCTCGGCCGCTACGCGCAGGCCGGCACGGTCACGCCCGACCACGTGATCCGCACCAAGCCGAAGCCGCTGATCCTGCCGGCGCCGAAGGCCGACGACCTCAAGGGCTTCGCCGACGCCGTGAAATCGGCGCTCGCCGCCTACGACGCCGACTACGAGGCCTACTTCGCGCGCAACAACGCGAACGCCACGCCGAAGAAGACGATGCTGGACACGGTGCCGCGCGTGATCCTGGTGCCGGGGGTCGGTCTCTTCGCGCTGGGCAAGTCCTCGAAGGACGCCAAGGTGAATGCCGACGTCGCCCAGAACGCGATAGACGCCATCCTCGATGCGGAAGCGATCGGCACGTTCGAGAGCATCTCGGAAGCCGATCTCTTCGACGTCGAGTACTGGTCACTCGAGCAGGCGAAGCTCGGCAAGGAAGCCGAGAAGCGCTTCGCCCGCCAGGTCGTGGTCGTCACCGGCGGCGCCTCCGGCATCGGCCTCGCGACCGCCGAGGCCTTCGCCAGGGAAGGGGCCGAGATCGCGCTGATCGACCTCGACGGAGCGGCCGCTGCCGCCGCGGCGAAGAAGTTCGGCGGCATCGGCGTCGGTTGCGACGTGACCAAGCCCGCGGACGTGCGCGCTGCCTTCGACAAGGTCGCGGCGGCCTTCGGCGGCGTCGACATCCTGGTCTCGAATGCGGGTGCCGCATGGCAGGGCAGGATCGGTGAGGTCGACGACGAAACGCTCCGGAAGAGCTTCGAGCTCAACTTCTTTTCGCACCAGAGCGTGGCGCAGAACGCCGTCCGCATCATGAAGACGCAGGGACAGGGCGGCTCGCTGCTGTTCAACGTTTCCAAGCAGGCGGTGAACCCCGGCCCCGACTTCGGCCCCTACGGCCTGCCCAAGGCGTCGACCCTGTTCCTGGTCCGCCAGTACGCGGTCGACTACGGCAAGGACGGCATCCGCGCCAATGCGGTCAACGCCGACCGCGTGCGCACCGGCCTGCTGACCGACGAGATGGTCAAGAGCCGATCCAAGGCCCGCGGCCTCTCGGAGAAGGACTACATGTCCGGCAACCTGCTCGGCCGCGAGGTGAAGGCCCAGGACGTCGCCCAGGCCTTCGTCGCACTGGCGGCGGCCGAGAAGACCACCGCCGCGGTGCTGACCGTCGACGGCGGCAACATCGCCGCGGCGCTGCGGTAGCGCCTCGAGCCCCCTCTCCCGCGTCGTACGCGGGGGAGGGTTGGGGTGGGGGCGAGCGTAGCGAGGTAATACCTCGCCGCCACGCACATTTCCGACTTCGCTTCGCTCGCCCCCACCCCGTCCCTCCCCCGGCTTCGCCAGGAGAGGGGGCAAGACTCAGCGACTTGCCGTCTTCCTTCGCGAGGCCTTCTTCGCAGTCTTCTTTCGCGTCGTCGTCTTCTTGCGCGAGGACGACGCCTTCTTCCGGCGCATCGCCGGCGAGCTCTCGCGCTTGCCGGCGGCGCCGACGTGAGACCTGCCCTCCTTTTCCTGCTGGGCGGTCTTGCCGCGCGCTTCCTTCGATTTGGTGCGGGACAGGCTCCGGCGCTTCTCGGCCTTGGAATCGGACTTGGACTCGCCTGCCTCGCTGAGCGCGATGGCGATGGCCTGCTTCCGGCTCTTCACCTTCCCGCCCTTGCCGCCGGGCCCGCTCTTGAGCTCGCCATGAGCGTATTCGTGCATGACTCGGCCG
>JBGALV010000054.1:0-32324 GCA_044223515.1 Alphaproteobacteria bacterium
GGCGTGGATGTGAGGATCTGAGGAGTCGACGATGTCCGTGTCCAACGTTAGCCAGACTTCCACAACGACAACGAGCCAGGCCCAGAGCTCGGCTACGTCGCTCGCCAAGCTCTCGGACAACTACACCTCGTTCCTGAAGCTGCTGACCGCGCAGCTGCAGAACCAGGATCCGTTGAAGCCCATGGACACCAAGGACTTCACCCAGCAGCTCGTGCAGTTCGCCGGAGTCGAGCAGTCGATCGCCACGAACAAGAATCTCGAGAACCTCATCACGCTTCAGACCGCGTCCCAGAACGCGGCGGCGACCAGCTACATCGGCCGCACGGTCGAGTCGATCGGCGACAAGCAGCCGCTGGTCGATGGCAAGGCGAAGTGGGGCTATGCCTTCGACGGCACGCCGGCGAATGTCCAACTCTTCGTCAAGGACAAGGACGGCAACGTCGTCTACCAGACGGCCGGCGCGACCTCCGCCGGCGGCCAGACCTTCGATTGGAACGGCAAGGACATGAACGGCCTCGACGTGCCGGCCGGCGACTACACGCTCGCCATCAGCGCCAAGGATGCCGCCGGCAACAGCGTCAAGACCTCGACCTCCGTCAACCTTGTGATCGACGCGGTCGAAATGCACACCGAGGGCGCCGTGCTGCTCTCGGGCAAGCAGATCGTGAACATCAACGACATCATCCGCATCAAGGGCGTCGCCTAGGCGCGAGCTGAAGCAGAGCCAAGAGATCAGGCAAGGAGACAAAAAATGACTGGCATCTACGGAGCCCTGTTTTCCGGCGTGACGGCGCTGAACGCTCAGTCGCAGAACATGGCCGCGCTTTCGGACAACATCTCGAACGTGAACACGGTGGGATACAAGCGCACGATCGCGCGCTTCTCGACGCTGGTGACCGATACCACGTCGCGCGCCCGCTACTCCCCCGGCGGCGTTCAGGCCGCGCCCTTCCAGCAGATCGACAAGCAGGGCTTGATCCAGGCTTCGTCGTCGACGACCGACATGGCGATCAGCGGCAAGGGCTTCTTCGTCGTCAATACCCGAAACAACCAGAACGCGTCCGGCGCCACCAACGTGTTCACCCGCGCCGGCAACTTCACCCCGGACAAGAACGGCTACCTGACCAATGCCGGCGGCTACTTCCTGATGGGCTACAAGCTCGATACGGCCGGCAACTACCTGACCCCGGCGGGCGTGACCACCAACGCGACAGACCTGTTCTCGAACCTGCAGGCCGTCAACCTCTCCGACCAGACCTCGGTCGCCGTCCCGACGCGCAACATCGGTATCATCGCCAACCTGCCTCCGACCACGGGCGTCACGCCGACCCAGCAGACCAACGTCACGGTCTACGACTCGCTCGGCCAGACCCAGCAGATGCTGCTGACCTGGACGCCGACCGCGCTCAACAGCTGGACGGTCGCGATGTCGTTCAACCCGACCTCGATCACCGCGCCCGCCACCGCCTTCACCGTGGTGTTCAACAACGCGGGCCAGCTGATCCAGGTCGGCACCAACACGACGCCGTCGAGCTCCGGCCTTCTCGCGGTCTCGGGCATCAACTTCTCGGCCGTCGTCGGCACCGCCGCCGGTATCACCCAGCCGACCACGATCAACCTAAACCTCGGCACCATCGGCCAGGGCAACGGCCTTTCCCAGGTAGCGGGCGGGTACACCGTCAACTCGCTGACCCAGGACGGCGTGGCGCCCGCAGGCGTCTCGGGCGTCTCGATCGACGACTCGGGCTACGTGACGGTGGTCTACGCCAACGGCCTCTCGAGCCGGATCTACCGGGTCGCGGTCGCCACCTTCCAGAACCCGAACGACCTGCAGCGCAAGGAAGGCAACACCTACGCGACGACGGACGTCTCGGGCGACCCGCAGCTCCGTCCGGCGCGTACCGGCACCTCGGGCGCGATCTCGCCCTCCTCGCTCGAGAACTCGACTGTCGACCTCGCCGAGGAGTTCACCAACATGATCATCACCCAGCGCGCCTATACGGCGGCAACCAAGGTGATCACCACCGCCGACGAGATGCTCGACGAGGTGACCCGCCTGAAGCGGTAACGGTTCGAACCGGCTCTAGAACGGAGTCGTCGCGGCGGGGGATCAGTCCCCCGCCGCTTTCTTTTGGTCCCTGCACCATCGCCGCCAGAGCGCGCGATAGACGCGCTCGAGGTTGCGCACCGAGCGTCCGGCGTCGCAGAGACGCGAGCTCGCGACCTCGTCGCGCAGCGTACGGCGGAGATGCGCCAGGCCTGCGTGATCGGCCGACCATTGGGCTACCCGCGCCACATAGCCGGCCTCGTCGAGCGCCACCCAGTTCGGTCGCCCGGCCCGGACCAGCATCGAGGCGGCCCAGCGCGACATCATCGTCTCGCCGAGCAGCGTCACCACCGGCACGCCCATCCACAGCGCCTCGAAGGTCGTGGTCGATCCGTTGAACGGCACCGTGTCGAGCGCGATGTCGACGTGATTGTAGAGCGCCAGATGCGCGCCGACCGGATCCGCCGTCGTCGTCGAGGCGACGATGACCAGACGATCCGCTTCCACGCTTTCGTGCTTGAACATCCCGAAGATCCGCTCGCGCAAGCGGGCCGAGGTGAACGCGTTCCGGTACTTCAGCATCAGCCGCGAGTTCGGTACCGCCTTGAGGGCGCCCGCCCACAGACGCACGGTCGCCTGGGTGATCTTCGACGGATTGTTGAAGGAGCCGAAGGTGATCCGGCCTTCGCTCGATACCGGCGGCGGCCCAATCTCCGGCGCGCCGTCGATCGGCCGCTGGATCGAGAAGACCGGGACGCGTACCACCCGCTCGCTGAAACGCTCCGCCGCGCGCCTCGGCACCACCGTCAGGTCGGCGATCAGATGGCTCATTCCGGGCACGGCACTCGTGGTGCCGTCATGGGCGCTGACCACGATCGGTGCCGGCTGGTGCGCGGCGACCAGGCCACGGTTGCGATCGAAGTGGCTGGCGAGGATCACCAGGACATCGACGCCCTGGCGGCGGATCAGCCGCGCGGTCTCGACATCCGAAAGGCCCTGGACCGAATGCCAGTCGTCCACGAGCGCCTTGAGCTGCCCGGTCACATGGTCGGGCTTCTGCACGTCGGCGAACGCGACGACCTTGAATCGCTCGGCATCGCGATCGGAGAGCCAGGGCCAGACGTTGCGCGAGATCGGATGATGACGGAAATCCGACGAGAGATAGCCGATCGTGAGCTTTCTCTCCGGATCGCGCGCGTTGGCGAAGGCGACTGCGGCAGCGGGCTGGACCGCGAACTTGGCCGCGAAGCGGCGATGCTCGGCGAACAGCCTCGCAGTCGAGAGGCGGTCGACGTAGAGCATCGAGGTCAGGAGGTTCCGGTGCACCTCCAGCACGCCCGGCACGAGCGCCAGAGTGCGGCCATAGTGGACCACCGCCGCCTCGGAGTCGCCGAGCGCCAGCATCACGCTCGCCATGTTGTTGTGCGCCTCGGCCATGACCGGTGCCAGCGCGACCGCCGACCGTGCGTGCACGACTGCCCGGTCGAGATCGCCCGCGGCGCGGAGGGTCGCCGCGATGTTCGCATGGAACTCGCCTCGGTCGGGATTGAGCTCCAGCGCCTTCTCCAGCTCCTTCCTCGCCTCCCCGTAGCGCTCGCGCTCGTGCAGCCAGCGCCCGAGCCCGTTGCTCGCCTCGGCGAAGTCCGGTTTCGCGGCAAGCGCGTGACGGAAGATCGGTCCGGCATCGTCCTGCGCCGATCCATTCATCAGCGCGTTGCCAAGGTTGTTGTAGATCTCGCCCAGATGCGGCGAGAGCGCGGCGGCCCGACGGAAGGCCGCCGCGGCCTCGGGCTTGCGCTGGGCCAGCAGCACGTTGCCGCGGTTGTTGTGAAGCTCGGCGGACAGCGGGTCGCGATCGATGCCGGCGTCGTAGAGCGCCAGCGCATGGTCCCAGCGGCCGGCATCCTGGTGCAGGCCTGCGAGCTTGAGCCGGGCGTCGCGCAGGCCGGGATCGAGCTTGAGGGCCCGACCGAAGGCCCTGACCGCTCCGGCGAAGTCGCGCGATGCCGAGAGCAGCGTGCCGAGGGCCGTCTGGGCCTGGGCGCTCAGGGCCTCGATCGCCGCCGCCCGCTTCGCACGCCTGAGTGAGGTCGCGAACTCGGCCATCGCCTGTCCGACGAGGCCGAAGGTCGACCATGCATCGGCGCTGGCGGGATCTAGCGAGAGGCTTCGGCGAAGCGCGCCCTGAGCTTCGCCCGCCTGGCCGGACGTCACTGCCGCCAGCGCGTGGTCGGCATGGAACTGCGCGATCAGCGGCGCGGCCTTGGCGGCCTTGGCGAGATCGGGGAGAGCCTGCACCGGCCTGCCGGACTGGAATACGGCAAGGCCGGCCAGATGGAGGGCGTCGGCGCTGCCGGGTTGGCGTTCGAGGGCGCGGCGGTAGTAGGTCTCGGCTTCGGCCAGGCGGCCGGCGCGATGCCGTGCGAGCCCTTCATCGATCAGCGCGGCCGCCGCGCGTTCGGCCTCGGTATCCCCTGCTCGCATGGCGCCCGAACATACGGGCAGGCCCGGTTGCTGTCACCCGCACGGCGCCACGTTCAGAGTTTGTTAACCCTCCGGGTCCATGATTTCGCAGCAACAACCCAGTCTGGATCGAGATGACCGCGAATCTGCCCTTCCCCGAGGCCCAAAGTGCGATCCGCCTTCGCGAGCTGCCGCCTCCCGATACGCGGCGCTGGGTTGCCCGCCGGAAAGCGCAGGTCGTCGCCGCCGTGCGCGCTGGGGTGCTCAGCCTCGAAGACGCTTGTCGGCGCTACAATCTCTCGGTCGAGGAGTTCCAGGCCTGGGAGCAGGCACTCTCCAAGCATGGTCTTCGCGGCCTCCGGACGACCCGCATCGCCGCCTATCGTCCGCGGATGGTTTCGGCCGCAGACGACTGACCGGCAACTCGACCCCTGCGCCGGTCCTTCAAGGGTCGGCCCTTGCTTTTTCACAAAAATTATCTAAAATTTTACAAAATTGGGGTTCTCCCAAGCGGTAATTTGAGTTAGCTTGGGGTAGGCAAAATTTTCCCAGCCTCGAATCGACCTTGGCACGGTCCTTGAGTTTCCGATTCGTGGCATGACCCGCCGGCCCTCGGCCTCGAAGGGCGGCATGACGGTTGAGGGGGGCCATGAACGCTCTCGTCCAGATGGCCAAGAACCTTGGCGCGGTACGTCTCGCCGCCCTCGGTGGCGTTGGCCTGGTGATGCTCGGCTTCTTCATCTTCCTGATGACGCGGCTGTCGCAGCCCGACTTGGCGCTCCTCTACGCCGACCTCGATCCGGCCGAGGCCGGCCAGATCGCCGCCCGCCTCGAGCAGCAGCAGATCCCCTACCGGATCGCCGGCGGCGGGACGCAGATCCTCGCGGCGTCCGACAAGACCGCGCAGCTGCGCATCCAGCTCGCCGAAGCGGGCCTGCCGACCGGCGGTTCCATCGGCTACGAGATCTTCGACAAGACCCAGAGCCTCGGCACCTCCAACTTCGTCCAGTCGATCAACCAGGTCCGCGCGCTCGAGGGCGAGCTTTCGCGCACGATCACCGCGATCCAAGGCGTCCGTGCCGCCCGCATCCACCTCGTTCTACCGAAGCGTGAAGTCTTCAGCCGCGAGCGGCAGGAGCCGAGCGCCTCGGTCGTGCTCCGCATGAAGGGCGCCGGCCGTCTCGACAAGCCGCAGGTCCAGGCGATCCAGCACCTGGTTGCAGCCGCGGTTCCCGACCTCAAGCCGTCGCGCATCTCGATCATCGACGATCGCGGCAACCTGCTCGCCCGCGGCGGCGAGTCCAACTCCTCGCAGCTCGCCTCGGCCAACGCCGAGGAGATGCGGATCGCCTACGAGCAGCGTGTCGCCCGCGCCGTCGAGACGCTGGTCGAGCGTGCCGTCGGCATCGGCAAGGTGCGGGCCGAGGTCTCGGCGGACCTCAACTTCGAGCGCGTCGTCGAGAACTCCGAGATCTTCGACCCCGCGAGCCAGGTGGTGCGCTCGACCCAGACGGTCGAGGAGAACTCGTCCACCAACGAGAACCAGGCGAACGCAGGCGTCACCGTGCAGTCGAACCTGCCGGAGACGCAGGGCGGGCTCAACGTCGGCGGCTCGACCGCCTCCGGCGCCAAGAACGCGCGCAACGAGGAGACCGTCAACTACGAGATCTCCAAGACCGTCCGCAATACCATCCGCGAGGCCGGCGCGCTGAAGCGCATGACCATCGCGGTGCTGGTCGACGGCAACTACACCGGTTCCGATCGCGCGTATCAGGCGCGTCCGGCCGAGGAGCTGCAGAAGCTCGAGGCGCTGGTGAAGACCACCGTCGGCTTCAACGCCGATCGCGGTGACTCGATCGAGGTCGTCAACCTGCCCTTCGCGCAGGTCGAGGACATCGCCGACACGACCGCGACGCTGTTCGGCTTCTCCAAGCGCGAGTTCCTGCAGCTGGCCGAGATCATCGTGCTCGCCGTCGTCGGCCTGCTCGTGATCCTCCTGGTCGTCCGCCCGGTCCTGACGCGCCTGTTCGAGGCGCTGCCGGCCGCCGGCGCCGCGCTCGGCCAGGTGACGCCGTCGGGCGCTCCCGCGGGCGTCGCCGCCCTCGCCGGCCCGCTCGATCCGTCGGCCGCGGCGCTCGCTCCGCCGGAAGAGGAACCGGAAGACCTGCTGGACGCGATGATCGACATCAACCGCGTCGAAGGCCGCGTCCGCGCCTCCTCGCTGAAGAAGATCGGCGAGATCGTCGACAAGCACCCGGAAGAGGCCGTCGCCATCGTCCGGAACTGGATGTACCAGGAAGCTGGCTGATCTCGAGTGGCGGCCTTAAGGACCGCCGTCGGTTGAGGGGATAGGGAGAACCACCATGCGGGTTCGCGAGGACTACCGATCGCTTTCGGGTCCTGAGAAGGCGGCCATCCTGCTGATGTCGCTGGGCGAGGAGCACGCCTCCAAGATGTTCGCCTTGATGAGCGACGACGAGATCAAGGAGATCTCGCAGATCATGGCCAACCTCGGCACCGTGTCGGCCAACGTGGTCGAGCGGCTCTTCGTCGAGTTCGCCGAGCAGATCTCCTCGACCGGTTCGCTGGTCGGTACGTTCGACTCCACCGAACGACTGCTGATGAAGGTGATGGATGCCGACCGCGTCGGCAACATCATGGAGGAAATCCGCGGCCCCGCCGGCCGCACGATGTGGGACAAGCTCGGCAACGTGAACGAGATGGTTCTCGCGAACTATCTCAAGAACGAGTACCCGCAGACCGTCGCCGTCGTGCTCTCCAAGATCAAGTCGGACCATGCGGCCAAGGTCCTGACCATGCTGCCCGAGAACTTCGCGATGGAAGTCGTCATGCGCATGCTGCGCATGGAGGCGGTGCAGAAGGACGTCCTTTCCGATGTCGAGCGCACGCTGCGCACCGAGTTCATGAGCAACCTCGCGCGCACCACCCGCCGCGACGCGCACGAGACGATGGCCGAAATCTTCAACAGCCTGGATCGCGCCACCGAGGCGCGCTTCATCAGCGCCCTCGAAGAGCGCAACAAGGACTCGGCCGAGAAGATCAAGTCGATGATGTTCACCTTCGAGGACCTGAACCGGCTCGACCCTGGCGGCGTCCAGACGCTTCTGCGCACCCTGGACAAGGCCAAGCTCGGCCTCGCGCTCAAGGGAGCGTCCGAGGGGTTGCGCGACCTCTTCTTCTCCAACATGTCCGAACGCGCCGGCAAGCTGCTGCGCGAAGACATGGCGGCGCTCGGTCCGGTTCGCCTCAAGGAAGTCGAAGAGGCGCAGATGGCGATGGTGCAGACCGCCAAGGACCTGGCGGCTCGCGGCGAGATCGTGCTGTCCGACAACAAGGGCGGCGACGAGCTCGTCTACTGATAGGAGCCCAGGGCATTGTCCACCATCATCCGGCCCTTCCTGTTCGAGGACAGCTTCGACGAGGACGCGGCCGACCGCGCCCGCGAGAAGGCGGACGCGGAAGAACGTGCCCGGCTCGAGGCCGAGGCCGCGGCCAATGCCGAACCCCCGCCGCCGACCTTCTCCGAGGAAGAACTCGCCGCCGCTCGCCAGGCTGGATTCCTCGAAGGCCGCAACGCCGGCATTTCGGAAGCGCACGCTTCGCTCGAACGCCGCGCCGCGGATGCGCTCGACCAGGTCAGCCGTGCGCTCGGCCAGCTCGATCGCGCGCAACGCGAGGGCGTCGTCGAACTGATGCGCGGCGCGCTCGAAGTGACGCACACGATCGTCCGCAAGGTGCTGCCGGAATACGTCCGTCGCCACGGCTCCGACGAGATCCAGGCCCTGGTCCGCCAGGTGCTGGAGACGCTCATCGAGGAGCCGCGCGTCGTCATCCGCGTTCCCGAGGACCTGGTCGAGACGCTGAAGCCGCGCATCGCGCAGGCCGGCAAGGCCACCAGCTTCGAGGGCCAGCTCGTCGTCTTCGGCGAGCCCGCGCTGGGCGACGGCGACTGTCGGATCGAATGGTCCTCGGGCGGCGCCGAGCGGCTGGTCCAGCAATCGATCGAGCAGGTGGCGGCCGTCGTCGGCCGCGCCCTGGTCCCGCCGGAATCCGCCCCCGACGACTCGAGCCAGCCGCCGCTGGCTCCCAACGAGTGACGGCTCACGCGAGCTTGAAGGAGCAAGACCATGCCTAACGATGACAACCTCGAACTGACCGAGCTCGAAGGCCAGAGCGCCAACAAGGGCGAGGAAGAGGACGAGGATCGCCTCGAAGGACAACGCACCGCTACCGCGCGCGATCTCGAGGCCGTCTACGACATCCCGGTGCAGATCTCGGCCGTGCTCGGCAAGTCGACGATGCAGGTGAGCCAGCTCCTGAAGCTCGGCCGCGGCGCCGTCGTCGAGCTCGACCGCAAGGTCGGCGAGGCGATCGACATCTACGTCAACAACCGGCTGGTCGCCCGCGGCGAGGTGGTCATCGTCGACGAGCGCCTCGGCGTGACGATGACCGAAATCATCAAGTCGGACCGATCGCAGTAACCGGATGGCTGAGCCCGCTCCCAAGCTGAAAGTGGCCGGCGGCAATCGCGCCGGCGGCGCGTCCGCGCCTGCGCAGCGCTCCGGCCCCGACATGGCCGGCGTGCTGGGACTCGGCGTGGGCTTCGCCGTCCTGCTGATCGCCGCCGTCATCGGCGGAGCGCCGAGTGCCTTCATCGACGTGCCGTCCATCCTGATCGTCTTCGGCGGGACTTTCGCCGTCACGACGATCTCGTTCTCGCTTCCCGAGATCTGGCGGGCACAGCGGCTGATGTGGGTGGCGCTGTTCTCGAGCCCGCCGGACAGCGGCATTGCCGCGCGACGCGTGCTCGAGCTCGCCAGGCTTGCCCGCAACGAGGGTGTGCTCGTTCTCGAACGCCAGCTCGTCCAGCTTCGGGACGCCCCCTTCCTGCGCCGCGCCATCGGGCTGGTGGTCGACGGCGCCACGCCCGAGGACGTCGAGGACGTCATGGCGCAGGAGCAGGCCGCCATCCAGGGCCGCCACGCCAAGAGCGCCTCGATCCTCCGCAAGGCCGCCGAGGTGGCGCCGGCGATGGGCCTTATCGGCACGCTGGTCGGCCTCGTCCAGATGCTGGGCCAGCTCGACAATCCATCGGCGATCGGCCCCGCCATGGCCGTCGCGCTGCTCACGACCTTCTACGGCGCGGTGCTCGCCAACATGGTGTTCGCCCCGCTCGCATCCAAGCTCGACCGCAACTCCGCCGAGGAGGCGCTGGTCAACCGGCTCTACGTGATCGGAGCGTCCGCGATCGGACGCCAGGAGAACCCGACCCGGATCGAGATACTGCTCAACACCGTCCTGCCGCCCGAGAAGCGGCTGGGTTCGCTCGAATAGCGGCCCGACGGGACACGGAGACGCAAGATGCGCCTACTGATCATCGGCTCGCTCGACGGGCACATCACCGCAGCGGGCAAGATCGCGATGGACCGCGGCGCAAAGGTCGCGCACGTCCAGTCGATCCCGGCCGGCCTGACGCAGCTCCGCTCCGGCCAGGGCGCCGACCTGGTGATGATCGACGTCAAGCTCGACATCGCCAATCTCGTCTCCTCCCTCAAGAACGAACGCATCCACGTCCCGGTCGTCGCCTGCGGCATCGGCACGAGCGCGGATACCGCGGTCGCCGCGATCAAGGCCGGCGCCAAGGAATACGTGCCGCTGCCGCCGAATGCCGAGCTCATCGCCGCCGTCATCGCCGCGGTCACGGAGGAGTCGACCCAGGTCATCTACCGCGACCCCTCGATGACGAGCACGATGAAGCTCGCCGAGCAGATCGCGCCGTCCGACGCCTCGGTGCTGATCACCGGCGAGTCCGGCACCGGCAAGGAAGTGATGGCACGCTTCCTCCACACCAAGAGCCGGCGCTCGGGCGACAAGTTCGTCTCGGTCAACTGCGCTGCGATCCCTGAGAATCTGCTGGAAAGCGAGCTCTTCGGCCACGAGAAGGGCGCCTTCACCGGTGCCATCACTCGCCGCATCGGCAAGTTCGAGGAAGCCAACGGCGGCACGCTGCTGCTCGACGAGATCAGCGAGATGCATCCGCGCCTCCAGGCCAAGCTGCTGCGCGCGATCCAGGAGCGCGAGATCGACCGCGTCGGCGGCAACACGCCGGTCAAGGTCAACATCCGTCTGGTCGCGACCTCGAACCGCGATCTGGAGGACTCGGTCAAGAAGGGCGACTTCCGCGAGGACCTCTATTTCCGCCTCAACGTCTTCAACTTGCGCATGCCGGCGCTGCGCGAGCGGCCCGGCGACATCATCCCGCTGGCCGAGCACTTCGTGCGCAAGTACGCCGAGGCGAACGGCGTGCCGGCGAAGCCGCTCTCGCCGGCGACGATCGAGCGGCTCAAGGGCCATCACTGGAAGGGCAACGTCCGCGAGCTCGAGAACACGATGCATCGCGCCGTCCTTCTCGCCTCGGGATCCACGATCGAGGCCGACAACATCATGCTGACCGGCGCCAAGGCCGAGCCGGCGGCGATCGTCCCTGCGGCGGCGACGGCTCAGGCCGGACGCACCGCCACCGGCGATCGCGCCCCTCTCGTCGGGCGGACCGTCGCCGACGTCGAGCGCGACCTGATCATCGACACGCTGCAGCATTGCCTGGGCAACCGCACGCACGCCGCCAACATCCTCGGCATCTCCATCCGCACACTGCGCAACAAGCTGAAGCAGTACAGCCAGGAGGGCGTGCCCATCCCGATGCCGGGCGAAGGCGAGCGGGTGCCGACGGGTTGACGCTCAGCGCCTGATCGAGAACGCCCGCAATGGCCGACACCCAGCAGACAGCAGTTCCCGCCGCAGGTCCCGGTCTCGGTGGCCTATTGCGTCGCTTCGGCTTCAGCGGCACCGGCGACCTCCTCATGCCGTTCGGGATCATCGCGATCCTGGGCGTGCTCGTGTTCCCGATGCCGACATGGCTTCTGGACGTGTCGCTGGCGATCTCCATCACGCTGTCGGTCATCATCCTGATGACCGTGCTGTTCATCCAGAAGTCGCTCGAGATCAACGCCTTCCCGACCATCCTGCTCGTCTCGACGATGCTCAGGCTGTCGCTGAACCTGGCGTCCACGCGCCTGATCCTCGAGCATGGGCACGAAGGCACCGCCGCTGCCGGAAAGGTCATCGAGGCCTTCGGCAAGTTCATGATGGGCGGCAACTTCGTTATCGGCATCATCGTATTCACGATCCTGGTGATCGTGAACTTCATCGTCATCACCAAGGGCTCCGGCCGCATCGCCGAAGTCGCGGCGCGCTTCGCCCTCGACGGCATGCCCGGCAAGCAGATGGCGATCGACGCCGATCTTTCTGCAGGCCTCGTCGACGAGAAGGAGGCGAAGCGCCGACGCAAGGAGCTCGAGGACGAGTCCCAGTTCTACGGCGCCATGGACGGCGCGTCCAAGTTCGTCCGCGGCGACGCGGTCGCCGGCGTCCTGATCACCTTCATCAACGTCATCGGCGGCCTCATCATCGGGCCGCTGCAGCACGGCCTGTCGCTGAGCCAGGCGCTCAACAACTACACGGTCCTGACCGTCGGCGACGGGCTCGTCTCGCAGATGCCGGCGCTGATCATCTCGACCGCCGCCGGTCTCCTCGTCACCAAGGCGGGTGCCGCCGACAAGGAAGACAAGGCGATGCTGGGCCAGCTGTCGGCCTATCCGACGGCGCTCGGCATGTCGGCCGCGGTGATGGCGGGCATGAGCCTGCTTCCCGGCATTCCGATGCTGCCGTTCCTCCTGATCGCGGGCGTCGCCGGCGGCGTCGCCTTCATGCGCTTCCAGTCGATGGAAAAGGAGAAGCAGCAGGCCGCCGAGGTCGCGGCTCAGCCGGTGCCGGTCGCCGAAGAACCGATCTCGACTGCGCTTGCGATCGACCTGATACGCCTCGAGCTCGGGTACGGCCTCCTGCCGCTGATCCGCAACACCGACGGTGGACGCCTCACCGACCAGATCAAGGCGCTCCGCCGGCAGCTGGCATCCGAGGTCGGCTTCATCATGCCGTCGGTGCGCATCCAGGATAACCTGCAGCTCCCCTCGAACACTTACGTCGTCCGGGTCAAGGAGGTCGAAGCCGGCCGCGGCGATCTTCGTACCGGCATGCTGCTGGTCATGGACCCGCGCGGCGGCAAGATCGCCCTTCAGGGCGAGGAGACCAGCGAACCGACCTTCGGCCTGCCGGCGATGTGGGTGAATGCCGCCATGCGCGAAGAGGCGATGTTCAAGGGCTACACCGTCGTCGACCCGCCGACGGTCATCACCACGCACCTGACCGAGGTGGTGAAGGACAACATGCCCGACCTGCTCTCCTACTCGGAGACGCAGAAGCTGCTCGACGAATGCGCCTCGCACCACCAGAAGCTGGTCGGCGACGTGGTGCCCACCCAGATCACCGTAGGCGGCCTGCAGCGCGTGCTGCAGAACCTGCTCGCCGAGCGCGTGTCGATCCGCGACCTGCCGACGATCCTCGAGGCGATTTCCGAAGGCTCCAGCCTGTCGCGCAACATCGGCTTCATCACCGAGCATGTGCGCACCCGGCTTTCGCGCCAGCTCAGCGACCAGTACTCGGCCGACCAGGGCTACATCCCGCTGGTCACGCTGTCGCCCGACTGGGAGCAGGCCTTCGCCGAGTCCCTCGTCGGTCAAGGCGAGGACCGCCAGCTGTCGATGGCGCCGTCCAAGCTGCAGGAGTTCATGCAGGCGGTCAGGACGACCTTCGAGCGCTATGCGATGATGGGCGAGATCCCGGTGCTGCTGACCAGCCCTGGCATCCGCCCCTATGTCCGCTCGATCATCGAGCGTTTCCGCCCGGCGACCGTCGTGATGTCGCAGAGCGAGGTTCATCCGAAGGCACGCATCAAGACTCTGGGACAGATCTGAGGGGATAGCCGGGAGACATGCGTCTCAAGACCTTCAACGCGCGCACAATGTCGGAAGCGATGAAGATGGTGCGCGACCATCTGGGCGAGGACGCGATCATCGTCTCGACCCAGAAGGGCGAAGGCGGCAAGGGCGTGCGCCTGACGGCGGCGCTCGACGGCGCCGACCCCGAGTTCGAGGCCGCGCCAGAGCCTTCCCCGCTGAAGCCGCCGGGGAAGAAACGCGACACCATCGAATACCTCTCCGACGCCCTCTCGCGCCACGGCGTCGCCCCCAACCTCGCCGAACGGATGCTCCGAAGTGCCACTGCGCTGGGCATCGACGACCCGATCCTGGCGCTCGCCGGCGCGCTCGACGACGTCTTCTCCTTCCAGCCGATCAACGACCTGAAGCCGACCAAGCCGATCATCCTGATCGGCCCGCCGGGCCAGGGAAAGACGCTGACCGTGGCCAAGATCGCCGCGCGCGCGGCGATGGCACGCAAGCCCGTGCAGCTGATCACCACCGACACCGAGCGCGCCGGCGGATACGAGCAGCTGCAGGTGTTCGGCAAGGTTCTGAAGGTCGATGTCGCGCGGATCGACACCTCGCAGCGCCTGAAGGAGACCTTATCGGGATACCGCAAGGATACGCTGACGGTCATCGACACCGCCGGCCGCAATCCTTTCAGTCCCGACGACATGGGCATCCTTCGCCCCTTCGTGCAGGCGACACAGGGCGACACCTGCCTGGTCATGGCAGCCGGGACCGATCCGCTGGAGGCGGCGGAGGTCGCGCGTGCCTTTGCCGATGTCGGCGCGACACGCCTGATCATCACCCGCCTGGACCTCGCCCGCCGTCTCGGCAGCCTTCTGGTGGCTGCCGAAGCCGGGCGGTTGAAACTCGCGGATGCAAGCGTCACATCTGCGGTGGTTGACGGACTCAATCCGCTCAACCCCGTGGCCATGGCCCGACTCTTGCTTCCCGATCTGGTGGCCGAAGAGGCTGCCGCTCCTCTCAAGCGAGCCTACTCATGACCACCGCAACGCCAGCTCCCGCGCCCCGCTCCGCCCTTCTCACGAAGGCGAAGAACGTCATTGCCGTCGCGTCGGGCAAGGGCGGCGTCGGCAAGACGTGGTTCTCGATCACGCTGAGCCACGCGCTGGCCAAGGCCGGCCGCCGCACCCTGCTGTTCGACGGCGACCTCGGGCTCGCCAACGTCGACATCCAGCTGGGCCTCACGCCCGATCGCGACCTCGGCGGCGTCATCACCGGCCGCATCGGGCTCGCCCAGGCCGCCGCCCGCTACGAGGAAGGCGGCTTCGACATCGTCGCCGGACGGTCCGGCACCGGCTCGCTCGCGACCCTGCCGGCACAGCGCCTGGCGCAACTCGGGAGCGAGATCGTCAACGTCGCCAAGCAGTACGATCAGGTCGTGCTCGACCTCGGCGCCGGCCTCGACCGTACCGTCCGCCTGCTCGCCGCCTCCGCCGGCACGACACTGGTGATCACGACGCCGGAGCCGACGGCGCTCACCGACGCCTACGCCTATATCAAGGTCACGCACGCCGACGAGCCGACCGCCGACCTTCGCGTCATCGTCAACATGGCGACCAACGCCGCCGAGGGTCAGCGCACCTACGGAACCTTGCTCAAGGCCTGCCAGGGCTTCCTCAAGATCTCGCCGCCGCTCGCGGGCATCGTCCGCCGCGACAAGAGGGTGGCCGAGTGCATCCGGCGCCAGTCGCCGCTGCTCACCAAATATCCCGCCACCGAGGCGGCGCAGGATATCGAAGGCGTGGTCGACCGCCTCCTCGGATGAGCACGATCGCGCCGTCGCCGCCGGTCTCGCCGGCGCAGCAAATCACGACGGCGCCCCAGCCGACTCCGGCGGACGGCGCGACCAAGGCGCAGGTCCAGGCGCCGACGCCCGAAGCCGCGCCCTCCTCGCCCCTCGCCGACACGCCCGAGCCCGCGGTCGTCACCGGCGCGCGCACCACGGTGCCGCAGGCACAACAGCCGACGTCCCTCGCGCCCGGCACCGTCGTCACCGCGACGCTCGAGCAGGGGCCGCCGACGCCCCCCGTGGTCACCACCGCCGAGACTCCGGAAACGCCGCCCGCCCCTCCGCCTCCCGCCACAGAGGAAACCGCGACGCCGCAGGCATCGCCACGCCCGACGGCCCCAACGCCGCAGCCGGCACCGGGGCAGACTCCTGGCGCGGCGCCACCGACTTCGACTCCGACGCCTTCTTCGGCAACGACCCTGCCCTCGACGCCGGCGCCGAGCGCGGCGGCTCCTTCACCACTCCCGCAGCCATCCGCGCCGACGCCATTGTCGACCGCGTCCGCAAGCCCGACCTCGCTGCCGCAGGCCCAATCCGCGCCGCTGTCCGGTTCCGGGCCCGCGCTGGCGACGCTCCTGAGCGCCGCTCCCCCGCCGTCACCTTCCGCGGCACCGGCAGCGCCCGCGCAAGCTGGACCGCTTCCGACTCCGGGAACGCCGCCGCCGGGAACATCTCCCGCAGGGACGCCGCCGGCACAGACGCCCGCGGCGCAACCGCCCGCGCCGGGTCCGTCGGCTGCGCAGGTGATCGCTTCTCAGCCCCAGGCGGCTGCAACGCCTCCTTCGCCGCCGACGGCACAGGCGCCGGCCGTGCTGGCGACGGCAGTTCGCGCCGCACCCGTCGCCCAGACGCCGCCGCAACCGCCGGCACCGCCTCCCCTGCCGGGCGCGACCGCCCAGCCGGCCGCCGTGGCCGGTGCGCCCCCGCCATCGGCCACGACTGCGACAGGCGTCGCCGTGACGCCTCTCGCCTCTCCGGCATCGTCAGCCGAAACCGGCCCTCGCCAGCAAGGCGTCGGACCTGACGGCGGCGACGCCCAGCAGGCAGCCCGCACGCCTGCCTCGTCGCCGACGCCGCGGCCAGGTACGACACCGGCCGCGGCCTCGTCGACCCCGGCAACCTCCGTCTCGTCGACGGGCGGCCAACCCACGGCCGGCGCGTCGGCCCCGCTCGGAGGTGCGCCGGTGCTGGCGCTCCGCCCAGGAACCGCGCTGCTGTTGCAGGTGACCGAGATGACGCCGCGTGTCCCCGGCACGACTGCGCCCCAGCAGGCGATGACGCTGACCGCACAGGGCGGGGTCGTCAGCTTCGGTGCGACGGTGATGGGCTCCACGATCGCCGGCCAGCCGATTGTCGAGACGCCGCTCGGTCTCTTCACGCTCGGCGCTAAGGTCGCGTTGCCCGAGGGAACCCAGCTCCAGCTTCGCGTCATGCAGCCGCCAGGGACTACCGCTGCCGGCCAGGCCGCCGGCCATCCGGCGACGCTGATGGAACTCTCGCATCAATGGTCGGCGCTCGACGAAGCGCTGGCGACCTTGCGCGCGATCGATCCCAAGGCGGCGCAGGCTGTGCTCGATCAGACCATCGCCAGGCCGGGGCCTCAGCTCGCCGGCGGTCTCGCCTTCTTCCTGACCGCGCTCCGCGGCGGCGGCGATCTCAAGCGCTGGCTTGGCGAGAGCTCGGTGCAGGCGCTGGAGAAGTCAGGGCGCGGCAAGCTGATCCAGCGCCTCTCGGAAGAGTTCCGCGAGATGTCGCGCGCCGGATCGCCCGACGCCGCGCAGTCGAGCGAGTGGCGGCCGATATTCATGCCGGTCTTCGACGGCGAAGGCATCCGCCAGCTCCGCCTCTTCGTCCATCGCGACGGCGGCCAGGACGGCGACGACGACGCGCCACCGGGCAAGCGCTTCCTGGTCGAGGCCGACTTCACGCGGCTCGGCCAGTTCCAGCTCGACGGCCTCGCGCAGGCGAAGAAGCTCGACCTCGTGGTGCGCACCAAGGAGGCGCTGCCGGGCGAGATCACCAAGAACATCAATGCGATCTTCACGCGTTCGCTCGACGCCGCGGGCTTCACCGGCAAGCTCCGCTTCGAGGCGGGCGCGAATATGGTGACGCCCGATCCCGAGGCGATGTACGGCCACGCCCCGGGCGTCAGCGCCTGACCGCGCCGATCATCAGGAAGATCGGCCGCCGCCGCTCGTCCACCATCTCCGGATATCTCTTCAGCGCCTCGTCGGTGATGCCGGGCTCGTGCATGCGCGTGATCGCGAAGCCGGCGTCGATCAGCGTGTTCACATAGGTCGACAGCTGGCGGTGGTACTTCACCACGCCGTCGGCGAACCAGTTCACGCGGCGCTCGCCTTCGAGCTGGTAGCCGTCGACCGGCCAGTGCTGGCGCTTGCCGTCAGCATCGAGATGCCAGGCCTGCTCGGATCGCGCGGTGAAGATCGGGTGCTCGACGGTGAAGCAGAAGGCGCCACCCGCCGGCAGGACCTTCTGCACCTCGGCCACCAGACGATCTAGGCGCTCTACATAATGAAAGGCGAGCGTGCTCACCACGAGATCGAAGGAGCCGGGCTCGAACCTCAGGTCCTCGATCGCGCCCCGGCGATATTCGACCCTCGGATCAGAGGTGCGCTCAGCGGCAGTCGCCAGCATCTTCCCGGAAAGGTCGGTGCCGACCACCTTGGCCGCGCCAGCCTCGGCGAGGTAACGGCAGAGCGCGCCGAAGCCGCAGCCGAGATCGAGCACACGTTTGCCGGCGAGATCGGGCAGCAGTGCCTGGAACAGCGGCCATTCCGGCGCGCCGGCAAGGCCCTCGGTCGAGCGCCTGAGCTTGCTGTATCCGGCGAAGAAGCCGGGATCGTCGTAGATGTTCTGCTTCATGACCCGAACCTCGGCGGCACCATCGCCGCGATGGCTCAGGCGCCGGAAAAAAGCTTGTTGAATGCTTTGACGGCAACCGCGGCGCCGTCGGGGTGCGACCACACGCCGCCGGCGGCGGCGATGAAGTCGGCACCGGCCTCGACGAGGGGGCGGCTGTTGGCCGGCGTCATACCACCGACCGCGACGCAAGGCACCTCCATCAGCTCGCTCCACCAGCCGACGATCCCGGGATCGGCGTAAGCCGGCGCCTGCTTTGTCGTGCTCGGGAAGAACGGGCCGAAGGAGACGTAGTCGGCGCCCGCCTCGGCCGCATCGATCGCGACATGCCGCGAGTCGCCGGCGGAGACGCCGATCATCCGCACACCGCCGAGCAGTCGCCGGGCACCGGCATAGGCCTCGGCCCGATCGAGATGGACACCGTCGCAACCGAGCTCGGCTGCAAGCCCGGCATTGCCGTCGAGCATGAAGGCGACGCCCCTCGCCTGCACCAGCGGCATGAGCTTCGTCGCGGCGCGCCTTACGTCGTCGTCGGAGACACCGACGAGACGAAGCTGGAACGCAGCGACATCTCCGGCGTCGAGCGCTCGCTCGAGCCCAGACGAAAACGCCGCCGACTCGAGCGCCGGCGGCGTGATCAGATAGAGACGGCAGGTCAGCGGATCAGGCCTTGTTCTGGAAGATCCGGATGATGGTGTCGAGCATCGCCATCGCTTCCTTGACCGGGCGCTGGAAGGTGTTGCGGCCGATGATCGAGCCCGTGCCGCCGCCGTCGCGGATGCCGCGGATCTCGTTGTAGAGGCCGTCCAGGTCCTTCGCTTCGCCGCCCGAGAAGACGACGAGCCGGCGGCCGTTGAAGGACGACTGCACGACATGGGCGACGCGCTCGGCCAGCGTCGACACCGGGATCTTCTGGGCCTCGTAGACCTTCTTCGCGGCTTCGAGCTCGAGGTGCTGGGTCGGCGGCTTCACCTTGATGATGTGAGCGCCGAGCAGCGCCGCCATGTGCGCGGCATAGGCGCAGATGTCGACCGCGGTCTCGCCCTGCTTGGAGAGCGTGCCGCCACGCGGGTAGGACCACACGACCGAGAGCAGGCCGTAGGACTTCGCCTCGGCAGACATCTCCTTGATCTCCTCCATCATGTCGTAGGCCTTGTCGGACCCCGGATAGATGGTGAAGCCGATCGCCGCGGCGCCGATGCGGAGCGCGTCCTTCACGGTCGCGGTGACCGCCTGGTTGGCGGCTTCCTTCTCGCGCGACAGCGAGTTGGCCGAGTTGACCTTGAGGATGGTCGGGATCGCGCCGGCGAAGGTGTCGGCGCCGGCTTCCAGCATGCCGAGCGGGGCGGCGTAGGCCGAGAGGCCGGCGGCGATCGCCAGGCGATAGTGATAGTGCGGATCGTAGGCCGCCGGGTTCGGCGCGAAGGAGCGCGCCGGGCCGTGCTCGAAGCCCTGGTCGACCGGCAGGATGACCAGCTTGCCGGTGCCGCCGAGGCGTCCGTTCATCAGGATCCTGGCGAGGTTCGCCTTGGTACCCGGATTGTCGCTCTCGTAGTTGGCGAGGATCTTCTGGACGCGCTGGCTGATCTTCATTTCTCGGGGGCTCCGACAGGAACGGGAAAGCTTGGTTAAACGAGAGATCGCGGCTTGGCAACGGCTGGCCGGCCGGGGCCGAAAAGGCCTTCTCAGGCCCGCAGCTTGTTGGGCTTGGCCTTGGCCTTCGCGGCCGCCGCCTTGCTCGCCTTCTTCTGGGCCGCCTTCTGCTTCATGGTCGGCCCGGAGCGCTTCATCTTCGCCGCGGCCGCCTTGGTCGCCTTCTTCTGGGCGGCCTGCTGCTTGGCGCTGCGGGGCTTCTTCGCCTTCTTGGAGGTGGCCGCCTTCGGCTTGGCGTAAGTGCCGCCCTTCTTCGTCCCGGCATAGACCGGGCTCACCTGGCCGGATTGGGCGACCGCCTCGGTCGGCAAGGCCGCGAAAAGAACGCCTGCGGCCGCCAGAGCGGCAATCCAGTTCCTCACCTGCGCCTCCCCGTTTTCCGCGAGCCTATCACAGCCTGGCCGCGAGGATTTCCCGACAGGATGCGACGGGATCGCGCACCGCGCCAAGGTCGATATCGGCGGCCGTCGGCGACCGGAGCCGCGCGCCCTTGGCTTCCGCGATCGCGGCGAGCTTGTCGCGAACCTCGCCCGATCCGTGAAAGACGAGATCGGTCAGCCCCTGACGCAGGGCGGCCAACACGTCGCCGGGACGATCGGCGCAGTCGAGGATCGCGGTGAAACGCGCCCGTGGCTCGGCCTCGGATGCCAGCCGCATCAGGCTCTGGAAATAGAGCGGCCCCCAATAGGCGGCCGCGCCGGGCGGGCTCAGGAGAACGATCTCCCGGCCGGCGGCGGCGGCGCTCACGAGCGCCGCCCGCGCCTGGTCCAGGTCGTGGACGATGACGACGGGCGGTCTGATGGCCCCGCCTTAGAGGCGACCCATGACCGCCGCCGTGTCCAGCATGCGGTTCGAGAAGCCCCACTCGTTGTCGTACCAGGAGAGGACGCGCACCAGCGTGCCGTCGATCACCTGGGTCTGCGTCGCATCGAAGGTCGAGGACGAGGAGTTGTGGTTGAAGTCGCAGGAGACGAGCTGCGCCTTGTTGACCGTGAGGATACCCTTCAGCTTGTTGTCCTTGCTGGCGGCTTCGATCGCGGCGTTCACTTCCTCGGCCGTCGTCTTCTTGGCCGCCACGAACTTGAGGTCGATGACGCTGACATTGGCGGTCGGCACGCGGATCGAGGTGCCGTCGAGCTTGCCCTTGAGCTCCGGCAGCACGAGGCCGACGGCCTTCGCCGCACCGGTCGAGGTCGGGATCATCGACAGCGCGGCGGCGCGGGCGCGGCGCAGGTCCTTGTGCAGCGTGTCGACCGTCGACTGGTCGCCGGTATAGGCGTGGATCGTGGTCATGAAGCCGCGCTCGATGCCGATCGCCTTGTTCAGGACATAGGCGACGGGGGCGAGACAGTTGGTCGTGCACGAGGCGTTGGAGACGACCGTGTGCTCGGGCTTCAGCTGGTCGTGGTTGACGCCGTAGACCACGGTCATGTCGACGTTGTCGCCGGGGGCCGAGATCAGGACGCGCTTGGCACCAGCCTCGATGTGCTTACCGGCGGTCTCCTTCTTGGTGAAGATGCCGGTGCACTCGAACGCGATGTCGACCTTGAGGTCCTTCCACGGCAGCTTCGTCGGGTCGCGCTCGGCCGTCACCTTGATCGGGCCCTGGCCGACATCCATCGAGTCGCCGGTGACCTTCACCTCGCCCGGGAAGCGGCCATGCACGGAGTCGTAGGAGAAGAGATGCGCGTTGGCGTCGACCGGGCCGAGGTCGTTGATGCCGATGACCTGAATGTCGGTGCGCTTGGACTCGGCGAGCGCGCGGAGCACGAGGCGGCCGATGCGCCCGAAGCCGTTGATCGCAACACGAACAGCCATGGAATGTCTCCGCGGTTCTCTCTGGGGAAGGTCAGTTGAAGCGTGCCGGATCGTGCCGGTAGACGTAGACCTTGTCTTCCGGCCCGAAGAAATCGGTCAGGCCCTCGCGCGTCGCGCCGAGACGCTCGGCGACGCGGATCGAGGGCGCGTTGTTCGGGTTGATCAGGCTGATGAGCCGCTTGGCCTTGAGCTGGCCGAAGCCGGCGCGCCCCACGGCCTTGGCCGCCTCGGTCGCATAGCCCTTGCCCTGATGCGTGTCGTCGATGGTCCAGGCGATCTCGATGTCGGGCCAGGTCTCCGGATTGAGCAGCCCGACGCGGCCGACCAGGGTGCCCGTCGACTTCTCGGTGACGGCATAGAGGCCGTAGCCCCGCAGCATCCAGTGCCCGAGCGTCCGCGCGATGAAGGCCCAGGCGTCGATGCGCTTGGTGAGCGCGCCGCCGATGAACTTCATCACGTCGGCCTTGGCCACCATGCGCGCGACCGCGTCGAGATCCTCGTACGTATAGAGCCGGAGCTTCAGCCGCTCGGTCTCGATCGTGTCGGGGACGAGCAGCTTCATCGTCAGATGCGGGCCTTCACGGCGGCTACCGTCGCCTCGGCGGTGATGCCGAAGTGCTTGTAGAGCAGTTCCGCCGGCGCCGAGGCGCCGAAGCCGGTCATGCCGACGAAGGCACCCTTGTCGCCGATGTAGTGCTCCCAGCCCTGCCTGACGCCGGCCTCGATCGCGACGCGGACGCCCGATCCCAGCACCTGGCTGCGATAGCTCTCGGGCTGCGCGTCGAACAGCGACCAGCACGGCATCGAGACGACGGCGGTCGGCACGCCGGCAGCTTCCAGCGTCTCGCGTGCCTTGACCGCGATCGACACCTCGGAGCCGGTGGCGATCAGCGTCGCCTTGCGCGCGGCACTCGCCTCGGTCAGCACATAGGCGCCGCGGGCCGAGCGGTTCTCTTCGGTGTGGGTCGTCCTCACCGTCGGCAGCGCCTGGCGGGTCAGCACCAGGACCGACGGCGTCTTCGCCGACGCCAGCGACAGCGCCCAGCATTCGGCGGTCTCGACCGTGTCGGCCGGACGGAAGACGTGCAGGTTCGGGATGCAGCGCAGCGCTGCCAGGTGCTCGACCGGCTGGTGCGTCGGGCCGTCCTCGCCGAGGCCGATCGAGTCGTGCGTCATCACGTAGACGACGCGGATGCCCATCAGCGCCGAGAGGCGGATCGACGGCCGGCAGTAGTCGGTGAAGGTGAGGAAGGTGCCGCCGTACGGAACGACGCCGCCATGCAGCGCCATGCCGTTCATCGCCGCGGCCATGCCGTGCTCGCGCACGCCATAGTGGATGTAGGCGCCGCCATAGGCGCCCTTCTTGATGACGGCCTGCGACTTGGCCTTGGTGTTGTTCGAACCGGTGAGATCGGCCGAGCCACCGATCAGCTCCGGCATCACCGGGGCCAGCACCTCGAGCGTGTTGCCCGACGACTGGCGGCTGGCGAGCGCCTGCGCCTTCTCGGACGCCTCCTTCTTGAAGGCCTGGATCGTGCCAGCCACCGCCTCCGGCAGCTCGCCCGCGATCACGCGGTCGAACTCGCTGGCGGTGTTGGCCGCACCGTGGCGCTTGGTCCAGGCATCGAAGTCCTTCGCGCCGCGGCGGCCGAGCTTCCGCCATTCGGCGAGGATCGGCTCCGGGATCGAGAACGGCGGCGCGCTCCAGCCGAGCTGGGCACGCGCACCTTCGATCTCCTTGGCGCCGAGCGGCGAGCCGTGGGTCGAGGCCGTGCCGGCCTTGGTCGGCGCGCCCTTGCCGATGATCGTCTTGCAGGCGATCAGCGACGGCTCCGCCGTCTTCTTCGCCGCCTCGATCGCCTTGGCGATCGCCTCGGGGTCGTGCCCGTCGCACGACTGGACATGCCACTTCGATGCCTTGAAGCGGGCGAGCTGATCGTCGTCGACCGAAAGGCTGGTGCCGCCGTCGATCGAGATCGAGTTGTCGTCGAACAGCACGATCAGGCGGCCAAGGCCGAGATGGCCGGCGAGGCTGATCGCCTCGTGGCTGATCCCTTCCATCAGGCAGCCGTCGCCGGCGATCACATAGGTGTAGTGGTCGACGAGGTCGGAGCCGAAGCGAGCCTGCAGGATGCGCTCGGCGAGCGCCATGCCGACCGAGTTCCCGAGGCCCTGGCCGAGCGGGCCGGTCGTGGTCTCGATGCCGGCGGCGTGGCCGTATTCCGGATGGCCGGCGGTCTTGCTGCCGAGCTGCCGGAAGTTCCGGAGCTCATCCATCGTCATGTCGGCATAGCCGGTCAGATGGAGCAGCGAATAAAGCAGCATCGAGCCGTGGCCGGCCGACAGCACGAAGCGGTCGCGATCGGGCCAGTCCGGATGCGCCGGATCGTATTTCAGGAAGCGGGTGAAAAGGACGGTCGCCACGTCCGCCATGCCCATCGGCATGCCGGGATGGCCGGATTTCGCCTGCTCGACGGCATCCATGGAAAGCGCCCGGATGGCGTTGGCGAGGTCGTCGTGGCGCACGGTCACGGGAATGGTCCGTCGGCTCGGGATTGGGCCCGGAAAATGCCGGGTAGAGCCCGTCCCGTCAACCTGACCGAATGCCGCGAAACAGGGCGTGAACACCCGCCTAGACGGGCGCCCAATCCATCTCCGGATCGAGGGGGAAGATCGGCCGGGGGCAGCGCTTGAAGCCGAATCGGGAGAGGACCGGCATGTTGAGGCCCGGCACGTCGATGTTGTGGATCCGGTCGTTCGGGAACCACTGGTCGAAGGCAGCGCGGAAATGCCCCCGCGACTTCACCACCACGGTGCGGGCGGCCGCGATGTCGATCCCGAACATCTCGAAATAGACCGTGTCGAGCATCTGGAGCCGGATCGAGTTCACCACCTGCCGGAGCCCGCCGATCTCGAGCAGCGCCGAGGGGCCGAGGCTCATCGTCCGGCCGGCGAAGATGCCGCGGCGGCCGACGCAAACGCCGTCATGGAGTTTCAGGATCTTCGCCTCGGCCTCGTAGGGCTCGGAGAGCTCGTTCGTCTCGTCGCGGTTGAATCGGGCGCGGAAGACAGCGCCCTCACCCAGGCGATGCGCCTCGGCCGCGAGCGGCGGATCGAAGAAGGTGCCGAGGATCACGCCCTCGGCCTTCGCCTCGTGCAGACCCTTCAGGATCCAGGTCGTGTTGCCGCGTCCGCCGCCGCCGGGATTGTCGGCGACGTCGGCGAGGAGCTGCGGCGGCAGCGACTTGTCGCGGCCGGTCTTCACCGCGAGCGCCACCGCGTCGTCGAGGCTCATCATCTCGGGCACGTAGCGCTGGCGGTCGGCCCAGCAGGCGGCCGCGATGTCGCGCGCGACCTCCCTCGCCTTCGCTTTTCCGGATCGGGAGGAGACCACGACCGACATGCCGTTCTTCGGCGTGTCGCCATTGGTGAAGCCGGAGAGGATCGTCACGTTGACGACGTCGCGGTCCCGCTTGGACTTGCCGTAACGGAGGATGTCGGCATAGGGGCCAGCATCTGTGTTCTGGGTGATCGAGGGCGGGATCAGCGGCAGCTTGATGAAGTGCGAGGACGGCTTCATGCCGCCCCACATCTCGCGCACCACTTCCGCCGCCTCGACGCCGCGCTCCTCCATGTCGACGTGAGGGTTGGTGACGTAGCCGATCAGCACGTCGACCGCGTCGACCATTCGCTGCGAGCAGTTGGCGTGGAGGTCGAGCGTGGCGACGACCGGCACATCCGGTCCCACCAGCGCCCGTACCATCTCGAACACGGTCGCATCGGGATCGTCGTCGCCGGTCGCGGTCGCGGCGCCATGCTCCGGCAGATAGACCGCATCGACCGGCAGCGCCGCCTTGAGCCCCGTCCGCATTTTCTCGACCACCTTCTCGAAGAAGCGCTGGTCGACCGGGCCGCTGGCGCCGCCGGCGGTCATCAGGATCGGCACGGGAACCCATGGTCCGTGCCGATCCATCTCCTTCACGAAGCCGCGGATCTCCGGCGGCGACTCCGGCGCGGGCGATCGGATGTCGCGACCTAAGGCCTCGCCTTCGAGCCACATGTAGTCGCGGAACTCGGCCTCGGTCGCCGTCGGCGCGTGACCGTTGGACTCGAGCGAGAACCCGAGGAGCGCGACCCTTTTCATGTCAGCGCTTCGAGACGTTCCAGAGAACCGGGCTCGGCACCTCGATCATCCCCTCGATGTTCGAGCGATACGCCACCGGCCGCGTGATCTGTCCCATCGGCAGGTAGGGAATGGTCTCGATCGCGCGGATTTGGATGGCCTCGGTCACGGCCTTGCGCTTCGCCGCATCGGTCTGCTTGGCCCAGTCGGCGAGCAGGCCGTTCATCTTCTCGTCGCAGGCCCAGCCGACGAAGCCGGTGCCGCCGCAGGGCATCGGCAGCGCGAAGTTGGTGACCGGGCTCGAGAAGCGGAAGCCGAAGGCGGTCGAGACGAACAGGCTCCAGCCGCCCTTGTCCGGCGCGTCCTTCTTCACGCGGCGCGCGGTGATCGTCGCCCAGTCGCTGAGCTGCAGGTCGACGTTGACGCCGGCGTCCTTGAGGCGTGCGGCCAGCACCTGGGTGATGTCGCGCAGCACCTGGAGGTCGTTCGGCTGCAGCACGACCACCGGCTCGCCCTTGTAGCCGGCCTTCTGCAGAAGCTCTTTGGCCTTGGCGACGTTCGGCTTCTGGAAGTCGGATGTCCCGGCTTCGGTCTCGTTCGACGAGCCGCAGCCGACCCAGGAGAAGCAGCGCCGCCAATAGGCCGGATCGCCGGCGGAGGCCTGCATGTACTCGTCCTGGGCGGTGATATAGAGCAGCGCCTGGCGGCCTTCCGGCTTGTCGAACGGCGGATGCAGGTGGTTCGGGCGGAGATAGGCCACCTCGCCGAACGGATTGTGGACCTTCACCACCACGTCCTTGTTCCGCTGCAGCATCGGCAGCAGGTCGGTCGGCGGCTGCTCGAAGATGTCGACCTCGCCGGCGTTGAGCGCGGCGGCGGCGGTCGCCGCATCGGGGATGATCACCCACTCGACACGATCGACCTTTACCTGCTTGCCGCCGGCGAACAGGCTCGCGGGCTCGGCGCGCGGCACGTAGTCCGGATTCTTGACGTAGACGACCTTGCTGCCGGGAACCCAACCCTCGCGCGAGAAGCGGAAGGGGCCGGAGCCGATCACCTCGGTGATCGCCGCGTTCGGATCGGTCTTCGCCTCCTGCTCGCGCATGACGAAGGCGGCGTAGGAGCCGTCCTTGGCGAGGGAGTCGAGCACGAGACCCCACGGTTCCTTAAGCGTCAGCGTGAAGGTGCGGTCGTCGACGGCGGCCAGCTGCATGCCGAGGCCGCGGAGGATCGTGCCGTTGGAGTCGCGCGCCGCCCAGCGGTTGATCGACGGGATGACATCGGCGGTGGTCACCGGCCGGCCGTCGTGGAACTTCAGGCCCGCACGCAGCGTGAAGCGATAGACAAGGCCGTCGGGCGAAACCGTGTAGGCCTCGACCATCTGCGGCTGCGGGCGATAGTCGCGGTCGTAGGCGAACAGCATGTCGTAGACCATGTACGCATGCTGGCCGGTGATGGCCGCCGTGTTGGTGATCGGATCGACGACCTTGAGGTCCGCATGCGGCACGTAGCGGATCACGCTCTGCGCGGCCGCCGGCCCAGCTTCAAGCGTCAGAGACATCGCCCCCAGCATCGCGGCAGCCAGGGATAGCTTGCGCATCGTCCTATGCATCGATGATCCCCTCTGTTCGTATGTTTATCTTTGGTTGTCGATGAGCCTAGCGGCCGGCATTTCCGGATGGCAATCTGGCGTTTCCGACGGTGAAACGGGGATCGAGATGACTCTGGCAGCCAAGCACGACGCGGAGACGACCTGGGAGCCCTCCTACAAGTCCGCAGCGCGGCCGACGGCGCTCGAGCAGGAACTCGCCGACTGGGAAGCCCGCAGCATCGTGGTGCCGCTCGGCGGCGCCGACTGGCAGCGCACCTCGGGCAACACCTTCGAGGCCAATACCGCCGAGGACTGGGCGATCATCGAGCGCCAGAGCGCGATCTATCATCGCGACCGCCAGGCGAAGGAGGTGCTGACTTTCCTCGCCGCTTCCAAGGACGAGCCCAGCTACGGCTGGCAGTCCAACAACTACGGCCACTCGCTGCAGACCGCGACCAGAGCGCTCCGCGACGGCGCCGACGAGGACATGGTGGTCCTCTCATTGCTGCACGACATCGGCCAGAACATCGCGCCGGTCACGCATGGCGAGTTCTGCGCGGCGATGCTGAAGCAGTTCCTGTCGGACGATTATCTGTGGGTGCTCAACTACCACACGGTCTTCCAGCGCTATCACCGCTTCAACCACCCGACCTCGGACCGGATGGGGCGCGAGAAGTTCAGGGGCCATCCGGCCTTCGAGCTGACCGCCTATTTCTGCGAAAAATATGACCAGAACGCGATGGAGCCCGACTACGCCACGCTTCCGCTGGAGGCGTTCGAGCCCATGGTCTACCGCTTCTTCAACAAGACGCCGCGGTTCGTCGGGCGGCGTTAGCAAGCTCCCTTACTCGTGTCATCGCATCGCGAGACGCTGGTACCACTAGAGGCTTGGAGTTACGCGAGTCCTGATCTGCGCGCGAGTGGTCACTTAATAGATATTGGCCTATTTGCAGAGGCTTTAATATATTACGACACTGTACTTGTGAGCCCTAGCAATCAACCACAGCTGGCCGATTTCATACAATGGTTTGCGCAGGAGGGACGACTACAAGATTTGCTTTCCATGCTCCATGACGGAACAATAAAAATATATGAATACTCTTTTATTAGCGCTGCTATTTATGATGAAAAAGTAAAATCCTATGGCCTAATGAATGTTCAAGACGAGATACAGGCAAAACCCAACACATTTGAGCAACGATTTTTATACCATAAGTCTGTAGAAGCCGTTCTCCCAAAGAAGGGGCGGCATCGAGAAAAAGTATACGCAGCATTTCGTAAAGGCACCATCGAAGCAAAGGCAGACGACTTCGGGAAATCAATAGACAACGCAAGAGAGGATTTTATAAATCCGCAGCGAATGTCACTAATAACCCAAGTATTTGTTGACGAAATATATCGCATTCGCAAGCTCGGACGGCCACCTCAAATACATGCCACCATTCTTCCGCGCGGAGGAACGCGCCACGACATCAATCTCGATATAGATCTTCGGAAAATTATTGAATTAGCCGGCCCCAAGCTGAACTTTCACCCGAGTACGCCTCTCACAGCGGCGGCACTTTCAAACCGACTTATCTGGTCCGCCGCGAAGCTCAACAGTGATCTCTATCTACCGAGCCCGATGAGCGCATTGATAGGTGACAAGCTTTATGAATCCGCTGAAGTCGTGAACAAGGCCGGTGACGTTATCGAAGACCTAAAGGCGAAGGTCGAGTTTCCCGACATAAGATCGCTCGTAAATGATGGAAAATTGGCATTTTCCGATGTGCTCTCTATTCGGAATAAGGCTCAGAAATTTCGAGGTTGGTTACAGACCGAGTCTGATAGAGATCGAGACGCGATTATTGCCTATCACAACGAAGTCGCTCGAGAGGTCGGGTTACTTGGAGCGAGCCGTAAGGCCCTTTCGATATTCGGAGCAATCGGCGGGAGCGCGATCGGCACAGTGATTGGCGCTTCGGTGGATGGAGCGCTTGGTGGGGCATTGGGAGGAGCGGCGGGTTCGAGTATTGGGTACCTGTCTGATGTCGCCTCTAAGTTTCGCGCTAATTGGAAGCCCGTGATCTTTGGCAATTGGCTACGCGACCACATCGAACAGGTCATCCGCGATAAGCAGTAACCATCTAGTGCCTCAGCTCTTCGAATAATGTAGCCGCATGCTGTCAAACATCGGCCTCCCTGCTATGGTCGGCAGATGAGTGCCTTGGACGACGCAACCGCCAAACTGGATCAGGCGCTGGCCCGGCTCGAGCGGGCCGCCTCCGGCCGATCGGACCGCGAGGCGAAGGCGCGCACCGAGCTCGAGCAGGCGTTGGCCCAGCTCAAGACCGATCATTCGCGGCTTTCGGAGGCCGCCGACACGGTGTCGGCGCGTCTCGACGGCGCTATCGGCCGCTTGCGGCTGATGGCCGGCGACTGAGCCGCGCATGGCAGAAGTCACGCTGTTCCTCAACGGCCGCGGCTACCGCATCGCCTGCGCCGACGGGCAGGAGCCGCATATCGAGAAGCTCGGCCGTTTCATCGACGGCAAGGTGCAGGAACTGGTCCGTCAGGTCGGCCAGGTCGGCGACGCCCGCCTCTTGGCGATGGCGAGCCTGATGATTGCTGACGAGCTGGCCGAGGCCCGCGGCGGGATCGACAGCAAAGCGAGTCCCGCCAAGTCCGCGGATGCCGCCGCCGAGGCGATCGAGTCCGTGGCAAAGCGCATCGATGCGCTTGCAGCGCGGCTTGAAGCTTCCTAAGTTGAATTCCGGCGGGGCTGCCCGGTTCGACAGGCTGCACATTCCCCGGGGCCAATACCGATCCTCTGGGAGCTGTCCCTGGCCTTGGCCCTCGGCCTTGGCTACATGGCGCCCACCTGCTTAGGCAGGCCTTGGAGGAACTGCTTATGCCATCGGCCATGGTGGCTCCGCCATCCTCTCCCGATCCCGACGTCGTCGCGGCCAAGCGCCGTCTAAGGACGGAGATGAGCGAGCGCCGGAAGCGACTCGCGCGCCCCTCGGCAGGCGTCGCGCTGGCTCGGTACGTGGCGAGGCTGGGACCGTTCGCGGCCGGCGCCGCCGTCGCCGGCTTCCATCCGGTGCCGCCCGAGATCGACGTGCTGCCCACGCTCGACTGGTTTGCGGGTGCGGGTCATCCGGTCGGGCTTCCGGTGGTGATCGCGCGCAAGCAGCCGCTCGTCTTCCGCAGCTGGATGCCCGGGACTCCTCTTTCGACAGGCGTGTTCGGCATCCCCTACCCGCCCGAGAGCAATCCCGAGATCGAGCCGTCGATCCTGCTGGTGCCGCTTCTCGCCTTCGATCGCCGCGGCCATCGCCTCGGCTACGGCGGCGGCTACTACGACCGGACGCTCGCCGCCCTTCGGGCGAAGGGACCGGTGCTGGCCATCGGCGTCGGCTACGCCTTCCAGGAAATCGACGAAGTACCCGCGGACTCGGTCGACCAGCGCATCGATGCGATCGCGACCGATGCCGGGGCGGAGTTCGTAAAGTGAAGATCCTCTATCTCGGCGACATCCTCGGCCGCTCCGGTCGCGACGCGGTGCTTTCGGAGACGCCGCGCCTGCGCAAGGAACTCGGGCTCGATTTCGTGATCGCAAACGGCGAAAACGCCGCGCACGGCTTCGGCCTCACCCTCAGCCTCGCCGAGCAGATGTTCAAGGCCGGCATCGATTGCCTGACCAACGGCAACCACGTCTGGGACCAGCGCGAGTTCATCGGCCAGATCGACCGCGATCCGCGCCTCCTGCGGCCCCGCAACTACCCGCAAGGAACGCCGGGTCGCGGCGCCCACACCTACGCGCTGTCCGACGGACGCCGCATCCTGGTGATCAACGTGATGGGCCGCCTGTTCATGGACCCGCTCGACGATCCGTTCCGCTCGGTCGAGGAGGAGATGGGAAAGGTCCGTCTCGGCACGACCGTTGCTGCGATCGTCGTCGACATCCATGCCGAAGCGTCGAGCGAGAAGCAGGCGATGGGCCACCTGCTGGACGGACGCGCCTCGCTGGTCGTGGGCTCCCACACCCACGTCCCCACGGCCGACGCGCAGATCCTTCCGGGCGGGACCGGCTTCCAGACCGATGCCGGCATGTGCGGCGACTACGACTCCGTGATCGGCATGCACAAACAGGTGCCGATCCAGCGCTTCACCCGGAAGCTTCCGACCGACAAGCTGCAGCCGGCCGACGGCCCGGCGACGATCTGCGGCGTCTTCATCGAGACCGACGACCGCACGGGCCTCGCCAAGCGGATCGCGCCTCTCCGGGTCGGCGGTCGCCTCCAGCCGGCATGGCCTGCCTGACCGGCGCAAACCGGTCGTTAACTTTTCTGGCCTAAATACCGAGCCTGAGACATCTCAGGCGTCCTCGACGGACGCCCGGATCGGAGGGCTTCAACGCCTTGGCGCATGCAGGCGACCTGCAGAAACACGCGAGATCCTGGCCCATCATCGCCGGGGCAGCCTCCCTCATCGCGCTCGCAATTACATTTGGTTACAATCTCCACGGCAGCTATCGGTCGAAGCTGCTAGACACCGAGCACACCGTCCGCCGTCTTTCGAGCGCACTCGAAGAGCACACGCTGACCACCTTCGATGCCGTGGACGGCGTGCTCAAGGCGACGATCCGCCATCTTCGCCTGCTGCAGCGGCTGAACGCGGACGAGCAGACATCGGTGCGGGGCGTGCTGGCCGCCGGCGCCGACAGCCTTCGCCAGATCCACGCGCTGATCCTCTACGACGCGGACGGGCACCCGGCGAACGCCGGCCTGGCGCCGGTCCCCCGGACCCTCAGCGTCGCCGACCGCAGTTTCTTCAATCGTCATCGCGAGGAGTCCGATCTCGGCGTGCTGATCTCGCTCCCGCTCACGAGCCTCGTCTCCGGCGATACGGTCTTGAGCGTGAGCCGCCGCATCGAAAGGGAGGACGGCTCGTTCGCCGGCGTCCTCGCAGCCGACATCCCGATCGAGGGCCTCACGAGCACCTTCTATCGCACGCTCAATGTCGGACCCAACGGTTCGGTAGCACTC
>JBGALV010000055.1:0-32006 GCA_044223515.1 Alphaproteobacteria bacterium
CGAAGCGCGCGCGGAGTGCCGCGCCGTCGGCGAGCAGGGACGACGAGTCGGTCATCGCGCCGACCGCGTCGGGGCTGAGCCGGCGGCCTTCGAGAACGGGGATCGACGAGAGGCCGGTCATTCGAGTGCACGCTAACATGTCACTCCAGGAGTGCTCAAATCGGAACCCTCCCTCGCGTCGTACGCGGGGGAGGGCAGGGTGGGGGCGCGGCCGAGGCCTATCGGCTCCGCGCGTGACTGCCACCCTTATCTCGCTCGTGCCCCCACCCCGTCCCTCCCCCGCGCTACGCACGGGGGAGGGGGCTGACGGGCGGAGCAGTCGCAGCAACGCGACACAATTTTCACATGTCGCGCATCGGAGTTAGGAGTTGCGCGCGGAGGCGATGAACTGGCATTCGTCGTCTACCCCTCCCGAAAGACTCCTCCCGTGTCTCACACTTCCGATTCAGGCGTCGAATCCCCGTACGCCTGGGCCCGCCTCTTCACCTCGCTTCTCGTTTCCACCATCGGCGGCGTCGGCATGTGGTCGGTCGTGGTCGTGCTGCCGCACGTCCAGGCCGATTTCGGCGTCGACCGCGCCGGGGCCTCGATCCCCTACACCGCGACGATGCTGGGCTTCGCCACAGGCGGCGTCTTCATGGGGAAGCTCGCCGACCGCTTCGGCGTGATCGCCCCGGTCATCCTGAGCGCCGTCTGCCTGTTCGTGGGATACATCGGCGCCGCGTACTCGACCGCGCTCTGGCAGTACGCGATCTTGCAAGGCGTCCTCATCGGATTCCTCGGCTGCTCGGCGGTGTTCAGCCCGCTGATGGCCGACATCTCGCACTGGTTCGACCGCAGGCGCGGGTTCGCGGTCGGCATTGCCGCCAGCGGCAACTACGCGGCCGGAACCGTGTGGCCGCCGATCCTTCAGGCGCTGATCGAGACCATCGGCTGGCGTCATGCCTACATCGCCGTCGGCATCGCCTGCCTCGTCCTCATGCTGCCGCTGACGCTGGTCCTCCGCCGGCCCTCGCCGCGCAACCACGCGGTCGCCGCGCATGGCGGCGGCACGCTCGGCCAGCTGCCGATCTCGAAGAACGCGCTGATGACGCTCCTCATCATTGCCGGCGTCACCTGCTGCCTCGCGATGTCGATGCCGCAGGTCCACATCGTCGCCTATTGCGGCGACCTCGGCTACGGCGTCGCCCGCGGCGCCGAGATGCTGGCGATCATGCTGGGCTTCGGCGTGATCAGCCGGCTCGCCTCGGGCTGGATCTCGGACCGCATCGGCGGCGTCCGCACGCTGCTGCTGGGCTCCGCCCTGCAGATGGCGACGCTTTGCCTCTATCTGCCCTTCGACGGGCTGATGTCGCTCTACGTCGTCTCGGCGCTGTTCGGCCTGGCGCAGGGCGGCATCGTCCCGAGCTACGCGATCATCGTGCGCGAGTATTTCCCGGCGGCGGAGGCCGGCACGCGCGTCGGCATCGTCATCATGTCGACGATCATCGGCATGGCGATCGGCGGCTGGCTCTCGGGCGCGATCTTCGACTGGACCGGCTCGTACCGGCTCGCGTTCCTGAACGGCATTGCGTGGAACGTCGTCAATGCCGCGATCGCGCTCTGGCTTCTGTACAATCGTCCGCGGCAGCGTCTTGCCGCCGCGTAAGGGGGATCGTCATGTCCAAGCTCGACTTCGCTACCGCCCGCGCCGGATTCAAGGCCGGCACGCTGACGCCGCGCGACTTCCTCGAGGCGTGTCTCAAGCAGATCGACAAGCGCGAGCCCGTGGTCCGCGCCTTCGTCACGCTCAACATCGAGGGCGCGCGGAAGGCCGCCGACGCCTCGACCAAGCGCTGGAAGGCCAAGAAGCCGCTTTCCTCGATCGACGGACTGCCGATCGCGATCAAGGACATCATCGAGACCGTCGACATGCCGACCGAGTTCGGCAGCCCCATCTTCAAGGGCTGGAACGGCGGCCGCGACTCCGCCTGCGCCTATGCGCTGCGCCAGGCCGGCGCGGTGGTCGTCGGCAAGGCGGTCACCACCGAGTTCGCCGGCGCCCCGCCGGGACCGACCACCAACCCGCACGACAAGCGCCGCACGCCCGGCGGCTCTTCGTCCGGCTCGGCCGCGGCGGTCGCTGCCGGCATGGTGCCGGTCGCGATCGGAACCCAGGTCGGCGGCTCGGTGCTCCGGCCCGCCAGCTTCTGCGGCCTCGTCGGGTTCAAGCCGACCTTCGGCGCGCTCAACCGCGGCGGCATCGGCGACCAGTTCAGCCAGAACTGCATCGGCACGCTCTCGCACACGCTGGAAGACGCCTGGGCGGTCGCGCACGAGATCGCCGCCCGCGTCGGCGGCGATCCGGGCTTCATGCCCTTCGCCGGCGGCGCCGAGCCTGCCGCGCCTAGGCGCCCCGATGTGCTCGCGGTGCTGGAGACCGACGGCTGGGCGGTCGCCAATCCGGATGCCAAGAAGGCGCTCGCGGCCTTCCTCAAGAAGCTGGAAAGGGCCGGCGTCACCCTGATCGACCGCAAGGGCTCGAAGCGCGTGGCGCAGCTGGAAGAAGCAATTGCCGGTGCCTCCGATCTCTCGCTCGGCATCAACGACTGGGAGAAGATCTGGCCCTTCGCCGACATGGAGCTCCGCGACGGCGACCGCATGAGCGCCGGCCTCCGCAAGGCCGTCATCAACGGCACCAAAATGACGGTCGACGACTACGTGGCGCTGCTGAAGAAGCGCGACTACGCCCGCGACGTGCTGATGGGCCTCTCCGGTGATGTGGACGCCTGCATCACGCTGGGCTCCGCCGGCCCCGCGCCGATCGGCATCGAGTCGACCGGCAACGCCCTCTTCAACATGCCGGCCTCGATGCTGCGCAACCCGGCGCTGTCGCTGCCGCTCTTGAAATGCGACGGCCTGCCGCTCGGGCTCCAGCTCCTGGGCTTCCCCAACCGCGAGCGCGCCCTCTCCGGCATTGCCGCGTGGACGGTCGCTTTCGGTTCGAAGAAGTAACGTCGTACCCCCTCTCCCGCGAATCGGGGGAGGGACGGGGTGGGGGCGAGCGCAGCGAGGGCTTTTCTTCACGCCATCACACAACCCTCGCTTCGCTCGTCCCCACCCTAGCCCTCCCCCGCATACGATGCGGGAGAGGGGACGCGAGGTGCTCAGCTTAACTCGTCCTCGATCTTCATCGCCGTCTCGATCAGCTCGTCCGCGATGCGCTGGTGGTGCGCGTCGAAGGCGTGTGTCGGATTGCGCAGCGCCGGCGTCGGGTAGATGCCCTGCCGCCAGAGCAGGCGCTTGAAGAAGTGGATCGAGTGCTCGAGATGCTGGTTCGAGAAGGCCAGGATCGGCAGCAGCCGGTGGAAGAGCTGGATCGCGCCGTCGCGATCGCCTGACGCGTAGCGATTGAAGATCGTCACATAGGCGCGGTGAAGCCCGGTCGGCATGAAGGCGTCGACCTTGCGGTCGAGCGCCTCGATCAGCTGCATCACCGCCCACCCGCCGGAGACATGCAGCCGGCCCTCGGTCGCCAGCTTGAGCGCGGTGTATTTGGGGCCGGCGTCGAAGGTCTCGACCTTGAGGTAGCGGAAGGCCGGGATCGAGGCGAAAGCGTCGGCGATTGCCGGCACCGGCACGCCGGGGCCGTTGGCATCGAAGTCCTGGATCATCAGGTCGCGGCCCGAGGCCTTGGCGAGGCCGCTGATCTCGGCCGCATACTGCTCGTCGCTCGCGTAGGTCAGGCTCGCCAGCACGATGTCGCAGCCGAGACCGGCCAGCATCTCGGCGTTGCGGAGGCGCTCTTCCTGCGTCGGTGCCGAGGCGCCGCCCACCACCTGGGCGCGTCCCTTCGCGACGTCGACGACCGTCTTCACCATGCCGCTGCGCTCGTCGGCCGAGAGCGCTAGCACCTCGGCGGCGAAGCCGGGGATGAGAAAGCCAACCACGCCGGCTTCGACCGCGTAGGCGACGTGTCGTTCGAGCGCGGCAAAATCGACCGCGCCGTCCTCGCCGAACGGCGTGTTCAGGACGGTGACGATGCCGCGGAGGCCCGTGTCCGCGGCCATGGGATCAGACGCCGAGCTGGGTCACGAACTTGGTGTTGAGATAGGCGTCCAACCCTTCGATGCCGCCTTCGTGGCCGTAGCCCGATTCCTTGATGCCGCCGAACGGCGTCTCGGGCAGCGAGATCGCGAGATGGTTCACGCCGACCATGCCGCTCTCGATTTCGTTGGCGACCGCGGTCGCGGTCTTGGTCGAGCTGGTGAAGGCATAGGCGGCGAGACCGAAGGGAAGCGCGTTGGCGCGCTCGATCACCTCGTCGAAGGTCTTGAACGGCATGATCGGTGCCACCGGCCCGAACGGCTCGTCGTTCAGGACCTTCGCGTCCGGCGGCACGTCGGTCAGCACCGTCGGGCGGAAGAAATAGCCCTCGTTGCCGTGGCGCTCGCCGCCGGCGGCGATCTTCGCGCCCTTCGCCTTGGCGTCGCCGACGAAGCCTTCCATCGCGCCGATGCGGCGCGCATTGGCGAGCGGTCCCATCTGCGAGGAGGCCTCGAGGCCGTTGCCGAGCTTCATGCCCTTGGCGATCTCGGTGAAGCGCTCGGCGAACTTCTTGTAGGCGTTCTCCTGCACGAAGAAGCGGGTCGGGGCGATGCAGACCTGGCCGGCGTTGCGGTACTTGCCGGCTGCCGCCATGTCCGCGACCTTCACGGGGTCGACGTCGTCGAAGACGATGACCGGCGAGTGGCCGCCCAATTCCATCGTCGCCTTTTTCATTCCTTCCGCCGCCATCTTCGCCAGGTGCTTGCCGACCGGGATCGAGCCGGTGAACGAGATCTTGCGGATCACAGGCGAGCCGATCAGGTAGGTCGAGATCTCGTTCGGCACGCCGAAGACGAGATTCAGCACGCCTGCCGGCAATCCCGCGTCGTGAAACGCGCGCACGATCGCGATGCATGTCCCCGGCGTCTCTTCCGACGCCTTGATGATCAAGGAGCAGCCGGCGGCGATCGCGCCCGCGACCTTGCGGGCCGGCGTGATGCCCGGGAAGTTCCACGGCGTGAACGCGGCGCATGCGCCGATCGGCTCCTTGATCGCCATCTGGCGCACGTTGGGCGAGCGGCCGGGAATGATGCGGCCATAGGCGCGGCGGCCTTCCTCGGCCATCCACTCGATGATGTCGGCGGTGGTGCCGACCTCGAGGCGCGCCTCGGCGATCACCTTGCCTTCCTCGAGCGTGAGGATCTGCGAGATCTGCTCCTGGCGCTGGCGGATCAGGTCGGCGGCCTTCCGCATCACCTTGGCGCGCTCGTAGGCGTTGGTACTGCGCCAGACCTTGAAGCCTTTGCGCGCGGCGTCGAGCGCGCGGTCGAGATCGGATCGGGAAGCGTGCGGCAGTCGTCCGAGCGAAGCGCCGGTCGCGGGGTTCAGCACGTCCTCGGTCTTGCCGTCGCCGCCCTGGCACCACTGGCCGTCGATGTACATCGCCAATGTCTCGTACATCCCGCGCGCTCCTTCATTCGAGAGGAGCGCCGAGTGTAGGACGGCTTCGACGACGAAAGGAAGCTCAGGCGGGGCCCAGGCTCAGCACGCGACAGAACACGCGCTTGGCCGTCAGCGTCTTGCAGAGGTCGTTCGCCTTGCCGCGGTCCTCGAACGGCCCGGCCAACAACCGGATGAAGACGCCGCGGCCGTCGCCCGGATCGAACTCGGCGGTCTGGTAGCCGATCGGCCCCAGCGTGTCGGGGTTCGCCTTGGCCAGCGTCTCCCAGCCGTGCTTCGCCTCGTTGACCGTGCGGTACGAGCCCAGATGCGCGCCGAAGCGCCCGCCCGCGGCCGAAGCCATCTGCGGCTTAGCGTCGGCAGCGGCCGGAGCAGCGGCTGCATGCGTCGCCGCGGCGGCGGGGCGCGGTGCGGTGGGGCGCGGTTGGCCGGAAGCCGGAGCCGCAGCCATGGCGGCGCCGCCGTTCATGCGTTCGAGCTGGGCGACCTGCGCCTCGAGCTTTGCGATGCGGGCAGCCATGTCGTTCGCCGGCATCGGTGCGGCAGCCGGGGCCGCCGCGGCGTGGGCCTTGTCGTCCATCGCCGCGTGGTCCTGCGCCATCGCGCCCGGCAGCTTGCGCTCCGGCGACTGCGCGAGATCGAAGGCGACGAGCTCCTTCTTCTCGTAGGGCGGCTGCTTGTCGCGCTCACGCGTGCGGAGCGCATAGGTCATGATGTCGGGCACGTAGTAGATCGTCTCCAGCACCTCGCCGCGCTGGCAGGCGATCCGCCAGGTCTGGAAGGTGCCGGCCTTCACCGTCATCGGCTCCTGGCCGATCGTGGTGCAGCTGTTCTCGGCCTGCCAGCCGTCCGGCAGCTTCTCGGAAACGCCGGCGACCTGGAACTTGATCGTCTTGCCCTTCTCCAGCGGCCAGAGCTTCGCGGGCTCGCCGAAGATCTGCTGGTTGCCTTGGCCCAGGCGCGGATCGCCCGACCACGAGATCGGCGGGGAGACCACGTCGGGGGCCTGGACCCATGAGACGCCGCGGTCGTTCTGCCAGATGGCGCGCGGGCCGGTGAAGCCGGTCACCTGCTCCTTCACCTCGACGCCGTTGTCCTCGAAGGTGAAGACGTCGCCCATCGCCAGCTGCGGCGGCATGGGGGCTGCGGCCGGCGCCGGCGCATCGGCTGACGAGGACGAGCCGCCGCCGATGCCGAGGCGGGAGCAACCGGCCAGTGCCAGGAGAGCGAGCCCGAAGCCGGCCCAGCTTCCGATCGACCGCCGCCGCATCCGACCCATGGGCGTCTCCCGTCCGTCTTTAAGCAAACCCCTTGCCGGAAAGTCCCCGCAAGCGGCACATCTGTCAAGAAAAGCGCTCAGACCCGAGGAGCAGCCCTCATGTCCCCACGCCTGAACGAGCGGGCCAGCGGCGTCTACACGATCTCGGCGACGCCCTTCGCCGAGGACGGCGCGCTCGACCTCGAATCGACTGACCGGCTGATGGATTTCTATCTCGGCCACGGGGTCCACGGTGTCACGCTGCTCGGCATCATGGGCGAGGCGCCGAAGCTGACGGAGGCCGAGAGCCTCGCCTTCGTCGGCCGCGCGCTGAAGCGCCTCGGGGGGCGGATTCCCGCGGTGATCGGGGTTTCCCAGGCCGGCCTCGTCCCTCTCGCCCAGCTCGCGGCCAAGGTGATGGACCTGGGGGCCGCCGGCGTGATGGTGGCGCCGACGCCCGGCCTCAAGGGCGACAAGGGCGTCTACGACTTCTATGCCGAGGTCTTCCGGCATCTCGGGCCCGACGTGCCCGTCGTGCTCCAGGACTATCCGCAGGCGAACGGCGTCCATCTCGACCCCGGTGTCTTCCATCGCTTGGTCGATGCCTTCCCGCAGCTCGTCATGCTGAAGCACGAAGACGCGCCCGGACTTGCCAAACTAAGTCGAATTCGCAGCGAATCGGCCGCCGCGGGCCGCCGTTGGGTCTCGATCCTGATCGGCAATGGCGGGCTCTACTACATGCAGGAGCTGCAGCGCGGTGCCGACGGCGCGATGACCGGCTATGCCTATCCCGAGATGCTGGTCGAGGTTCATCGGCGTTTCGTCGCCGGCGACCTGGACGGTGCCGAGGACCTCTACGACGCCCACCTGCCGTTGCTGAAGCATGAGCAGGTACTCGGCTTCGGCCTCCTGGTCCGGAAGGAGATCCTCCGCCGGCGCGGCGCCATCGCCTCCGCCAGGGTCCGGGCGCCGGGAGGGCAGCTGGGGGCGGTGGACCTAGCCGAACTCGACCGCCTGATCGTCCGTCTCGAACGTCGGCTTGCCGAACCCAGGCTAATCGAGGCTGTGGCATAGATGCCACCTCGGAACATGAAACGGCCCGTGTAACAGGAAAATCCCTTGGCCTTGTCCCGTGAATGCTTGATTTTCAAGGCGGATTAGCGCCGGAGCGACTTCCAGCGCCGGTTCGTGGTATTCTAATGCCGCCGGACGCTCCCTCGTCGGCTGGCCGCTTACTCACTGGAGGAGGACTAACAATGAAGCGTTTGTCTCTGGCCCTGGCCGTGGCGACGCTCGGCTTGAGCAGCGCCGCGATGGCCCAAGGCTATAACGGCTGGTATCTCGGTGCGCGCGCCGGTGTCACTTGGCTCGACGACCACTCCTATTCGACAGGCGGAGCCGTCAGGAGCTTCGACTTCGATCATGGTTGGGGCCTGAGCGGCAACGTCGGCTACCAGTTCGGCGGACCGTTCCGCCTCGAGCTCGAAGTCGCGTATCGCACCAACGACATCGACAGCATCACCTCCGGCGGCGCACGCCTCGCCGGCGCCACCGGCGAGATGAACTCGCTGGCGTTCATGGTGAACGGCTTCTACGACATCAACACCGGCACGGCGTTCACGCCGTATGTCGGTCTTGGCGTCGGCTACGCCCGCGTCTCGGCCGACGGCATCTCCGCGACCGGTCTCGGCTTCACCAACGGCGACGACGACAACAAGTTCGCCTACCAGGCGATCGCCGGTGTCGCGTACCAGCTGACCCCGGAAGTCGCGCTGACCGCCGACTATCGCTACTTCGCGACGCAGGATCCGAGCTTCCGCCTGTCGAGCGGCGCCTCGGTCGACGCGGAGTACAAGACCCACAACATCATGGTCGGCCTGATGCTGAAGTTCCCGGAGCCGCCGCCGGCGCCCCGGGCGACTCCGGCCGCCGCGCCGCCGCCGCCGCCTCCGCCGGCCGCTGCCCCGCCGCCGCCGGCTCCGGCCCCGGCCGTGCCGAAGACCTATCTGGTGTTCTTCGACTTCGACAAGTCGGACATCACGCCTGAGGCCTCGCGCATCATCAAGCAGGCCGCCGACGACGCGAAGCGCGGCAACGTCCGCCTGATCGTCGCGACCGGCCACGCCGATCGTTCCGGGCCGACCGCCTACAACCAGCGTCTGTCCGAGCGCCGCGCTACGGCGGTCAAGACGGCGCTGGTGCGCGAAGGCGTTGCGGAAGGCACGATCCAGACAGCCGGCCGCGGCGAGAACGAGAACCTCGTTCCCACCGCCGACGGCGTCCGCGAGCCGCGGAATCGTCGCGTCGAGATCGTCTTCCGCTAAGCCCAGCGCTTAGCCGCTACTCGGTAGTGTCGTACATGACGGGCCGCCGGATCTTCCGGCGGCCCGTTTCTTTTTGGGGCGGACGTCGGCGAACATTCTGGCAACCAAAAAATTAACACAAATTAGTTTGGACAATTTATGGACTCGGCCGACGATCGTTGGATCCCGGAGCTTTGCTGAGTACGACGTGGCAGGACCTAACGAGGAAGCGCGGCTTCGCGCGGTGGTCGAGACGGCCGTCGACGGGGTGATCCTGATCGATGCGGCCGGCATCGTGCTCATGTTCAACCCGGCCTGCGAGAAGCTGTTCGGCTACGCGGCGGCTGAGGTCGTCGGCCAGAACGTCAAGATGCTGATGCCCGAGCCCTATCGGGCCGGGCATGACGGCTATCTCGCCAACTACACCCGTACCCGCGAAGCAAAGATCATCGGCATCGGGCGCGAGGTTCAGGGACGGCGCAAGGACGGCTCGACCTTCCCGATGGATCTCTCGGTCGGCGAGACGCGCGAGGGCGACGCCTCGATCTTCGTCGGCATCATCCATGACTTGACCGAGCGCAAGCGGGGCGAGCAGGCGCTGCGGGAGAGTTCCGAGCGCCTGAGAGCCGTGGTCGACACCGCCGTCGACGGCGTGATCCTGATCGACGCGCGCGGCACCGTCACCGCGTTCAACCCTGCCTGTGAGAAGCTGTTCGGCTACTCGGTGGCCGAGGTCGTCGGGCAGAACGTCAAGATGCTGATGCCCGAGCCCTACCGGATGGAGCACGACGGCTACATAGCCAACTACACGCGCACCGGAGAGGCGAAGATCATCGGTATCGGCCGCGAGGTGCAGGGTCGTCGCAAGGACGGCTCGACCTTCCCGATGGACCTCTCGGTCGGCGAGGCGAAGCAGGACGGCGAGTCGATCTTCGTCGGCATCATCCACGATCTCAGCGATCGCAAGCGGACCGAGGAGCAGCTGGTCCAGGCCCAGAAGATGGAGGCGGTGGGCCAGCTTTCGGGCGGAATCGCGCACGACTTCAACAACCTGCTCACCGCGATCGTCGGCTGCGCCGAAATCCTGTCCGAGACGCTGAAGGTGCGGCCCGATCTCAAGAAGCTCGCCGATACGATCGTCGCCGCGAGCGAGCGGGGTGCCGAGCTGACGCGGCGGCTGCTCGCCTTCAGCCGGCGCCAGCGCCTGGAGCCGGTCCAGACCGACTGCAACCAGCTCATCCTCTCGATGAACGAGCTTCTTCGCCGCACGCTTCGTGAGGACATCCAGATCCGGAGCCTGCTGGAAGAGGGGTTGGCATCGGCTTACGCCGACCCGGGCCAGCTTGAGTCGGCGATCCTCAATCTCGCCCTCAACGCCCAGGATGCGATGCCGTCTGGCGGACAGCTGACCATCACGACCGCCTTCATGCCGCTCGATGAACGCTATCGCGACCGATATCCCGAGGTGCCGCACGGAAACTACGTGATGGTCTCGGTCACCGACGACGGCCAGGGCATGCCGTCGGACGTGCTCGATCGCGTGTTCGAGCCGTTCTTCACGACGAAGGAGGTCGGCAAGGGCAGCGGCCTCGGGCTCAGCATGGTCTACGGCTTCGCCAAGCAGTCGAACGGCCACGTCTCGATCTACAGCGAGCCGGGCCTCGGAACGACCGTGCGCATCTATCTTCCGGTCACCACCGGCGGCGGCTCGGCCGCGGCGGACCCGGGAGCGAACGAAGCGCAGGCGCCGACAACCGGACGCGAGACGGTGCTTCTCGCCGAGGATGATGAGTTCGTCCGTGCCTACGCGATTTCGTGCTTGGAAAGCCTCGGGTATCGCGTCATCGCCACGGTCGACGGCGCCGAGGCGCTAGCGCGCATCGCCCAGGGCGCAAGGCCCGATCTGCTGTTCACCGACATCGTGATGCCCGGCGGCATCAGCGGCTGGGAGCTGGTCGAGCGGGCACAGCGCATGCTGCCGGGGCTGAAGGTTCTGCTGACGTCCGGCTATGCCGTCGAGACATTGGCCGAGCGCGGGCGGCTTCGGGCGGATCTCAAGGTGCTCGACAAGCCCTATCGCAAGGCCGAGCTCGCGCGCCGCCTGCGCGAGGCACTGGACACCTAGCGCGCGAGCCAGCCGAGCGGCCGTCCGTCGATCGCGGCAAGCCCGAGCGCGATCGCAGCGAACCCCAGGAGCTGATGCGTCTCCAGGTGCTCGCCGAGGAAGAGGGCGCCGAGCAGGATCGCGCTCGGCGGGATCAGCAGGGTGACGAGCAGGATATTGGTAGCGCCGGCGCGGCCGAGGATGCGGAAGTAGATCGCATATCCGAGCGCGGTCGACAGCAGCGCCAGGCCGAGGAGCGCTGCGACAACCCCTGCGTCGGGCAGCGGCAGTGTCCATGGCCGATCCACCAAAAGGAGCAACGGCAGCGCCATCAAGGACGAGGCGCTGAGCTGTCCCGCGGCGGCCGCCAGCGGCGGCACGCCCTTCAGCCGTCGCCGCGCGAATATGCCGGCGAAGGCGTAGGAGGTCGCGGCGCCGATACATGCGGCCTGGGGCAGAAGAGAGCTGCCCAGGCCGTCGAGTGCTTCGATGCCGACCAGCACCGCGACGCCCGCGATGCCGAGGCCGATGCCGATGATCTTGAGCGGAGTCAGCTTCTCGTCCCGGGTCAGCACATGCGCGAGCACGGCGGTGATCAGCGGCGTCGTCGCGTTCAGGATCGAGGCGAGGCCGCTCGCGATCTCGGTCTGCGCCCAGAAGATCAGGGCGAAGGGCACCACGTTGTTGATCGCACCCATGCCGAGGAAGTCGCGCCAGCGCCCGACCGGCATGGCGACGCCAGCGATCCGGCAGATGGCGAGCAACGTCGCCGCCGCCAGCATCACGCGTGCCCCGACGACGGTCAGCGGCGGCAGCGACCCGACCGCGATCTTCGAGAAGAAGTAGGAGGCGCCCCAAAGCAGGGAGAGCGCGAGCAGGAGCGCCCAGTCCTGGGCGGCGAGGCGGGGAGAGGCCGGCATGACCTCGAGGATCGCCGCATCAAGGATCGGATTCCATCCGACCCTTGCGATTGAATGTCAGCTCTCCGGCCAGCGCCGGTGCAGCCAGAGCCATTGCTCCGGCTTCTCGCGAATCCACGACTCCAGGAGCGCGTTGACCCGGGTCATGCCGGCGGCGAGATCGGCGTGGCGGTCGGGCCCGGCCTCGAAGCGCATCGCGGGCAGGACCGTGATGCGGAAGCGCGCCCCTTCCAGGCGCTCGAGCCTGACCGGATAGCACGGTGCCTTGAACTTGCGGGCGAGGTCGACCAGCGCCGGCGCGGTCATCGCCGGCCGTCCGAAGAACGGCACGGGGATACCGTCATTCATCTTCTGGTCGACGAGGAGGCCGAGCGGCCGCCGGCCCTTCAGCGCCGAGACCGCCGCTCTGGCGCCTTGGGCGCCTTTCGGGGACATCTCTCCTAGGCGGGTGTTCTGGATCAGCTGATCGATCCAGGGATTGTTGGCGGCGCGGTAGATCAGCTCGAGCCGGAATCCGAGGCGGTATGCGGTCGCCGGCAGCAGCTCCCAGTTGGCGAAGTGGCCCGAGAAGACGATCGCTGCCCCGGCGCGGAGCCCTTCCTCGGCATGCTCCATGCCGACGATCTCGATGCGGCCGGATCCGTCGAGCGGATCGAGCCTGGGCACATGCGGCGTCTCGCCGGCGACGCGCCCGAGATTGTCCCACATCCCGGAGACGATGCGCTCGATCTCGGTCCCGGACAGCCCGGGCATCGCCAGCGCGATGTTGCGTCGGGCGCGTCGGGAAAGGCCGAGGCGTGGCCCGATCGTGCGGCCGAGGAATCCGCCGAGACCGGAGGCCCAGTCGATCGGCAGCGCGCGGAACATCGCATATGCCGCGAGCACGCCCGCGGTCTCGGCGGCATAGCGGAGCGTGCGTGCGAAGGGGAGCCTAGCCACGGCGCAGCCCTGCGAGCCGCTGCATCACGGCATCCTCGTCGGCGAAGACGAGGTCTATGTCGATGGGGGCGATCATCGCGCGTGCCGCCTCCGGTAGCCTGACCCAGTCCTTTCGTGTCGTCACCGGCTCCGCCTGGAGCCGCGCCGCGTCCTCGACCAGGCGCGCGACCTCGTCCTCGTCATAGGCGTGGTGATCGGCGAAGCCGCGTGTAGCCGCGATTTCGGCGCCTATCTCGGCCAGCGTCGAGAAGAACTTCTGCGGCCGCCCGATGCCGGCGAAGGCGAGCACCCTGCGGCCGCGGAAGCGCAACGCGTCCTCTCTCGGCACGAGGCGGGCGCGCAGCATCGGGCGAGCGATCGAGACCTCGCCGTCGCCGACCACGATCACGGCGTCGGCGCGCGCGAGGCCGTCGGCGATCGGCTCGCGCAAGGGCCCCGCCGGCAGCACGCGTCCGTTGCCGAAGCCCGCGCCGCCGTCGACGACGACGAGGGCGAGGTCGTAGGCGAGGCGCGGATCCTGGAACCCGTCGTCGAGCACGACGACGTCGCCGAGATCGCGGGCGGCGCGCACGCCGGCGAGGCGATCCTTGGCGACGATCGTCGGCGCGGCCTCGGCCAGCAGCAGCGGTTCGTCGCCGACATCGGCGGATGCATGGAGGCGAGGGTCGATGCGGACCGGGCCGACCAGGCGGCCGCGGTAGCCGCGCGAGACGAGGACGGGCTTCCTGCCGGCGACCAGGAGCCGCCGCGCGAGCGCGATCGCGGCCGGCGTCTTGCCGGTGCCGCCGACGGTGAGGTTGCCGACGCAGATCACAGGCAGCGGAGAAGGCGACGGCGTCGCGTGCCGGCGTCGCCATCGTCCGCCGAGCGTATAGAGCGCGCCCAGCGGCGCCAGCAGATGGGCAAGCGCGCCGTCCTCGGTCCAGAAGGCGGGTGTCTTCACGCGGTCAACCGATCCAGGGTCGGCGCCAGGCGGGCGAGTACCGTGTCGAGCACGCCTTCGTGCTGGGTGACGACGCCGCGGGCATTCGATGCCAGGGCGTCTCGGCGGCCAGGATCGGCCAACAGCTTCGCGAGTGCCGCGGACAGGCCGGGTGGATCGGCGACCTCGACGGCGCCATCGGCTTCGATCAGCGCTCTCGCGGCGGCCGCGTTGTTGCGCCGGTCGGGTCCGATCAGGATCGCCGTGCCGAAATGCGCCGCCTCGAGCGGGTTGTGGCCGCCGACGGGGACGAAGGAGCCGGCGATGAAGGAGTGGCGCGCGAGCGCGTAGAGAAGTCCCATCTCGCCCAGCGTATCGGCGAGGTAGATCTCGGTCGACGCCTCCGGCAGCTCGCCCCGCGAGCGGCGCGCGAGCGCGAGGCCCCGCGATCTGGCCAGCGCCTCGATCGCATCGCCGCGGTTCGGATGACGTGGGGCGACGATCGTCAGCAGGTGGCGACGGCCCAGCCCGATATGTGTCTCGAAGGCTATGGCCTCTTCGCCGTCATGGGTGTTGGCGGCGAGCCAACGCGGCCGGTCGCCGATCGCGGTCGCCAGGGCTGAGCGCGCCTGGTCGTCGACCGGCAGCGGACGCGCTGCGAATTTGAGGTTGCCGACATATTCGGCATCGGGTGCCCCGAGCGTCTTGAGGCGCTCGGCATCCGCCGGGGATTGCGCGAGACGGACATCGAAGGCCGCAAGCGTCGGGCGGATCAGGTTGGGAAAGCGCTGCCAGCCGGCGACCGAGCGCTCGGACAGCCGCGCGTTGATCAGCGCCATCGGAATGCCGCGGGCATGGGTCGCGTGGATCAGGTTTGGCCACAGCTCGCTCTCGATCCACAGCGCGAGGTCCGGCCGCCAGTGATCGAGGAAGCGGTCGACCCAGGTGCCGCGGTCGACGGGCGCGTACTGATGGAAGGCGCCCTCGGGCAGGCGGCGCGCCATCAGCTCGGCCGAGGTCGTGGTGCCGGTGGTGATCAGGATCGCGACGCGCGGCCGGTCGGCTCGGAGCCGCTCGATCAGCGCCAGCGCCGAGGTCGCCTCGCCGACCGAGGCAGCGTGCATCCAGATCAGCGGGCCGGACGGGCGCGCACGTCCGGCGATGCCCCGCCGTTCGCCGGCGCGTGCGGGATCTTCCTTGCCGCGCCGGCGACGGAGATGCAGCGCCAGCAGGATCGCCGGCGTGGCGACCTCCGTCAGCCCGCGATAAAGCGAAGGCGTCAGCATCAGGCGGGCTCGACCGGCGTCTGGCCGACGAGGCGATCGGCCTCGGCGCTGACGCGGTTGAGCTCGCGCTCGAGCGCGAGGCGCGCGGCTTCGATTTCAGCTTCGTCTGCGTCGGATGCGATCTCGATCGGGTTGCCCCAGACGAAGACGCCTCGGCCGAACGGGAGTGCGAGGAGGAAGCGGTCCCAGGACCCGAGCATCCTGCGTCGTGCGGTCGCGTGCGACACCGCCACCAGCGGCGCGCCGGCGAGCTTCGCTGCATGGACCGCGCCGGCGGCGGCATGCATCCGCGGCCCGCGCGGCCCGTCGGGCGTCACCGCGACCGAGACGCCTGACTTGAGGGTCGCGATCATGGCGCGCAGCGCGTTGGCGCCGCCGCGGCTGCTCGAGCCGGAGATGGTGTCGATGCCGAAGCGTCCGATGATGTCGGAGATCAGGCGCCCGTCGCCGTGATGGGAGATCAGCATCGAGATGCGACGGTCGCGGGGCCAGATGAACGGCATCAGCAGCATGCGGTTGTGCCAGAAGCAGCCGATCATCGGCTGTCCCGCCGCCCAGTACTTCTCCGGTGTATCGCCTCCGACCGTGGTCCAGCGCGTCGTGGCGTGGACGAAGCGGACATAGCCCGCGCCGATAGCGGAGAGCGCGCGTCGCCCGGCGTCGGAGCGGATGATCCGCTTGAGCAGGCTCATCCCGCGGCGGCAGTGACGGGGGCGCCGAGGATCGCGTCCTCGGCGAGCGCGTTGCGATAGAGGCGCGCATAGGCGCCACCCGCCTGCAGCAGCTCGGAGTGTCTGCCCGCTTCGACGACGCGGCCGGCATCGATCACGTAGATCCGGTCGGCGTCGATCACGGTCGAAAGCCGGTGCGCGATCAGCAGCGTCGTGCGTCCCTGCATCAGGTCCTTGAGCGCCGCCTGCACCAGGCGCTCGCTCTCGGTGTCGAGCGCCGACGTGGCCTCGTCGAGAAGCAGGATCGGCGCGTTCTTCAGCATCGCGCGGGCGATCGCGATGCGCTGGCGCTGGCCGCCGGAGAGCTTGACGCCGTGCTCGCCGATCCGTGTCCTGTAGCCTTCCGGCAAACCCGAGATGAAGTCGTGCGCCTGGGCGGCCTTCGCCGCGGCGACGATCTCCCCCTCGCTCGCAGACTGCCGGCCATAGGCGATGTTGGCGCCGATGGTGTCGTCGAAAAGGCTCACCTCCTGGCTCACCAGCGCGATCGAGTTCCGGAGCGAGGCCAAGGTCACGTCGCGCATGTCCTGGCCGTCGACGGCGACGCGGCCGGAGTCGGCGTCGAAGAATCGCGGGATCAGGTTGAGGATCGTCGACTTGCCGCCGCCCGAGGGACCGACCAGCGCCACCGTCTTGCCGGCCGGCACGTCGAGCGTGATGCCGTCGAGCGCCGCCTTGTCGGGACGATAGGCGAAGCGCACGTCCTCGAAGCGGATCGCCCCTCCGCTGATAGTCAGCGACTTCGCATCCGGCCGGTCGACGATCTTCGGCGGCTCGTCCAGTACGTGATAGACGCGCTCGGCCGCGGCGAGGCCTTCCTGGAGACCGGCGTTGAGCTGGGTCAGCCGCTTCATCGGCTCGTAGGCCAGCAGCAGCGCCGTGATGAAGGAAAAGAACGCGCCGGTGGTGCGGGCGCCGTCGATCACCTGCCAGCCGCCATAGAGAATGACCGAGACGATGGCGAAACCGCCCAGCGTCTCCATGATCGGATGGCCGGCGGAGCGGATGCGCGCCGCCTTCATCATCAGCAGGCTGACGCGGTCGACGAGGCGGGCGGCACGCGTGGCCTCGTAGGCCTCCATGCCGTAGGCCTTCACGTGGCGGGCACCCTGGAAGGTCTGGGACAGCAGCGTTGTCAGCTCCGCCATCTCTGCCTGGGTATTGGCCGAGACCTTCCGCGTGCGCCGTCCGATCCTGAGGATCGGCCAGATCGCGGTCGGGAACACGAAGAACGCGATCAGCGCCAGCTTCCAGTCCTGCCAGAACATCAGGCCGACCAGGAAGATCAGCGTCAGCAGGTCCTTGCCGAGGCCGGTCAGCACGTTGGCGACAATGCCGCGCAGCATCGAGGTGTCGTAGAGGACCCGGCTCACCAGCGTGCCGGTCGGGGTATCGTGAAAGTAGGCGAGGTCGAGCCGGATCGCGTGGTCGACGACCCGATTCTGCAGGCGGGCGACGATGCGCAGCCCCACCCGGCTCATCAGCACCGCCTGGCCATAGGTGGCGAAGCCCTTGACCACGAAGACCGCCAGCACCGAGAGCGCGACCTCGAACAGCTGGTCGCGGTTGCGCTGGGTGAAGACCTGGTCGAGCACCGGCTCCATCAGCTTCGCCAGCGCCGCGGTCGAGACCGCGACCGCGACCATGCAAAGGAAGGCCAGCACCAGCCAGCCGATCTCCGGACGCACGTTCTCGCGCAGCAGGCGCTTGAAGAGCGGCCAGCTTTCTCGCCCGAGCCGCTTGCGGCTGACGGTCTCGCTCATGAGCGGCTACATATCACGCGGCGGCTCGCTTGTGGCGGGCGATCCTGCCGACTACACTTGGCCATAATTCTCGCCTCAGATCAGGCACTTGAGAGGAGTCCCCGATGACCAAGGTCCTTCGCCCGAGCCGCCGCTCCATGCTCAAGGGGGCAGCCGCCGCCGGCCTCGCCGCGGCCTTCCCCTATCGTCCGGCCGCGGCCCAGGGCCAGCCCCTCAAGATCGGCGTGCTGCTGCCGCGCTCGGGCTACCTCGCCCAGGCGGGCCAGGCCTGCCAGCACGGCGTCGACATCTCGACCGAGGTCCTGGCCGAGCTCGGCCACCGGGTCGAGATCACCAGCCTCGATTTCGAATCCAATGTCGACCTCGCCCGCACCCAGGCCGAGAAGCTGATCGCCGACGGCTGCAGCGCCCTGGTCGGCGCCTTCGACTCCGGCGGCTCGAGTGCCATCGCCCAGGTCTGCGAGCAGAAGGCGGTGCCCTTCGTCATCAACATCGCCGCCGCCCCGCAGATCACCGAGCAGGGCTTCAAGTACGTCTTCCGCAACTTCCCGACCTCGGTCGACCTGGTCCGGAACGGCCTCGGCCTGATGAAGGACATGTTCAAGGCCGCCGGGCACACGCCGAAGAGCGCCGTCTTCATCCACGCCAACGACACTTTCGGCCAGGCCAACCGCGCGGCGATCGACGCGTTGTTCCCCAAGCTGGATATGCCCTTCAAGATCGTCGAGAACATCGCCTACGACCCGCGCGCCCAGGACCTCGCCATCGAGGTCACCAAGTGCAAGGCCTCTAGCGCCGACCTCGTGCTCGTGACCACGCGCGGCGGCGATGCCATCCGCCTCATCCGCGAGATGGTGAAGCAGCGCTACGAGCCGAAGGGCATCATCAGCCCCGGCAGCCCCGGCATGTACGACGAGGAGTTCTTCAAGGCGCTCGGCGGCTATGCCGACTACTGCGTCACCAACGTCGCCTGGCCGAACTTCAACGCGCCGATGACCAAGCGCCTCGGCGCAGCCTACGCCAAGAAGTTCCCGAACCTCCGCTTCGCCGTCGAGGCGTTCAACGTCGGCTTCACCTTCGAGGCGCTGCTGGTGGCGGCGGATGCGGCGAAGCGCGCCGGTTCGCGCGATCCGAAGGAGATCGCCGAGGCGCTGCGCAAGACCGACATCGCCGACCACGTGATCACCGGCGGCACCATCGCCTTCGATGCCAAGGGCCAGAACGTCAACATCGGCTCGAACGCGGTGCAGAACATCAAGGGTACGCCGACCGTGGTGCTGCCGGCCTCGGCCGCGACCGCCAAGCCGGTCTTCCCGATGCCCGGCTGGCGCGGCCGCCAAGCAACGAAAGAACCCTCCCCCGCGTCGTACGTGGGGAGGGCAAGTGGGGCGAGGACTCGGCGACTACCCACCGAAGCGGTTCCCGCGAGGTCTCGGCCCCCACCCCATCCCTCCCCCGCGCTTCGCACGAGGAGGGGCACGCACGTTCCTCAGTCTCAGTGAGCGCGTGAAGTCTATCTCGACATCGTCGCCTCGGGCGTCCTGACCGGCCTCGTCTATGGGCTGATGGCGCTCGGCCTCTCGGTGATCTTCGGCGTGGTGCGCGTCGTCAACTTCGCCCATGGCGAGCTGACGGTGGCCTCCATGTACATGGTCTGGGCGATCGCGACCTCGCTCGGCGTCGATCCGCTGCTTCTGCTTCCGGTGGCGGCCATCGCGTTCTTCGCCTTCGGCTACGCACTGCAGCGCCACCTGATCGAGCCCTTCATCGGCCGGCCCGAGCACGAGCAGTTCATGCTTCTGGTCGCGGTCTCGCTGATCGTGCTGAACGGGCTGCTGCTCGCCTTCGGCCCGGATGCGCGGCACGTCCGCGTCGACTACGCCTACGACTCCTTCGAGCTCGGGCCGATGCTGCTCGACACCGTCCGCGTCTATGCCGCGGGCGCAGCGATCCTGCTGGCGGGCGCTCTCTTCCTCTTCTTCCGCTTCACCGACCTCGGCACCGCGATCCGCGCCTGCGCCGACAACCTGCTCGGCGCGCAGGTCGTCGGCCTCGACGTCAAGAAGCTCTATGCGCTGACCTTCGGCCTCGGCTGCGCCCTGGTCGGCGCCTCCGGCACTTTGCTCGTGCTGATGCGGGACGCGACGCCGATCCTCTCGCTGCAGTTCACGCTGATGGCCTTCATCGTCGTGATCATCGGCGGTCTCGGCAGCATGGCCGGTGCCTTGATCGGCGGCGTCTTGATCGGCGTCTCGGAAGCGCTGGCCGGCTTCCTGCTGATGCCGTCGCTGAAGAGCCTGTTCAGCTATGGGCTTCTCATCCTCGTGCTGTTGCTCCGGCCCGAAGGGCTGATGGGGAAGCGCACATGAACGCGCGCGTTCTTCTCGGCGTCCTCCTCGCGCTGCTTCTGGTCGCGCCGGCGGTCGTCGGCGCGTACCCGCTGGCCGTGCTCGTCCTCATCCTGCATTTCGCCTATCTCGGCATCGCCTGGAACGTGATGATGGGCTTCGCCGGGCTGCTGTCGCTCGGCCATGCCCTGTATGTCGGGCTCGGTGCCTATGTCGCGGCGTCGCTCTACGCGTCCTTCGGCATTCCGGCGCTGATCGGAGCGGTCCCGGCGGCGATCGTCGCGACGCTGGCCGGCATCGCCATCGGTGCGCTGGGTTTCCGCTTCCGCGTCAACGGCGTCTATTTCGCGCTGCTGACCATCGCCTTCGCCGAGTTCACCCGCATCCTCTTCGACCACATGGGATGGACCGGCGGCTCCAGCGGCTTCTTCCTGCCGGTCGAGCATGGGCAGGTGAGCCTGCTCGGGCTTCGCGGCCCGCCCGTGCTTTTCTATTACGTGGCGTTGGCGATGGCGGCCGGCGCATTTCTCCTGGCGCGCGCGCTGCTTCGTTCGCGACTGGGCTATGCGTGGCTCGCGATCCGCGAGGATCCGGAAGCCGCGGCGGCATCCGGCATCGACGTCTTTCGTGCGCGGCTGAAGGCGGTGGCGGTGTCGAGCGCGCTCACCTCGCTCGGCGGCGTCTTCTACGCCTTCTACTACAACAACATGTATCCCGAGCAGATCTTCTCGATGGCGCGCTCGATCGAGATCATTCTGGCGCCGAACATCGGCGGCGTCGGCACGCTCTTCGGCCCGGTGCTCGGCGCCTTCGTGCTGACGTTGATGGGGGAGTCCGCGACCTGGCTCCTCGAGACCTTCGGCCTGGCGCTGCCGGGCGCGAAGCAGGTGATCTACGGCGTCGCCCTTCTCGTCATCGTCGTGCTCCGGCCGGAGGGACTCTGGCCCTGGCTCGCGCGCCGTCTCGGGATCGGCCGCGATGACTGAGCCGCTCCTCTCGATATCCGGCCTCTCCAAGAGCTTTCGCGGCCTTAAGGCAGTCTCCGACGTCTCGTTCACGGTCGGCACGCATGAGATCCTGGCGCTGATCGGGCCGAACGGCGCGGGCAAGACCACCTGCTTCAACCTGATCGCTGGCGCCATGGTGCCGGATGCCGGCAGCGTCGCGCTCGCCGGCCGCGAGATCACCGGGCTCCGCGCCGACCAGGCCTGCCGCGCCGGCATCGGCCGCACCTTCCAGGTGGTGAAGCCGTTCCAGGGCCTGAGCGTCCTCGACAACGTCGCGGTCGGCGCACTCAACGTCTCCCGGCATGTGACCGAGGCGAAGGAACGCGCGCGGGCCGTGCTCGATTTGCTCGACCTCGGGCACAAGGTGGACGAGCCGGCCTCGGCGCTGACGCTTCCCGACCGAAAGCGGCTCGAGGTTGCGCGCGCGCTCGCGACGGGGCCGAAGCTGCTGCTGCTCGACGAGGTGATGGCCGGGCTGCGACCGACCGAATGCGACCGGCTGGTCGAGATCCTGGCCGGGCTCAACAAGCGCGAGGGCCTGACGATCCTGTTGATCGAGCATGTCATGCGCGCGGTGATGAAGCTGGCGCAGCGCATCGTCGTGCTGCATCACGGCGAGAAGATCGCCGAGGGCGCGCCGGAGGCGGTGGTGCGCGACCGGGCCGTGCTCGAGGTCTATCTCGGCGAGGAGATGGCGCTGTGAGCCTGCTCGAGATCGAGAAGCTCGCTGTCCGCTATGGCGACGCTCAGGCGCTCGAGGACGTGGCGCTCAGCGTCGAGGAGGGCGAGATCGCGGCGATCGTCGGTGCCAACGGTGCGGGCAAGACCTCGCTCATCCGCGCCATCGCCGGCATCGTGCCGGTGGCGGGTGGCCGTGTCGTCTATGACGGCACGGACATCACCGGCTGGCCGAGCCACCGGATCGTCGATCTCGGCATCGGCCAGGTCGCCGAGGGGAGGCAGGTGTTCCCGACGCTCTCGGTCGAGGAGAACCTGCGCATGGGCGGCTTCCTGCCGCGCGCGCGGGACAAGGCCAGGGCGACGCTGGCGCATGTCTACGACCTCTTCCCGCGTCTCGCCGAACGCCGCGGTCAGGCCGCCGGCACGCTCTCGGGCGGCGAGCAGCAGATGCTGGCGATCGGCCGCTGCCTGATGGGCCAGCCCGACCTGATCATGTTCGACGAGCCTTCGCTCGGCCTGGCGCCGACCGTGGTCCAGGAAGTGTTCCGGACCATCAAGCGGCTCAACGAGGAGGGCATCACGATCCTGCTGGTCGAGCAGAACGTCGCTCAGTCCCTCAGGCTTGCCGGCCACGCGACCGTGCTGGAGCAGGGCCGGGTCACGCTGACCGGCACCGGTGCTGCGCTGCTGGCCGATGATCGGGTGCGGCAGGCTTATCTCGGGCTCTGAGATCTTCATCGACCCTTAGCCCTCTCCTACTACGGGCGAAGGGAACACGAATCTGCGCTCCTTTCCCCCGCGGAGCGTGGGGGAAGATTGGGTCGGGGCGGGACTCGGCGGAACGATCGGCAACTGCGCGCATTGAGCCTGTCCCCTTCTCGCCGCTAAGCTCCCTTCATGGCGACGACCTTCCTCGACCGCACCCTTGCCAACCTGACCTCGGTCTGGCGCGACCTGGCGGAGCGCACGGGACTCGCCGAGCGCACGCTGCGCGACCCGGACATCGCCGGCGACGAGGCGGAGCTGCTCAAAGCGCAGTTCCGCGACTGCCTGGAGGCGAAGGGCGGCGAGGTATCGGCGCGGGCGCGGGCGGCGTCGCTGGGGCGCACCTTCCTGACGCTGTCGCCGGAAGGGGCCAAGCGCTTCCTCAAGATCTTGGCGTCCGACTTCGCGCTCGACGCCGAGGCGCTGGTCAAGGCGGCCGGTGACTACAAGGTCGCGGTCGGTACGCCGGGCGCGGTCAAGGCAGAGCGGAAGCTGCGCGCCGCGACCGTGGCGCCGCGCGTCAAGCTGCTGACCCAGTTCACCAGCCTGCCCGACGGAATCAAGTTCCTGGTCGACATGCGGGCCAAGCTCCTCGACATTGTCGGCGACGATCCCGACCTCGCGAGCCTGGACGAAGACATGCGCCAGATGCTGGCGGCATGGTTCGACATCGGCTTCCTCGAGCTCAGGCGCATCACCTGGGACTCGCCGGCATCGCTTCTGGAGAAGCTCGCCGAGTACGAGGCCGTCCATCGCGTCCGCTCCTGGGCGGACCTGAAGAACCGGCTCGACGCCGATCGCCGGTGCTATGCCTTCTTCCATCCGAGAATGCCGACCGAGCCGCTGATCTTCGTCGAGGTGGCGCTGGTCAAGGGCATCGCCGACAACGTGCAGCGCCTGCTGGACCCGGCGGCGCCGCAGGAGGATCCGCGCGACGCCGACACCGCGATCTTCTATTCGATCTCGAACACCCAGGAAGGGCTTCGCGGCATCGGCTTCGGCAATTTCCTGATCAAGCAGGTGGCCGACGACCTGGCGAAGCAGTTCCCTCGGCTCGCGGCCTTCTCGACGTTGTCGCCGATCCCGGGATTCCGCCGCTGGCTCGGGCGGCTGAAGAAGGACGAGCTCGACGCGCTGCTGCCCGAGGAGGAACGGGCGCCGCTCGATGCGCATGCCGACTGGCGGCTTCAGCTCGAGCAGCCCTGGATGGGCGATCCCGATCTTGCGCCCGCGCTCAAGCCGGCGCTGATGCGCCTAGGCGCGGTCTATCTCTTTGCCGAGAAGCGCGACGGCAAGCCGGTCGATCCGGTGGCGCGCTTCCATCTCGGCAATGGGGCCCGCATCGAGCGCATCAACTGGCTCGGCGACACCTCGACCAAGGGCATGAAGGAATCGGCCGGGCTGATGGTGAACTACCTCTATCGCCTGGACGAGATCGAGGCGAACCACGAGGCCTTCGCCTCGGGCGGCCCGATCGCGGCCTCGAGCCAAGTGAGGAAGCTCGCGTCCGGCAGCCCGGCGGTCAAGGCGCGCGGCGCTACGGCCTAGAGGCCGAGATAGCCTTTGATGTCCTTGGCGAAGTAGGTCAGCACGAAGTCGGCGCCGGCGCGCTTGAACGCGGTCAGCGACTCCAGCACCACGGTCTTCTCGTCGATGGCGCCTGCCTTCGCCGCGAACTTGATCATCGCGTATTCGCCGCTCACCTGGTAGGCGCCGATCGGCAGCAGGGTCTGCGCGCGGAGCCGCTGGATCACGTCGAGATACATGATGCCCGGCTTCACCATCAGCGCGTCGGCGCCCTCGGCTTCGTCGAGCGCGGATTCGAGCAGCGCCACGCGCGCATTTGCGGGATCCGCCTGGTAGGTCTTGCGGTCGCCGTTGAGCCGCACACCCGAGGCCTCGCGGAACGGGCCGTAGAGGCCGGACGCGAACTTCGACGAATAGGAGAGGATCGGCACGTGGCTGAATCCGGCGGCATCGACCGCCTCGCGCATCGCCGCGACCATGCCGTCCATCATTGCCGACGGTGCCAGCACGTCGACACCGGCCCGACACGCCGTCACCGACTGCTTCGCCAGGTTCTCCAGCGTCATGTCGTTGTGGACATGGCCGTCCTCGTGCAGCACGCCGCAATGGCCGTGGTCGGTGTACTCGCAGAAGCAGATGTCGGCCATGATCGTCATGTCCGGCGCGTGCCTCTTCGCCTTCGACACCATGCGGTAGACGAGGCCCTTGTCGGCCCAGGCGTCGCTGCCGATCGAATCCTTGTGGCGCGAGACGCCGAACAGGATCACCGACTTGATGCCGGCGGCCTTCGCCGCGTCGAGCTCCTGCTCGAAGCTCGCTTCCGGATGGCGGTCGACGCCGGGCATCGAGGCGATCGGCACCTTCTTGTCCAGCTCCTCCTCGATGAAGATCGGGTAGATCAGGTCGTCGAGATGGATCCGCGTCTCGCGCATGAGGTCGCGGAGCGCCGGCGAGTTGCGGAGCCGGCGAAGGCGGCGGGTGGGCTGGATCATCGAGCAGGATCTCCGACGGGGACGGTCAGATGACTTGCCTGAGTTTGGCACGATCGGCGTCGATCGGCACATGCGGCGGAATGTGCAGCGGCTGGCCGGAAAGGCTGACCTGCTGGAACGCGTCGCCGACCCGCCGCATCAGCCAGAAGCCGCCATAGGCCGAGACCTGGCCGAAGCCTTCGGCGACGGCGACGGTGACGCCGGGGTGATAGCCCTGGCCGGACTTCGGGTCCATCAGCCAGTCGGCGGTCGTCTGGGCGCGGGCGAAATCGGCATCGACCTCGTGCAGCTGGTGCTCGAGGTCGTCGCCCGAGACGATGCCGCCCCGGCGGACGAGGCGCCTGGCTTCCGCGACGTCGCGGCGCACCGCGTCCATGCGGTGGTCGCCGTCGATGTAGACGAGATCGAAGGACTCGGAGGCGAGGCCGGTCAGCACGCGGCCGGAATCACCCTTGATCCGGATCACCCGGCCGCTGCCGCCGGCGCGGGCGACGTTGTAGTCGAACAGTGCCTCGGCGACGCCGGCGCGCGCGGCGACGTCCATCGCCAGGCCGACATCCTCCGCCGGTAACGGGCCGGAGGCATGGACGGCCCGTTCGGGCGTGACCTCGAGATAGGGCTCCCCGAGGTCGCAGCACCAGACCTCGCCCTTGCCCTCGGCATAGCGGTCGAGCGCATCAAGCCAGGTCAGCGCCGAGGCGCCGACCCACGAGCCGATCTCCAGGATGCGCAGGGGCTGTCCGCGGCGGATCTGCGTCAGGAGATGCACGGTCGCCTGCATGTAGATGTAGCGTTCGGCCGAGCTCTGGATGCCGAACAGGCCCGGCGGGAAATAGGGCTTCCCGCCGGCCAGCGCATGGAGGACGCGATCGAGCGACATCGGCGTCCTTATGCCGCCGGGGCGTGCGACTTGAATAGGGCGTCGAGCGACTTCTCGACGTATTCGCGGTCGAGGTCGCGGGTGATGAACACCAGCCGGGAGCGCTTGTCGTCGCCGGGAGGCCAGGCCTGCAGCGTCGCGGGCGGATGGAAGAGATGCTGGACACCGTGGACGACGATCGGCTTCTCGGATTCGTTGACGTTGAGGATGCCCTTCACGCGCAGCAGGTTCGGCCCGTGGGTCTGGGCGAAGAGGTCGAGCGCCTCGGCGATCTCGGCCCAGGCGAACGGCTTCTCGAACGACAGGCAGAAGGCGCGGATGCGGTCGTCGTGCCGGTTTCGATCGAGGTTGTTGTGATCGTGTTCATGATCGTGATGGTGATCATGGTCGTGGTCATGATCATGATCATGGTCGTGATCGTGATGATGATCGTGGCCGTGCTCGGCCGCGTAGGCTTCCTCGTTGAGCCACTTGGCGACGTCGGCGGTCTTGGTCTTCGGATCGTAGAGGCCGCAATCCATCAGCTTCCTGGGATCGATCTCGCCCAAGGTGGCGCGTTCGATCGGAGCTGCCGGGTTGAGGGCGCGAAGCCGCTTGAGCAGCGCCTCGACCGCCTTCGGCTCGGCGATGTCGGTCTTGGTCAGGACGATACGATCGGCGACCGCGGCCTGCTTGACCGGCTCCGGCTGCGCATCGAGCTGGCTGTCGCCATGCACCGCATCGACCGTCGTCACCACGCCGTCGAGGCGGAAGCGCGCGGCGACCAGCGGGTCGCTCATCAGCGTGTGCAGGATCGGCGCCGGGTCGGCGAGGCCGGTGGTCTCGATCACCACGCGATCGAACTCGGGCACCTCGCCGCGCACGCGCTTTAGGAACAGGTTGCGCATCGTGTCGATCAAGTCGCCGCGGACGGTGCAGCAGAGGCAGCCGGAGTTCAGCAGCACCACGCCTTCGGAGCTGGACTCGATCAGCGTGTGGTCGAGGCCGATCTCGCCGAACTCGTTGACGATCACCGCGACCTTCTCGAGGCCGGGCTTGGTCAGCAGCTGCTTCAGCAGGGTCGTCTTGCCCGAGCCCAGGAAGCCGGTCAGCACGCTCACCGGCAGGCGTTCGGTCGTCCGGATCTCCGGCGCTTCGCTCATGGTCGTAGTCCCTGAATGCTAATGCTGATGCTAGTGGGCGTGGACGTGCGGCTTGGCCGCCGCTCCGCCGGCGGCACACCGTCGGCAGAGGCCCTTGACCTCGATGGTGACATGTCCCGGCCGGAACCCGGCGCGGCCGGCGGCCTCGACCAGGGCGGCCTGGATGCCGGCATCCGCGATCTCGGTCGCGGTGCCGCAGGCGGTGCAGAGCAGGAACTGCCCCGAATGGGGAGCCTTCGGGCTGGCGCAGCCGATGAAGGCGTTCAGGCTCTCGATCCGATGGACCAGGCCCTGCTCCAGGAGGAACTCGAGCGCCCGATAGACGGTAGGCGGGGCCGCGCGCCGGCCGTCGCCGCCGAGGCGCGACAGGATGTCGTAGGCCCCGACCGGCTCATGGCTGGTCCAGACGAGCTCGAGCACCCGCCGGCGCAGCTCCGTCAGCCGCGCTCCGCGCTCGGCGCAGATCGTCTGGGCCTCGGCCAGGGCGTCTTCGATGCAGGTGGCGTGATCGTGATCGTCCGCCGTACGGCGATCGGGCATGTCCTTAACTCCGCCCAACCGGGCTGATACGCTACAATATAGCGATCGAGGACGGCGGGTGCACGTCCAGGCGAGGGGGAATTGAAGCGGCTCTGTCTCCTCTTGGCGTTGGTTTTGGGGGCCGAAACGGCGCATGCGGCCGAGCCGCCCCGGGTCGTCGTCACGCTCAAGCCGATCCAGGCGCTGGCCGCTGCGGTGATGGCCGGCGTCGGCAAGCCCGAGCTCCTGATTCGCGGCACTGCGGCCCCCTCGTCGTTCTCGCTCCGGCCGGCCGAGGTCCGGCTGATGAATACCGCCACCATCGTGGTCTTCGTCAGCGAGTCCCTGGAGACCTTCATCGTCCGGGCGCTGGAGAACCTTCCCCAGGATGCCCGTGTCGTCGAACTGATGGCTGCCGACGGGCTGAAGCTGCTGCCGCAGCGCCTCGGCCCGAACTGGGTCGAGGACGACGCGCCGCGCGCCAGCCCTCGTCCGCTCGGGACCGACCCGGGTGCGGAGGATCTCGACGCCGACCCGCATATCTGGCTCGACCCCGACAATGCGCGCGCGATCGCCCAGGCCCTCGCCGACGAGCTCAGCGACGCCGATCCCGGCCGGGCCCAGATCTACGCCAGGAACCTCCAGGCGCTCGGCCAGCGGCTGGAGCAGCTCGACCAGGAAATCGCCAAGACGATGTCCGGCGTGAAGGCCTCGCCGTTCCTGGTGCTGCACGACTCCTTTCAGTACTTCGAGAAGCGCTACGGGCTGGCTGCGGCCGGCGCGATCACCCGCCGGCCGGACACCCGTCCGTCGCCGAGGCGCGTGAGCCAGGCCAAGGCCCGGATGACCGAGGCGGGGGCCGCCTGCGTCTTTGCCGAGCCGCAGTACCCCGAGGCCCATGCCAAGATGGTCAGCGACGGCACCCCGGCGAAGCTGGGCCGGGTCGATGCGCTGGGCGCCGCGCTGCCTGAGACCGCCGAGGCCTACCCGGCCCTGCTCAAGGGCGTTGCCGACGGATTCAAGGCCTGCCTCGGAACGAAGTGATCCACTCGGCTTCGCCCGCGTACTAGGGAAATGGGTCGGGTCTTTCTGCTCGCGGCGTGCTGCCTTCTTCTGCTTTCGGCCGGGGCGAAGGCGGAGACGCGCCGCCTCGACTTCGAGGTCAAGCGCAACGGTCATCCGATCGGCAGCCATGTGGTGACGATCGAGAAGAGGGGGGAGGAGAGGCTGGTCCAGGTCGCCCTCGACCTCGCGGTCACCTTCGGCCCGTTCACGCTTTATCGCTACACGCATCGTTCGTCGGAACGCTGGCTGAACGACCGGCTGCAGTCGGTCGAGGCCAGCACCGACGACGACGGCACGAAGTACGCCCTTCGGGCCTGGGCGGAGGGCGAGAAGCTCGTCCTCGAAGGCCCCGAAGGACGCCAGACCGGTTCGGCCGAGACGATGCCGTCGAGCTACTGGAATCCGCGCCTGAGGCAGGCATCGGCCTGGGTCGAGACCCATTGGGGCGTGCTGCTGCCGGTCAAGATCGCCAAGGGCGCGCCGGTGACGCTCGAGCTGCCAGGCCGCACGGTGCAGGCGATCCCGCACACGATCACCAGCGAAAAGGCCGAGGTGACGCCGCTGTATACCGAAGAGGGCGAGTGGGTGGGCATGACCTTCGATCTCTGGGGCGCGCGCTTCGACTACGCGATGAGGGCGCCCCAATGAGCCGGCTCGCCTGGATCACCGGCGCCTCGACCGGCATTGGCCGGGCTCTCGCGCTCAGGCTCGCGCGCGACGGCTGGCGGATCGCGGGGTCGGCGCGGGGAAGCGAGGCACTGACGAGCCTGGCGGCGGAGGGTGGCGGTGCGATCCGCGTCTTCCCGCTCGACGTGACCGACGCCGCAGCGACGGCGCGCGTGGCTGCCGAGATCCAGGGCGAGCTGGGCCCGATCGACCTGGCCGTGGTTAACGCTGGCACCGACGCCAGGACGCCAGCGACCGACTTCGACCCCGCTGTCGTCCGCCGCGTGATCGAGGTCAACCTGCTGGGATCCGCCAATACACTGGCGGCGGTGATGCCGGAGATGATCCGCCGGCGGAGCGGTCATATCGCCGTGGTCGCCTCGGTCGCGGGATATCGCGGGCTTCCGCGCGCTGCCGCCTATTCGGCAAGCAAGGCCGGCCTGATCGCGCTCGCCGAAGGGCTCAAGTTCGACCTCGACCGGGCGGGTGTGAAGATCCAGGTGGTCAACCCCGGCTTCGTGCGCACGCCGCTCACCGACAAGAACGATTTCGCGATGCCGTTCCTGATGGACGCGGACGAAGCGGCCGAGTGCATCGTGAGGGGCTTGGCAGGCTCCGCCTTCGAGATCGCGTTCCCGAGGCGCTTCGCCTGGATCCTGAAGCTGTTGGGATGCCTGCCCGACCGGCTCTACTTCCCGCTGGTGGCGAAAGCGACCGGCATATGAGCCGCTGGATGGAGCCTGCGCTCGTCTACGCCCGCGCCTTCGAGGCGCTGACGCCTGAGACCTTGCCCGAGCTCGCGAAGCTCTGGACCGATGACGTGCTCTTCGTCGACCCGTTCAACCAGATGCGGGGGCGTGACGCATCGCTCGAAGTCTATCGCCACATGTATCTCACCACTGACGACCCGCGCTTCCAGGTGCTCGACGTCGCCGCGACCGAGGCGGCCGCCTATCTCAAGTGGCGGATGACCTTCCGGCCGAAGGGCAAGTCCGAGACCTGGACGATCGAGGGAATGAGCGAGCTCGCTTTCGCCGATGACGGCCGCGTGCGCGCGCACGTCGATCATTGGGACGCGGCGAGCCAGCTTTACGAGAAGGTGTGGGGCCTCGGCTGGCTGATGCGCCTGTTGAAGAGTCGGCTCAAAGCGCCCAACGCCTGAGGCCGGCCGGGAGCGGCCGGCCGCGCCAGATTCCCTTGATGTCGGCGACGAGGCCGCCCGGTTTCAGCAGCCGCGTGAAATCCGCGTCGGTGAAGTTGCGATACGGATCGTGCGCGACCGCGCCGACGATCGCATCCCTGCCGGAAAAGCCCTGGAGGTCGCGCGACAGCGTCAGGCCATAATGCTCGTGGGCTTCCTTGGGATCGCCGAGCGGGTCGTGCACCGCGACCTCGGCGCCGAGGGACTCGAGCCGCCGCACAAGGTCGACGACCTTGCTGTTGCGGAGATCCGGCACGTTCTCCTTGAAGGTCAGGCCGAGCACGAGCACGCGGGCGCCTCTGGCCGATCCCAGCGCGTCCCAGATGCGCTCGCCGAAGAAGGCGCCCATGCCGTCGTTGATCCGCCTTCCGGCCAGGATCACCTGAGGGTCGAGGCCGCTCTCGGTCGCCGCGTGGGCGAGGTAGTATGGATCGACGCCGATGCAGTGGCCGCCGACCAGGCCCGGCGTGTAGCGATGGAAGTTCCACTTGGTGCCGGCCGCCTCCAGCACGTCGTGCACGGACAGCCCGAGGCGCTCGAAAATCATCGAGACCTCGTTGATGAAGGCGATGTTGATGTCGCGCTGGGCATTCTCGATCACCTTCGCCGCTTCCGCCGTGCGGATGTCCTTGGCGACGAAGATGCTGGCGGAGACGGTGCCGTAGATGCGCTCCAGGAGACGCGCGACCTCCGGCGTCTGCCCGGCGACGACCTTCGGGATCTTCGCCAGCCCATGCGCCGGGTCGCCGACGTTGATGCGCTCGGGCGAGTATCCCAGGAAGAAGTCGTGGCCCGCCTTGAGCCCCGATGTCTTCTCCAGGATCGGGCCGGCGACATCCTCGGTCACGCCCGGATAGACCGTGCTTTCGAACACGACGACGGCGCCCTTGCCGACATGCCGCCCCACGGTCTCGGCGGCGCCGCGGACGGCGGCGAGGTCCGGCCGGTTCCGGTCGTCGACCGGCGTCGGCGCGGTCACGATGTAGACGTCGCGGCCGTCGAGCACGGAGGGATCGGCCGAGGCCTCGATCGAGGCGATCGCGTCGCGGCCGACCTCGCGGGTGCGGTCGTGGCCGCGCTTCAGCTCGTCGACCCGGCCCTCGTCGATATCGTAGCCGACCGTCGGGAACGAGCGGGCCAGCGCCACGGCGAGCGGCAGCCCGACATAGCCCAGCCCGACCACGGCTATCTTTGGGGCGATCTTAGGTGCGGCTTCCTGCATGGACGACGGCTCGGGACCCGTGGTTTGATCGGCGCATATAACCGCTTCTTGAAGGGCTGGGAAACATGGTGCGGCTGATCGAGCACGTGATCGCGGGAAAGAAGACCCCCGGATCGGGCAAGCGGCGGGGCGACGTCTTCAACCCGGCAACCGGCGAGACGCAGGCGGAGGTGGGGCTCGCCGAGCCGTCCGACGTCGATGCGGCGGTCCAGGCAGGCCACAAGGCGTTCCCGGACGGGGCGGGGGCGCCGCCGGCCCGGCGTGCCCGCGTGCTCTTC
>JBGALV010000056.1:0-31870 GCA_044223515.1 Alphaproteobacteria bacterium
TAAGTCTGCTCGCCGACGAAGTCGGCGCGGACGGCGTGCCGAAGGTGCTGGCGATCGCGCTGGCGATCTGCGGCGCGCTGCTTTTCGTCTCGGCACGGCTGAAGCCCGTGCCGGCCGACGACCGCTCGCCCGCTGAGCGAACCGAGGAGCGCCGTGCCCACCTTCGCGCCGTCGGGCTGCTTGCGGGGCTCTCCCTCTACATCCTGCTTCTCCCCCTCATCGGCTATCCGATCGCCGTCGCGCTCATGGTCGGCGCTGCCGCCGTCTATGGCGGCACAACCGCGTCGCCGCGCGTTCCCCTGATCGCCAGCCTCGCCGGCCTCGGCTTCTGGCTTGTCTTCGACAAGGCTCTCGGCATCGCCATGCCGCTCGGCGCCTGGCTGGCTCCGTAGGAAAACATGGACGCGCTCTCCTCCGCCTTCTCCGCCATGACGCATGGCTGGACGCCGTTCGCCGCTCTTGCCGGCGTCGTATGGGGCATATTCGGCGGGGCGTTGCCGGGAATATCCCCCTCGATCGCCATGGCGCTGCTGCTGCCGCTGACCTACGGCATGGATCCGACGGCCGCCATCGTCCTGCTGGCCTCGGTCTATGTCGGCGCCGAGTACGGCGGCTCGATCCCCGCGATCCTGATCCGCACGCCCGGCACCAATTCAGCGGCCGCCACCACGCTCGACGGCTACGAGCTCGCCAAGCAGGGCCGCGCCGGCGAGGCGCTCGGCATCTCGCTGACGTGCGGCCTGGTCGGCGGGCTCTTCGGCCTCATCGTCCTGGTGACGGCGACCGAACCTCTCGCCAAGGTGGCGCTCGCCTTCACGCCACCCGCCTACTGCGCGCTCGGCATCCTCGGTCTCTCGGTCATCGCCAGCCTTTCCGGCAAGTCGCTGCTGCGAGGCCTGATCGCCGGCATCGTCGGCCTGATGATCGCGACCATCGGCACCGATCCGGTCTCCGGCGTCTCGCGCTTCACCTTCGGCGAACCTGATCTTCTGACCGGCATCCGGCCGATCCTGGTGATGGTCGGTCTCTTCGCCGTCGCCGAGATGCTGGAGCAAATTTCAGCACCGCCATGGGACAAGGCCGACAAACGCGACACGCGCCTCAAGCTGCCGACCCTCGCATTGTGGCGGCGCCTCTGGAAGACCCAGGTGATCGGCTGCACCATCGGGACGGTCGAAGGCGTCACGCCCGGCGCCGGCGGCACCATCGCCGCGTTCATGGCCTACAACGAGGCCAAGCGCTGGTCGAAGCATCCGGAGGAGTTCGGCAAGGGCTCGGTCGAAGGCGTGGCCGCGCCGGAATGCGCCAACAACGTCGTCACCGCCACCGCGCTGGTGCCGCTCCTCAGCCTCGGCATCCCCGGATCGAACTCGGCCGCGGTTCTGCTCGGCGGCTTCCTCATCCATGGCCTGATCCCGGGCCCGATGCTGTTCGTGAAGGCGCCGGACGTCGTCTACGGCCTCTATGGCGGGTTGTTCGCCGCGAACATCCTCATGGTCCTGGTCGGGCTGGTGATCCTCACGCCGTGCATCTGGCTGGTGAACCGGCCGAAGCCCTGGCTGATCGCCTTCATCCTGGCGCTGGTGGTCTCCGGCGTCTATGCGATCGACGGCTCGCTCTTCGACCTCTGGATCGTGCTCGCGATGGGCGTCGTCGGGTACGGCATGCGTTGGTTCGGCATCCCGGTCCTGCCGATGGTACTGGGCGCGGTACTGGGCTTCCTGGTCGAGTCCAACTATCGCCGCAGCCTCGTGCTGTCGCGAGGCGACCATTCGATCTTCATCCAGGATCCGGTCTCGCTCGGCCTGCTCCTCTTCGCGCTCGCACTCACCGGCTATTCGGTCTGGCGCGAGTTTTTCAAGCCTCAGCCCAAGGAAGCCACTGCGTGATGTCCAATCTCGCCGTCGCCGAACGTCTCGCCGAGCGCATCGCCTCCCTCGACGTCGCCAAGTTCCCGCCCACGCTTCACGCCATGTGCGAGGCGCTGCTGACCGACTTCGCCGGTCTCTGCGTCGCCGCGCGCGGCCTCGACTACGTCGCCGCTGCCAAGGCCGCGATCGATCCCGGCGGTCCCTGCACGATCGTCGGCCATGCCGGCGGCTTCGATCCGGCCGGTGCGGCGATCGTCAACGGAACCGCGAGCCACGGCGAGGACTTCGACGACACCTTCGAAGGCGGGCCGGTCCATGCCGGTGTCGTCATCCTTCCGGCGATCCTGGCGACAGCCGAGCGGCACGGGCTCTCCGGCGCCGACACGCTTCGCGGCATCGCCGTCGGCCTTGAGGTGACTTGCCGGCTGAGCACGGTGATCCCGAAGGCGGTACATAAAGCGGGGTTCCATCCGACGGCGGTGTTCGGCGCGGTCGGCGCCGCCGCCGGTGTCGCTGCCGCCCTGTGCCTCGCACGAAAGGACATCGCCTCCGCGCTCGGCATCGCCGGCAGCATGGCCTCCGGCATCATCGAGTATCTGACGGAAGGCACCTGGACCAAGCGGCTTCACCCGGGCTGGGCGGCACAGAGCGGCTATCGCGCGGCGATGCTGGCGAAGTCGGGCTTCGTCGGCCCCCGCACGGTTTTCGAAGGCAAGCATGGCCTGTACCACGGCTTCGCGCATGCGGCCGAGGGCAACTGGGCCGCCCTGCTGGAGGGCTTCGGCGCGTCCTGGGTCACCGAGACGATCGCTTTCAAGCCTTACGCCTGCGGGACGATGACGCATCCCTATATCGACTGCGCCCGGCGGCTGACCGGGCAAGGGATCAAGCCGGAGCAGATCGCCGACATCTATTGCGACACCGCCGAAGGCTATGTGCACCGGTTGTGGGAACCGCTCGCCGACAAGCAGCGCGTGCCGAACGGCTATGCCGGCAAGTTCTCGATCCCCTACTGCATCGCCGCTGGCATCGTGCTTGGCGATGCGGGACTGGAGGCGTTTTCGGACGAGCGCTCGCAGGATCCGCGGCTTCAGGCGGTCGCGGCCAAGGTACGCTACCGCATCGATCCGAACGATCCCTATCCGAAACGCTTCACCGGCCACATCAAGGCGACGCTGACCGACGGCAAGGTGATCGAGCTGCGCCAGCCGCATTTTCGCGGTGGCGCGTCCGAGCCGCTGACGCGGTCGGAGATCGATGCCAAGTTCGTCTCCAACGCCCGCTATGGCGGCTGGAGCGACGCCAAGGCCCAAGCCTTCCTTGCCTTCGCGCGCAAAGCCTTCTCGGCACCGCGCATCGACCTCACGCCGTTCAGGGAGTAGCCCCATGGAACTCGACGGACGCGTGGCGCTGGTCACCGGCGCCGGACGTAACATCGGCCGCGCGATCGCGCTCGACCTCGCCAAGGCCGGCGCCGCGGTCGTGGTCAACGCCCGCTCCAACAAGGTGGAAGTCGAAGCCGTAGCCAAGGAGATCGAGAGCGCTGGCGGCAAGGCGATCGCCGAGCTCGCCGACGTGACCGATCCGGCCGCCGTCGACCGCATGGTCAAGGCCGCCATCGTCCGGTTCGGCCGGCTCGACATCCTGGTCAACAACGCGGCCGTCCGTGCGGAGGTCCCTTTCGCCGAGCTCGACTACGAGAAGTGGCGCCAGGTCTTCGCCGTCTGCCTCGACGGCGCGTTCCATTGCACCAAGGCAGCGCTGCCGGCCCTCAAGGCGAGCGGCCGGGGCGTCATCATCAACATTGGTGGGGTCAGCGCGCATCTCGGTGCCGCCGACCGCGTCCATGTGCTCAGCGCCAAGATGGGCCTTGTCGGTTTCACCCGCGGGCTCGCGCACGACCTGGCGCCGGACGACATCACCGCCAATTGCGTCGTGCCCGGCCAGATCGACACCGCGCGCACCGGGCCGAAGCAGCCGAGCCATCACGCGACGCACAAGCCGCTCGTCGGACGCCGCGGCCGGCCGGACGAGATCGCCTCGGCCGTCCGCTGGCTCGCCGGCCCCCAAGGCCGCTACGTCACCGGTCAGGCGATCCACGTCAACGGTGGCCTCTATCTCGGCGCATGAAGGGACGGCAGCGATGGAACTCGATCTCAAGGGCAAGACCGTCCTCGTCACCGGTGGCTCGAAGGGCATAGGCATGGCCTGCGCCGAGGCGTTCCTCGCCGAAGGTGCCAAGGTCGCGATCGTGTCCCGGGCCCAGGCGAACGTCGACCGCGCCCTGAAGGCGCTCGGCGCGGCCAAAGGCTACGCCGCCGACCTGATCGATGCCGACCAGGCTCAGCGCGTGGTGGATGCCGCCGAGCGCGATCTCGGCCCCATCGACGTGCTGGTCAATTCCGCCGGAGCCGCGAAGCGGACGCCGCCCGACGACCTGACACCGGCCGCCTGGCGGGCGGCGATGGACGCCAAGTACTTCTCCTACGTCAACGTCTTCGATCCGGTGGTTAAGCGCATGGCTGCGCGCGGGACCGGTGTGATCGTCAACGTGATCGGCAATGGCGGCAAGGTCGCGACGCCGACGCACCTGCCGGGCGGCGCGGCCAACGCAGCACTGATGCTGGCCACCGCCGGGCTCGCCCATGCCTATGCCGGCAAGGGCATCCGCGTCGTCGGCATCAATCCGGGCCTCACCAACACTGAGCGCGTGGCCGAGGGCCTCAAATCGGATGCAAAGCTCAACGGCATCACCGAGGACGAAGCGCTGAAGCGCGCCGTGCAGCGCATTCCCATGGGCCGCATGGCCGAGCCCGAGGAGATCGCCGAACTGGTGCTGTTCCTGGCCTCGTCCAAGGCCAGTTACGTCACCGGCGTGATCGTCTCGATGGATGGTGCGGTCGTGCCGACGGTGGTTTGAGGCGTTAGCGAATATCCGCGACCGCCACGTCTTGTCGCTCGGCACAGGACTCCAGGACCCGTTGCCAGGCCGGACGGGCGACGGCACGCACGAGATAGGCCTTCAGCTTGGGATAGGGATCGAGGAGTTCGGTCTTCCGGATCCCGTGTAATACCGTCGCCAGCAGAATGTCGGCGACCGTGAAGTCTTCGCCGACGATCCATGCCTCGCCGTCGAGCCTGGACTCGAGATCGTCGAACCGACGGCAAGCCTCCTTGACCAACGCAGCCCTCCGGCCGGCGGGCTCGCCCTTGTGAAAAGCGTCGATCATTCGAATTTCCCATAGCGGCCGCTCGACGGTGGCCAGTGCAGCGAAACACCACTGGGTGACCCGCATGCGTCCCTGGAAGTCGGCCGGGATCAGCTTGCCGGCTTTCTCTGCCAGATAGAGCAGCACCGCGCCGGACTCCGCGACGATGAAACCGTCATCGTCGATCGCCGGCACCTGGCCGAAAGCGCTGATCCGGCGGTAGGCGGGGCTATCCAGCTCGCCGCCGAGGGAATCGACTCCATGGACGCGGTAGGCAAGCCCCGCTTCCTCCAGTGCCCATTGTGCCCGGAGATCGCGCCCCTTGCCCTTCATCCCCGGATGCACGCTCGATCCGAAGGCGTAGAGAGTGATCATCGAGGTCTCCTGCCCGCCAAAGTCCATAGGATAGCGCCTGTTCGGGCCTTTCGCCCGGCGGCATGGGACACTTGCGCCACCGACCGGCTCCCCGCCAAGCTGGCCCGAAGCGGAGGGCTTAAAGATGGCAACCGTCGATCCGATCGCGTTCGAGCTGTTCAAGAATGCGGTCTTCTCGATCGCCGACGAAATGGCGCTGACGGTGTTCCGGACGACCTACTCCGGCGTGCTCAAGGACAACATGGACTATTCAACCGGCCTCGCCGACGCCGACGGCAAGCTGGTCGCCCAGGGCCTAACCCTTCCCGGCCATCTGGGATCAGTGCCGACCGCGCTCGCCTCGATCATGAGCCACTACGCAGACGACATGGTCGAAGGCGACGTTTTCATCATGAACGACCCCTTCGACGGCGGCATGCATCTGCCGGACATCTTCGTCTTCAAGCCGCTCTACCACCAGGGCCAGCGGCTCGCCTTCGCCGCGACCGTCTGCCATCACACCGACGTCGGCGGCCGCGTCGCCGGATCGAACGCCTCGGACTCGACCGAGATCTACGCGGAGGGCCTCCGCATCGCGCCCTTGAAGCTCTACGAGGCCGGCAAGGTCAACAAGACGATCATGACGTTCATCGAGAAGAACGTCCGCCTGCCGGTCAAGGTGTTCGGCGATCTTCGGGCCCAGCTCGCCGCCTGCCACATCGCCGAAAAGCAGTTCGCCGAGCTGGTCGCCAAGTATGGCGTCGAGGGCACCCGTCTCTACATGAAGGAGACGATCGACTATGCCGAGCGCCTGACCCGCGCCGAGCTCAGGAAGCTGCCGGACGGCGAATGGAGCTTCGAGGACTGGATCGACGACGATGGCGTCGACTACGGGAAGCCGATCCGGCTTTTCGTCACGATCCGGAAAATCGGCGATCAGATGGTCGTCGACTGGACCGGAACCAGCCCGCAGGTGAAGGGCGCCATCAACAACACGCTCTCCTTCACCAAGGCGGCCTCGTACTGCGGCGTTCGATCGGTGCTGCCGCAAGGCATCCCCAACAACGAGGGCGTCTTCCGTGCCATCGACGTGATCTGCCCGCCGGGAACGGTCGGCAACGGGGTGCTGCCGGCCGCCTGCGCCGCCCGCGGCCTGACCGGCTTCCGCATGACCGACTGCATGTTCGGGGCGCTGGCGATGATGCTCCCGGACAAGGTCAAGGCCGCCGGCGACGGCGGCAACACTGGCGTCTCGATCGGCGGGTACCACGCCGACCGCTCGCCTTTCATCTATGTCGACTTCACTTGCGGCGCCTGGGGTGCAAGGCCGTGGGCCGACGGACTCGACGGAAACTCGCACATGTTCGCCAACATGGCCTCCCACTCGATCGAGGTGACCGAGGCCGAGCATCCGATCCAGCTGCTTGCCTACGAGTTCGTCGCCGACAAGGCCGGCGCCGGCAAGTATCGCGGCGGCGTGCCGTTTCTGCGCGACTACCGCTTCCTCGAGGAGGAAGGAACGTTGCAGGTGCGCTCCGACCGACGCGACCATCGGCCGTTCGGGCTCTATGGCGGAAGCCCCGGCAAGGCATCGGAGAACTATCTCAATCCGGACGGCGAGAACCGCGTCCTGCCCGGCAAGCTGACGATGACGGTCAGGAGGGGCGACGTCTTCCGGCATGTGCTTGCCGGCGCCGGCGGCTGGGGCGATCCGCTGGAGCGCGATCCGGCCGGCGTACTCAAGGACGTGCGCAACGAGCTGCTGTCTCCGGCGAAGGCGGAGGCCGACTACGGCGTGGTGGTCGACACGAAGGCCTGGACCGTCGATCCGAAGGCGACCGAGGTTCGGCGCACCGCACTCCGCCAGGCACGCGGCTGGCATGATGTGCCCAAAGTCCAGCGCGAGGATTCGCCCGCATCCGAACCTGCGAGGCGCCGCGCGTGACCACATATCGCGTCGGCGTCGACATCGGCGGCACCTTCACCGACATCGTGCTGCTCGGCCAGGACGGCACGATCCACACGGCCAAGATCTCGTCCAGCGTCGGCAACTACGCTGCCGCGATCGTCGATGGGCTGGCCCAGCTGTTCCGCGAGACCGGACTCGACGGCAAGATGCTGGAAGAGATCCGCCACGGTACGACGGTCGCCTCCAACGCGATCCTCGAGCACAAGGGTGCGCGCACCGGGTTGATCACCACTAAAGGCTTCCGCGACGTGCTGGAGATCCGGACGCTCCGGATGCCCCGCCTCTACGACCTCACCTGGACCAAGCCGCCACCGCTGGTCGAACGCTATCTCCGCCAGGTCGTCGACGAGCGTATCGACGCCTTCGGCAAGGTCGAGCGCGCCCTCGATCCGGCCGACGCCGAACGCGCGGTCGACACGTTGCTGGCCGAGAAGGTCGAGGCGATCGCGGTCTGCCTTCTCAACTCCTTCACCAACCCGGCGCACGAGCTCGCGATCGCCGAAATCGTACGAAGGAGAGCGCCGTCGCTTCCCCTCTCGGTCTCCTACGAGGTTCTGCCCGAGGTGAAGGAGTACGAACGCACCTCGACCGTCGTCGTGAACGCCTATGTGATGCCGATCGTCTCGAGCTATTTGCGGGCACTTCGCCGCGGCCTGAATGCCGCCGGCATCCCGGCGCGCCTGCTGCTGATGCAATCCAATGGCGGCCTCACCACCGACCAGGCGGCGGCCGAGCGACCGATGAACATCATCGAGTCCGGGCCCGCCGGCGGTGTCGTCGGTGCCCAGGCGCTCGCCCGCGCCAAGGGACTTCCGAAGATCCTGACCTTCGACATGGGCGGCACCACGGCCAAGGCCTCGATGGTCGAGGATGGCGAGGTGACCCGCGCGGCCGAGTATTCGGTGGGCGCCGGTATCATGATCGGCTCGCGCCTCCTGACAGGCGCCGGCTACACGCTGAAAGTCCCGGCGATCGACCTCGCCGAGGTCGGCGCCGGCGGCGGCTCGCATGTCTGGATCGACGGCGGCGGCTCGCTGCAGATCGGCCCGGAAAGTGCCGGCGCCCAACCCGGCCCCGTCTGCTACGACAAGGGCGGCGCCACGCCGACCGTCACCGACGCCAACGTCATCCTGGGCTACCTCAACCCGCAGCACCTGGTCGGCGGCGCCGTGAAGCTGAACGCCGCCAAGGCCAGGCAGGTCTTCACCGCGAGCGTTGCCGCGCCGATGAAGATGTCGATCGAGCAGGCGGCCTACGGCGCGCATCAGATCGCGGCTTCCAACATGATCCGGGCGATCAAGGCCGTCTCGACCGAGCGCGGCCGCGATCCCCGCGAGTTCGCGCTCTTCGCCTTCGGCGGCAACGGCCCTCTGTTCGCCGCCGGCATGGCGAAGTCGCTCGGCATGCCGCGGGTCGTGGTGCCGCCCTCGGCCGGGCTGTTCTCGTCCTTCGGCCTGCTCTATGCCGACGTCGAGCACCACTATGCCCGCACTTTCCGCCGGCTCCTGCGGAAGGCCGATCTCTCCGAGATCGAAGCGGCCTGGACCGAGATCGCCCGCCAGGCGCTCGACCAGCTCGCCAGCGAAGGATTCACCGGCACGCGCGCTCGGCTCCGGCGATCGGCGTCGCTTCACTATCACGGCCAGAGCTACGAGCTGGTCGTGCCGATGCCGGACAGGCCCATCGACCAGGCCATGGTCGCTCACCTCGAGGAAGGGTTCGGACGCGAGCACGAGAAAACATATGGCCATCGCGCCGGGCCTGAAGAACCGGTCGAGCTGGTGGCGATGCAAGTGATCGGCCTCGGGCTTCGCGACGGCGCCGGCGTGCCGGAGCGCGTCCGCTCGACCCGCGCCGAACCGGAGCCCCCGCCGCCTCGTCCCGCCTATTTCGGGCCGGAGTCCGGCTGGATCGAAACGCCTGTGCTCCGCCGTTCGGATATCGGTGACCATAAGCCCGGCCCCCTGATCGTCGAGGAGTACGACGCAACATGCGTCGTTCCGCCGGGCGCCCGCGCCAGTCTGGATTCGGCGGGCAACATCGTCATCGACCTTTAGAGGCTACTCGCCGAGCAGGTGGCAGACGACCTCGCGGCGGTGCGGCGCCCGGCGATGCTCGAACAGGTAGATGCCTTGCCAGGTGCCGAGGGCCATCCGCCCTCCAGAGACCGGGATCGTCAGCTGCACCTGGGTCAATGCCGTTCGGATATGCGATGGCATGTCGTCCGGTCCCTCAGCGTCGTGGATGTAGCGCCCCGGCGCCTCCGGCACGATCCGCTCGAAATAGGCCTCCAGATCCTTCCGCACGTCACGGTCGGCGTTCTCCTGAATCAGGAGCGACGCCGAGGTATGGCGACAAAAGAGCGTCAGGAGCCCCATGGAGATCCGTTGCTTCGCGATCCATCCGGCGATCTCCGTGGTGATCTCCACGAGCCCCTTGCCGGACGTCGATACCGCGATTGAGTGCTGCGCCTGCTTCATGACACCAAGGCTACGATGTCGCAGCCCTATGCGGGAACGGCCTCTTCGGCCTGACGTTTGACATGCACCCGGCTCGATCAGCGCGATCGCGCCGCCAGCATGCTTTTGAGGAGATAATCCATGCCTACCCCCACTGGACATACGAAGGCGATCTTGAGTTCGAAGGTCACCGGAACCTCGGTCTACAACACGTCGGGCGAGAAGATCGGTCATGTCGAGGACGTCGTGCTCGACAAGATGTCGAACAACATCATGTACGCCGTCCTCGGCTTCGGCGGGTTCCTCGGCATGGGCGAGAAGTATCATCCGATGCCCTGGTCACTGCTCGACTACAACGAGGATAAGGGCGGGTATGTGGTGCCGATGTCGAAGGACGTGCTCCAGAAGGCGCCGGCCTACGACCTCGACGACCTGATCCGCGCGGATGGCGACATCCGTGGCAAGTCGTTCTCGTACTACAAGGTCCCCCCGTACTGGGGTTGATGCCGATCCTGGCGCGGTCCCGGCATCGCCGGGGCCGCAGCTAGCCTTTCTGCCGCGCGCCCAGGTCCACGTACCGCCTGACGAGTCCGCCATCCTTGAGCGGAATATGGTGAACCGCGACGGTCCGCCCGTCGGGCATGACGACCTCGAAGGTTGCCGCCGTTCGATTCTTCAGCTCGGTCATCAGTCTTTTCGCGTGCTCGTCCGGCGCCCCCGGCCCGTACTGGCCTTTAACGGCCATGGCATGAAGGATCCGCTCGGCCGGGATCGCCTTTCCCTGCATCACAGCCTCGGGGATGGCGAACATGTCCCTGAGCCGCCGATTGTGAAGCACGACATTGAGGTCGTGATCGAACACCGCAATGCCGTCGCCCATATGATCCAGTGTGGTCTCAAGCTGCGACGCCTTGGCATCCAGATCTTCCTGCATGCGCTTCTTGTCGGTCACATCGACATAGCGGCGGATCAGCGTCCCGTCGCGCTGGGGATTGTGGTGGATCTCGATCGTCCGCCCATCCGCAAGCTTGTGCTCGTACATGTGTCGATCGCGCTTGCGGAAGCCTGCGAGCACACGCTCGACCTGGACTCCCGGATCACCGCCGCCATATCGCCCGCGGATCGCCAGGAAGCGTGCCATCCGCTCGGCCGTCGCCTTGCCGCGCAACAGCTCCTCGGGAAAGCCGAAGAACTCCCGCATCTGGCGATTGTGAAAGATGATGTTGATGTCCTTGTCGTAGAGAGCCAGGCCATCGCCCATGCTCTCGAGCGCCAGCTCGAGCAGGGCGGACTTGGCGGCGAGCTCTTCCTCGGCGCGTTTCTGGTCGCTGACGTCGAAGACGAACTGGATCGTCAGGCCGGACGGAGAGCGGTGCGTGCGGACAAGATGCCACCGCCCGGACGCGGGGTGGTACTCGAAGCGCTTCTCCCTGGCCTCGCGCCATTCCACGGTCCGGCGCGCCACATAGGTCTCAGGATCCTTCTTCGCCTGCGGATCGGCAGCCACGCCGGCGGCGACGGACAGCCTGACGATATCGGCGAACTTCTTGCCCAAGAGATCGGCGTCGGGCGGAAGATGCGGATTTCCCTCGCGGAAGCGCTGGTTGCCGAGCACAAAGATCTCGTCGGCGTCGAAGACCGTCACCTCGGCATCTAGGCCGGCGAGAATCTCCGCCAGGAGACGTTCCGCCGTCTCGAGGCGCTGCGAGGCCGCACGGACGACGGTGACATCGGTAAAGGTCCGGACTTGCCGGCCGTCCGCCAGTGGATGGATCAGGACCTCGATGATGCGTCCGTCCCGGTTCGTCCGCTCATAGCGGAACGGTTCCGTCGCCTTCTGGATCTTGGAGGCGACCTGCGCCATGCGGGCTTCGGTGTCGATGCCGAGGGCATCGAGATCTCCCCGGCTCGCCTGGAAGCGGATGACGTCGTCCTGGCTCGGCCGTCCGGCGAGCAGCGACTCCGGAAGCCCGAGGATCTCGGGCAGACGCTTGTTGTAGAGAACGATCCGCCCATCGGCGTCTACGATGCAGATCCCCGCATCGACACCATCGAGCACCTGGCGAAGCAGCGCATCGGTCGCTGCTACGTCAGCGGCGGCATCAGAACGCAAGCTTCCCCGCTCCCCACCAAAACTCCCGCGCAGCCAGGAGCTTACCCCGCGGCGCTACGGCTTCCTACACCGCGTTGACGCGGATGCCTATGGATACGCCGCCGGCTGCGAAAGGGTATTCCGCAGCCGGCGGATACGGGTCAGCCCTTGGGCTGCGGCACGATGCGGAGGTAGGGCTTCACCGTCTTCCAGCCGCCGGGGAACTTCTGCTTCGCCGCCTCATCCGAGACGGACGGGGGGATGATCACGTCGTCGCCCATCTTCCAGTTCACTGGGGTCGCCACCGTGTGCTTGGCGGTCAGCTGGCAGGAGTCGAGCAGGCGCAGCACCTCGTCGAAGTTTCGGCCCGAGCTCATCGGGTACGTCAGCATCGCCTTGATCTTCTTGTCCGGGCCGATGATGAACACCGAGCGTACGGTCGCGTTGTCGGCGGCGGTGCGGCCCTCCGAGGTCGTGCCCGCACCTTCCGGCAGCATGTCGTAGGCGGTCGCGACCTTGAGCTCCGGGTCGCCGATCATCGGGTAGGTGACCGCGGCGCCCTGGGTCTCCTCGATGTCCTTGGCCCAGCGCGAATGATTGTCGACCGGATCGACGCTTAGGCCGACAATCTTGGTGTTCCTCTTGTCGAACTCGGGCTTGAGACGCGCCATATACCCGAGTTCGGTGGTGCAGACCGGCGTGAAGTCCTTCGGATGCGAGAACAGGATCGCCCAGCCGTCGCCGATCCACTCGTGGAACTTGATGTCGCCCTGGGTCGTCTTCGCCTGGAAGTCCGGCGCGGTCGAGTTGATACGAAGGGTCATTCTTCTCTCCTTTGACAATGGACGGCGGAACGCCGCAGCCACTGCGCTGCGCGTCGGATCCACGTCCGACATCCGGCCTGCCCTGGAAGAATAACAGCGGCGACCAACGGCGCAATCAGCTCAGATACGCGTCAGTGAAACTTCACATAGGCGAAGTCGATCGGCTGATGATCGATGCTGCGCCCGGGAGGGGCGATCCAGCCCGCGACCTTCCCGGGCTCGATCACCTGGTGCATCAGCGAGCGGATGAAGGCACCGTCCGCCTCCGATGGCAGCCAGTTGGCCTTCCGCGCCTCCCAGGCCGCGCGAGGGACGATTGTCCCGTCGGGCGCCACCGGCTGGTTCGCCCAGACGCCGATCGAGCGGCGGAAACGGCCGGACGGAAGGGTGAGACGGGTCTCGTAGCCTTCCTTCTCGATCAGCCGGTTCCAGCGGACGAAGCCGCTCTCGCAATCCGTGATGAAGGCACGGCGCGTGACCTCGTTCATCGCGTTCCGGAGAGGAACGGCGTCTAGGCGGACGCCGCCAGTCCCGTCCGGCGTCTCGACATCGCAGGCCCGGTCCAGCGCAAGATGATCGTCGAAGGTTGCCTCGTCCGGCCGCCCCTTGATGCCGTTGGCGAAGGAGGTCGCGGCGTTCGACGATTGCTCGGAGCCGAACAGATCGAGGGACGACGAGAACCAGAAGTTCACGTAGCGCTGGATCGTGGCGAGATCGATCGCTCCCGCCCGGCGTACCGCCTCCGGATCCTCGCTACCGATTTCTTTCATGACCTCCAGCGTGCGCCTGACGATGCGTCCGATGCCGTTCTCCCCTACATGCATGTGGTAGGCCTCTTCGGTCAGCATGAAGCGGCAGCTTCTCGCCAGCGGATCGAAGGCGCTCTCGGCAAGGCTCTTAAGCTGGTACTTCCCATCGCGGTCGGTGAAATAGGTGAACATGAAGAAGGAGAGCCAGTCCGAGATCGGCTCGTTGAAGGTGCCGAGGATGCGGGGCTTGTCGGCGTCGCCGGAATGGCGGGCGAGCAACTCCTCAGCCTCCTCGCGGCCGTCGCGGCCGAAATGGGCGTGCAGCAGGTAGACCATCGCCCACAGATGCCGCCCCTCCTCCACGTTCACCTGGAAGAGGTTCCGGAGGTCGTAAAGCGAGGGTGCGGTCAGGCCGAGGAGCCTCTGCTGCTCGACTGAGGCAGGCTCAGTGTCGCCCTGGGTCACGATCAGCCGGCGCAGGACCGAGCGGAAGTCGGCCGGCACCTGCTGCCAGACCGGCTGGTCATAGAAGTCGCCGAAGCCGATCTTGCGATCCGCCTCCTGCTCGGCGAGGAAGATGCCCCAGCGATACTCCGGCATCTTCACATAGCCGTAGGTCGCCCAGCCCTTGATGTCGACCGAGGTCGCGGTGCGCAGATAGACGTCCGCGCCCTGGTAACGCTCCGGACCCAGCTCCTTCCACCAGCTAAGGAAGCGCGGCTGCCAGTGCTCGAGCGCGCGCTGGAGTTGGCGGTTGCCGCCGAGGTCGACGTTGTTGGGGATCAGCTCCTGATAATTCAGCGTCGCCATGGCTAAACCCTCTGCCAGTCGAACTGGGCCTTGCTGCCGGACCCGAAAAGCTTGAGCGCGCCCTTCTCTCCGACCGCGTTCGGCCGGTTGAAGATCCAATTCTGCCACGCCGAGAGCCGGCCGAAGATCTTCGTTTCCATGGTCTCCGAACCGGCGAAGCGCAAGCTCGCTTCCATGCCGGTCAGCGCGTCGGGCGAGAGAGCGGCCCGGTCGTCGAGGGCGAGCCGGATCTCCTCCTCCCAGTCGAGGTCGTCCGGCGTCACCGTTACCAGCCCGGCCGCGAGCGCCGCCGGCGCATCCAGCGCCGCACCGATGCTCGCCTTCAGCTTTTCGGCTGCATCCTCGCTGTTGAAGCGCGTCGCCAACCGCGAACGCCCGGATACCATCGGGAAGATGCCGAAATTCACCGAAGACAGCATGACGGTCGGCCCTGCCTCTCCGGAAACGGTCCGGTCGATCATGTAGCTACGGTCGGCTGCCAGCAGGAGCTCAGCCAGCGTGCCCGCGAAGCACGATCCTTCCTCGACCAGCGCGTAGAGGCTGCGCGAGGAGACATCCAAGCGGGCGAAGGTCCGGCGCATCAGGCCGATCGTCTCGCGAACGAGCCAATGCGAGACATGGGTGGCGAGCGCGTTGTCGGCGGCGATGACGTGCGCCGGGTCGCCTCCGGTGCGAAGCACCCAGAGTCCGATGTCCAGCGCATTGAGCCGCAACATCAGGATCGCATCGTCGAGCTCGCGCGCCATCTTGAGCGGCCACCAGGTCGCACCGGCAGCCTCGATCCCCGCTATATCCGACGCCGGACTGCTCTCCGGCGCCCTGACCATGATGGTCGCGATGCGGCGCGTGCGGTCGATATCGACCGAGATGCAATCGTAGTCGATGCGGCTGTCGTCCTCGATCCGGCGGCTGAGCGGCGTGAGATCGACTCCCTTGGCATTCTCCGGCCGGTCCGACTGCGCGGCCAATGCCAGCGCTCGCTCTTTCGCCTTCGCCGCGAAGTCGCGAGGTGACGCACTTCCATCGACGAACCCCCAGGCCTTCGCCCGGTCGGCGCGGATACCGTCGGGGTTCGTGCAGAAGAGATCGGCGAGGTCGCGCCGGATCTTCCGCTTGTCGACGAGACGGCTCAGGCCTCCGGTCCCGGGCAGCACGCCGAGCAGCGGCACTTCCGGCAGGCTGATCGTGGACGAACGGTCGTCGACCAGCAGGATCTCGTCGCAGGCCAGCGCCAGCTCGTAGCCTCCGCCGGCGCAGGCCCCGTTGACCGCCGCCAGGAACTTGAGGCCGGAATGCCGCGAGGAATCCTCGATGCCGTTCCGGGTCTCGTTGGTGAACTTGCAGAAGTTCACCTTCCAGGCATGGCTGGAAGCGCCCAGCATGTAGATGTTGGCCCCGGCACAGAACATCCGCTCCCGCGCCGAGGTGAGAACGACCGCCTTCACCTCCGGGTGCTCGAATCGGATCCGCTGGAGCGCGTCGCTCAGCTCGATGTCGACGCCGAGGTCGTAGGAGTTGAGCTTGAGCGCATAACCTTCGACCATCCCGCCATTCTCGTCGACGTCCATCGCCAGTGTCGCGATCGGGCCGTCGAAGGTCAGCTTCCAGTGCCGGTAGCTGCTGGGATGGCGGTCGAAAACGAACATCGGCATCTCCTCAGGCTCCGCTCTCGACGAGATAAGGCCTCATCTTCTCGCGCAGGTCCGGCGGGATCGCGAGAGCCTTCGGTCCACGAAGGTCGCTGTGCACGACCTTGAGCCGCGCATCCAGCCGCCGCTCGCCATCGCACTCGGCAACGATCTCGAGCTCGACCGCGCTGCGCCCGAGACGGGACAGGACGAGCGCGAAGTCCAGCTTCTCGCCGAGCCGGCTGGGCCTGAGGAAGCGGACATGCAGGTCGACGATCGGCATGCCGCGATGCTCGGTCGCATGCATCCGGCCCCAGGGCAGGTCGAGCGCGTTCTCGAACCACTCTTCGCAGACGTTGTTCAGCATCTCGACGTAGCGCGGATAGAAGACGATCGCCGCCGGGTCGCAGTCGCCGAAGCGCACCGTGAAAGTACAGCGGAAGACCTGGCCGCTCATTGCACGCCTGCGACGAAGTCGGTGATCGCCTTGGTGGTCGCCGCTTCCGCCTCGCGGTGGGGCGCATGACGGCAATTCTCGATCATGAGGCCCTTGGCGTGCTTGCCGACGCCGCGGACAATCGCCTCGACCTGGGCCGGCGTTCCATACTGGTCGTCGACACCCTGGATCGCCAGCACCGGGCAAAGGATCTTCGGCAGAAATGCCTCGATGGTCCAGGCGCGAAAGTCCGGGTGGAGCCAGATGTCGTTCCATCCCCGAAAAGCGCTCGGAACATCCTTGTGGATGCGGCCCAGGCGTTGCCCGAGATCGGTCGTCTCGAAAGCCTTCTTAGCCTCGACGATGCCGGCGATCGTCAGGTCCTCGACGAAAACATGCGCCGCCAGCGTGACGACGCCTCGAACCGGGCGGTCAGCGCCACCGGCATGGATCAGCGCGATCGAGCCGCCGTCTGAGTGGCCGATCAGGACCGGCCGGTCCACGCCGAGATGGTCGAGCAGAGCCGGCAGCACGATCCGTCCCTCATCGTGCATGAAGTCGACCGCCCGCGGGCCCGCGATCGAATCCGACTGGCCGTATCCTCTGCGGGAATAGGTCAGGACCCGCCACCCGGTGGCCGCCGCGATCTTCGCAGGGTAGTCGCGCCAGCCGGCAACCGAGCCGAGGCCTTCGTGCAGGAAGACGAGCGTGTCGTCGCGTCCCTGGGCGGACTCGATCATCTGGTATTCGAGCCGGACGCCGTCGACGGTGATGAAACTCATAGGAAAGGCGTAACTCTCGGGGAAAGTCCCGGAATGCTAGTTGAGCCGAACAGGGTTTGCACTAGAGCTTGATGCCGCGCACCATGTCCTCCCGCCCTTCCCGCCGACAGCGAAACTACCCATGAAGATCACCGGCCTCGACGCCTTCATCCTCACCGCGCCCGAAACCGGACGCCCGCACTGGGTCAGCCACTTCGTCGTGCCCCGCGCCAACGAGATCCTGGTGCGGATCAAGACGGACGAAGGCATCGAGGGTTTCGGGCTCGCAACCAACTACACCTCGATCGCCGGTGCCATCCAGGCGTTCAAGACCGGGATCGCCGAGCAAATCGTAGGATCGGATGCGCTGGCGCCAGAGCGGGTCTATCAGAAGCTCTTCGCGCTCACCTCGCAACGCCTGGCACACGAGAAGGGCTGGGGTCGCGAACCGCTGATCCGGATCGCGGCAGCGGTCGACCTCGCCTGCTGGGACATCGTCGGCAAGGCGGCGGGCCTGCCGCTCTATCGCCTCTTCGGCGGCTTCAGAGACCAGGTGCCCTGCTATGTCACCTGCGCCTACTACCGCGACGGCAAGGATCTGGCAGAACTCCGCGACGAGATCGAGAAGCTGAAAGCCCAGGGCCATACCGGCTTCAAGGGAAAGGTCGGCGGCCTGAGTCTCGCCGAAGACATAAAGCGGATGGAGGTCGTTCGCGATGTGATCGGGCCGGACCGCGACCTCATGGTCGACGTGAACCGCGCCTGGGACCTGCAGACTGCGATCGAAGGCGCTCGCCTGCTGGAGCCGCTCAATCCGCGCTGGCTCGAGGAGCCGGTGCGGTGGGCGGACGACCGACGGGAACTCAAGCTCCTGGCCCGACGCACCCGGATACCGTTGTCAGGCGGCGAAAGCGAACTGACCAGCTACGGCTGCCGGGCGATGCTGGAAGAGCAGGCAATTCAAATCCTGCAGTTCGACTGCACGATGTCCGGCGGCTTCACCGAGGGCCGCAAACTGGCGGCGCTCTGCGAGCTGAACCATGTCCACGTCGCCCCGCACCACGACTGCTTCATCCATGCCCAGCTCGTCGCCTCCACGCCGGCCGGGCTGATCGTCGAATCCTTCACCGATCCGGAACGCGACCCGCTCCAGGCGGAGTTGTTCGAAAATCCGCCGAAGATCGCCAATGGCTGGCTCACCTTGAATGATGCACCGGGACTCGGCCTGACGCTTTCGGAATGGGCGGTGAAGAAATACGGCGAGCGGGTGCACTAGCACCGCGATTTCCGTTTTGTACTCGTCCTTCCCGCAACGCCTGCCGACCTCGACGGTTAAGCGGCCACTTGCCGTCACCGTCGAGAGGGAGCCGGTCGTGAAGCGGGTTCATTTGTTGCTCATGCTGCTGCTCGGCTTCGCCCCCGGAGCATCCCTGCCCGCCGGGGCTCAGTCAGCTCCGCCCCCGACCTCGCAGGAATTCGCCGAACGCGCGTCGTCCGCCAGCCAATTTGCGATCCTGGCCAGCGAGCAGCTGCTGAAGCGCTCGACCGATCGTCGGGTACGCAAGTATGCGGAGCAGATCATCGACGACTACGAGACGGGCAAGGCCTACATCTTCGAAGCCGCCGCTTCAGCCAAGCTCAGCCTCCCCGAGAAGCTCGACAGCGACCTCCAGTCCCGCCTCGACCGACTGGCCAATGCCTCGGTGAACGAGATCGACCTCCTGTTCATGACCGAGATGAGCCGCATGCACGGCGACGCGATCCCCCTCTTTACCGCCTATGCCCGGGCGGGCGAAAATCGCAGCCTGAGATTTCTTGCAGGCCAGGCCCTGCCGACCCTGCGCGAGCATTATTCGAACGTCCAGCAGCTCGCGTCGCGCTGATCCGAAGAGAGGTACATGGCCGATTCCAGGGTCGCGATCGTCACGGGAGCGGCCAGCGGGATCGGCCGGGCAACCGCTCGCAAGCTCGTCGACGAGGGGTGGCGGATCATCGCCGTCGACCTGTCCGCCGCGAGTCTTGGACGCGTCTTCGCCCGCCAGAGGCGTCACGCCGAGATCGTTGCCGGGGATGTCGCCGAAGAGTCGACGGCGAACAATGCCGTCGCAACCGCGCTCAAGCGCTTCGGCCGCCTCGACGGCGTCGTCTCCAACGCCGGGATCATGAACCGCGTGTCGCTCCGCCGGCACACGCTCGCCGACTGGCGGCGCATCATCGACACCAACCTGACCGCCTCGTTCCTGTTCGCCCGGGCCGCTGAAAGGCCCTTGCGCAAGTCGAAGGGCGCCTTCGTCGCGATCGCGTCGACCCGGGCGCTCATGTCGGAGCCCGATACGGAGTCCTATTCCGCTTCCAAGGGCGGCCTCCTCGCCCTCAGCCATTCCCTGGCGCTCAGCATGGCGCCCGATGTCCGGGTCAATAGCGTGAGCCCTGGCTGGATCGAGACCAAGAATTACGCCGCCCTTCGCCGCAAGGACCACATCCAACATCCCGCTGGCCGTGTCGGCAAGCCGGACGATGTCGCCGAGATCGTCGCCTATCTGCTCGACGGCAGTCGATCCGGTTTCGTCACCGGCGCCAACTTCGTCGTCGACGGGGGCATGACCCGAAAGATGATCTACGAGGAGTAGCTAGCGCGCGTGCGGGTTGCCGCCGCGGCTCGTCGGGTTTCCCTGGTTGCGGGTGTTCTGTTGAATGTTCGCGGCCTGGGCCTGCTTCTCGTCCACTTCCATCGGCTTGTTCGTGGGGGCCTTCGGGTCCTCGTCCTGCCGCGGCTCGCGACGCGGGCTGCGATTGGCCGGCGGGATCGGGGGCACCTTGCTGGTCATGACTTCCTCCTCGGCTTGCGGGGGCGCGGCGACTCCTCGCCCTGATCGGCGAGACCGGGAAATTCGCCCTGGTTGTCGATTGCCTCGCGCGGTTCTGCCGGCTCCTCTTCGAAGTCCAGAGGCTGCGTGGCGTTGCTTTCCGCCCGGCGAATGACTTCCTCTGTCAGCGGATCAAGACCGTCATCGTTCTCGTCGGGAAGGTCCGGACGGCTGTGGTCGATCGGCGCGAACGCCGGATCCGGCGCAACCGAGGTTTCGGTTGCCTGTCCGGGCGGTCGCGGAAATAGCTCTTCATTGACGATGGTGTCGTCGTCCGCCGGCGGCTTTGTATAGGTCTGCCATCGGCGGATCGTCTTGCCGTCGCGGAATCCGGCGCTCGGCCTGTTGGGCATCTGGCGATCTCCTTGTCCCTGAGGAGTTAACGCCTGCGCGCGACCGGTGTTCCGCCTACGTCCAGCTCTCGAGGATCGTTGCGCACTCGGCGGTCTCGATCTGCTGCGCGAAGCGGTTGAGGTAAAGGCCCAGAAGCGCGTCATGGCCTTCGTCGGTCGAACTGCAGATCGCGTCGGTGACGACGATCACGCGGTACCCACGATCGACGGCGCCAAGGATGGTCGCCAGCACACAGACATCGGTCTCCGCACCGGTGACGATGAGTGTATCGACGTGTTGTTCGTGCAGAAGCAGCGTGAGGGCGGGTGTCGAAAAGGCCGAGTAGGTGGGCTTGTCGACGACCCGGGCACGGGACGCGAGTTCCGCCAGGGGCGGCACCAGCTCCAGCATCGCCGGATCCAATCGTTCAAGCGTCACCTCGCGCCAACGCTCGTAGTAGAGCCGCCAGGATCCCGGCATGTCCTCCGGACGCGGGGGCGGGATGAAGCGCGTGAAGATCGTCCGTTCGACATACCTCTCCGCGAGGGTCGCAACCACCGGCAGGACGCGTTCCATCCACGGGGCCGGCCATGGGCCGCCGGGGGCGAACAGGCGCTGCATATCGATGCAGAGATGGCGTCCGCGCTCGCCGATCGGCCCGAACGGCAGCCGATTCATGACTCAGTCCCGATGCCGGCCCTTGTCGGCCCGCGCCGGCGTCGGCGGCGGGAATTCGCCGGGATGTTCGACCGCGCGCATCAGTTCGACCGAGTCCTCGATCTCGTCCGTTACCTTCTGGTCGTCCGCATCGATTCCCGGCTCGGCCGAGGAATGCGGGCGATCGCCTCGCGCGGGCGTCCGGTCCCGGCGTGCTTTACGGATCTGCATGAGTGCCTCGCAGTGACGAAGGGGTGCTCAAGGGAACCTAACCGGGGGGCGCAAGGTTCCAGCGCCACCAACGCATCGAGGTCCCCACCCCATGACCGACAAGGCGACATATCCCCTCTGGGTGAAGCTGCCCTACCTCGCTTTCGTCATCGTGCTGATCCCGATCTATCTCCGTCAGTACGGCCCGCAGAACTTCCTCTGGTTCTCGGACATCGCCCTGTTCGTAACGTTGCTCGCGATCTGGACCGGGAACCGCCTGCTTGCCTCCATGATGGCGGTCGGCGTCCTGCCGCTCGAGATCGTCTGGACGTTGGACTTCTTCACCGGCGGACACATCGGGCTCGCCGCCTACATGTTCGACACCCGCCTGCCGCTGTTGCTGCGCGCAATGTCGCTCTTTCACCTGTTCTTTCCGGCAATCGTGATCTGGATGCTGGTCCGCCAGGGCTACGACCCCCGCGCCTATTGGGTGCAGACCGCACTCGCGCTGGTGGTCCTGCCTCTCTCGTTCTTTATCGGCACGCCCGAGGAGAACATCAACTGGGTCTACGGCCCCCTCGGCGCGCCCCAATGGATCACCTCACCGATTGCCTACCTCTTTGTTTATATGGCGTTTCTCCCGACCGTGATCTTCGTTCCGACGCACTTCCTGCTGAAGAAGGTCTTCAACGGCCCGCGCACCTACGAGGCTCAGCCGAGGCTCGGGAAGACCGCCCTCGGCTGAGCCGATTTCTCCACCTTGGGTTGGTCGCCGGAGGCCGTTCCATCGCGCCTCCGGTTGCTTTGTCGCCCGCCCTCCGTCGTGCCAAGATCGCTTGAAATCGCCGGCCGGACCGCGGCTGCGAAGCGATCAGGGACTTCGACAGGAGGGGCGACAATGGCCTTCGACGCATTCTCTCGCAGGAACTTCCTCAAGACCGCCGGCGGCGGGGCGCTCGCCGCAACGCTGCTTCCGGGATCGGAAGTGGTCGCCCAGGGCGGCCTCAAGATCCTCAAGAGCCGCATGTTCCAGTCGACCGAGACGCTCGATCCGGGCTGGCGCCTCGGTACCGCCGACGACGACATCATGCGTTCGATCTGGCAGGGCCTGATCTCGGTCAAGCCGGGCAGCGAGTGGGGATGGGAAAAGCAGCTCGCCGAGGAGATCGTCCAGGAGTCTGCGACTCGCATCCGCTTCACGATGCGCAAGGGCGTCCAGTGGAGCGACGGCTTCGGCGAGGTCAACGCCGAGGACGTGAAGTTCTCCTACGAGCGTATCGCCAATCCCAACAACAAGATGGGCTACAAGACCGACTGGGAGAAGCTCGACAAGGTCGAGGTCACCGGAAGCCACTCCGGCGTGATCATCCTCAAGGAGCCGTTCCAGCCGCTCTGGACCTCGACCTTGCCGGCGGGTTCGGGCCTCGTCCTTCCGAAGAAGGCGATGGAGGCGAAGAACCTCACCAAGATCCTCACCGACGTGCCCGCCGTCTGCGGTCCCTACCGGATCAAGACGATGGAGCCGCGCCGCATCGTCGTGCTCGAGCGCAATCCGCTATGGCAGGGCGAGAAGCCTGCCTATGACGAGATCCACTACATCGTCATCCTCGACGCCAACGCCGGCGAGATCGCCTACGAAGCCGGCGAGATCGACTTCGCGCAGCTGCCGATCGCCTCGGTCGCGCGCCTGCAGAAGAAGATGCCGCCGAAGTCGAAGCTCATCGTCAAGCCGTCGCTCGCCTACTGGTGGCTCGGCATGCAGAGCGAGGAAGGGCCGTTCAAGGACATCCGCGTGCGCCAGGCGGTCCAGTACGGCATCGACGTCGACATGGTCCTGGATGCAGCGTTCTTCGGCGTCGCCACCCGGTCCACGGGCATCATCGCGCCCGGCATCCTCGGCCACCGGCCGAAGAACCTGATCGACAAGATGGACCTCGACAAGGCGAAGAAGCTGCTGGCCGAGGCCGGCTTTCCGAACGGCTTCAAGACCGACATCGGCGTCCGCAACTCGGCCGAGTTCGTCAACGCGGCGCAGGCGGTGGCCGCGAGCCTCGCCAAGATCGGCATCCAGGCCGACGTGCGCCCGTTCGACGGCGGCTCGCAGAAGGCGCTGGCCGGCGACAAGAACGGCAAGTGGAAGGAGATGGGCCTTCACATCGTCCGCTTCTCGATGCAGCCCGACCCGTCCTGGGCGACCGCCTGGTTCGTCTCCGAGCAGGTCGGCGAATGGAACTGGGAGCGCTTCCGCAATCCCGAGTTCGACAAGCTGCACCAGACGCTCACGAGCGAACTGGACGACAAGAAACGCGCCGAAGGCTACATCCGCATGCAGGACCTCATGGAGCAGTCCGGTTCCTATGTGTTCCTCACGCATGCGGTGAACGCCGTCATTCACCGCGACACGGTGGTGCCGGCGCTGTCACCGGACGCGCAGCGGCAGTTCTTCCAACGGTTCAAGCCGGCCTAAGCGCCAGGGGCTGAAAATCGATGGCCGTCGCTCCCAAGCGGCGGCCATCGCCTTATCCGTCATGACCGCGCAGACCGCCAACTCGATCCCTACCTCGACCGAACGCGCCTGGTTGACCTTCGCGCGCAAGCTCGCGCGCGACCCGCTCGGCCTTCTCGGCTTCGTCATCGTCGTGGCGCTGGTGCTGAGCGCGATCTTCGCCGACTTGCTTGCGACCCATGATCCGTTCCAGATGGCGCCGCGCCAGCGCATGCAGGATCCGAGCGCCGCGCATCTGCTCGGCACCGACCAGCTTGGCCGAGACGTCTACAGCCGCGTGATCTACGGCGGGCGGATCGCGCTCTGGGTATCGCTGGTCGCGGTGGGCCTGTCGCTGCTGGGCGGCCTCGTGCTCGGCATGCTCGCCGGCTACGGGCCGCGCTGGCTAGACAACGCTCTCCTCCTGATCTTCGACGCTGTCCGCTCCTTCCCGACGATCATGTTCGCGCTGGCGATGGTGACCCTGCTGAGCCCGAGCCTCGGCACCATCATCACCATCGTCGTCGTCACCTCGATCCCGGTCTACGGACGCATCATCCGCATCCAGACGCTGTCGATGAAAGAGACCGAGTTCATCCTGGCTGAGCGTGCGCTTGGCGCGGGGCCCATCCGGATCCTCTTCTCGCACATCCTGCCGAACGTCATCGGCCCGCTGCTGATCCTCGCCAGCATGGAGATCCCGGTCGTAATCACGATCGAAGCCGGCCTCTCCTTCCTCGGTCTCGGTGTCCGCCCGCCGACGCCGACCTGGGGCTCGATCCTGCAGGACGGCTATCAGTACATCCGCGACACGCCTTGGCTGGTGATCGCGGGCGGGTTGCCGCTGATCCTGACCACGCTGGGCTTCACCTTCCTCGGCGAAGCGCTTCGCGACGCCTTCGACCCCAAGCTCAACCGGCCCTAGTGCAGCCGCTCCTCGACATTAGGGACCTCAGCGTCGAGTTCGCGACCGCACGTGGGCAGGTCAAGGCGCTGCGCAAGGTCGACCTTGAAGTCCGGCCGGGCCGCATCGTCGGCATCGTCGGCGAGAGCGGCTGCGGGAAGTCCACCCTGGTTTCGGCGGTCATGGGACTGCTGGCCGGCAATGCCCATGTGACGTCGGGCTCGATCGCCTTCGAAGGCAAGGAACTGCAGAATCTGTCCGAAGAGGCCTGGCGCGACATCCGCGGCAGGCAGCTGGCCATGGTCTTCCAGGATCCGATGACCTCGCTCAACCCGGTGATGTCGATCGCGACCCAGATGATCGACATCCAGCACCGGGATCCGGGCACGCGCGCGGACAAGCTGAAGAAGGCGATCTCCTGGCTCGCCCGGGTCGGCATCGCCGATCCCGAGCAGCGGATCCAGGACTATCCTCACCGCTTCTCCGGCGGCATGCGCCAGCGCATCGCGATCGCGATGGCGCTTCTGGTCAATCCTTCGCTGCTGATCGCCGACGAGCCGACCACGGCCCTGGACGTGACGCTCGAGGCGCAGATCATTCACCTGATCAAGCAGCTCCGCGCCGAGTTCAAGGGCGCCATCCTGTTCGTCTCGCACAACCTCGGCCTCATCGCCGAGATTTGCGACGAGGTCGTGGTCATGTATGCCGGGGAGGTGGTCGAACATGCCGACATCAGGCGCCTCTTCCACGCGCCCTCACATCCCTACACCCAACTTCTGCTGACCTGCGATCCGGCACGCATCGAGTCCGAGGAACGGACGCTTCCGACCATCGGCGGTACGGTCCCCGATCTCGCGCGGCTGCCGGGCGGCTGCATCTTCGCCGATCGCTGCCCCAGCGCCTTAGATCGCTGCCGGGCCGAAGCACCGCCGACCTACACGATCGCCGACAGCCACCACGTGCGCTGCTTCCTCCACGCCGATGACTGACCTGCTCTCAGTCCAGGGACTTCGTGTCCGTTTCCGGACGGTCGGCTTCGTCCGGGCGCTCGTCGACCGCATATCCGATCCCTTCATCGATGCGGTCCTGGACGTTTCGCTCAGGGTGCGTCAGGGCGAGACGCTGGGACTGGTCGGCGAGAGCGGCTCCGGCAAGACCACGCTCGCCCGCGCTGTGCTGGGATTGGTCAACGTCCATTCCGGCAGCATCCGGGTCGAAGGCAGGGAGCTGGTGGGCCTGCGGGAAAGCGCCTACCGCGCCGTTCGCCGCGAGCTCGGCATGATGTTCCAGGATCCGGTCGCCTCGCTGAGCCCGCGCAAGACCGTGCGCGGGCTTCTGGTCGAGCCATTCCGGATCCACGGCATCAAGGACGTCGACACCGACAAGGAGGCCAGGCGGCTTCTTTCGATCGTCGGCCTCCATGACGGATTCCTCGGCGCCTATGCGCATCAGCTCTCCGGCGGCCAAGCGCGGCGCGTCGGCGTCGCCCGCACCCTGGCTCTCAAGCCGAAGCTGATCCTCGCCGATGAGCCGACGGCCGGGCTCGATGTCTCGGTTCAGGGCGAGATCCTGAACCTGATGAACGAGTTGCAGCAGCAATTCGGTCTCAGCTACCTGATCGTCACCCACAATCTGCCGGTCATCCGCCACGTCAGCGACCGGCTGGCGATCATGTATCTCGGCCGACTGGTCGAGCAAGGGGCGACCCGCACCATCTTCGCCAAGCCGGCGCACCCCTATACCCAGGCGCTCCTTGCCGCGGTGCCGCAGCCGGATCCAGACAGACGGCGCGATCAGCTCGAGCTCCAGGGAGAGATCCCGAGCCTGCGGCGGCGCCCGTCGGGATGCGAATTCCATACGCGCTGCGTCCATGCCCAGGCTCGCTGCCGCGTCGAGGCTCCGGGGCCGACTTCGCTCGGCGACGGCCGCGAGGTACGCTGCCATTTCCCGCTGATCTAGACTTCGAGGAATGCAGTCATGAACGTTGTCGAGCGCCTCGAGCAGGCTCATGCCGAGATGACGGCTTGGCGCCGCGACATCCATGCGCATCCCGAGCTCGGGTTCGAAGAGCAGCGGACGTCCGACCTGGTGGCGGAAAAGCTGAAGTCCTTCGGCTGCGAGGTACATCGCGGCATCGGCAGGACCGGCGTCATCGGCCGGCTGCAGGTCGGCAATTCCCCCCGCTCCATCGGGCTTCGCGCCGACATGGACGCATTGCCGATGCAGGAGGCGAACGAGTTCGCGCATCGCTCCCGCACGTCCGGCCGCATGCACGCCTGCGGCCATGACGGCCACACGACGATGCTGCTCGGCGCCGCCCAGCATCTCGCCAAGACGAAGAATTTCGACGGGACGATCAATTTCATCTTCCAGCCGGCGGAGGAAGGGCTCGGCGGCGGCAAGGCGATGATCGAGGACGGCCTGTTCACCCGCTTTCCCTGCGACTCGATCTTCGGCATGCACAATTGGCCAGGGCTTGCGGCCGGCAAGTTCGCCATCCGTCCCGGCGGCATGATGGCCGGCGGGGCGTTCTTCGACATCGCGGTGACCGGCAAGGGCGCCCATGGCGCCAAGCCGGAGAGCGGCATCGATCCGGTCCTGGTCGCGAGCCACATCGTCACGGCGCTGCAGTCGATCGTCTCGCGCAACATCCGGCCGTCGGACACCGCGGTGCTCAGCTGCACGCAGATCCACGGCGGGGATGCCTACAACGTGATCCCGCAGGAAGCTGTCATTCGCGGCACCGCGCGCGCCTTCTCGACCGATACTCTGACGCTGATCGAGACCAATATGCGGCGAGTTGCCGAAAGCGTCGCGGCCGGCTTCGGCGCCACCGCCGCCCTCGACTTCCGCCTTATCTTCCTGCCGACCGTCAACGACGCCAGGGAGACGACCTTCATCGCCGATACCGCCGCCGAACTTGTCGGCGAGGACAACGTCAATCGCGACGGGCCGCTGATCATGGCGTCGGAGGACTTCTCTTACATGCTCAACGCCGTCCCCGGCGCCTACATGATGATCGGCAACGGAGAAGGCGTCGGCGGCTGTGCCGTGCACAACCCGTCATACGACTTCAACGACGAGATCCTGCCCCTCGGCGCCAGCGTTTTCGTCCGACTGGCCGAGCGGAAGCTGGAGCGCCTCCCGCGGTAGCGACATACCAAAGGCGGGTCTCACTTATGTCACGGGGGACCTGAGCCAAAACTGGGAAACCTCGGTGCCGAGTCGGCGTTTTTCCTTACCGATCAGCTTTGCATCGGGGGAAAAGGAGCCGACATGAAAGCGACCACTCTCCGTCTGGCCGCGCTTGCCACTGTCGTGACGCTGGCTGCCACCGCGCCCGCGTTTGCCCAGCGGCACCACCACGGCGGCAACAATGCGGCCGGCGCGGCGGCCATCGGCCTGCTCGGCGGCCTTGCGCTCGGCGCCGCTCTTTCGCCGCAACCCGCGCCGCCGCCCCCGGCCGTCTACTATACGCCGGCCCCCGTATACGCTGGCCCGAGCCCCCACGTCGATTGGTGCAGCCGGAACACGCCCGGATACAACGCCTATGACAATACCTACCAGGGGTATTATGCCGGCGAGCGCATCGTCTGCCGCTCGCCGTACGGCGGCTAGAGCTTGTCGCGCGTCCGCGGATCGAGGGCGGCCGCGGCAAGGTCCGAGAGCAAGGTCGAGACCGCGAACAGCACGGTCGTGACCATCACGGCCCCCATGACGATCGGATAGTTCCGGCTGTTGACCGACTCGAAGACGAGCCGGCCAACGCCGGGCCGATTGAAAACAATTTCCGCGAAGACCGCTCCCGACAGAAGGCGTCCCATGCCAACGCCAAGGAGCGCGACGGTCGGCAGGATCGCGAGCTTCAATGCATAGTGATAGATGATCTTCCCGCGCGAGAGCCCGAAGGCGCGCGCCGTTCGTATGTGGTTCTCCCCCATAATCTCGAGCATGGAGGCCCGCACGAGACGCGCAAGGAAGCCCACCCAGCCGAGCCCAATGGCGACGGCCGGCAGCACCAGGTGCCAAGCCTGGGTCAGATGGTCACCGGGCGGCCCGGCGCCGAGCGCGGGGAACCAGCGAAGAGAAACCGCGAAGATCAGCAGCAGGTAGATCGCGATCACGAAGGACGGAACCGCGATCGCGGCGACCGAGAAAATGCCGGTCAGCCGGTCGAGCCAGCTGCCCCGGTGCACCGCGGAATAGCAGCCGAGCGGAATCCCCAGGAGAACCGCCCACCCCAATCCGGCCAGTGCCAGCACGACCGTGTAGGGCAGCTCGTTGAAGACGATCGCGGCGACGCTCTTTGACGTCCAGACGTCGACGCCCAGGTTCCCGCTGAGCACATTGCCGAAAAATCGCAGCAGCTGGATCGGGACCGGCTGGTCGAGCCCCATGCGCGCCGTGAAATCCCGCACCATCTCCGGCGTCGCCCTCGGGCCTAGCGCGATCGAGGCGGGATCGCCCGGCACCAGGTGAATCATCGTGAACAGGATCGTCATCGCGACCGCGACGATCGCCGTCATCAGGCCCAGGCGCTTGAGCGCGTAGAGCAGCATCAGACCAGATCCCTCGCGATCTTCTGTTCCCAGGTCTTAGCGTCGATGCGCACGCCGGCATCAAAGACGTCGAGATTGGTCACCAGCCGGAAATGCGTAGCATCGCAGGTGAGCGTGACTCCAGTGCGGATCTCGGCATTCCACTCCGGCCGCTCCATCTTGAAGGTGCAGGTGACCACGGATTCCGCCGCGAGCGGATCATCGTCCCGCACACGGAAGATGTTGGCCTTCACGGTTTCGAGGATGGTGCCGCTATGCGCCATCTTGAGACGTCCGTCGTCGCGATGGATCGCGTATTCGGTGATGCCGGTCGAGATGTCGGTGGTCAGCTCACGCACGATCTTGGCCGGCCGCAGCGTCTCAACCGCGATCATCGGCGCGCCTTCCGGTTCCTCGAAGTTCGGAACCTTAGCATCCTCGGTCCGCGGCGGCCGGACGGGCAGCGTGAAGCGGCTCTCGCCCGTAGCGATCGACAGCGTGGCGCGATCGGGCGACGGATAGAGGATCGGCCAATAGGCGGTCGAGATCGCCACGCGCAGACGATGGCCCTTGGGGAAGACGTGGCCTACCTCGTTGAGCTGGAGGCGGACCTTATAGGTCTTGCCGGGCTCGAGCGCGGTCGGATGCTCGTGGCTTTCGCGGTGCGTGAGATTGAGCACGCCATAGGTCACGCGCAGCACCGTGCCGTCCGGCCTGATGTCGGAGAGACGCGCGATCAGGTTGGCGCGCGGCTTGTCGGAAGAGATCGAAAGCTCGGCGACCGGTGCGCCCAGGATCTCCAGCGGCTCGGGAAGCACGCCGGAATCGAAGACGAGCGAGCCACCGTCATCCTGGCGCTGATCGGTCGGCAGCTCCGGCCCGACGCCGCCGAGGCCGAAGGGACACCACTCGCCACTGGCGACGCCGACCGTCTCCGGCGAGCGGATCGAGACCAAGGGCCCCTTCCCTCCGCTCTCGGACAGCGTGTTCGGCAGCAGCGTGTAGGCGCGGTCCTTGATGTTCGGCGAAGGCCAGGAAGGCTCGTTGACCCAGCGGCCCGGCCGCACGTCGTAGAAGGTCTTCGGTGGCACCGACTCCTGCATCCAGGCCTTGACCATCGGCTCGGCCATGATGCCGGTGTCTTTGCCCTTCAGCCAATGATCCCACCAGCGGAGCTGCTCCTGCAGGTAGCCAATCATCGGCCCCGGATAGGCGAAATGCGGCCGGCCATGGCCCCAGGGCCCGACGAGCGCCTTCTTCGGACAGGTCAGTCCCTTCATCATCCGGAACACGGCGTTCGAATAGCCGTCGACCCAGCCGCCGATCGCATAGACCGCGCATTGGATGTCGGCGTAGTTCTCGCAGATCGAGCCGTGCTTCCAGAAGGCGTCGCGGCGCTGATGGGTGATCCAGTCGCCGATCTGCGGGTGCATCGTCTTCAGGCGCTCGTCCCACATCGTCCGCCAGCGCTCGCCGACGATGGCCGGATCCGGTGGCCGCGCGCGCTGCGCGAAGAATTGCTGACCCCAGGACAGCATGTCATTGAGCAGCGCGCCGCCCATGTAATGCATGTCGTCGGCATAACGATCGTCGGTCGAGACCACCGTGATGATCGCCTTCAGCTCCGGCGGCCGGACGGCCGCCACCTGGAGCGAGTTGAAGCCGCCCCAGGATCCGCCGAACATCCCGACCTTGCCGGTGCACCAGGGCTGCCTGGCGATCCAGCCGATCACCTCGGCGCCGTCCTCGATCTCCTGCTTCAGGTACTCGTCGTACATGATGCCTTCGGAGTCGCCGCCGCCACGGCAATCGACCCGGAGCGAGGCATAGCCGTGACCGGCGAGATAGGCGTGTGTCTGGGCGTCGCGCCGCGCGGTGAAGTCGCGCTTGCGGTAGGGGATGTACTCCATGATCGCCGGCACCGGGTTCTTCTCGGCGTCCTCCGGGATCCAGAGCTTCGCCGCGACCCTGGAGCCGTCTTTCAGCGGGATGAAGATGTTCTCGACGACGCGAATGGACTGCGGCAGCTTTTCTACGACCCGCATCGTTTCCCCCGGCCCGTTTCCTCGCAGTTTGAGGCAAGCCGGCGACCTTACGCAATCGAATGACACCAGGGGCGCACCGATGACCGTAATCGTGAAGTCCTTCCCGCGGAGCGTGCGGGAGATCGAAACGATGTGGATCACCCTGGCCGACGGCGCCCGCCTGGCCGCCCGGGTCTGGATGCCCGAGGACGCCGAGAAGAACCCGGTGCCGGCGATCCTGGAATACCTGCCCTATCGCCGTCGCGACGGGACCGCGACCCGAGATGCCCTGATGCATCCCTATATCGCCGGCCACGGCTATGCCTGCATCCGTGTCGACCAGCGGGGGTCGGGCGACTCCGACGGGGTGCTGACCGACGAATATCTGCCGCAGGAGCTCTCCGACGGCGTCGAGATCATCGCCTGGCTGGCCGGGCAGTCGTGGTGCTCTGGCAATGTGGGGATGATCGGCAACTCCTGGGGCGGCTTCAACGGGCTGCAGATCGCAGCGCTCCGCCCGCCGGCGCTGAAGGCGATCATCACCTCGTGCTCGACCGACGACCGCTACGCCGACGACGTCCACTACATGGGCGGCTGCTCGATCAACGACAATCTGCGCTGGGCATCGACGATGTTCTCGACGACGCGAATGGACTGCGGCAGCTTTTCTACGACCCGCATCGTTTCCCC
>JBGALV010000057.1:0-31905 GCA_044223515.1 Alphaproteobacteria bacterium
GACCGGGTCGTCGGTGCGGCCGACGTCGTCGCCAACATTGCCAGCGACCGCCGGGCCGTCGCCTTCGGCCTCTTCCTCGGCTTTCTCGGGCTCGGCCGGCTGGGCCTCGTCGGACTCCTCGCTCTCGATGACGTTGACCCCCATCTCGGAGAGGGAGGTCATGACGTCCTCGATCTGCTCGGACGTCATCTGGTCCGACGGCAGCGCCTGGTTCAGCTCGCCATAGGTGATGTACCCCCGCTCCTTGCCCTTCTGGATCAGGCGCTTCACCGCGATCCCGACCTTGTCCATCAAGGGGCCGTCGGGGCCGTCCTGGGTCTGAGTCTCTTCGGATGCGGTGGCGGCGACTGCGGCGGCGGGTTTGCTAGCCATCGGCTTGAACGTCCTCAAAACGAAAGTCGAAAATCACGCGTCGGCAGCCTCGGCACCGGCGACGCGCGGCTTAATTCGCAACAACGACTGGCGCAGGCTGTCGAACCTAGCCCAGGTCTCGTCAGTCTTATGCACAAGAAGCTCCCGCTCGGCTTCTGCGAGTTGAGCCTCGATCTCTGGGATCGCGGCCCTATCGAGAAACCGTTGAACGCGCTCCCGTGCAACCTCGATGGGTGCCCCCGGACGAGCGAAGGGGGCACTTTGAAGTACCTCATCGCTCATAAGCCTGTCCACGGTCTCGGCAAAACCCAGTCCGTTGAGATGGCGGCGAACCTCTTGAGCGTCAAGGGCAAGATCTTGCGGAATCATGGCTAACGCGGCCTTCAAACGTTCTTCCGCCGCCCCGTCGAAGACCACGTATCCCAGGGATTCCGCCACCTCCGGGACCAGCTCCGGATGGGCCAGCAGGGTCGCAAGCACTTTGGCCTGTTCCAGGCGGAGCGCCTGCCCCTGGTCGCGCCCGGCCCGGGCAGCCCGGCCGCCGGGCGGAGCCTGGGGCACGGGCGGGGCCCCGCGGAAGCCCCGGAAGCTGCCGCCTTCGCGCGGTACCCAGGGACGCTGCTGTTCGGGGCGCTGGAAGCTTTGGCGCCGCGCCTCGTCGAACCCCTGCCTGTAGAACTCGCGGATCGCGGGGTCGGCGATCTTGCCCAGACGCTGGCGCAGGCGATCGTGAAAGTCCGCCCGGCGCTCGGGCGTGTCGATCGGCTTGGCCGCCAGCTCGATCTCCCACAGCTGGCGGATCAGCGGCTGGGCCGTTCCCAGCACCTCGCGAAGGGCCTGGCCGCCCTTCTTCCGGACCAGGGAATCGGGATCGTCGCCGGCCGGCAGCTGGACGAAGCGGACCGAGCGGCCGGGCTTCAGCAGCGGCAACGCCCGATCGGCCGCCCGGGCTGCAGCGCGCTGGCCCGCGGCATCGCCGTCGAAGCAGAGGATCGGTTCCGGTGCCAGCTTCCAAAGCTCCTGGATCTGGTCCTCGGTCAGCGCCGTGCCAAGCGGGGCGACGGCATGGGCCATGCCGGCCTCGGCCATCGCGATCACGTCCATGTAGCCTTCGACGACCACCACCTCGCCCACCTTGTGCGCAGCCTCGCGCGCGAGGTGGAGACCATAGAGTCCCCTGCCCTTGTGGAAGAGCTCGGTCTCCGGCGAATTGAGATACTTCGGCCCGCCGTCGCTGCTCATCGTGCGCCCGCCGAAGGCGATCGGGCGGCCGCGGCGATCGAAGATCGGGAAGACCACGCGGTCGCGCAGATAGTCGAAGGCGTCGCGGCCATCGTCCGGCTTCTTCAGGAGGCCGGCGGCGACCATCCGCTCCTCTGGAACATTCGCCTTGGCCAGCGCCGCCTTGAGCGCACCCGACGACGCCGGCGCATAACCGAGCCGGAAGCGCGTGATGGTCGCGTCCGCCAGGCCTCGGCCCTTCAGGTAGTCGAGCGCGGCGCGACCGTTGGGCTGGCGCAGCTGGTGTTCGTAGAATTTGCAGGCGAGCTCGACCACCTCGCCCAGCGTCTGCGCCCGCTCCTCGCGCTCGCGTTCCTCGGGCCGCTCGACCGGCATCTGCAGCCCGGCCTCGCCGGCCAGCCGTTCCACGGCCTCGCGGAAGGCGAGCCCCTCGCTCTTCATCACGAAGCCGATCACGTCGCCATGGGCGCCGCAGCCGAAGCAGTGGAAGAAGCCCTTGTCGTCGCTGACCGTGAAGGACGGCGTCTTCTCGTTGTGGAACGGGCAGAGGCCCCCGTGCTCGCGTCCCTTGCGGACCAGGCGAACGCGGCGGCCGACGACCGAGGAGAGGCTCACCCGGTCGCGGATCTCGTCCAGGAATTCGGGCTTGAGGCTCACCGACGCCCGCTCGTCAGCCGATCGATTGCTTGACCATGGCACCCGCCTTGGAGAAGTCCATGCGGCCGGCATAACGCTCCTTCAGAGCGGCCATCGCCTTGCCCATGTCCTTTACGCTGGCGATGCCAAGTTCGGCGACCAGGCCCTTGATCGCCGCCTGCATCTCTTCTTCCGACATCTGCTGGGGAAGGAAGCGCTCGATTACGGCGATCTCGCCTTCCTCCTTCTCGACGAGGTCCTGGCGCCCGCCCTTCTTGAACATCTCGATCGATTCCCGGCGCTGCTTGACCATTCCCTGCATCACGGAATGGATGTCGGCATCAGGGATGCTGTCGGTCTTGCCAGCGACGCGAGCGGCGATATCCTTGTCCTTGAGGGCCGCCAGAATCAGCCGGATGGTCGCTGTGCTTCGCTCGTCACGCGATTTCATGCCCTCTTTCAGGGCCTCGGACAGGCGCTGTCGGAGCATCGGCGACCTCTTTGGGTGATCTTCGGGAAAGTCCTCACCTTAGCCGATGCAGGATGGTTTTGCAAAACCGTCGCATCGTGTTAACGAATTGATATTCCTTCACTTTCTTCACTGTCGCCGACTTGACGCGAGACCGACCTTCCCGTAATAAGTCGCGGCTTCGCCGAAGCCCCGACATCAGTGCCCGCCTTGCCTCTCGCGCCCTCTCGTAAGGACCGCCGGGAAGCCGAGGCGCGACCTGCAGGACGACCGAGATGACCGATCCCGCCCAGCTTCCCCCTCCCGGCTCCACGGCCGTTCTCGTGCTGGCCTCGGGCCGCGCGATCTGGGGCCGAGGCATGGGTGCGACGGGCTCGACGATCGGCGAGGTCTGCTTCAACACCTCGATGACCGGCTACCAGGAGATCCTGACCGATCCCTCCTACGCCGGGCAGATCATCACCTTCACCTTCCCGCATATCGGCAATGTCGGCACCAACGAGGCCGACCTCGAGACGACGACTTCAGCCGCGCGCGGCTTGGTCGTCCGCGAGGACATCACCGATCCGTCGAACTATCGCGCGACCAAGCATCTCGATACCTGGCTCAAGGCCCGCAACCTGATCGGCATCTCCGGCGTCGACACACGCGAGCTGACCCGCCTGATCCGCGACGAGGGCGCGCCGACCGGCGTGCTCGCCCATGCGCCGGACGGCAAGTTCGACCTCGACAAGCTGAAGGCCGATGCAAAGGCGTGGCCGGGGCTCGAAGGCATGGACCTTGCCAAGGAAGTCTCGTGCCGGCAGGGCTACGGCTGGGATGAGACCACCTGGAGCTTCGAGGCCAACGGCTACGGCCGCCAAGACAAGCCGACCTACAACGTCGTCGCCGTCGACTACGGCGCCAAGCGCAACATCCTCCGCTGCCTCGCCGCGTCGGGCTGCAAGGTGACGGTGCTGCCGGCGAACGCGACCGCCGACGACGTGATGCGTCACAAGCCGGACGGCGTGTTCCTCTCGAACGGCCCGGGCGATCCGGCGGCGACCGGCGTCTACTCCGTGCCGATGATCCGCGAGGTGATCAAGAAAGAGGTGCCGCTGTTCGGCATCTGCCTCGGCCACCAGATGCTGGCCCTCGCACTCGGCGCCAAGACCGAGAAGATGCCGAAGGGCCATCGCGGCGCCAACCACCCGGTCAAGGACCTCGCCACCGGCAAGGTCGAGATCACCAGCCAGAACCACGGCTTCGTGGTGAAGCCCGAGACGCTGCCGCCCGACGCCGAGGTCACGCATGTCTCGCTGTTCGACGGCTCGAACGAGGGCCTCAAGCTCAAGTCGAAGCCGGTCTTCAGCGTGCAGTACCACCCGGAGGCCTCGCCCGGCCCCTCCGACAGCCACTACCTGTTCGATCGTTTCGTCGACCTGATGGCGGCGAAGAAGAAGAAATCGGCTGCCTGATCGGCGCCGTCGCCCAAGGACGACCATGCCCAAACGCACAGACATCAAGTCGATCCTCATCATCGGCGCCGGTCCGATCGTCATCGGGCAGGCCTGCGAGTTCGACTATTCCGGGACCCAGGCCTGCAAGGCGCTGAAGGACGAGGGCTACCGGATCATCCTCGTCAACTCGAACCCGGCGACGATCATGACCGACCCGGGCCTAGCGGACGCGACCTACGTCGAGCCGATCACGCCGGCGATGGTGGCGAAGGTGATCGAGAAGGAGCGCCCCGACGCGCTGCTGCCGACCATGGGCGGGCAGACCGCGCTCAACACCGCGATGGCGCTCGCCGACGACGGCACGCTCGAGAAGTTCAACGTCAAGCTCATCGGCGCCGACCGCGATGCGATCACCAAGGCCGAGGACCGGCTCAAGTTCCGCGAGGCGATGGACAAGATCGGCCTCGAGAGCCCGCGCTCGCGCCTGGTGAAGTCGGTCGAGGACGGCCGGGCCGCGGTCGAGGCGATCGGGCTTCCGATCATCGTGCGTCCCTCGTTCACGCTCGGCGGCCAGGGCGGCGGCGTCGCCTACAACGCCGAGGAAGCCGAGGCGATCATCACCGGCGCGCTGCGCCTCTCGCCGGTGCACGAGACGCTGGTCGAGGAATCCGTCCTCGGCTGGAAGGAATACGAGATGGAGGTGGTCCGCGACCGCGCGGACAACTGCATCATCATCTGCTCGATCGAGAACGTCGATCCGATGGGTGTGCACACCGGCGACTCCATCACCGTCGCGCCGGCGCTGACGCTGACCGACAAGGAATACCAGCGGATGCGCGACGCCTCGATCGCGGTGCTCCGCGAGATCGGCGTCGACACCGGCGGTTCCAACGTGCAGTTCGCGGTGAACCCGGCGGACGGGCGCTTGGTCGTCATCGAGATGAATCCCCGCGTCTCCCGTTCCTCGGCACTGGCGTCCAAGGCGACCGGCTTCCCGATCGCCAAGGTCGCGGCCAAGCTCGCCGTGGGCTACACGCTGGACGAGATCCAGAACGACATCACCAAGGTGACGCCGGCCTCGTTCGAGCCGACCATCGACTACGTCGTCACCAAGATGCCGCGCTTCACCTTCGAGAAGTTCCCGGGCGCCGTCTCGCTGCTCGGCACCTCGATGAAGTCGGTCGGAGAGGCGATGGCGATCGGCCGGAATTTTCAGGAGTCGCTGCAGAAGGCGTTCCGCTCGATGGAGACGGGCCTCAACGGCCTCAACCCGGTCGAGCTTCCGGGCGTCGATCCCGAGAACGTCGATCCGCAGGCCGTTCGCCGCGTGCTCGCCGAGCCGACGCCGGATCGCCTGCTCCGCATCGCGCAGGCCTTCCGCCTCGGCCTCACGGTCGAGGAGATCAACGCCGCCTGCCACTACGATCCGTGGTTCCTCCGCCAGGTGAAGGCGATCATCGACGTCGAGGCCGAAGTTGCGAAGAACGGCATCCCCGAGACCGCCGATGGCATGCGCAGGCTGAAGCGCATGGGCTTCTCCGATGCGCGCCTCGCCGAACTCGCCAGGATCGAGGAGGACGACGCGACGGCGCGGCGCCGGAAGCTCGGCGTGCTGCCGATCTACAAGCGCATCGACACCTGCGCCGGCGAGTTCGCTTCACCGACGCCGTACATGTACTCGGCCTATGACGGCGAGAACGAGGCGAATCCGACCGACGCCAAGAAGGCAGTGATCCTCGGCGGCGGCCCGAACCGCATCGGCCAGGGAATCGAGTTCGACTATTGCTGCGTCCACGCCTGCTACGCGCTCAAGGAAGCGGGCTACGAGACGCTGATGATCAACTGCAACCCCGAGACCGTCTCGACGGACTACGACACCTCGGACCGGCTCTACTTCGAGCCGCTGACCGCCGAGGACGTGATCGAGCTGGTCAAGGCCGAGCAGGCCCACGGCACGCTGCACGGCGTCATCGTCCAGTTCGGCGGCCAGACGCCGCTGAAGCTCGCGGCCGCGCTCGAGGCCGCCGGCATCCCCATTCTCGGCACCTCGCCGGACGCGATCGACCTCGCCGAGGACCGCAAGCGCTTCCAGCAGCTGCTCAAGAAGCTCGGCCTCCGCCAGCCGGAGAACGGCACGGCGACCTCGGTCGAAGAAGCTGAAGAGATCGCTCAGCGCATCGGCTATCCGGTCGTCATCCGCCCGTCGTACGTGCTCGGCGGCCGCGCGATGGAGATCGTGCACGAGGTCGGCCAGCTTCGCCGCTACATGAAGGAGGCGATCCGCGCCTGGGGCCGCAACCCGGTGCTGATCGACCGCTTCCTCCGCAACGCCGCCGAGGTCGACGTCGACGCGCTCTGCGACGGCACCGACGTCTACATCGCCGGCGTGATGGAGCATATCGAGGAGGCCGGCATCCACTCCGGCGACTCCGCCTGCTCGCTGCCGCCGCAGACGTTGCCGAAGGAGGTCGTAGAGGAGATCCGCCGCCAGACCACCATGCTGGCGAAGGCGCTCAACGTCGTCGGCCTCATGAACGTGCAGTTCGCGGTCAAGGACCAGGACGTCTACATCCTGGAAGTGAACCCGCGCGCGTCCCGCACCGTGCCGTTCGTCGCCAAGGCGACCGGCGTCGCGATCGCCAAGATCGCCGCCCGCGTCATGGCCGGCGAGAAGCTCGCTTCGTTCAAGCTGCCGTCTGAGGATCCGAAGCACGTGGCGGTCAAGGAAGCGGTCTTCCCCTTCGCTCGATTCCCCGGCGTCGACATCATCCTCGGACCGGAGATGAAGTCGACCGGCGAGGTCATGGGCATCGACACCAACTTCGAGAAGGCGTTCCTCAAGTCGCAGATCGCGGCCGGCACGCCTCTACCCGATTTCGGAACCGTGTTCGTCTCGGTGAAGGACGCCGACAAGGCCGCGATCGTGCCGATGTGCCGCGAGCTGATCCGGATGGGCTTCAAGCTTCTTGCAACCCGCGGCACGGCCGATGTGTTGAAGTCGGCCGGGATTCCCGTCGCGCGCGTCAACAAGGTCGCCGAGGGACGCCCGCACATCGTCGACAACATGAAGTCCGGACACGTCGCCCTGGTCTTCAACACGACCGAAGGCACCCAGGCCATCAAGGATAGTTTCGACTTGCGCCAGGCAGCGCTGACTTACAATATTCCTTATTACACGACCGTTGAGGGGGCACGTGCGGCAGTGCGTGGCATCAATGCCCTCAAACGTGGCAGACTTGAAGTAGCCCCCCTGCAATCCTACGTGAGCGGCGCTTTCTGAATTCCGTCTCGCTCCGGGCAGGCGGGCTTGGAGGTTCAGTGACGGGCATGACTGGCATCGACAAGGTTCCGATGACCCTCGGCGGCTACGAGCGGCTGGTCGAGGAACTCAAGCAGTTGAAGACGGTGGAACGGCCGGCGATCATCAAGGCGATCGCTGAGGCGCGCGACCATGGCGACCTGTCGGAAAACGCCGAGTATCACGCCGCGCGCGAACGCCAGAGCTTCATCGAAGGCCGCGTCATGGAACTCGAGGCCAAGATCAGCCTGGCCGAGATCATCGACGTCAAGAAGCTGTCGGGAAAGACCGTGACCTTCGGCGCGACCGTGACGCTCGCCGACGAAGACACCGACGAAGAGACCAAGTACCAGATCGTCGGCGCCGACGAGAGCGACATCGCCAAAGGGCTGCTGTCGATCACCGCACCGCTGGCGCGCGCCCTGATCGGGAAAGCGGTCGGCGACTCCGTCGAGGTGGTGACGCCCCGCGGCTCGAAGTCCTACGAGATCGTCAAGATCCGCTTCGTCTGAGCGTCGTTCGCTCCCCTTCCCTGAGTGCGACAGCGCCAATCTCCGATCGGGGATCGGCGCCACGACCGGCATCGGCAGCCTCAGGCCGGCGCGGCTGAGAGTTTGCGTGCGAGCCGCCCCAACCGCTTGAGCGCGGCGACCTCGGACATCGAGCCGGCGCTTGGCCGCGTGGCGAGGATGGTCATGAGCTGCTCGAGCAAGGAGCCAGCCGTCAGTGGCCCGGCGAGCGTAAAACCCTCGCGCACAGGCCGACGCGACCGGTCCCCGCCTTGTGGCCGCCGACCCAGGTGCGGATCGACCAGACCAGGAACTGTCTGAGGAAGCTGAGCGAGTATTAGTAAGAGTACCCCTTGTCGGCCTCACGAGCCGGTCGCTAAGGTGCCGGCGACCGCTACCGGAACCAACCGGCGGCCAGGATCCAAAGGGGGACCTCCATGACCGTGATCGACGTCCACACCCACATGCTGAGCGAGCCGTGGCTCAAGCTGCTGAAGGAGTACGGCCCGCCGCGCTACGAGGTGCGCCCGAGCAAGGACGCGGCCTATGGCATCCACCTGGACGGCGCCCCGTTCATGACGCCGCAGCCCGGCCACTGGGACTACAAGCTGCGCATCCGCGAGATGAACAAGGCGAAGGTCGACCTGGCGATCGTCTCGCTGACCTGCCCCAACGTCTATTTCGGGCCGGGCGAGATCAGCCTCAAGGCGGCGCAGATCGCCAACGACGAGATGGCCGAGGCGCAGCGCGTCTACCCGGACCGCATCCGCTTCCTCTGCTCGCTGCCATGGGAGTACCCGGACCTCGCGGTCAAGGAGCTCGAGCGAGCGACCAAGGCCGGCGCGGTCGGCGTGATGGTGCTCGCCAACATCGGCGGCGCATCGCTGACCGATCCCAAGTTCGCTCCGATCTGGGCCGCAATCGACAGGAAGGGCCTGCCGGTGCTGGTCCATCCGACCGCCCCGCCGGGAACGCCGGTGCTCGACATGCGCGCCTACAACCTGATCGCCTCGGTCGGCTTCATGTTCGATACGTCGCTGGCGATCGCGCGCATGATCTTCGACGGTTTCTTCGAGCGGTATAAGCGCGTGAAGATCATTGCCGGCCACGCCGGTGCCACGCTGCCCTACCTCGTCGGCCGCCTCGACGTCTGCTTCGACAACATGAATGCGGCGCGCATCAAGATCTCGAAGCGGCCGTCGCACTACATGAAGAAGATCTGGTACGACGCCGTCACCTACCGGCCGGAGTCGCTGAAGATGTGCCTCGACGTCGGCGGCGAAGACAAGGTGATGTACGGCTCCGACTACCCGCACAACATCGGCAGCATGAAGGGCTGCCTGAAGCGCGTGAACGATCTTCCGGCGAAGGTCGCGAAGAAGGTCCGCTCGGCCAATGCGGAGAAGATTTTTAAGCTTTGAGGCTCGAAAAGGAGAAAATCCTTCCTCAAACCTCGTGACATGTCAGAAAGGTTGAGTTAGCATGTCATCTCCTGAAGGGGAGATGACATGCCCAACCCGTTCACCGACCACCCCCGCGCCGTGGGCGAGACCTACCTTGAGCACAGCCGGGTTGCAGGCTCGGTCGGCGTCAGGATGATCGGCGCCGGACTTGCCTGCCTGGTGCACGCCGCCCTTCCCTTCCTGTTCGTCACTACCGGCTCCCGCGCGATCCTGTCGCTGCACGAGAAGATCACTTCCGGGCGCCGGAAGGAGCGGGCCGAGGGAATCCTGGCAGAGCTGCGGACGGCGAGCGTCGACGCCGACTGAGGTCGGCGATCAGCCGCCCTTCACGCCGCCGGCGGTGAGATCGCCGACGATCTCCGCCCGGCACAAGCGCCGCGCATCAATCCTGTTGGAGCCATTCAATGGATTGGCCGTGTGGCCCGGTCCAAGCCACAGGTTGACCGTCCATCGCCAGCAAAAATCGATCGGCATGACGCGGCCCTGACACCTTATCGGCGATTTGCGGAAAGACGCCCGGGGCCTCGTTGCTAATCCAGGTAGTGCCCGTTTCCATGACAGCCTGGGCAAAGGCGTCTCGATCTCGCTGAGACCCAACGTAGGTCAGCACGGCGGTGTGAAAGACGACCCGCGTCACACCGCGGGGTGCAGAATTGATTGCCGCCACCACGTCCTTGAGCAGGTCTCCTCGAATGACTTCCGGCGGCGTCCGGCGAGCCGTCTCGATTGCGGCGCTTAGGCGCAAGAGCCTCGCCGACTGCTCAGGCCAGACGAGCGTTTTGAGCCAATCCATCTCTTGTTGCGATGTGACGCTGAGCGGGTTGAGATCGAGCCCCCTGCGCCACGCGATACTTGGGAGTTCCATTGGCACTGGGGTCAATCGATTCGCGGCGCATGGGAAGACGGGTGCGAACGACCGTGCTTCTCGAGGTGCGTCGATCCGGTGTCGCCCGTAGTCATACCCATAGCGATCGGCGAGCAGGCATAGCCCGGCCGATGCCCCCACCTCCAGAAGGGCAAGCGGCTGAGGGAGGCGAGCGAGAGCTGGAAGAAGGACAGCGCATCGGTTCGGCTCGTTCGTCTGAGTTGTGCGGTTCCGCATGATCGCTTCAATTGACGCGGCCTGTCTTTCCACCGCGTCCTCCAGCTCACGAATACCCGCGGGCAGTCCACTCACATGGCGGACGGCCGCAAAGAAGAGATTGGGCTGTTGACGATCGAGGGGAAGTCTTTGGAGGAAGGCCAGGATCTTGGCGCTGTTGGCGCACGCCGTGGCCAGCCTTTCGTACAGCGGCGAGAGACCATGAACCTCAGCTTTGGCGAAGCGGCGGTATCGCTCTGCCAAAGCATCTTCGGCTATTCCAGATCGGGACATGGAACGGTTCGCTGCATGCTCGAGCGGCTGCGCCTCTCTGATGCCGATCGCGCCTCTGCCGAAAATTCCAGCCGAGGCGCTATGCGGCCCTAGCCGCCCTTCACGCCGCCGGCGGTGAGACCGCCGACGATCTCTTTCTGGATGAAAAGCGTCAGCAACAGGACCGGCAGCGTCACCAATAGCGCCGCCGCTGCCAGCGGCCCCCACGCGACCTGCTCGAACGTCAGCATGTTGAAGACCGCGACCGGCAGGGTTCGCGTCTGGCGACCGCCCAGCACGGCGCCGAAGATGAAGTTGTTCCACGAGAAGATGATCGAGAGGATCGCCGCGACGACGATCCCGGGTCGCGCCAGAGGCAGGGCCACGTAGCGGAACGCCTGCCAGAGCGTGCAGCCGTCGATCAGCGCCGCCTCCTCCAGGTCCGGCGGCTGGCTTTCGAAGAAGCCGATCATGACGTAGATGAAGATCGGCACGGTCAGCACCAGATGCGTGATGACGATCGGCCAGATGGTGCCGGTGAGCCCGATCCACTGGAACAGGATGTAGAGCGGGATCAGATACGAGAGACCTGGCGTGATCCGCGCGATCAGCGTCAACACCGCGATCTTGTGCGCCTGCGCCTTGGCGATGCCATAGCCGGCGGGAACGCCGACCAGGATCGCGATCAGCGTCGAGACGCCCGAGACGATCAGGCTGTTGATGAAGTAGGTCTCGAAGCGGTTCTTCTCGAACACCGAGAAGAAGTTGTCGAGCGTCGGCGGGTTCGGGACGAACACTGGCGGAAAGGCTAGGTTGTCGACCTCGTTCTTGAGCGAAAGCGACAGCATCCACAGCATCACCAGGATCGCCGGCGAGACGATGATGAAGACCGAGAGGCCGAAGCCGATGCGGCCGGCGAGGCGCTTGAGCTGGTAGGCGTTCACGTCCACTTCGCCCTTTGGCGGAGGTAGAGCAGCATCAGCGTCAGCATGATGATCAGGACGAAGAAGACGATGGTCACCGCCGACGCGTAGCCGATGTTGTAGAACGAAAACGCCTGCAGGTAGAGATAGACGTTGATCGTCTCCGATGCCGTGCCCGGCCCGCCGGAGGTGATGACGAAGATCGTGTCGAAGGCTTTCAACGCGTCGATCATGCGGATGACGACCGCGACCAGGATGAACGGCATGATCAGCGGCAGCGTGATGTGCCGGAACATCTGCCAGGCGCTGGCACCGTCGATCTTCGCCGACTCATAGGGCTCGGTCGGTAGCGAGGCCAAGCCGCCCAGGACGATCAGCATCACCAGCGGCGTCCAGTGCCAGACCTCGACCGCGACCAGTGCGGGGATCACCGTATCCGCGGAATAGACCCAGAGCTGCGGTGGGATGCCGACGAGGCTGAGCAGGTAGTTCAGCACGCCGAGCTGCGGGTGGAACATCATCGTCCACACCAGCGCCACCGCAACCGGCGTCGCCATCATCGGCAGGATGAAAATCGCGCGGAAGAATCCGCGCAAGGGAAAACGCTCGTTGAAGATCAGGGCGGCGATCGTGCCGAAGATCAGCGGCAGGACGACCGCGAGCACCGTGAAGTAGATCGTATGACCGATGGACTCGATGAAACGCGGATCGGTCGCGAGCTTGGTGAAGTTGGCGAATCCCACGAACTCGCGCGCCTGCCCGATCTTCCAGTCGTAGAAGCTCATGTAGACCGTGAAGATCCACGGGAAGACGATCACCGCCGCGGTGATCGCCAGCGCCGGGTAGGCGAAGGGCAGGTAGTTGCGTGCGAACGAACGCCCGCGCCCCGGCTCGGCGTCGGTGGTCTTCCGTTCGATGGTGGCTTCGGTCATCGGAAACTTGCAGCGTCCCTCCCGCCGCGGCGAGCCGCGACGGGAGGACAAGGCTAGCGGGTGGTCAGGAGGCCTCGGATTTCGCCAGGACCGGGGTGAAGGCCTCGGTCGCCTTCTGCATCTCGGCCTTGGCATCGGCGCCACCGATCGTGTTGGTGAGGCCGACGCCGAAGACGTCGCGGAACTCGGTCACCGGCACGATCTCCGGCAGGCCCGGACGTCCGATCGACGTCGACTCCTGCAGGCAGGTCAGCCATTCGCGCGGCAGCTTGAGGCCGGCGATGACATCCTTGTCGGTATAAGCCGATGCACGGCACGGCGAGCCGCCGCCCGACTGCAGCAGGCGCGCGCACATCAGCTTGCTGGTCGCCCACTGGGTGTAGAGGTAGGCCGCTTCCTTCTTCTTGGACGCGGCGGCGATGCCGATGCCGTCGCCGAAGGTCGCCGAGTTCCGGCTCTTCGGCCCGGCCGGCATGATGCCGTAGCCGACCTTGCCCACGACCTTGGACTTGGTCGCGTCCTCGAGCGGCGGGGCAAAGCCGATGCCGTCGAGCCACATGCCGATCTTGCCCTGGCTGAACGAGGTCTGGGACTCGTTCCAGTTGAAGCCGACCGTGCCCGGGGGCGCGAAGTCCTTGTTGAGCTTCTTGTAGTACTCGGCCGCCGCGATCGCCTCCGGCGTCATGGTCTGCAGCGCCACCGTCTTCGGGTTCACCGGATCCATGTCGTGGCCGAGCATGAAGCTGGTCCACACCGGCACGTTGGCGTTCTTGAGCCCGCGCGAGACCCAGCCGTACTGGCCCGACGCCTTGTCGGTCAGCTTCTCGGCCGCCATCACGATTTCCTCGAAGGTCTTCGGGAAGGCGAGTCCCTTCGCGGCGAAGAGCTCCTTGTTCCAGTAGATCATCCAGGGATCGATGTTGAGCGGCAGCGTGTCCATCCGCCCGTCGCCCTGGGTCGCCCAGCGAAGGCCGCCGGCGGTGAAGTCGGGGAAGTCGTAGTCCGGCGCGGTCAGCGCCGAATCCGCGAGCAGCGGCTTCATGTCGGCCAGCCACTTCGACTTGCCGACCAAGCGCTTCTGCACGTGCCAGGCGACGGTGATGACGTCGAACTGCGGGCTGCCCGAATTGAACTGGATCACGACCTGCTGGCGGTGCTGCTGCTCCGGCACGGCCTCCGATCCCACCTTGATGCCGGTGAGCTCGGTGAATTCCTTCTCGTGCTTCTGCAGCACCTCGGCACGCGGGCCGAGGGTGAGCGAGACCTCGATGCTCTGGCCCTGGAACTTCTTCCAGTTGAAGCCGCCGGACTGGGCGCGGGCGACCTTCATGATGCCGGGCATCGCCATGATGCCGGCGGCGCCGGCACCGATCTTCAGCGCCTTGCGCCGGTTGAACCTGTTCGTCGTTTCCATCTCTTTTCCTCCCGATGGCTTCAGAGCCGTTACTGAGATTGCGAATTTACGAACGACTTGTCGAGATCAGTCGGCGGCCAAGGCTCCCGGGTCGAGAGCCTTGACGGCGGCGATCAGCCGCTTGCGCTCGGCCTCACCGGAGGCGACCAGCGGCGGGCGCACGTTGAGCCAGCGCGCGTCTCCGGACTGGTCGGCGATCAGCGCCTTGATCGCCGGCACGAACGGCACGTCCGTCACCAGCGTGCAGATCTTCGTGACCGCATCGACCAGCGCTGCCTCGTTGGGCTTGCCCGCGGAATCATGCAGGCGGCGGATCAGGTCGGGCCGAACGTTGGCGACGCCGCAGATCGTGCCCGTTCCGCCCGCCTTGAGCAGGCGCGGCACATAGGGCTCGTGCCCAACCATGATCGCGAGCTGGGGCGAGAGCTTCAGCATCTCGGCCGTATTGTCCCAGTCGCCGGAGGAGTCCTTCACGCCGGCGATCAGGTCCGGATAGGCCTTGGCCAGGCGCGCCACGACCTTGGGCGCGACGTTCACCGCCGAGACCTGCGGGATATGATAGAGGACGAGCCTGGTCTTCACGCCCTTCAGCATCTCGCAGAGCCTGGCGAAGGACTCGTAGACGCCGTCGTCGCTGACGCCTTTGAAGAAGAACGGCGGCAGGACCAGGGCCCCGGCGACGCCGAGCGCTGCCGCGTGACGGGTCAGCGCCGCGGTCTCGGCCAGCGCCGAGGTCGCCGTGCCGACGCTGACCTTCGCCGCCGGGATGCCGGAAGCGAGGAGCTGCTCGAGCGCCTCGCGGCGCTCGTCCATCGAGAAAGACTGGCCCTCGCCCGAGGTGCCGAACAGCGTGACGCCGTCGACGCCCTTCGAGAACAGCCAGCGGCAATGGGCCGAGAGCAGGTCGTAGGCGATGCGGCCGTCGGATTCGAGCGGCGTCATGATTGCGGTCCAGACGCCGCGGAACGGGGTCGTCATCGGGCAGCCTTTGCGGAACGGGTACGGGATTTGGAAGGGACAGGCGCCGCGGTCTCGACCGCCTGAACGCCCATCGCCCGATTGCGGGCGCTGGTCAGGTGACGTTCGAGCGCGGCGACCGCGCGTGCCGCATCGCGGGCACGAAGCGCGGCGATGATGTCGCCGTGCTCCTTGAGCGCCGGCATCAGGCTGTCGGGCGAGAACAACACGCGATCGAGGCGGATCAGGCGGATCTTGATCGAGTTGACCCGGTAGATCGCCGACAGGATGTCGTTGCCGAGGGAGTCGATCAGCGTGTCGTGGAAGGCCCAGTCGACCGCTTGCGCCTCTTCGAGCAGGTCGCGGCTGACGCCCTTCCTGGCCCTGGTGACGATGCGCTCATGCGCAGCGGCCAGCGCCTCGATCTCGTCGTCGCGCGCCTTGGCGGCGAAGTTCGCCATCGCTTCCTTCTCCAGGATGATCCGGAGCTGGAAGGCGTTGCGGACGAGCTTCAGGTCGACCGCTGCGATCTGCATGCCGCGCTGGGGAATGGTGACGATGAGGCCGTCGGCCTCGAGCCTCGGAATCAGCTCGCGGATCGCACCCAGCGGCATGCCGGTCAGCGCCACCAGCTCGCGCTGGGAGACGAATTGGCCGGGCCGGAGGTCGAGAGCCAGCAGCCGCTGCTGGAAGCTCTCATAGGCTTTTTCGCGAAGCTTCATCGGGATCGAGTGTACGCACTGACATGTTAGTCCGGCAAGTGTATCGTCCCGCCATGCTGAAAGGCCTGGATCCCCTTCTCTCGCCCGACCTGCTGCACGCGCTGGCCTCGATGGGCCACGGCGACGAGATCGTCGTTGCAGACGCGCATTTCCCCGGCGCCAGCGTCGCCCGCCGCCTGATCCGGATGGACGGCGTCGATGCGACACGGATGATTCGCGCCATCGTCTCGGTGATGCCGCTCGACACCTTCGTCGAGGCGCCGGCCGCCGGCATGAGGGTGGTCGGCGATCCAGGGAAGGTCCCCGATGCCGTCGCCGACTTCAACCGCGCGCTCGACGAGGCCGAGGGCCGGAAGGTCAAGGTCGAGATGATCGAGCGCCAGGCCTTCTACGAGCGCAGCCGCACCGCCTTCGCGGTCGTGCAGACCGGCGAGCTTCGCACCTACGCCAACCTGATCCTGAAGAAGGGCGTGGTCGGCCTCCGATGATCGGGACGAGACGCCTTGGCCGTTCCGAGGTCAAGGTCACGCGCCTCGGTTTCGGCGGTGCGCCATTGGGCAACCTGTTTTCGGTGGTCGCTGAGACCACGGCGGAAGCTGCACTTCAAGCCGCCTGGAACGCCGGGTGGCGCTACTTCGACACGGCGCCGCTCTACGGCCACGGGCTCGGCGAACAGCGCATCGGACGCTTCCTTCGCGCGAAGCCGCGCGACAGCTACCGGCTCTCGACCAAGGTCGGGAGACTGCTGGTGCCGCAGGCGGGCAAGGTCGATGGCGGCGCCTATGTCGATGTGCCGAACACCCTTCCCATCTACGACTACAGCCGTGACGGCACGCTGCGCTCGGTCGAGGCCAGCCTGGACCGCCTCGGCACGAGCCGCATCGATATCCTGCTGATCCACGACATCGACCGCTTCACCCACGGCGACGACCAGCCGCGCCGGTTCAAGGAGGCAATGGACGGCGCCTACCCCGCGCTCGCCGATCTCCGTGCCCAGGGCGTGGTCGGCGCGATCGGGCTCGGCGTCAACGAGTGGCAGGTCGCGGAGTCCGTCGCCCGCGCCACCGACATCGACTGCGTCCTGCTCGCCGGCCGCTATACACTGCTGGAACAAGAGGCCCGGACAAGCTTCCTGCCCCTCTGCGTCGAGAAGCAGATCTCGATCATCGCCGGGGGCGTGTTCAATTCCGGCATCCTCGCGACCGGACCGAAGACGGGCGCGGTCTACAACTATGCGCCGGCACCGCAGACAATTCTCGACCGTGCCGCCGCGCTCGAACGGATCTGCAAGGTGCATCACGTCCCGCTCGCGGCCGCGGCATTGCAGTTTCCGATGGCGCACCCGGCCGTCGCCACCGTCGTGGTCGGCGCCCGCGCCGCCGCCGAAGTCGAGGCCAGCAGGGCACTCATCGCCCATCCGATCCCTAAAGCGCTCTGGAGCGACCTCAAGGCCGAGCGTCTGATCGCCGCCGGGGCGCCGACGCCGTGACGCGGATCGACGCCCATCAGCACTACTGGCGGCTCGCGCGGGGCGACTATGGTTGGCTGACGCCGAAGCTCGCGCCGATCTACCGCGACTTCGGCCCGGCCGACCTCGCCCCGCATCTCGACGCCTTCGGCATCACGCACACGGTCCTGGTGCAGGCGGCACCGACCGAGGCCGAGACCCATTTCATGCTCGACCTGGCAACGGCGACCCCGTCGGTCGCCGGCGTCGTCGGCTGGGTCGACATGGAAGCGACCGACGCCGCCGCCCGTATCGCGCATATTACCCAGCGACCGAAGCTGGTCGGGCTCCGGCCTATGATCCACGACATCGCCGATCCGCGCTGGATGCTGTCGCCGGCCCTGAAGCCGGCTTATGCGGCGATCGAAGCGAACCGCCTGGTGTTCGACGCGCTGGTCAGGCCGGTGCATCTCCAACCGCTCAAGGTGCTGGTCGAGCACCATCCCGGACTGACCGTCGTGATCGATCATGGCGCCAAGCCGGACATCTCCCGATGGGCTCCGGGGGATTACGACTTTGCCGACTGGGCCGAGCGGATGCACCAGCTCGGCGCGCACCCGAACGTCGCCTGCAAGACCTCGGGCCTCGTGACCGAGGCGCGGCCGGACTGGACACCGCGCGACCTCTTCCCCCATCTCGACACGTTGCTCGATGCTTTCGGGCCCGAGCGGCTGCTGTTCGGCAGCGACTGGCCGGTGGTGAACCTCGCCGGAGGCTACGAGCGCTGGGCAAATGCCCTGCTCGAATGGCTGGACCGCTCGATCCGCCGTCGCGCGACATGGTTCTCGGCGAAACCGCCGCACGCATCTACAACCTGACCGAACGTTGATTCTTCCGGGTCACGCGGGCTTTCGCTTGCAACCCGGTCCTCAGGACCGCATTACAGACCAGCTTAAAGCCCGTCCGTCATGGAGATCCGGCGCATGGAGCATCACACGCCGCTGATCGCCATCGTCGTGGTCGGCCTCGTCCTCGCCTTCATCCTCGGCGCCATCGCCCATCGGCTCAGGCTTTCGCCGCTGGTGGGTTACCTGCTGGCCGGCGTCGCACTCGGTCCCTACACGCCAGGCTTCGTCGGCGACCAGTCGCTCGCCCCGCAGCTCGCCGAGATCGGCGTGATCCTGCTGATGTTCGGCGTCGGGCTTCACTTCTCGGTGCGTGACCTTCTGGCGGTGAAGACGATCGCGGTGCCAGGCGCCATCGCGCAGATCGCCTTTGCGACCCTGCTCGGCATGGGTCTCGCCTGGATGATGGGATGGACGATCGGCGGCGGGCTCGTCTTCGGCCTCGCGCTCTCGGTGGCGAGCACCGTCGTGCTGCTGCGTGCCCTGCAGGAACGCCGCATACTCGACACGGAGCAAGGCCGGATCGCGGTCGGGTGGCTGATCGTCGAGGACCTCGCGATGGTGCTGACCCTCGTCCTGCTTCCCGCGGTCGCCGGGCTGCTGAAGGACGATGACGGCGCCCGCAACACCAATCCGCAAGAGATCGCGATGGCGATAGGCTTCACGATCGCCAAGGTCGGCGCTTTCGTTGCGCTGATGCTGATCGTCGGCCGTCGCGTGATCCCCTGGCTGCTCCATCACATGGCCTATACCGGCTCGCGCGAGCTGTTCCGGCTGGCGGTCCTCTCGATCGCGCTCGGCGTCGCCTATGCCTCGGCCCAGCTGTTCGACGTCTCCTTCGCGCTCGGCGCCTTCTTCGCCGGCATGGTGCTGGCCGAGTCCGAGCTCAGCCACCAGGCCGCCGCCGAGGTTCTGCCGCTGCGCGACGCCTTCGCCGTCCTGTTCTTCGTCTCGGTCGGCATGCTGTTCGATCCGCTGATCCTGATCCGGGATCCGCTCCCCGTGCTCGCCACGGTGTTCATCATCATCATTGGGAAATCGCTGGCCGCCTTCGCGATCTCGCGGGCCTTCGGCCGCTCGACCGGCACCTCGCTGATCATCTCGGCGAGCCTGGCCCAGATCGGCGAGTTCTCCTTCATCCTCGCCGGCCTCGGCATCGCGCTCGGGCTGATGCCGGAGCCGGCCCGCGACCTGATCGTCGCAGGCGCGATCCTCTCGATCATGCTGAACCCACTCGCCTTCGCCGCGCTCGACTGGTTCAAGTCGCGCGGGATGCGTAAGCACGGCGGAGAGGTGACCGCCGCCGACGACGCGCCCCCGCCGCCGGCGCCGCCCGAGCAGCTCGCGGGGCATTCGATCATCGTCGGCTATGGCCGGGTCGGCCGCGTGATCGGCGAGACCTTGATCGCCGCCGGGCAGCCCATCGTGGTGATCGAGGAAAGCCCGGTCATCATTAGGGAGCTGCATGCAAAAGGCATCGAGGTGATAGAGGGACCGGACGAGCCGGAGGATCTGCTGTCGGCCGCCAACGTCGGCCGCGCGCACCGCCTCTTCGTCGCGATACCGGCCGCCTTCGAAGCCGGCCAGTTCGTCGAGATCGCGCTCGCCGCCAACGAGGCCATCGCGATCGTCGCCCGTGCCCACACCGACGCCGAGGCTGACCATCTCAAGGTTCTCGGCGCCCAGGAGGTCGTGATGGGCGAGCGCGAGATCGGTCTGGCGATGGCCTCCCGCGCGATCGCCGGCACCTCCTAGGCCAGCAGCTTCTTCCGCTCCGGGTCGTAGGGCACCTTGTCGATGCGGGTCGCCGGGATCCGCTTCATGAAGGCCTCGATCTCGTAGCGCTCCGCCTTCGCGTCCTCGGTCGCGACATAGCCATAGACGATGCTCTTACCGATCGTATGCCCGTAGCCGCCGCTCGAGGTCACACCGAGCACGCGGCCGTCCGCGGCATAGATCGCCTCACCGCCATAAACCGGCGCCGGCTCGTCGAGCAGGAAGACGCAGAGCTTCCGCTTGGGCCCTTCGGCCTTCGCCTTTGCCAGTGCGTCGCGACCGATGAAGTCGCCCTTGTCGAGCGCCACGGCGAAGCCGAGGCCTGCCTCGTAGGGCGTGTAGTCAGGCGTGATGTCCGAACCCCAGTAGAGGTAGCGCTTTTCGAGCCTGAGCGTCTCGATCGCGCGGTAGCCGGCGTCCTGGATGCCGAACTCGGCGCCGGCCGCGATCAGCGCCTCGTAGACATGCGCCGCGTACTCGACCGGGATGTGCAGCTCCCATCCGAGCTCGCCGACATAGGTGATGCGGACCGCCAGCACCGGCGCATAACCGATGCGGAGCTCACGGGCTCCGAGATAGGGGAAGGCGGCATTCGACACGTCGCCCTCGACGAGTTTCGCCAACACCTCGCGCGATCGCGGGCCGCAGATGTTGATGACCGCTTTCGACGAGGTGACGTCGCTGAACGTGACCGAGCCATCCGCCGGCAGATGCTGCTGGATCCAGCCGCCGTCGCGAACGCCGAAGGCCGAGCCGGTGACGACGTAGAACCGGTTCTCGCCCATCCGCATGAAGGTGAGGTCGGCCTCGATCCCGCCGCGCGCGTTGCAGAGCTGGGTGTAGATCGCCGTGCCCACCGGCTTGCCGAGGTCGTTGGCGGCGATCCGCTGCAATGCCTTGAAGGCCCCTGGGCCGTCGATCTCGAACTTGGAGAACGACGACTGGTCGAACAGAGTCACGCGCTCGCGCGTCGCCTTGTGCTCGGATGCAACCGCATCGAACCATGAGGGGCGCCCCTCGAAGGAGGGTACGTCCCTGCCGTCGGTGCCTTTCGGGGCGAACCAGTTCGGCCGCTCCCAGCCGAAGCGGGATCCGAACACGGCCCCCTTGGCCTTCAGCAGCGGATAAAGCGGGCTCCGCCGCCCGCCACGGCCCGTCGACAACTCCTCGACCGGCCAGTGGATCAGGTAGTAGCGATGGTAGCTCTCGACCGCGCGCTCGTAGCGATACTGACCGCTCATGTGGTGCAGGCCGAAGCGGCGGACGTCGAAGGCCCAAAGGTCGCGCTCGGGCTCGCCATGCACGATCCACTGCGCGATCGCCTTGCCGGCGCCGCCCGAAGCGGCGATGCCCGAGGTGAAACCGCAGGCGACGAAGAGATTGTCGAGTTCCGGCGCCTTGCCGAGGATCGGCTCCCCGTCCGGGGAGATCGGGATCGGCCCGTTGATCAAGGTGCGGACGCCGAGCTTCTCCAGGATCGGCAGACGCTCGGCCGCGGGCAGCGCAATCTGCTCGAAGCGGTCGAAGTTGGACGGCAGCAGCTCGCGGCCGAACTCGAAGGGCACGCCGCCACGACCGAACGGGATCGTGTCCGGCTCCCATCCGCCGATCGCCAGCGCCGCGACGTCGGGTTTCAGGTAGAAGGCCTTGTCCGGATCGCGCAATGTCGGCAGGCCTTTCGGGATCTCGTCCGACTTCTCGGTCACCATGTACTGGTGCTCGACCGCGACCGCGGGGATCTTCGCGCCGGCCATGGCACCGATGCGGTCTGCCCACATGCCGGCAGCATTGACCAGGATCTCGCATTCGACCGCGCCCCTGTCCGTGATCACGCGGGTCGCGCGGCGGTTCTTGGTCTCGATGCCGGTAACCAGCACGCCTTCGATCAGCTTCGCGCCGCCGCTCCGCGCCCCCTTGGCATAGGCCATGGTGAGACCCGTGGGATCGACATAGCCGTCCGTCGGGACGAAGACCGCGCCGACGACGCCGTCGAGCGTGATCAGCGGGAACATCTTCTGCGCCTCGGCCGGCGACACCGTGTGGATGTCGAAGCCGAAGCTTCGGGCGGTGGAGACCGATCGCTTGAGCTCGCTCCAGCGCGCCTCCGACGAGGCCAGCCGCAGGCTGCCCGCCGGCTTCCACTCGGTCTCCTGACCGGTCTCCGCCGCGAGCCTGCCGTAGAGCGCCACCGAATCCTGCATCAGCCGCGTGAGGTTCCGCTTCGAACGGAGCTGGCCGACCAAGCCCGCGGCGTGCCAGGTGGCCCCATGTGTGAGACCGCTCTTCTCCAGAAGGAGGACGTCCTTCTCCCCTTCCCTGGTCAGGTGATAGGCGATCGAGCAGCCGACGGCACCGCCGCCGATGATGACGACGCGCGCACGCGAGGGCAGCTTCACGTCGGTCACTTCACCACCTCGCGGAGATACCAGTCTACGAAGTGCGCGACGTTCTGCTCGCGCATCGTCGAATAGCGCCCGGGAACGTAGCGGGAGGATGACACTCCCTGCTGGTTCCACTGACAGATGTCCCAATCTTGCTCCGACGTGAGCTGCCAGATCGGCAGCAGGCGGTCGAGCGCGTAGTCCTTGCCCTCTTGCGCGTCGCGGTCGACGAACCAGAGGACCCGTACATGCGTCTCGGCCGGGCCGATCGCGGTCAACCGGCTGGCACAGGCATAGTCGTCGTTCGCGTGCTGCCAGAAGTTGGGGAAGACCGTGGTGCGAAGCGTGCCCACGTCACGCTCCTTGAAGTCGCCCATCAGCGTCGAGACCGGCTTCCCGTCCATGCTCTGGGTGCTGAAGCCGGTCATCAGAGGCGCGCGACGGCAGCGCCAATGGTCGCTTGTCATTTCCGAATGCGCGTCCCCTTCATCGAGACCGAGCGCGCGGAACCGCGCATTCGACTCGGCGACGATCCGATCCATCTCCGGCCGCAGCTTGGGATCGATGACCGCGTTGTCACGGAGCACGTCGTAAGTCGCGAGGTTGTATTCTCGGTGGTTCGGCGGGCAGTGATAGCATTCGCGGTTGTTCTCGAAAACGAGCTTCCAGTTGGCCTTCACCACATAGTCGATCTTGTGGGCGAGCTTGGCGCGCTCGAGCCCGTGGGGCTTCAGCTTCCGCTCGATCGTCGAGAACCCCTCCTCGAAGTCGACCGGATCGTCCGAGAGCGCCACGAAGACGACGCCGGCGACGGTCCGGACCCTGACCGGATGGAGCGACAGCTGGGACCGGTCGAGACCGAACTCGACGGTCGGGTCCATCATCAGCTGCCCGTCGAGGCCATAGGACCAGGCGTGGTAGGGGCAGGTCAGCCGCCGGCTGCTGCCGCTCTCGGCCGGGCAGACGCGGCTGCCGCGGTGGCGACAGGTATTGTGGAAGGCCCGGATATCGCCCTTTTCGGTGCGGACGACGATCACCGAATCCCGTCCGACGTCATAGGTGAACCAGTCGCCCGGCCGCGGGATCTGGCAGGCGTGCCCGGCGTAGAGCCAGTACCGGGCCCAGATCCTCGCCACATCCTCCTCGAAGACGTCTGGCGAGGTATAGAAGGCGCCTGCAAGCGGCCCGCCAGGCCGGTGCGCCGCGGCCAATTGCCGGACGTAGTCGCGCCGCGCCGTCGCTATCGGTGGAATCGGAGTATCCATCGGTGCCTCCCTGCCCGGTGGCCTTTGGCACAGGGCCACTCTTGGAATCTATCTTCACCGGCGGCTCCGACTAAACAATCCCTGTCTTGGGGCTCGGCCGAATCCGCCTTGCCGCGGCGCTCGGCTTCTCCATGATCTCGATATCGAGGTAAGCTGCCCTCGAATGCAGATCGTCCTTCTCGATCCGGGCCTGCAGTCCCCGATCGGCCACCACTACAATCTCGATCGCGAGCTGGTGAACGAGCTTCGCCGCGAGCGGGCCGCGCATCGCCTCCTCGTGCACCGCGATGCCGCGCCGGAACTCGTCGCGGACCTGGGCGCCGAGCCGTATTTCGAGTTCCACCCCTATCGGCGCGTTTCGCAGGATCCTCTCACGCACGATCTCGAGGCCTACCTCCACCTGAATGAGGTCGTGCTGAAGGACCTGGCCGCATTGCCGGCCCACGTCGACCTGAACGATGCACTGCTCGTCATTCACACGGCGACCAATCGCCTCCTCTGGGGGCTCGCGATGTGGCTCGTCCAGGGCAACGTGCCGGCGTCGATGCGGATCGCGCTCGTCTTGCCGCACGCCTCCGGCATCGTTCAGGGGACCGCGTCGATGGATGCGATTCTCTATCGGCACGCCTTCATCCAGCTGCGGCGCGTCGCCGAGCGCATCCGGCTCCTGACCCTGGCCGAGGCCCAGGCCGAGGAGTTCCGCTTCCTCTCCGGCATGCCGGTCGATGTCGTGCCCTATCCGAACCCGGCCTCTTCGTGGTGGTCGCGCCTGCGCGATCGGCCGCGGCCGGAGGGCGATCGGTGCCGCGTGCTGTTCTGCGGCGAGGCGACCGCCCGCAAGGGCTTTCATCTGCTCAAGGACGTCATTCGGACCGTCGCCGCCCGACGCGACGACGTCGAGTTCATCGTCCAGGTGAATGGCTGGCACGTCGATGCCGAGCGCGCGAACGAGTTCGAGGCGTTCGCCACCGGCCGCGGGGACACGCGGATCGTCAAGGGTTTCCTCGGCGAGAGTACGTATTACGAGCTGATCGCCGATGCCGACGTCGTGCTCCTGCCCTATCAGGACGCCGTCTATGTCACCGGCAGCTCGGCGGTGTTCGAGGAAGCACTCTACTTCGGCCGGCCGGTGGTCGTACCGCCCGGGACGCTGATGGCGAGCGAGCTTGCTCCCTATCCCGGCGCCGGCCGGGTCGCCGCGAGCCGCAGCGCCGAGGCCTTCGCCGGTGCCCTGATCGAGATCGTCGCCGCCTATCCGAGCTTCGATTCCGCGGCCGCCCGTGCCGGCGAGGCATGGCGGCGGAGAAGCGGCATGGATCGGTTTGCCCGCGCCCTCCTGGATCTCGCCTAGGCTTCCGCTTTCGCGCCGAGGAGAAAGACATGACCCGCACCGCCGCCATCGCCCGCGCCCATCGCCACTTCGACGAAGGCAGCTTCTTCACGGATCTGGCGCGTCGCGTCGCCTACCACACCGAAAGCCAGGTGCCGGAGAGCCGTCCGCATCTCTACGGCTACCTGAAGAAAGAGATCGGGCCGCAGCTGACCCGCCTCGGCTACCGGATCAAGGTCCACGAGAACCCGGTCGCTCCCGGCGGGCCTTTCCTCACCGCCGAGCGGCACGAAGGCGAGACCCTGCCGACCGTGCTGACCTACGGCCATGGCGACGTGATCCGAGGCCAGGAGGGCAGCTGGGCGGAAAACCGGGACCCGTGGAAGCTGGAGAAGGTCGGCGAGCGCTGGTACGGCCGCGGCACTGCCGACAACAAGAGCCAGCACACGATCAACCTGGCGGCGCTGGGCTTCGTGCTGGCCGAGCGCGGCCGGCTCGGCTTCAACTCGCGGATCCTGATCGAGACCAGCGAGGAGATCGGCTCGCCGGGACTGGCCGAGTTCTGCGCGCTTGCCCGTGACGAGCTGACCGCCGACATGCTGATCGGCTCGGATGGTCCCCGGCTTTCGCCCGAGCGTCCGACGATCTTCATGGGTACGCGCGGCGCGCTCAACTTCGACCTGGTCGTGAACCTGCGGAAAGGCGGCCATCACTCCGGCAACTGGGGCGGTCTGCTCGCCAATCCAGGCGTCATCCTCGCGCACGCCATCACCTCGCTGATCGACGCGAAGGGCAAGGTGCTCTGTCGCGACATCGTGCCGGGATCGATCCCGAATTCGATCCGACACGCCCTCGCCGACTGCGAGGTCTCGGGCGGCGAGGACGCGCCGGAGATCGACCCGTGGTGGGGCGAGCCCGGCCTGACCGCGGCCGAGAAGGTCTTTGCCTGGAACACCTTCGAGGTCCTGGCCTTCTCGACCGGCAATCCGCTGAAGCCGGTCAATGCCGTACCGCCGACCGCCAGCGCTCATTGCCAGATCCGCTTTACCGTGGACCGTGATCCCAAGACCTTCCTGCCGGCGATCCGCCGTCACCTGGACGCGCACGGCTTCCAGATGGTCGAAGTAAGAGCCTCGAAGGAAGTGATCATGCACGCGACCCGGGTCGATCCGGATCATCCCGCGGCACGTTGGGCGGCTGCATCCCTGGAAGCGACGACCGGCACCAAGCCGGCGGTGCTGCCGAACCTCGGCGGCTCGCTTCCCAACGACTGCTTCGCCGACACGCTGGGCATGCCGACGATCTGGGTCCCGCACTCCTACGCCGCCTGCTCGCAGCACGCGCCGAACGAGCATGTGCTCGAGCCGCTGCTTCGCGAAGGGCTCGCGATCATGACCGGACTCTTCTGGGACATGGGCGAGGCGCCGCCCGCGTTGAAATCAGAATAGGCGGCGACAGAGCCTCAGCTCGCGACCAGACGCGCGCGGCTCCGGCGGATCCGCGACGGCGGAAAACGGCAGGTGACGATCGTCCCGCCGCCGAGCCAGCTCTCGATCGCCAGCGTGCCGCCATGCACCTGCATCAGCCCCCTCGCGATGGGCAGGCCGAGGCCGGCGCCGCCGCGATTGCGCACGAAGGTGCTCTCCACCTGCTCGAAGGGCTGGAGCACGCGCGCCAAGTCGTCGGGATCGATGCCGGCGCCGGTATCGGCGACCGAGACCAGAAGGGAACCGGCGTCCTCGAGCCTCGCCGTGACGCGGACCTTGCCGCCGGGAGGCGTGAACTTCACGGCGTTGGTCAGGAGATTCACCAGGATCTGCATCAGCGCCCGGGGATCGGCTTCCAGCTTCGGTAGGTCCGAGGTGTCGACCTCGAGGGCAAGGCCCGCCTTTCCGGCCGACGGCGAGATCATGCTGACGGCATCGGCGACGAGCGCCGGCACCTCGATCTCCTCCACCTGGATGCGCAGCTCTCCGGACTCGATCCGGCTGATATCCAGGAGGTCGTTGACGAGCGAGAGCAGATGGCGCCCGCTCGCCAGGATGTCTCCGGCATAGGCGCGGTAACGCTCGGCCGCCGCCGCGCCGAGGAGCTGGCCGGAGATGATTTCGGCGAAGCCGATGATCGCATTGAGCGGTGTCCGAAGCTCGTGGCTCATCTGCGCCAGGAACGAGGACTTGGCCATGTTGGCCGCCTCGGCCTGGTTCAATGCGTCGGCGAGCCTCGCCCGCTCGCCTTCGCGCTCGGTGATGTCGGACGCCGATCCGCGATATCCGATGAATGTCCCGTCCGCCGCCATGACCGGCACGCCGCCGGAGCGGATCCAACGCCGGCCGCGCGCCGTGTCGGCCGGGAAGACGAAGTCCCGGAAGGCACGGCGAGCGGATAGATGGTCGAAATGATTCTGCCAGAGCGGAGCCGAGTACGCGCCCCCCGCGAAGTCGACGCAGCGTTGGCCAATGACCGTATCGATCGGGCGGCCGATCACGCTCTCGGCCTGCACCGACATCCAGATGAAGCGATGATCCGGGTCGGTTTCCCAGAACCAGTCGGCCGAGCTTTCGGCGAAGTCCCGGAACCTCCCCTCGCTCTCGGCGACGCGACGCCGGGCCCGGCGCCCCTGCTCGACATAGCGGGCGACCAGGAAGGTCGCGAGGCCCGCGAGCAACGCGGCCGCAATGCCGAGCCAGCGCGCGGCGACCAGTTCGGGCGGCATCGCTCCGCCCGGCTTCGGCACGAGCGCGAGCTTCCAGCTGCCGCCGGGCAGCAGAACATCCAGGATCGTCCCGTCGCCGTCGAACAGCGACCCATCGCCGTAGAAGACGGCCCCTTCGGCGCCGCGCCCATCGACCCCGCGGAGCGCGATGCTGTGCGTCTCCTCGATCTCCGCGAAATTCAGCCGCGACCAGAGGCTGCCGAGATCGATGACCACGCTGACGATACCGAGGAATTCGCCGCTCCCGGGCGGGCCGGATATCGGGGAGCGAAAGACCGGCGTGCGTCCGATCAGCCCGACGCCCCCCTGCACCAGCCGGGTGGGTCCGGTCAGCTGGCTCGCCCGCGAGGCGATCGCACGCTCGATCGCCGGCCACTGGTCGGTCAGTGTCCTGTAGTCCGCGCCGATCGCCGCGGCGTTGTTCCCGCTCGTCGGATAGACGTCGGTGATCACCGTTCCGCGCGAGACGCCTAGATTGCGGACGTGGCGGGCGCCGATCAGGAGATCGCGCGCGAACGCCTCGAACTCGGACGTGGTCATGTCGGGATTGGTCGCGAACTGCGCGGCCAAGCCCTTCTGCAGCAGGATCGTGGCGGTGAGGTCCTGCTCCATCTGGGAGCGAAGCGTCATGGCGAGGCGTGCCGTCTCGACCCGGGCCCGATCCGCCACGCGCCGGTCGAGGACCGCTTGCAGGGCGAAGAGCAGGACCAGGGTCGCGGCGCCTCCCCCGAGCACCGCAACCAGGGCCCGCCCCGACATCGAGCTGAAGACGCGCCGAAGAGCCATGCGCTCTTGGTCCCTCAGCCAGGCTCGGCGGAGGCGGCCGGCCCGGCGACCAAGCTTACCATGCCGCCTGCGGCGGCCGGGAAACGGCCTGGGTCAGATCCGCGTGAAGCGGGCGATGGTCGGAATGTCCAGGCGGGAGAGCTTGCCCGCAGGGTCGGGTTCAAAGCGGAAGAAGATCTGCTGATGGTACGAGCGGATCGCCGGATCCCGCGGCACCGCCCGGAAAAGCTCGCGATCCCAGTGCTCGGCATCGCAGGGGTTTCCGATGATGTCGATGCTCATCTTGCCGCCCTCGACCCGCACCGGAACTTCGACGCGCTGTCGGCGACCGGCGGCATGACCTCGACCTTGCGCGACGCGGAGACCTGGTTCTCGGCCTTCGCCTGCGGCGGCCAGGTCAACGGCAGGCGTCTGCTGAAGCCTGAGACCGTCGAGGGCTCGCCGTTGATCATCTGCGGGGCGCGCTTCGCCTCGCCGGCGAACGCCTTGAAGCGCGCATCCCAGTCCTTCTGTTCGATGCCGAAGGCGTGCGCGAGCAGAAGGTAGCGGAGCGGGTTTATTGCCGCCGACTGGTGCTGGTTCGTGTAGATGACGACCGCGATCCGCTCAGACGGCACCGAGCAACCCAGCACCAGGAAGCCCTCCAGCGCCCCGGTATGCTCATTGATGCGCCGGCCGGCGAAGTCGTGCGCGTACCAGCCGAGCCCGTAGCTGACGAAGTTCGCCTCGTAACGGCTGACCCAACGCTGCGGATGGATGCCGTTGCGGCGGACGGCAACGCGCGGCGTCAGCATCTCCTCGACGGTCTCAGGCTTCAGCAGACGCCTGCCGTTGACCTGGCCGCCGCAGGCGAAGGCCGAGAACCAGGTCTCCGCGTCGCGCAAGGTCGAGGTCATGCCGCCGGTCGCCGACAGCGCGTCGAAGTTCCGGTGCGGGGGTTGCGCACCTCGCGCTCGACGTACTCCTCCCAGTTCATGCCGGTCAGGCGCTCGACGATCGCGGTCGCGATGATCGGTCCGAACTGCTGGTACGCGCATTCGGCGCGGAAGCCCGCGCGCAGCGGTAATGTGGGGATTAATGAGATGATCTCGGGCCGCGTGAAGCGCGAGTTGTAGTTCATGATGTTGTCCTCGCCGAAGCCGACCGACTGGCCGACGAGGTCACGCATCGTCACATGGCGGGAGAGGCTGTCGTCCGAAAGCCGGAAACCGGGCAGCACGTCGATCGCGCGCGTGTCCCAGGCGAGCTTGCCGTCCTCGACCAGCATGGCGACCGTCGCCGCGTTGAACGTCTTCGAGATCGAGCCGATGTCGAAGGTTGCGCGGTCATGCAGCGGCTTGGTCGTCCTGGTCGACATGACGCCGATGCACTCGCGCCAAATCGGCTTGCCATCCTTGAGGATCGACAAGGCGACGCCGGGCGCGCCATAGGCTTCGACGATCCGCCGGGCCGCGGCGGAGAGTGCTTCGGTCATCAATTGCCCCAAACCTGCTCGTAAACCCGCAGCCAGTTCTCGCCGAGGATCTTCTTCGTGTCCTCGGCCGAGAAACCGCGCTCGACCATCCGCTTCGTCAGCTTCTGCAGCGTACGCGGCGTCTCGATGCCTTCCGGGTATTTGTGCGGCGGCGGCGGGTATGTCCCCGGCCGCCATTTGCCGTTCTTGATCCGCGTATCGTAGAAGGCCTTCGCCTGATCATCCGGCATCACCAGGTACTGGCCGTTGTAGTAATCGATGCCGAGCCCGACATGGTCGGCGCCGACAAGATCGACCGAATAGGCGATATGGTCGATGAACTGGTCCAGCGTGGGTGCCGTGCTGTCGGCGACGAAGGCCGGAAAGCCGACCATGCCGATGACGCCGCCTTGCGCGGCGATCGCCTTCATCAGGTCGTCCGGCAGGTTCCTGTAGGAATCCTTCACCGCGCGGGGATTGCCGTGGCTGCAGATCACCGGCCGCTCCGAAATCTCGAGCGCATCGAAGCTGGTCTTGATGCCGGTATGCGCTACGTCGACGATGACACGCGCCTCGTTCATCTTCTTGATCATCTCGACGCCGAAGTAAGAGAGCCCCGAGTCCTGGCGCTCGTCGGCGCCGTCACCGACGCGGTTCCGGACGTTGTAGCAAAGCTGGATGACGCCGACGCCGAGATCCTTGTAGGCGTGGATCATGTCGAGGTCGTCTTCCATCGGGTCGGTGCCCTGGAAATGAAAGAGCAGACCCAGCCGGCCGTCCTTTTTCGCCTGCCGCATGTCCTTCACGTTGAAGACCTGCGTCACCTTTCCGGCGTTGCCGGAGTTGCGCTGGATGAAGGATTTCCAGGCAGCGATGCTCCGCATGGTGATGTCGATTCCGTCCATCGCGCCTACCGACGGCGCGGCGACGGTCACTCCACCCTCAATGTACCAGTCGGTGTATTTCTGCCCGCGCAGCAGCGGACAGACCGCATCGATGACGATGGCTTCCTGGTGCAGCTTCGCGGTGTCGACGGCCATTCCTCGCTCCTCGCATTGCGGGCTGTCAGGCGCCCCAGACGTTCTCGTAGACACGCATCCAGTTCTCGCCGAGCACCTTCTTCGTGTCTTCGGCCGAGAAGCCGCGCTCGATCATTCGCTTTGTCAGATTCTGCAGCGTGCGCGGCGTCTCGATGCCCTGCGGATATTTGTGAGGCGGCGGTGGATAGGTCCCCGGCCGCCACTTGCCGCTGGCGATCCAGGAATCGTAGAACGCCTTCGCCTGGTCGTCCGGCATGACCATGTACTGGCCGCTATAGTAGTCGATTCCAAGCCCGACATGATCGACACCGACCAGGTCAGCGGTATACGCGATGTGATCGATGAACTGATCGAGGGTGGGCGCCGGGCTGTCGGCGACGAAAGCGGGAAAGCCGACCATGCCGATCACGCCGCCTTGCGCCGCGATCGCCTTGATCAGGTCGTCCGGAAGGTTCCGGTGCGAGTTCTTCACGGCGCGAGGGTTGCCGTGGCTGCAGATCACGGGCCGTTCGGAGATCTCGAGCGCGTCGAAGCTGGTCTTGATGCCGGTATGCGCCACGTCGACGATGACGCGCGCCTCGTTCAGCTTCCTGACCATCTCGACGCCGAAATAGGAAAGGCCCGTGTCCTGGCGCTCGTCGGCACCGTCGCCGACACGATTTCGGATGTTGTAGCAGAGTTGCATGATGCCGACGCCGAGGTCCTTATAGGCGTGCACCATGTCGAGATCGTCTTCCATCGGGTCGGTGCCCTGGAAGTGGAAGAGCAAGCCGAGCCGCCCGTCCTTCTTCGCCTGCCGCATCTCCTTCACGGTGGAAACCTGGGTCACCCGACCGGCGTTGCCCGCGTTCCGGGCGATGAAGGACTTCCAGGCGGCGACGTTCCGCATCGTGACGTCGATGCCGTCCGTAGCACCCACCGTCGGCACGGCGACCGTGACCCCGCCCTCGGCATACCAGTCGGTGTATTTCTGGCCGGTGAGCAGCGGGCAGACGGCATCGATGTCGATCGCGTCCCGGTGCAACTTGTCTGCATCGTCAGCCATCGTTTCTCCCCTCCCGCCAAGGCGGTTGACC
>JBGALV010000058.1:0-31765 GCA_044223515.1 Alphaproteobacteria bacterium
GATCGATCTTCAGGTCGACGGTCTCGACATCGAGGCGGCCGAGCACATCCAGCGCTGCCTCACCCAGCTCGTCCACGTCGAGCGCGTGCTGATGTCCCGGGCCCATCGCGTCGGCTGATGGGTTTCATCGACCACATCCGGCGCTGCAACACCTATGTGCCGGAGGACTTCGTCCCGTGGACGATCGACGGCAAAGTCGCGGGATATGTGCCGAGGAAGCTGCGGCCGGCGCTGGCCGCATATGGCGGACTGTTCGTTGACGACGGCGGACTCGCGCTCGATCCGCGGCATGCCGATCCTGCAGCACGGACGGCCGCCCTCGCCGAGACGGCCGAGCGGCTTCATCGTGCCGGCATCGTCCGCCAGATCGTCGGCGAGCGGATCGCGCTGCTGATCGAAGACCGGCGCGTCGCCGCGCTGGACCGCGGGGCGATGTCGATCCTCGGCGTCCGCAATGCCGGCTGTCACGTCAACGGCTTCGTCAGGAAGCCAGACGGGATTCATTTCTGGATCGGGCGTCGCTCGCCGACCAAGCGGGCGCATCCCGACCTGCTCGACAACTTCGTCGCGGGCCTGCAGCCGGATGGGCTCTCGCCGATGGAGACCGTGGTCAAGGAATGCGGCGAGGAAGCGGGCGTGCCGCCCGAGCTTGCGGCCAGGGCTGTGCCCGCCGGGATCGTCAGCTACGCGATGGCCAGCGAGCCCGGCTGGGGCGGCGACGGGCTCAACCGCCACATCCTCCACTGCTTCGACCTTGAGCTTCCCCTCGACTTCGTACCGCAGCCGGTCGACGGAGAGGTCGCCGAATTCTACCTGCTACCTGCGGTAGATACGGCAAACATCATCGAAACGAGCCGCCGCTTCAAGTTCAACTGCCCTCTCGTGATCATCGATTTTCTGATCCGACACGGGCTGATAGCGCCGGAGCACCGGGATTTTCTCGCCCTCAGCGCGGGCTTGCGACAGGGATTTTGACAAAGCGCCTAAAATAAACGTCGCTTTGAAAAACTATGTCTGGTTGACCCGCGCGGTTGGCCCATGGTTCGATGACCCTGCGGGAGGGGCAGCAGCAAGTCAGCCGTCGCGCCGCCGCGGATCGATCCGAGAAAGCTGCGCGATGGCCCCGAGACGCACGAGCGAGCCACTTTTGTTCTCGATGCCGGCAGGCACGAGCTGCCCGGTGATCCGTCAGCCGCCCTCGATTGTTATCCCTCATCGCAACGCGGCGACCGGCGATGCCGCCATCCCCGGTCGCCCGCGCGGGCACGGCTAGAGGGCGCCGATGACCACCATCGTGCTGATCGACGACGACGACGATGTCCGCCGTACCTTGGTCCGGATGCTGGAGACGGCCGGCCACCAGGTCCATGAGGCCGCCGATGGCAGTTCGGGCCTGGAGCTTTGCCTCCGGGTTGATCCGCAGCTGGTGATCACCGACATCCTGATGCCCGAGAAGGAGGGCATCGAGACGATCATGACGCTGAAGCGCGATCGTCCAGACCTGAAGATCATCGCCATCTCCGGCGGCGGCCGCGCCGGCGGCATGGACTTCCTCGACATGGCGCGGTCGCTCGGGGCCGACGAGGTCCTGCAGAAGCCGTTCCGGCGCGCCGAGCTGCTCGACCTGATGAAGCGCGTGCTCGCGGCCTAACCGGGCATTCCCGCCATCGCCCTGACCGCCGCCGGATCGCGACCGGCCTGCCGCAGCGACTGCAGGGTCGGCGCGTTGTCGCGCTTGGCGAGCCGGCGCCCTTCGGCATCGAGGATGAGCGGGTGGTGCTCGTAGTCCGGCGTCGGCAGGCCGAACAACGCCTGAAGCAGGCGATGCACGTCGGTCGCTTCCATCAGATCTTCGCCGCGGGTCACAAGCGTCACGCCCTGTAGCGCGTCGTCGAGCGTGACCGCGAGGTGGTAGCTCGCCGGCGTCTCCTTGCGGCCGAGCACGACATCGCCGAAGCGCGCGGGTTCGGCGATACGATCTCCGCGCCGGCGATCATGCCAATGCAGCTCGCCCACCTTCGAGCAGGCGCGCGCCATGTCGAGGCGAAGCGCGTAGGGCTTTCCCGCGCGCGCTCGGCGTTCCGCATCGCTCAGCTCCCGGCACGTCCCCGGATAGAGAGCCCCCTCCGGACCGTGCGGGGCGGCGCCCGATCGCTCGATCTCGGCCCTGATCTCGGCACGCGTGCAGAAGCACGGATAGAGAAGCCCCTTCGATTCCAGTCGGTCGAGCGCGGCGCGATACTCGCCCATGTGCTCGGACTGGCGCCTGACCTCGCCGTCCCAGTCGAGGCCGAGCCAGGCAAGATCCTCGAGGATGCCGTCGACGAATTCGGCCCGGCAGCGCGTGCCGTCGATGTCCTCGATGCGAAGGAGGAAACGCCCGCCGGCCTCGCGCGCACGACGATGGGCCAGCAGCGCGGAGTGCGCGTGGCCGAGGTGGAGGCGTCCGGTCGGGCTCGGCGCGAAGCGGGTGACAAGCATGGGAGCGGTTCAGGTTGCCGCCCGCGGCGGCGGCCGTCTACAACTCTCGGTCATGCAAGATCCTTTCGCCCTCGACGGTCCGCGCCTGCCGGCGCAAAGCGGAAATCCCGACAGCCTGGTGATCCTTCTCCATGGGCTCGGCTCGGACGGCAACGACCTGATCGGTCTCGCCCCCTATTGGGCGCCGCAGCTGCCGAACACCGCCTTCGTCTCGCCGAACGCGCCCTTCCCCTGCGACATGGCGCCCTACGGCCATCAGTGGTTCAGCCTGCTCGACCGGTCGCCGGGCCGCATCCTCGCGGGGGTGCAGGCCGCGGCACCGATCCTCGATGCGTTCATCACGCAGGAGCTCGAACGCCACGGCATCGACGAGTCACGCCTGGCGCTCGTCGGATTCTCTCAAGGCTGCATGATGTCGCTCTACGTGGCGCCCCGGCGCGCGAAACCGGTCGCCCAGGTGCTCGGCTACTCGGGCCGCCTGATCGGCGCCGATCTTCTCAAGACCGAGGCACGCTCGAAGCCGCCGGTGCTGATCGTCCACGGCACCGCCGACCAGGTCGTGCCGTTCGACTCGCTCGCCGCCTCGGAGGAAGGCCTCAAGGCCGCCGGCATCCCGGTCGAGACGCTGGCACGGCCCGGCCTCGCGCACTCGATCGACGAGCGCGGCCTGCAGGAAGGGGCGAAGCGTCTGACTCGCGCCTTCCGTCATGATTCTGCAAACGCAATCAAGCCATAACGGGACGTGCGCAAACCGCTACATGTTGTGACGTAACATGAGTTACGGTATGTAGATCGTAGGCATCCCGAAGGGGATCGTCCCCGCGGGATCGTCCATCAGGAGGATCGGCGTGGGGCATTTGTCGCCCGAAAGCTGCCCGGCCCTGGTGCTGAACGCCGACTTCCGGCCGCTCAGCTACTTCCCCTTGTCCTTGTGGTCATGGCAGGACGCGATCAAGGCCGTGTTCATGGGCCGCGTGAACATCGTGCATGAGTACGACCGCACGGTCCGCTCGCCGAACTTCGAGATGAAGCTGCCGTCGGTCATCTCGCTCAAGGACTACATCGCCTCGGCCCGGCGCCCGGCCTTCACGCGGTTCAACGTGTTCCTCCGCGACCGCTTCAGCTGCCAGTACTGCGGCGACGACTTCCCGACCCAGGACCTGACCTTCGACCACGTGATCCCGCGCTCGAAGGGCGGACGCACCACGTGGATCAACGTCGTCACCGCCTGCTCGGACTGCAACTTGATCAAGGGCAACCGGCTGCCGCGGGAAGCGAACATGCACCCGCGCACGCGCCCCTTCCAGCCGACGGTCTACCAGCTTCAGGAAAACGGCCGGGCCTTCCCGCCGAACTTCCTGCACGAGAGCTGGCGCGACTTCCTCTACTGGGATTCGGAGCTGGAGAGCGCCTAGTCCGGATCGGCGGCCGGGTGGAAGGGCTCGAGCTCATTCGCGTTCCGCCACTTCTCCGGCATCGATTCCGGCGCGCAGTAGCGATAAAGCGCGTCCGGTCGCCGGCCGTAGACGAAGTGCTCGCGATCCTGGATTCGGACCGGCATCGACTGGATGAACTTGCGCCCGATCGAACGATCCTCGCAGGCCATCGTCAGCATCAGCGCGGTCTGGCCCGCAGCGAGCCGCGTGATGGTGCAGATGTCCTTCCCCAGCTCGAAGCGTCCCGGCATGACGTGGAGCACGTTGGCGAAGGACGCCGTCTCGCAAGGCACGCCTTGCAGCGTGTAGAAGCCGGAGCGCAACGGCAGCTCGGCGGCGCTCGCGGCGGCGGAACTCATCAGGGCGGCGGCCACGCTCAGCGCGCCGAGGCCGCGCATCAGATTCGTTCGGAAAGCCAGATCGCCAGCCGCGACGCGCCTTTGACCGCCTGCGTCAGCACGGCATAGCCCGGCGCATCCTCGGCGCCCGACGCCAGCGCCGTGTCGCGATGGGCGACTTCGTCCTGGCGGAAAGCCTCCAGCGTCTCGCCGAGCGGCTTTTCGTCGTCGCCGAGCGACGCGATCTGGCCACGATAATGTTCGTCGATCACTTCCTCGACCGCGACCGTGCAGGCCATCGCCGCCTGCTCGCCGAGCAGCGCGGTCGCAGCGCCCAGCGCGTATCCGGCGACGTGCCAGAACGGCAGCAGCACGGTCGGCCGCGCGCGGCGCTCGACCACCATCTTCTCGAAGGTCTTCAGGTGCTGCGCCTCCTGCTCGGCCATGTGGCGAAGTGTCGGCCCGCAAGCGCTCTTGCCCAGGACGGAGAGCTGGCCTTCGTAGATGCGGCGGGCCCCATACTCTCCGGCATGGTCGACGCGGAGAATGCGGTCGATGAGATCTTTGCCGATCGGATCGCCCGGCAGGCGCGGCTTCATCGCCGCACCAGAGCGGCACCGCCGCGAAGCCCGACCAGCGCCAGAGCGCCGGAGATGAGGAAATTCCATCCGGCCATCGAGATGCCGAACAGCGACCACGCGATCTCGTCGCAGCGGACGACGGGCGCCGCCAGCAGCTGGTCGCGGAGCGCCGATGCCGTGCTCGCCACCGGACCGGTCGCGCCGCAGGCCGCGGTCCCTTCCCACCAATGCCATTCGACACCGGCGTGATAGGCGCCGATACCGGCAGTGACGGCGAGTGCCGCGGCCGCGACCAGCGTCGCCCGGCCGGATCCGCCATGACGGCCCTGGCGGATCAGGAACATGCCGACCAGGCCGGCGGCGATCGCGACGACATGGGGCCAGCGCTGCCAGAGGCAGAGCACGCAGGGCGCGAGCCCGCCCCAGTGCTGAAAGGCGAGCGCGCCGAGGAGGAGGGCCGCAGATCCGTGCGCGAGAAGCGCCGGTGCGGCGCGGGGGGCGAGGAGCTTCATGGTCAGAAAATATAGCGCACGACAACGAATCCGCCGACCAGGACGATGGTCCCGATCAGGACCACCATGCCGAGCCGTTCCTCGACGAAGCGCCGGATCGGCGGTCCGAACCACCAAAGAAGCGCCGTCACTGCATAGAAGCGGATGCCTCGCGACAGGATCGAGGCCGTGAAGAACTCGAGAAGGTCGAAGGACGCGGCGCCGCTGGCGATGGTCACCAGCTTGTAGGGGATCGGCGTCGCCCCTTTCAGCACGATCAGCCACCAGCCGTAGTCGGCGAAGGCCTTCTCGAACTGAACGATGGCGTCGGCATAGCCGTAGAAGGTCAGCACCGGCCGCCCGATCGCCTCGAAGCCCCAATGGCCGATCGCGTAGCCGGCGAGACCGCCGATCACCGACGAGACCAGGCAGACCGTGGCGTAGAAGAACGCGCGGTCGCGCCGGGCCAGGATCATCGGGATCAGCAGCACGTCCGGCGGGATCGGGAAGACCGAGCTCTCGGCGAAGGAGACGACGGCCAGCCACGCCACCGCATGGCGGTGCGCCGCGACGTTCAGAAGCGCGTCATAGATCCGCCGCAGCATCCGCGACCTCGAGGAACCCGGGCTGACCTCTTAAATGGCTCCCGTCTGCGCCGCAATCACCTTTCCTGGCCGACGACTGACAACCTCGGTCGAGGCCGCCAAGCATCGCGCCCAGGATCGAGCGGCAAACCCGCGAGGAGTCGGTTCTGGTGCATCGACGCTATCAGAAGCCCCCGCACCATCCCTCGCCATTCGACGCATTCAAGGTGCCGGCTGAATTCCTCGCCTATTTCGGCAACTACATGTCGGGCCCGTTGGGACGGACCGCAAAGGTAGGCGCCGCCATCGTCGGAGCCTTCCTCACTCTCGGCGCAGTCGCGCTCGTCCGTCATCGACGACGGCCAGAGCTGGTGGCGCCCTGGATCGCGATCGGTGCCTTTGCCGGTGCGAACGCTTTCATCACCGACGTCGGCCGCGTCGGCTTCGGTCCTGCACAGGCACTCGAAAGCCGGTACGTGACCATTGCCCTGCTCATGTCGGTCGCGCCGGTTCCGCTCTGGATCCTGGCGTTTCGGGACTGGCCGCGGCTTCGGCCGGCAGCGACAGTGCTAGGGATCGTCGGCGGCATGTTTTTCACCTACGCAACGATCGCCGAGGATCGCCGAGGGCTGGCAGACTTCGCCAGGCTCCATCAGAAGATGGCGGCGGACCGTCAATGCGCTCTCGTGGCCGAGGTCGCGACGGATGCCTGCCTCGCGCTGCTCTACCCGAGGCCGGAAACCGTGCGCGACTGCATGCCGGTGCTCCGCGCCTTCGGCTGGAGCGGCCTGCCCAAAAACGACCCCACTCTTGCGGAGATCGCGATCGGATCCAGCTTGAGCCGACGGCAAATGCGGACGGACGCAGGCGCTGACGGTTGGATCGACGTCGCAGAGGCGCATGACGGCGAGCTGCGCGTCGCGGGTTGGGCGCATCATCCGAAGGCGCGCCTGCGGCCGGGGCGCGGATGCGTGCCTACCTCGCGCTCGGCGACGGCGTACTCGCTCTCGCCGGAGTGATCGTGCTCGGCGCCCTAAAGGCTGAGCCGCTTGAAGATCCGTTCAGGGATCAGCCGGATTACCAGCATGATCAGGCGCCAGAAGCCCGGCAGGTAGACCACGTCCTTCTTTGCGTCGATGGCGGCGACGATGCCGCGGCCGATCGCTTCGGGCTTGGCCCAGAGCGGTCCGCCCTTGGGCAGGCCAGCCGTCATCGGTGTGTCGACGAAGCCCGGTTTGATCGTGAGCACCTGCACGCCGGCACCGGCGAGGCGGTTGCGGAGGCCCTGCAGGAACAGGGTCACCATGCCCTTGGATGCGCCGTAGACGTAGTTGCTCTTGCGGCCGCGGTCGCCGGCAACGGACGAGATCACGGCGATGGTGCCTTCGCGTCGCACCTCGAAGCGGTTCGCCGCCAGGCTCGCCAGCGCGAGCACGCTGAGCGCATTGGTCTCGATCTCGGCGAGCATGCGCTCGACCGACGCCTCGCACGCCTTCTGGTCGGAGAGCGTGCCGTGCGCGACGAGGACCACGTCGAGGCCCTCCATCGCACGTTCGGCCGCGTCGAGCAGCGCTTCGTGCCGGCTGCGATCGGTCGCGTCCATCGCCATGACGCCGACCGGTGTGCCGGCGCGGACCGCGAGATCCTGGCGCACGGCGTCCAGCCGCTCGGCATTGCGGCCGGCGAGGAACAGGCGGTCGCCGCGCGCCGCCATCACCCGGGCCGTTGCCTGGGCGATCGCCGAGGTCGCGCCGACGATCAGGACCTTGCGCATGACACGTCTCCGTTCATACGGGTGCACCGGCGGTGACCCGCCGCCAGAACGCCGACATCACCCTGGGATCGCGCCGCGCCTCGAGCTCGCGCCAGCCGGGGAAACCGCGCCGGAAGACCTCTCCCGACATCCGGGCGTCCTTGGCCGGATAGACCGCGCCGCCGGCATCGAGGACCACGCGATCGAGATCGTCGAGCAGCACGAGGGTCGGCGCGCCGGCGAACGGAAAGTCGAGGGCGAGCGTCGCACCCGGCCGGGCGAAGGACAGGAGCCCCTTCCCTGGGATGCCGCCGAACATCTTCAGCACCGACAGGAACGATCCGCGGCCGGATGCGGCGATGAGATCGAGAATACGCCTGAGAGCCGCCGGGGCCGCGTCGGGCGGTACCACGCATTGGTACTGGACGAAGCCCTTCGGTCCGTAGAGCCGGTTCCAGTCGAGGATGGAGTCGAGCGGATAGAAATAGGAGAGATAGTGCTGCAGCGAGCACTCGGCGCGCGGCAGCCGATAGTAGAGCTCGTTGAAGAGCCTGAGGGTCAACCCGTTCACCGCCGAGAGCGGCGGCGTGAAAGGGACCCGCAGCGCCGAGCGCGGCTTGGCCGGATTCCTGTCAGGTGCGGCGGCATGATTGGCCCGGAAGAAGAGGCCACGCCCGAGGTCTGGTCCGCTGGCGAGGCAGTCGATCCAGGCGACGGTGTATTCGTGCGTCGAATCGGACCCGGCGGCGAGCGCGAAGAAGGCGTCGAGATCGCGGAACCTCAGGCTCTCGACCTCGAGCCACGGACCAGGGACGGGAACGAGTTGGATCTCGGCCTGCGTGATCAGCCCGGTGAGGCCGAGGCCGCCGACCGTGGCGCGGAACCAGTCGGGTTCGAGATCGGGCCCGCAGACGATCCTCTGTCCGTCCGTGCGCAGCAGCTCGAGCGACTGGACGTGACCGCCGAAGCTGCCGCGGCGGTGATGGTTCTTGCCGTGAACGTCGTTGGCGATGGCGCCGCCGACGGTGACCAGGCGCGTCCCCGGCGTGACCGGAAGGAACCATCCCTTGGGCACGACGAGGTCCAGGATCTCGCCCAGCAGCACGCCAGCTTCGCAAGCGAGACGACCGGTTGCGGGATCGAAGTCGAGGAAACGGTCGAGCCCGCGCACGTCCACCAGCGTGCCGCCGTCGCTGAGGCAGCTGTCGCCGTAGCTCCGGCCGTTGCCGCGCGGCAAGACGTCACCGGCCACATCCGGCCATCCCATGTCGCGCCAGGCGACCTCGACGGCCCGCTGCGGCAGCGGTGGATAATGTCCCCAGCTCGCGTAGCGATCGACCATCTTCAGAAGGCGGCGAGGATGACGATCGCCATCAGCACCGCGACCGCTCGGCTCACCCGGTCCTTCACCGCGAAGACGACCGGGTCGTCGTTCATGTTGCCGCGATGGGCGACGAGCCAGGCGCGGCTGATCCAGTAGAGCAGCAGCGGGCAAAGGAACCAGAGCGCTTCCGGCCGTGCGTAGAGAGGCAGGACCGCCGAGCTGTTGACGTAGAGTGCGAGCACCAGGACCGAGATATATCCAGCCGCTCCGCCGAGCGCCGCCAGCAGGTCGAGGTCGGTCGTGCGGTACCCCCGCCCGGGTGCTGTCGCCGCACCTGCCTCGCGAAAGCCGAGCAGCTCGGTATAGCGCTTCAGCATCGCCAGGCTGAGGAAGATGAACATCGAGAAGGCAAGCAGCCAGAACGAGGGCAAGAGACCGAGAGCGGCCGAGCCGCCGATCAGCCGGAGCGTGTAGAGACCGGCAAGCGTGAATACGTCCACGAGGACGATCCGCTTCAGCGAGAACGAATAGGCCGTCGTGACGGCGATGTAGGCGGCGAGCGTCGCCACGAAGAAAGGCGATATCCAGACGGCGGCGGGCATCGCCACGATCAGCAGGAGCGCTGCCATGGCGAGGCCGTTAACCGCAGAGACGTTGCCGGCGGCGAACGGCCGGAACCGCTTGCGCGGATGGCGCCGGTCGTCGGCTAGGTCCAGCAGGTCGTTCAGGACGTAGACGGCGGATGCCGAGAGCCCGAACGCGACGAACGCCAGGAGGGCCTTCAGGACCAGGAGAGAGTCCAGCACCGCATGCGAGGTCACCAGCGGCACGAAGACCAGAAGGTTCTTCAGCCATTGCTGGGGCCGCAGCGCACGCAGGTGATTGCCGATCCCGCCCCTGCGGTCGTCGAGCCGGGCCTCGATCGTGACGATCCGTTCTGCCTTGGCCGCGACGCCCGGCTCGGGATTGACCAGGATGGCCGCGCGGGCGGATGGCCATACCTCCAGGTCGGCGTGATCGTTGCCGGCGTAGTCGAAGCCCTTCTCGCCGAAACGCTCGACCAGGTGCTCTCGCTTGGCGCCCGCCTTGAGGTTGACCGTGCCGTCGCTGGCGAGCACCTCGTCGAAGAGGCCGAGATGGCGAGCGACCGGGGCGGCGGCTTCACGATCGGAGGCGGTCGCCAGCACGAGCGGCTGCCCCTCCGCCTTGCGCTGCCTTAGGAGATCCAGCAGAGGCTCGTTGTAGGGAAGTATCGCGGGATCGATCGGCGCGCGCCGCGCCACTTCCGCCTTGAGGTGTGCCCTGCCGCCGCGCACGAGCCAGGATGCCATGTCGAATACGGCGAGCGGTCGCGTCCGCACCAGAGCGAGCGCGCCTTCGACCAGCAGATCGGTCTTGATCAGCGTGCCGTCGAGATCGACGACGAGCGGCGGGCGCGACGCATCGACGGGGAGCGGTCGTGGGGCCGACATGTCCTCAGCGCCGGTGATTGCGGAAGGTCCAGTACTTGTGTCCGACGAAGCTGGTGAAGACCGGCACGACCACTCCCGCCACATGGGCGATCGTCTCGCCGTGCCGGACCACGCCGATGGCCGGCAACACATAGTAGGCGAGCGCCAGGCTGATGACGAGCGTCTGCGCGACGGCGACCAGGTTGACGACGACGAAGGCGGCCACCTCGCCAGGCGTGCCGCGGTCGCCAGGACCGAACACCAGCCAGCGGTTGAGCACGTAGGCCGTCACCATGCCGGTTACATAGGCGGCGACCACGGCCGCCGCATACGGCGCGACCTCGCTGTAGAGAAGCCGCGACAGCACGTTGACGAGCGCCGCAAAGCCGCCGGCAAACAAGAACCGAAGAAAATCGGTCGAGGCAAATCCGCCAAGCGTCATCGGCTGCCCGCAATCTCCGCCAGGCGTTTGCCGACCGCGACGCTCTCCGAGATCGAGCGGTCCTCGGGGTAGTAGTAGGAGGTGTCCGCCATGTAGAAGCCGGCGAGCCCACTCACCATCGGCGGCAGCTTGTCGTAGAAGCCAGGCGTGCAGACGGTCTGCGCGAACTGGTAGCGCGAGACCTTGGCGGCGGAGACCTGATCGTCGCGGAAATCCGGGTTGATCCGCTTGAGGCACGCCTTGACCTCGGTGATCAGCTCCTCGTCGGGGCGCTTCCAGCCCGCATGCGAGGTCGGCATGTAATAGGGCGCATAGAGGATATGCGCCTCGCCCGGATGCAGGTTCGAGTACTCGATCACGCCCGGGATCGGGATCTCCGAGTCGGTGATGTTCATCCAGAAATAGGGCGAGACCGGCCGAGTCATCTTGAGGATCACGCAGGCGACGGCGATGTTGTCGATCGCCGCGACCTTGTCGCGCTCTTCCGCTGGCAGCGCCGGCACGAGGCGCGTCACGTAAGGCAGCGGCACGGTCGAGACGATCCGGTCGTGGCGCTCGACGTCGCCGTCGAGACGGACGCCGACCGCCCTGCCGCCTTCGGCGACGACCTCGCGGACCGGGCTGCTCAGCCGGATCGTGCCGCCGCCGGCGAGGAGGCGCGCCTCGATCGCCGCAAGCAGCGTGTCGGAGCCGCCGTGGAGGGTCGCCAGCCGCTCCTGGAAGAGACTCTTCCGCGACTTCGCCACCCGCTGGATACGCGTGCCGATCCAGGCGGCGGAGAGGCTCTGCGCATGTTCGAAGAACTTGAGCTCGAACAGGCTGCGCCAGAGGACCTCATACGCCTCGGCGCCGACCCATTTGCGCAGCCACGCCGTCGCTTCGACCTTGTCGAGCGCACGCCAGTCCTTGATCCCCTTGGTGTAGAGGACGTGCAGCGCATAGCGGATCTTGGCGGCCAGGCCGAGATGCGGGAACAGCAGCAGCCGGTCCGGCCGCCCCCACTCGTAGAGCGTGCCGCGGTAGAAGAAGCCCATCCGCGTATCGACCCATTCGAGCGCGTGCGACAGGCCGAGCTCGTCGAGCAGTTGGAACAGCGGATAGTCGGTGGCGCAGATGAAGTGGTAGTAGCGCTCGATCTTGAGGCCGTCGAAATCGAAGGAGGCCGACATGCCGCCGATGCGGTCGTCAGCCTCGTAGATCGTCACCTTGTGTCCGCGCTTCACGAGATCGAGGGCGCAGGCGAGCCCCATCGGCCCGGCGCCGAGCACGCCGATGCTCAGTACCTCAGACATAGGACTTCACCTGGACCTTGCTGTAGACCGGGTCGCAGAAGGTCTCGCGGATCGCCTCCACGAACGGCGTGGGGCGGACGCCGAAGACCGCCTGGATGTCGACGCCGGTGAAGGCATCGCCGGCCGTCAGCGCCTTCAGCTGGTCGGCGGTGAAGGGCGGCGTGCTGGTGAACAGCGCGTAGATGCGGAGCAGAAGCGCGAACAGCCAGACCGGGATGTGGACCAGCGGCGTCCGCAATCCCTTCGCGTCGCGGATGGTGCGGATGATGTCGACATAGTCGACCTCCTCCTTGCCCGCGAGATCCCAGACGTCGCCGTCCGGCCGGCGCGCGAGGCAGACCTCGATCACCCGGCAGAAATCGCGGTTGTAGAGCGGCTGGCGCATGTAGCGGCCGTCGCCCGGGATCGGGAACACCGGCGTGCGCTCGAGGAAGCGCGCGAGCCAACCGAGGTGCTTGGGATCGAACCAGCCGAACATCAGGGTCGGGCGCAGCACGCAATGGGGGATGCCGGAGCGGCGGACCAGCTGCTCCTGCGCTTCCTTGGTCCGGGTGTAGTCGTCCTCGGCCACCGAGTTCACGACCGACGAGCTGACATGGACGAGATAGGGAACGCGATGCCGTCGGATCGCCTCCAGCACCCGCTCGGTCGCGGTGACGTTGTTGCGAACGAACGGCTCGGCGCCCTTGCCGGTGATCTGCGCATGGAGCTGGACCACCGCGTCGGCGCCGGCGAAATGCTCGGCCCAGAGACCGGGATCGGCGAGATCGGCCTCGACCGCCGTGACACCCGGATGAAGCCGGGCCAGCACACCAAGATTGTGCACATGCTTGTCGATGGCGACGAGCCTCAGGTCCTCGCGCCCGGAAAGAAGGGTCACGAGATTCTGCCCCACCAGACCGGCGGCCCCGGTGACGACGATCTTCTTCGGCTCGGCCAACGGCGCTCCCTTCGGCTGCAGGGCGGAGGCGCCCGGCGCAGTCGCGGTCATAGCCGGTGACGCCGGGAGCCGCAATCGCGGCGGCAAGCAGCCGTCTTGCCGCCTGTGCGCGACCGCCCTATGGTCCGCCCCCGAGTGCCCCAGTGGTGGAATGGTAGACGCGGCAGACTCAAAATCTGTTGCCCGCAAGGGCGTGCTGGTTCAAGTCCGGCCTGGGGCACCACTTTTTCATCGGCGGGTCTGACGGGATGCCGACCATGCCTCGCACCCTCTCTGCCGCAACGGTCGAGCAGTACGAGCGGACCGGCGTCTGCTTCCCGATCCGGGTGATGAGCGAGGGGGCGGCGCGGACGCTCCGGAGCCAGCTCGAAGCGGCCGAGCAGGGTCTCGGCGGCGCCATCGTCGGAAACCTCCGCCACAAGAGCCACCTCGTCTTCACCTGGCTCGACGAACTCGTACGCCTGCCGACGATCCTGGACGCGGTCGAGGACCTGATCGGCCCCGACATCCTGCTCTGGAACTCGAACCTCTTCGTCAAGAACGCCCGCGACCCGTCCTTCGTCTCGTGGCACCAGGATTCCACGTATTGGGGCCTGAGCGAGCCGGCGGCGGTAACCGCCTGGGTCGCGTTCTCGCCAAGCAATCAAGAAAGCGGCTGCCTCCAGGTGAGCGCCGGCACGCATCTCGCCGACCAGCTGCCGCACGACGACAATCCGACCGCGAACAATCTGCTCACCCGCGGCCAGGAGATCGCCGTGACGATCGACCCGAAGACGGTGATCGACGTCGTGCTGGCGCCGGGCGAGATGTCGGTCCACCACGTGCGCGCCGCCCACGGATCCGAGCCGAACCGCTCCGCCGACCGGCGCATCGGCTTCGCCATCCGCTACATCCCGACGCGTGTCCGCCAAAATGCCGGGCGGGATTTCGCCACGCCGGTACGCGGGCGCGACACGTATGGGCATTTCGAGCCCGAACCCCGGCCGAAGGCCGATCTGGATCCCGAGGCGGTCGTCGCACACGCCGAGATCATGCGGGTGCACACCGAGACCCTGCTCCGGGGATCGTCGCGCCAGACGCTGCGATGAGCACGCCGCTGCGCTAGTCTCTCCCCAGCACCTGGGGGAGGACGCAAGTTGAAGATCGTATCGGTCGAGTCCCAGCTGGCAAGCCTGCCGCTGCAATGCGAGCCCTGGGGCGACAGCTTCCACCGCGTCACCCACATCGAGATCATCGTCACCGACGTGAGGACCGACACCGGCCTTGTCGGCACCGGCTTCAGCCATACCTCGGGCGTCGGCGGCCTCACGCTGAAGTCGCTGATCGACCGCGACCTCGGCCCCTTCGTGATCGGCCGCGAGGTGGCGCCGCGCCCGCTCTGGCACGAATGCTGGAATCATGTGCGCGACCTCGGCGCCGGCGGCTTCACCACGACCGCGCTGGCAGCGATCGACATCGCGCTCTGGGACCTCGTCGCCAAAGAAGTGAAGAAGCCGCTCACCTATGTGCTCGGCGGCAAATGCCGGGACCGGATGCTGACCTACGCCAGCGGCATCAACCTCAACAAGTCGGCCGAGGACCTGGTGGACCAGGTGAAGGGCTGGAAGAAGGACGGCTTCAAGGCCTTCAAGGTCAAGGTCGGCAAGCCCGAGATCGCCGAGGACGTCGAGCGCCTGACCAAGGTGCGCGAGGCCGCGGGCCGGCTGCCGGTCATGGTCGATGCCAACCAGGGCTGGAACATCGGGCACGCCGCCCGCGCCATCAACGCCTACCAGCATCTCTCGCCGCACTGGATCGAAGAGCCGCTGCTCGCCGACGACATCGACGGCCACGCCAAGCTGCGCCAGCTCGTCACCAGCCCGATCGCGATCGGCGAGAACGTCTACACGATCCAGCAGTTCAACCAGTACCTGACGCGCGGCGGCTGCGACTTCATCCAGGCCGACATCGCGCGCGTCGGCGGGATCACCCCCTATCTCGACATCGCCGGCCTCGCGCGCGCCTGGAACGTGCCGCTGGCGCCGCACTTCATGATGGAGCTGACCGGCCAGGTGCTCTGCTGCCTGCCGAACGCCCATATCCTCGAGAACATCGACGGCGGCTCCCTGACCGACCTCCGCGCGCTGACCAAGCCGTTCAAGATCGTCGACGGCTACTTCACGCCGCCGGAGGTGCCGGGACACGGCATCGAGTTCGATCGCGCCTACCTGAAGAAGCACGAAGTGGTCTGACGAACATGGCTCTCCGCATCGGCGTCGCCGGCACCGGCCACTGGGCCGACACGGTCCATATTCCCGGGCTCAAGCTGCAACCGGCGGTCGAGCTCGTCGGCGTCTGGGGGCGTAACCCGGCGACCGTCGACACGGTGGCCAAGCGCCACGGCATTCGAGGCTTCACCCGCTTCGAGGACATGCTGGCATCGGTCGATGCGGTCAGTTTCTCCCTGCCGCCGGCTATCCAGGCCGAGCTAGCGGCCAAGGCCGCGAATTCCGGCAAGCACCTTCTGCTGGAGAAGCCGATCGCGCCGACCGTCGCCGAGGCCGAGCGGGTTGCGGACGCCGCCAAGAAGAACGACGTCTCGACCGTCGTCTTCTTCACCCGGCGCTTCGTGCCGGAGTTCGAGCGTGTGCTGCAGGAGATGCGCGCGAAACGCTGGACCGGCGCCCGCGTGCGCCAGCACACCGAGGCCATGCTGCCAGGCAGTCCCTATGCCGGCTCGGTCTGGCGCCAGGCCGAGGGAGCGGCGCTTTGGGATCTGGGCCCGCATGCGCTGTCGGTGCTGACGGCGATCCTGGGTCCGGTCGAGAAGATCTCGGCCTCGCGCACGTCCGACCGGTTGTCGTGCTTCACCGCGACGCACAAAGGCGGCGCAGTTTCGGACGTCTCGCTCGGCCTCTACACCAAGCCGGACGAGACCAGGAGCGAATACCTGTTCAGCGGACCGGACGGCGACACGCCGCTGCCAATCCCGACCTTCCCGCGGCCCCAGGCGCTCGCGGCCGCGGCCGGCGAGCTTGCAGAGAACGTCGCCCGCGGCGAACGACGCCATCGCTGCGACGTCACCGTCGGGCTCGAGGTGGTGCGCGTGCTCGCTGCCGCCGATCGCGCGCTCGCGACCGGCGGCAGCGTCTCGCTCTAGGTGCGGATCCAGGTCTCCGAGAAGGCGAGCATCGCGGTCGAGATCTTGTGGCCGGCGATCTCGCGCGGGATCGGCTTGCCCGGCAGCTTCTTGCCGTTGACGGTGATCTGGGCATCCTGGCAGCCGATGAAGAGGCTCGGCATGTAGTGCTTGCCGGTCGCCGACTTGTCCGGCGGCAGCGCGAAGCAGAACGGCTTGCCGAGGCCTGTCCACTTGAGCTCGATGGTCTCGGCTCCCGCCTTCACCGTCTCGGTGTAGGTGCTGGCCGGATCGCCGCCGGCGGCGACCGAATCCAGCTTCTTGTAGGCGAGGTCCTTCAGGCCCGGCAGCCCCTTGAAGGCGCCGAAGTTCGAGACGAAGTCGGAGACGAGGTAGCGCGCCAGCTTTTCGTTGTTGTGATAGCAGACATTGGTCGCCGCGCTTCCGTCCGTCGGCGCCTGCAGCAGCACCAGCGCGTGGCCGGGCCCGTGCGGCGACAGCACGACGCGGAAGAAGCTCGCCATCGTCACGAACGGTCCGTCGGCATTTTCCTTCAGCGAGATGCCGGGATTCTCGCCCGACCACTCGACGGTGCCGGCAAAATTGATCGGATCAGCCATTGGAGTCCTCCTATTGGTTGGCGCGATTATGCACGACTAGCTCATTCTGTAAGTGCCATTCCGCCATCGCGCGGGAGCGATGGCGTGCCCCTCAACGATCTGTCACTTTCCATTTCGTCCCCGCCAAAGACACGCGAGCCCGATGGCGCTTCCTCCCTGGCTTCCGCCGCTGGCGGCGGTCGTCCTGATGCAGATCGTCGCCGCGTTCCAGTCCCAGGCGATCTGGGTGCTGGCGCCGATCCTGACGCGTGAGGCCGGCGTGTCGCCCGAACGCGTCGGCGAGCTCGCCGGGCTGATCTCGTTCGGCTCGGCCTGGTTCTTCCTGAGCGGCAATCCGATCCTGGCGCGTCTGGGATCGCTTCGAGCACTCCAGGCCGGAGCGATCCTGACCTCCGCCAGCCTGATGATCTTCTTCTTCCCGTGGTGGCCGGCAATGATGCTGGCGGCGCTCATCCTCGGCATCGGCTACGGCCCGACCACGCCCGCCGGCAGCGACGTCCTCGCTCGCTACACGCCGGACCGTCACAAGAGCGCGATGTTCTCGATCAAGCAGGCCGGCGCCCCGCTCGGCGGCGCGCTCGCAGGCTTGAGCCTACCGATCGTGAGCACCTTGGTCGGCTGGCACGCGGCACTGATCCTGACCGCGATCCTCGGGCTCGTCGCGATCGTGATCGTGCAGGGCGTGCGGCGAGAGCTGGACGCCGACCGGGACCAGAGCGTCGCGCTCTCGCTTCGCCTGCTGCTATCGCCGGCGAACCTGACCGAGCCGTTCCGCACAGTGGCGCGAACGCCGAGCCTGCCGCTGCTGACTCTGGCATCGTTCTGCCTCGCGGCGATCCAGGGAAATCTCTTCTCGTTCGCCGTGACCTATCTCACCGACGAGATCGGACTCAATCTCGTGCAGGCCGGCGCCGCCTCGTCGGCGATGCTGATCTCAGGCATGGCCGGGCGCGTCCTGATGGGATGGCTCGCCGACCGCCTGGGCTCGGCGATCGCGGTGTTGCGGGTGCTCGCCTTCACCGCGACGGGCGCCACATTCATGATGTCGACGATCGACCGTAGCTGGTCCTATGGCGCGATCGTGGCTCTGTTCGGCGCAACCGGCATCCTCGCCACCACCTGGAACGGCGTCTTCCTCGCCGAGGTCGCGCGTATCGCGCCGAAGGGAAAGATCGGCGTCGCCACCGCCGGCTCCGCCTTCATCACCTTCCTGGCCTATTCGTTCGGACCGATGATCTTCGCCAAGTCGGTGTCGATGGTCGGCGCCTACGGGCCGGTCTATGCCGGGGTCGCGGGGCTCGGCCTCGTCGCCGCGGTCGCGCTGCTGATCGCCGGCCGGCTCAGGAAAGCTAGCGGCCGATGAAGTTGGGCTTCCGCTTTTCCATGAAGGCGCGCCGGCCCTCGATGTAGTCCTGGCTCGCGAAGCAGTCGGCCACCAGCTTCTCGCAGAGCGCGAGGTCGCGCTTCTCCGCGTCCTTCATCGCCTCGGCGACCAGGCGCTTGACCGAATGCACGGTCATCGGCGCATTGCCGGCGATGGTCTTGGCGTACTCCTGGACCTTGGCCTCGAGCTCGCCGTCCGCCACGACGCGGTTGACCAGACCCATCGAGGACGCTTCGGCCGAGCTGAACTGGCGCGCGGTGAAGAAGATCTCCTTGGCGAAGGAGGGGCCGACCAGGCCGATCAGCTTCTGGATGCCGCCGAGCTTGTATCCAAGACCCAGCTTCGCCGCCGGCACCGCGAAGCGTGATGCCTCGGTGCAGATCCGGAGATCGCAGGAGATCGCGAGCGCGAGCCCCCCGCCGATGCAATAGCCCCGGATCATCGCGATCGTCGGCTTGCTCAGGTTCTCCAGCCGCTCGTGCGCGCGGGCTGTGGTCGCGTTGTACGTCTCGACCGCCTCGGCGCTGGCGCGCTCGCTCTCGAACTTCGAGATGTCAGCGCCCGATACGAATGCCTTGCCGCCGGCGCCGGTCAGGACCACGACCCGAATCTCCGGATCGTTCTCGAAATCAGCGAGGATTTTCTCAGCTGCCTCCCACATCTCGAGCGACACCGCGTTGTGGCGCTCAGGATTGTTGAAGATCATCCAGCCGACGCTGCCGTCCTTGCGCGAGATCATCTTGTCGGTCACGGCGAGGTCTCCTAGCGCAGCATGAAGGACATGGCGGACATCGAGTTCAGCGTCCGGATCACCATCCGCATAGAGCCGCACGTGAACGTGACCGCCCGCGGCGCCGTTCGTTCGTTGCCCGGCAGCAGCGACATCAGGTCGGCGAGCGGCACGGAGTTGAGCTCGACCCGCACCGTGATCGGCGGCAGGACGCGGAACGGCTTGATCTCCTTGGCGCGTGCGATCGCGCGGGCGGCACCGGCCTTAATCGCCTCGCGTGCCGCCTTCGGCGTCATCGATTCGGCGGCGTTGTTCATGATCACGCGCTTCACCTCGACGACCTCGGCGCCGACGAAGAGCGGACTCACCTCCGCCTTCAGGCAGTCATCGCCTGAGAACAGGATCACCGGGACGCCGATCTCGCCGGCATATCCGCCATAGAGGCCGGACTCGCCGAAGTCGGTGCCGTTGACCGTGATGCGCGCGAAGGCGAAGCCGTTGATCGTGTGCGCCAGGATGCCGCGTGATCCGGCGCGGGCGTGATAGCCCAGTGCAAAGACGCCGGCATAGTCGGAGGAAAGTCCCTCCATCATCGAGGCGGGCTTCGGCTTGCCCGAGATCAGGCGTGCCCGGCTGTCGATGTCCTCGATGATCAGGTTCCGCATGGGCCCATGGGAGTCGTTGACCAGGATCTCGGTCGCGCCGCCGTCGATCGCACCTGCGATCGCGGCGTTGACCTCCTGGGTCATCAGCCTGCGCGCGCGTTCGTGCTCGGCGTTGCCCGGCCGGCCTTGCTCCCCATCGACGACACCTGCGACGCCTTCGATGTCCGACGAGATATAGATCCGCATGCGCACCCTTTCGCTTGAGGGCGGCACGGTAGGATGAAATGGTCTTGGTGGACAACCGGGCCCGACGAGCCTCCAATGCGCGCCGAATGACCGACCATGCCCTTATAGAAAGCTTCACCCGCGGCGTGCTGAGCGGCGACTCGACGGCGATCGTCGAGCATTTCACCAGCCAGGACATCCAGCCACCGACCTTTCGCTGGAACCCGGAACCCCGCTCGCTGCGCGACGCACCGCTCGAGATCCTGTCCAGATGGTGGCTGTCGAAGCGTCCGGCCGGCGGGCTGCCCTCGATCGACGACGTCGACCCGATCGAGCTCAAGGGCGCACTCGGCTACCTGATGATCCTCGACGTGCTCGAAGACGGCTGGGACTATCGCTACCGGCTCTACGGAACGGAAATCGCGCGGCACGCCAAGCGCGATTACACCGGACAGAAGACCTCCGACCTCAAGGTCTTCTCGACGATCCCGATCTTCTACATCGCCTGCTACCGCGCGGTGCTCGAGCGGCCCGAGCCGCTGACCACGCACAACCAGCCGCCGATCGACGTCGCGACGTCCTCATGGACGCGCCTCATCCTGCCGCTCGCCGGCCACGACGGCCGGATCGCGCGCTTCCTCGTCGGCAACGTTCCCGGCACCTGGCGCCAGCCGCGCGACGAAGCCTGAACGGCTGACGGTGGGGATGGCGGTGGCCGCGTCGGCGCGGCATGATGCCTCCCTCTTCCCGATCCCCGGAGTCCGTCATGCCCGATACTGCCTTGCCTTCGACCGACTGGCAGCGGACCGACGCCGGGTGGGACCAGAAGGTTCTGGCCGAAGCCTGGGACTACGCCGCGTCCGTCCAGTCCGCTGCAGTCATGGTGATCGAGGGCGGCCGGGTTGCCGCAAGCTGGGGCGACAACGAGCGGCGCTTCATGTGCCACTCGATCCGGAAGAGCTTCCTCTCGGCGCTCTACGGCATCCATATCGAAGCCGGCCGCATCAGCCGCGGCCTGACGCTGGCCGACCTCGGCATCGACGACAAGGAAGGGCTCTCGGGCCGCGAAAAGTCGGCGAGCCTCGTCGACCTGCTCTCGGCACGGTCGGGCATCTATCATCCGTCGGTCTACGAGAGCCCTTGGATGCGCTCGATCAAGGAGCTGCGCCACAGCCACGCGCCGGGCACCTTCTGGTGCTACAACAACTGGGACTTCAACGTCCTCGGCACGATCTACGAGAAGCTGGTCGGACGCTCGCTGTTCGAGGACTTCCGCGACCTGATCGCCAAGCCCATCGGCATGCAGGACTTCCGCTACGACGACGAGCGGAAGGACGGCGAGTATGTCGGGAACAACGAGACGAACCACCCGGCATATCCGTTCCGCATGTCGAGCCGCGACATGGCGCGCTTCGGCCTGCTGTTCCTGCGCGAAGGCCGTTGGGGAGACCGGCAGGTCATCCCGCGCCGCTGGGTAAAGGAAAGCACGGCGCCGATCTCGGAGGCCGGCAATGCCGGCGCTTATGGATACATGTGGTGGGTGGCCCGATCCGGCATTCACATCCCGGGCGTGATGCTGCCCGACGGCAGCTATTCGGCACGCGGCGCCGGCGGCCACAAGATGATCATGATCCCCAAGCACGACATCGTGCTGGTGCATCGCGTCGATACCGACATCAAGGGGCGCGAGGTGAAGACCCACCAGGTCGCACCTCTGATCGATCTCGTGCTCGCGGCCAGGCTTGGTCGCGGGTGGTAGGAAAAGAGAGGGAACGCATGTCGACGCTACTGACCGAACGCGGCCGCTTCGAAGCGGGCCACAGCGACGGGGAGAGCCTCTGGCTCTCCCCCGCTGCGCTCGGCGAGGCGACCGGATGGGAGCTGAAGCCGGAAGGCTTCTGCCGCGACGAGATCTGCGTACCGCTGCCGCCCGGCCGCGAGGCCGAGTTCAAGCGCGGCCGCGAGATCGATGCGGCAAGACTGTTCCGGCATGCCGGCCAGCCGATCGTCGCCAGCCGCGACAAAGCCGTCTGGTCGCTCGGCACCTCAGCGCAGATCCGCTCGAGCGCGCTCGAGAACCTGGAGGCGCCGGACGTGGCGCTGCCGGATCTCGACGGCCGCATCCATCGGCTGGTCGACCACCGCGGCAAGAAGATCTTCCTCTCGACCTGGGCGTCCTGGTGAGGCTGTCGTTTTGACTTGCCCGTGTGGCAGCAACTGTACGACGAGCTCAAGGACTACGGCTTCATGGTGTTCGCGGTCGCGATGGACAGCCGCGGCAATGAGGCGGCGAGGCCGTGGATCGAGGCGGCGAAGTCAGCCTACGTCTCGGTGATCGACGCCGATCATCGGCTGGCTGATCTCTACAACATGGTCAACGTGCCGGAAGCGGTGTGGATCGACGAGGCCGGTAAGATCGTGCGCCCGACCGAGGTCGCCGGCAGCGGAGATTATTTCCGCAAGATGGATCGCGAGACCAAGCAGCTGCCCGAGGAAGGCAAGGTCATGCGGGAGTCCATGCGCGCTCACTACATGAACGCGCTCCGCGACTGGGTGAAGAACGGAACGAAGAGCCAGTACGCTTTCGACGCCAAGGCCGCCCGCGCCCATGTCCGTCCTCAGTCGGAGAACGTGGCGCTCGGCCATTGCTGGTTCCGGCTGGGCCAGCACCTGCACAAGGCAGGCAAGGTCGAGGAGGCCGAGGCGGCACTCGCCGAGGCGAGCCGCCTGCATCCGGACTCCTGGAACATCTGGCGCCAGATGGGCGACCTCAAGCTCAAGGGCCAACCCAATCCGGACTTCTGGGCGCGGGTCGATACGCTCGGCGACAAGCGCTACTACGGCAAGATCGACATGCCGGGCATGCCGTGAGGAACGCAGCCTTCAGCCGCCGGTCGCTGCTGAAGGCTGCTTCCCTATTCTGTCTCGGCGTCCCGCCGGCTGCGGCCCAGACCGACGAGCACGCAGCGGCGCGCCGGCTTCTCGCCGCCGCGCTGACCATCGACATCCATTCCCATGCCGGCCGGGCCATCGGCCGGAAGAACGTGCCGGAGAACACGCCTTTCACGCCGGTCGCAGCACCGATGCGCGACGGGAGCATGGCGGTGATCTGCCTGGCGATGGTGGCCGACACGCCGACGCTCGAACTGACGCCCGAGCGCCGTATCCGCGCAATGCGCGACCCGGCGCCGGGCGAGCTCTACGAATGGAGCCGTCTTTCATTCGCCAGGCTCGCGGCGCTGGTCACCGACCAGAAGCTCGGCGTCGTAACCGACGCGGCGACGCTGACGGCCGCACCGTCGACAGGGCCATCCGTCATCATCGCCGCCGAGGGCTCCGATTTCCTCGAAGGCCGGATCGACCGGCTCGACGAAGCCTATCGCGCCAATCGTCTCCGCCACCTGCAACTCACGCACTATCGCATCAACGAGCTCGGCGACATCCAGACGCAGCCGCACATGCATGGCGGCCTCACCGACTTCGGCGCCGAGGTGATCCGCGCCTGCAACCGGCTCGGCATCGTCGTCGACGTCGCGCACGGCCCCTTCGATCTGGTCAAGCGTGCGGCCTCGATCACGACCAGGCCGTTGGTGATCTCGCACACCTCGCTCGCCAACCGTCCGCTGCCCAACAGCCGGCTGATCTCGCCGGACCATGCGCGCATCGTCGCCGGCACCGGCGGCGTCATCGGCATCTGGCCGCCGTCGAGCGTGTTCCCTGACATCACCGCGCTCGCCGCCGGCATGGCCCGCATGGTGGACGCGACCGGCATCGATCATGTCGGCATCGGCACCGACATGAACGGCCTCACCGCACCGCCGACCTTCGCCAGCTATCGACAGCTCCCCGATCTCGCCGCGGCACTGGTGGCGCGCGGATTCCGAGACGACGAGGTGCTGAAGCTGCTCGGCGGCAACTACGCCCGCGTCTTCACCGCAACCGTCGGCAATTCGTAGCGACCATACTTACAATATGGTTGAACCCGGACACGACGCCGGGAACAATCCTGCCATCCGGCGTTCGCCGGGCGACCAACCAGGAAAGCGACGCACATGGCCGACATCCGCCTCCTCGGCATCTCGGGGAGCCTGCGCAAGGGCTCGTTCAACACCTCGGCGCTCAAGGCGGCCGCCAGCCTGGTGCCGGCCGACGCCAGCCTCGAGATCTTCGATATCTCGGGCTTCCCGCTCTACAACGAGGATGTGAAGGTTCAGGGCTTCCCCGAGCCGGTGCAGAAGCTGCGCGAGAAGATCGCCCAGGCCGACGGCCTCGTCTTCGCGACGCCCGAGTACAACTACTCGGTGTCGGGCGTCCTCAAGAACGCGATCGACTGGGCCTCGCGCCCACCGGAGCAGCCGTTCAACGACAAGCCGGTCGCGATCATGAGCGCCTCGGGCGGCCTCTTCGGCGGCACCCGCGCCCAGTTCCATCTGCGCCAGATCGGCATCTTCCTCAACATGCGCTTCGTCAACAAGCCGGAGGTATCGATCGGCGGCGCCGCAGCCAAGTTCGATGCGTCCGGCACCCTCACCGACGAGACCACCAAGGGCCTGATCAAGGACCTGATGGCCGAGCTGGTGACCTGGAGCAAGCGCCTCAAGAAGGCCTGACCGCCAAAGGCCGGGTTGCGGAAGGACGGCGGCCAAGCGATCATTTCGACGGCATCTGCCGCTCTCTTCATCAGCCTCTGCCTCCCCTGAGGCATGAAGCCGGCGCGGCGTCCCGCCGCGCCGCTTTCGTTTTGGGAGGTCGCCCATGGCATGTCGCTTGCTGAATCCCGGCCGCAACGAAAGAGGCGGAGTGCTTCGGCGATGACGTCCGCCTTCGACGAGATGGGAGCTGTCGCCGCGCCACGCCCGGCCTATGCCGGAATCGTGGAGTGGCTCGCCGGCACGTCCCCGGAGCTGCTCGCCGCCAAGCAGGACGAGGCCGAGCTGATCTTCCGGCGGACCGGCATCACCTTCGCCGTCTATAGCGAGGGCGGCGATCCCGAGCGCCTGATCCCCTTCGACATCATTCCACGCATCCTGGACGCCCGCGAATGGGCGGTTCTGGAGCGCGGCCTGACCCAGCGCGTCAAGGCGCTCAACGCCTTCATCGCCGACGTCTACGGCGCCCAGGAGTTCGTCCGCGCCGGCAAGATCCCGGCGGCGCTCGTCCTCCACAACCCGTGCTTCGCCGCAGAAATGATCGGTCTCAAGGTGGCATCCGGCGTCTACACTCATGTCGCCGGGATCGACATGGTCAGGGTCGGTCCGGAAGAGTTCTACGTGCTAGAGGACAACTGCCGCACGCCGTCGGGCGTCTCCTACATGCTGGAGAACCGCGAGGCGACGATGCGCCTTTTCCCCGACCTGATCCGCCGTCATCGCATCCGTCCGGTGTCGCATTATCCCGAGGAGCTGCTGGGCATGCTGCGCTCGGTCGCGCCGCCGGCTGCCTCGGACAATCCGACCGTCGTGCTGCTGACGCCCGGCTCCTACAACAGCGCCTACTACGAGCATTCCTTCCTCGCGGACGAGATGGGCGTCGAGCTGGTCGAGGGCGTCGATCTGATGGTCGAGGATCTCGTCGTCTACATGCGGACGACGCGCGGCCGCCAGCGGGTCGACGTGATCTATCGCCGGATCGACGATGCCTTCCTCGATCCGCTCACCTTTCGGCCGGACTCCGCGCTCGGCGTTCCCGGCCTGATGGCGGCGTATCGCGCCGGCAACGTCACGCTGGCGAACGCGGTCGGCGCCGGTATCGCCGACGACAAGGCGGTCTATACTTACGTGCCGGAAATGGTGCGCTTCTTCTTAGGCGAAGAGCCGATCCTGAAGAACGTTCCGACCTTCCGTTGTTCGGAAGCCGACGAACGCGCCCACGTGCTCGACCGGCTGCACGAGCTGGTGGTCAAGGACGTCCACGGCTCGGGCGGCTACGGCATGCTGGTCGGGCCGCACGCGACCAGGGCCGAGTGCGCCGCCTTCGCCGAGAAGATCAAGGCGACGCCGGACCGCTACATCGCGCAGCCGACCCTAAGCCTTTCGACATGCCCGACCTTCGTCGAGAACGGTGTCGCTCCCCGCCACGTCGATCTCCGGCCGTTCGTGCTCTCGGGCCGTGACGTCCGCATCGTGCCAGGCGGCCTGACCCGCGTCGCGCTCCGCCAGGGATCGCTGGTGGTGAACTCCAGTCAAGGGGGCGGCACCAAGGACACCTGGGTGCTCGATGGCTGAACGCCCATGCTGAGCCGCACCGCCGGCACCTTGTTCTGGCTTGCCCGCTACGTCGAGCGGGCGGAGAACATGGCACGCCTTCTCGACGTCGCGCTGCGCATGTCGAGCCTGCCGCTCGATGCTGCCGAGACGGCGGATGAATGGCACTCGGCAATCGTCGCCGCCGGTTGCGAGCAGGGCTTCTATGCCAAGCACGAGCGCTCCTCGGCAGAGACCGTGATCGACTACCTCGCCCGCGATCCAGACAACCCCTCCTCGATCGCCTCGTGCCTGGAGACCGCGCGAAACAACGGACGTGCCGTTCGTACTGCGCTGACCACCGACATGTGGGAAGCGGTCAACGCCACCTGGCTCGAAACGCGGAAGCTGACGCGAGACGATTTCGCGCCGGCGCGCGTCGGCCGTTTTCTCGAGCGGGTCAAGGAGCGCTCGCAGCTGTTCGGCGGCGCCGCGGCCGCCACCATGCTCAGGAGCGACGCCTACTGGTTCACCCGCCTCGGCACCTTCGTCGAGCGCGCCGACAACACGGCCCGCATCCTCGATGTGAAATATCATGTACTGCTGCCGAAGCCCGACGCCGTCGGCGGCCTCGTAGACTACTACCAATGGACCGCGATCCTGCGCTCGGTATCGGCGCTGCGCTCCTATCACTGGGTCTACCGCGACCGCCTCAAGCCCTGGCTCATCGCCGAGCTTCTCATCCTCCGCCCAGAGATGCCGCGCTCGCTCAGGAGCTGCCTCGACGAGATCGCCCGGCATCTCGATCTCCTCGGGCAGGCCTACGGTACGCGTGGCGAATGCCATCGACTCGCCGGCCAGATCGACGCCCGGCTCCGCTACGGCAAGATCGAGTCCATCTTCCAAGCCGGTCTTCACGAGTTTCTCACCGAGTTCATCGACACCAACACGGTGCTGGGTGAAGAGATCCGGCGGCACTATCTCTTCTAGATCCATGCGCATCCGCATCCGCCACGAGACCCGCTATCGCTACGACCGCCCGATCGACCTGGCGGCCCAGGTCGTGCGGCTGACGCCGCGCGACCATGAGCATCAACGCGTGCTCGCGTGGCAGGTATCGGATAGCGACGGCCGCACGCTGCCGGGATTCGAGGACGGCTACGGCAATCGTTGCCATCTCGTGACCATTCAGCGTCGGCACGACGAATCGGCGATCGTCGCCGAAGGCGAGGTCGAGACCACATCGTCCGCCGGCGCCATCACCGGTGCCGTCGACACCCTGCCGCCGCTCTACTACCTGCGGCGCACCGACGCGACGCGTCCCGATCCCGCGATCGAGTCTCTCGCCCAGGCTCAGGCAAGCGTCTCCGATCCGGTCGAGCGGCTCCATCGGCTGATGCTCGATGTTCGCGCCCGCATCGCCTACGCGATCGGCTCGACCTCCGTCGCGACGTCGGCAGCGCAAGCGCTCGCCCGGGGACGCGGGGTCTGCCAGGACCACGCCCACGTGCTGATCGCCGCCGCCCGGCTGCTCGGCCATCCGGCCCGTTACGTCAGCGGCTATCTTTGGGACGCGGCCGCAACCGGGCCAAACGAAGCGAGCCACGCCTGGGCGGAGGTCCGGGTCGAGGGACTGGGCTGGATCGGCCTCGATCCTGCGAACGGTGTCTCGCCGACCCAGGCTTACGTACGAGTGGCAACTGGCCTCGACTACGCCGAGGCAGCGCCGGTTCGCGGCATCCGTCGCGGCGAAGCGGCCGAAACGCTTGCGGTCTCCGTGGAAGTGCAGCAGGTTCAGGCGCAGCAATAGCCGCGCAACCTTCTCGAAACCCGGGACCAACGATGACGTATTGCGTAGGGCTCCGCCTCCAGAGCGGACTCGTGATCCTGGCCGACACCCGCACGAATGCAGGCGTCGACAACATCGCGACGTTCTGCAAGCTGCACGTCGTCGAGATTCCCGGCGACCGGATGATCTGCCTCGCGACCGCAGGCAATCTCGCGATCACGCAGGCGGTGGTGAACCTGGTCTCGGAAGGATTCGAGAGCCTCGAATCCGGCATGATGGAGACCTTGTCGAAAGCGCCGACGATGTTCCGTGCCGCCCAGATCGTCGGCGAGGCAGTACGCAAAGTCTACGAGGCCCATGGCGAAGCGATGCGCGCCCAGCACGTCGGGTTCGACGTCGCATTGCTGCTCGCGGGCCAGATCAAAGGTCGATCGACCCGGCTCTTCCAGATCTACTCGGCCGGCAATTTCATCGAAGCGACCGAGGACACGCCGTTCCTGCAGATCGGCGAGCACAAGTACGGGAAGCCTATCCTCGACCGCGCCGCCCGCTACGACACCGAGCTCTACGACGCGATCAAGCTGGCCCTGGTCTCGATGGATTCGACGCTGCGCTCGAACCTTACGGTGGGCATGCCGGTCGACCTGCTCGTCTACAAGAAGGACGCGCTCGCGGTCGACATCAGACGCCGCATCGGCGAGGACGATCCCTATTTCCGCCAGCTGCGTGAGCAGTGGTCGACCGCCTTGCGCGAGGCGTACCTGCAGATCCAGCGCCCGGATTGGGCGAAGTAACCTGAGCGAACAAGCTCAGGCGAGGCGAACGCGGCTGCGGAACGGCCGGAATTCGCGGCCCGACTGATCGAAGAACACCGACAGCACGACCAGGACGTCGGCGGTCCTGCCGTCGGCAGCCAGCGGCAGCACAAGATTCTCGATCGCGGTGACGCGCCCCTGGAGGATCGTCTGCGCCGGCGGCCCGAGGCGCCAGACCGGCCGGCCGGTCTCCGCTGCGAGACGGAAGTGCTCGGGAAGCGCGTCAACTTCCCGGCCGGCGGTGTCCTCGCCATAGGCGTCTCGGATCATCGACCCGATCAAGCGATATCGCGCCGATCGAACTACGTTCTCGTCACGCACGAGGTCGAGCGTCAGGACCTGAGGCAGGAGCCGGCCGACCGCGGATGGATCGAAGTGCTGACGGCCCGGAATGATGCCGGGTGACGGCTGCATTCCTTTCCAGGCCTCGGCCACCTGGAGGATCTTCGGCGAGCGGAGCCTGGCCGGGTCGACAGCATCGAGGAGCCCGACCTCGTTCGTGACCGCCGCGACGCGAAAGCTGTCCGCGGGCGTGCCGGGTCTCCGCAACGCGATCATGCCTGCCTCCAACGACCGATCACGGCGATGACGAGGCTGCCCAGCGCCTCGCCGAACGACGTCACGCCACGGCGAATGCCGGAGACCAAGTTCGGGCCGCCACGACCGAGCAGGCTCGGCCGGCGGGTCGCCGGCCAACGCAGCTCGTAGGCTGCGAGCAGCCAGCGCACGCGTCCGTCGGTGTCGAGAAGCGGCAGCAGCAACCGGGTGTAGGGAACGTTCGTCCCGTCGGGAAGCCGCATCGAGCCTTCGCCGGTGCGCGGCTCGCAGAGGGCGATCGCCTCGTCGTAAATCGCCCAGATGTCCGGTCGATGGCGCCGCGAGAGCACCTGGCTGCCGAGGAGGTTTGCCGCATTGCGGCCCAGCGCGGCCACGAGCTGCTGGCCGGCAAGCAGGCAGCGAAGGTCGCCATCTGCGAGACTCTCGACCAGCGCGATTCGGTCCAGGCCGTAGCTCATCTCTGCCGGGTCGAGGTCGCGGCGCATCGGCGCGGGATGCTCGCCGCGCAGCTCCTGCCAATAGGCGAACAGTTTGATCAGGACGGGATCTTTGGGCATCGCGCGCACGGCGCGACCCTCGGTTTTCCGGAGGTTCATGGCGGAGGCTCGACTCTCAAGCGAAGGGGGACGGTATGGAGTCGGCAACTGTGCTCGATGAGCCCTTGGGTCGCCGTCGCGGGGTACTCTTACCACCCGCTCGTAAACGCAAAGTAAATGGTTACAAGCGCCGGCTATGGCGCGGCCCGAGTGCGCCTACGCATCGAGTTGGCAATGAAAGAGGTGCAGGCCTCGCGGATAGCGAACCGAAATGTCGCGAATCCGAGGACGACGGAAATTATGCGTTCTATTGACGTGCCGGGCCTCGGCGGAGACGGGTGAGCCGTCTCCGCCGAGATCGGAATTATTTCATCACGATGTCCTTGAGATACACGAAGTCGAGCGGCGACTGCTGGATCGTGGCGACGCTGTCGCGAGCGGCCCAGACCGTCGCCTGCTGATGCAGCGGGATGTGGCCGAAGTCCTCCTTATGGATCTTGAGGGCCTCGTGCATCATCGCCTTCCGCTTGGCCGGATCCATCTCGACGCCGATCGCCTTGGTCAACTCCTCGACGCGCGGGTTCTTGTACATGCCTGCGTTCCAGATGCCGCCCTCGGTCATCAGGTTCACCAGAACGTGGTGGGCGTCGAAGGTGCCGGGGATCCAGCCCAGCATGTACATGCTGGTGTTGTAGTTGCCCGGCTTGCCGGCCTTGGCGAAGTGCAGCGCCTTGCCCTGGGCATTCAGCTTCACCTGGATGCCGACCTTGGCGAGCATCGCCGTCACCGCCTGGCAGGTCGCCTCGTCGTTGACGTAGCGGTCGTTCGGGCAGTCGAGCGTGATCGGGAAGCCGTTCGGATATCCGGCCTCGGCCAGCAGCTTCTTGGCGCCGTCCGGATCGAAGGGATAGCGCTTGTTGAGCTCGGCATCGAAGCCCTCGATGCCGGGGCCGATGAGGAGCCCGGTCGGCTGCGCGGCGCCGCGCATGACTACGCGCGCGATCGAGTCCATGTCGATCGCCTGGTACATCGCCTGACGGACGCGCTTGTCCTTGAGCGGGTTCTTGCCGGTGCCGGGCATGTCGAGAAGCTCGGCGCGCCCCTGGTCGAGGCCGAAGAAGACCGTCATCACGCCCTGGCCGGTGAGGATGCGGACACCCGCGGTCTGCGAGAGCCGCTGCACGTCCTGCGGCGCCACCGGGAACATCATGTCGATCTCGCCGGAGACGATCGCTGCGAGCCTGGTCGCATCCGCCTTGATGGGCCGGAACGTGACCTCGGTCAGATTGTGCGCGGGCTTGCCCCACCATCCGGCATGCGGCACCAGCGTCGTCTGCTGGTCCGGCGTGCGGCCGGTCACCTTGAAGGGACCGGTGCCGTTGGCGTTGAGGTTGGCATGGCTGGTCGGGTTGGCGCCGCTGGCCGGCTCCGCCGACGCGTTCTTCTCCGACCACGCCTTCGACATCACGAACAGGAACGGCAGACCCTGGAGAACCACCGGATCCGGCGCCTTGGTGCGGATCTCGACCGTGGACTCGTCGATCACGGTCGCGGCTTCGATGCCGGGGGCGGCCGGTGCCATCGTGGAGTTCGGATGGTTGAAGCGCTGCACGGAGAACGCGACGTCGGCTGCGGTGAACGGAGTGCCGTCGTGGAAGGTGACGCCCTTCCGAAGCGTGAAGCGCCAGGTCGTCGGCCCGGTCTGGGTCCAGGACGTGGCGAGGCCGGGCTCCAGCTTGAGGTCGGCCGAGCGCGTGACCAGGCCCTCGTAGACGTTGCCCTTGAAGCCGTTGGTCAGCGCCTCGTTGTTGAGGTGCGGGTCGAGGCCGAGAATGTCACCGGACGTGGCGTAGCGGAACGGCTTGGCGTCGGCCGTCGCCGTCAGCGCGATCACGGCGACGCCGGCAAGAAGAGCTGCCCTATTGCGCACGAGTGTTCTCCCCAAATTCGTTTTGGTAACGACCGGGGAAAGCTCCGTCCGCCGCCGTTCCGCCGCAAGCGCGATCCCGCGGCGGAGAAACGATGCCCGTGCAGCGTGCGCCTCAAAAGCGAAAGGCCCGACGGCATCGCCGTCGGGCCTTCGATTTGGT
>JBGALV010000059.1:0-31559 GCA_044223515.1 Alphaproteobacteria bacterium
GATGCCGGCACGGCGCTGCAGTCGTTCAAGGGCGCCGCCGCGATCCTCGAAGGCTTCGTCGACTTCGCGCTCGAGGTCTCGGTGATCGCCGCGCGCGGTGTCGACGGCAGGATCGTCTCCTACCCCGTCGTCGAGAACCGTCACGAGAACCACATCCTCGCGACGACGATCGCGCCAGCCGCCGTCTCGCCGAAGGTCGCGGCCGAGGCCCGACGGATCGCGACGGCGCTGGTCGGCGCGCTCGATGTCGTCGGCCTTCTCGCGGTCGAGATGTTCGTGACCAGGGACGATAAGGTGCTGGTCAACGAATTGGCGCCGCGCCCGCACAATTCCGGCCACTGGACCATCGAGGGCTGCCCGACCAGCCAGTTCGCCCAGCTCGTGCGCGCCACGGTCGGCTTGCCGCTCGGCGCAGTCGAACCCTACGTTCCGGCCGAGATGCGGAACCTGATCGGCGACGACGTCAATGCCTGGCCTGAGCTCGCCGCCGATCCCTCGGCGCATCTGCATCTCTATGGCAAGGCCGAGGCCCGGCCCGGCCGCAAGATGGGCCACGTCACCCGGCTCAAGCGCTAGGTCCGGGCTCCGTACCGGTCCCGGTACCAGCACAGTCCGTCGTCCCCGTCCCTGTCGTCCACGACGGCAACCGCTATCCTATGCCGCATGCTCGACCTCATTCCTTACGCGACCTACTGCTTCGTGATGTCGGTCACGCCCGGGCCCAATAACGTCATGCTGACGGCGTCGGGCGCCACCTTCGGCTTTCGCCGCACCGTCCCGCAGATGCTGGGCATCGGCCTCGGCTGCGGCATCCAGATCATGCTGGTGTCTCTCGGCATGGGCGCGGTCTTCGAGTGGCTGCCGCAGATCCAGGAGGTGCTGCGCTGGGTCGGCGCCGCCTATCTCGTCTATCTCGCCTGGCGGCTGATGCAGGCGGGGCTCGTGGTCGGCGAGGCGCAGGCGCGCACGCGCCCTCTCAGCTTCATCGAGTCCGCCGCGTTCCAGTTCCTGAACCCGAAGGCCTGGATGATCGCGGTGACCACGGCGACGGTCTTCCTGCCGAAGACGCTGAGCCCTTTTCTCGGCGCCCTCTATCTCTGCGGTGTGCTGGTCCTGGCGAACATCCCGGCCTGCACGATCTGGGTCCTGTTCGGCGCCGGCATGCGCCAGCTTCTGTCGAGCGACCGGCTCCGGCAGGTCTTCGCCGGCATCCTGGCGTTGACGCTGGTCTTAACCGCCGCTGCTATGCTGTGGGAGTGATGCTCGCCCTCGTCCGCGCCTCGAAGATCTCGCTGACCGACCAGATCGTCGACGGCCTCGCCGCGATGATTCTTCGCGGCCAGCTTGCCGAGGGTACACGACTGCCGTCGGTTCGCCGCCTCTCGAGCCAGCTCGGCGTCAGCGCCTTCACCGTCGTCACGGCCTACGACCGCCTTGCCGCATCGGGCACGATCGAGCCGCGCGCCGGCACTGGCTTCTTCGTTGCGCGGCGCGCCGCCGACCCGGGCCTCGCCAGCATCGAGGCGCCGCCGGAGACGCCCGACACCGCGCTCAGCCTTGCGCGCGCAGCACTCGACCTCGCGCCGATCGCGGTGCCGGCCGGCGCGGGCTACCTGCCGCCCGAATGGATGGCCGACGGGCTGCCGCCATCGGTCGTCGCCAAGGTCGCGCGCCGCGAGGGCGGCATTCTTTCGCCCTGCCCGGCGCCCGGCCTGCCCGCCTTGCGCGAGCAGCTGGTGCAGCGCCTGCAGCAGAACGGCGTCCCGGCCAGGATCGGCAACGTGGTCGTCACCCTCGGCGCGACCCAGGCGTTCGACGTGATCGTCCGCTCGCTGCTGGCACCGGGCGATACGGTCGTGGTAGAGGATCCCGGCTACTTCGTGCTCTTCGCCCAGCTCGCGCGCGCCGGCCTCAAGCTACTCGCGGTGCCCCGCGAGGCGGACGGCCCGGACATGGACGCGCTCGAGGAGATCTGCCGGCTCCATCGCCCGCGCGCGATCTTCGTGCAGACACTGCTTCACAATCCGACCGGGACGACGATCTCGCCGGCCAAGTGCCATCGGCTGCTGACCCTGGCCGAGAAGCACGATGCCCTCATCGTCGAGGACGATGCCTACGGCGATCTCGCCGAGGCGGGCGCGATCCGGCTGGCGCAGATAGACGGGCTCGAGCGCGTTCTGCATGTCGGCAGCTTCACCAAGACCTTGAGCCCCGGCTTCCGCGTCGGCTTCGTTGCCGCTCCGATCGGCCTCGTGCCGCGGCTGATCGAGGAGAAGCTGCTGTCGGTCCTAAGCGCGCCGGCACTGCCAGAGGCGGTGGTCGCCGAGGTGCTGGCCACGGGCCGATTCCGCCGCCATATCGCCCAGCTTCGCCGGCGTCTCGCCAAAGCCCATGCGCAGGCGCGTCAATCGCTGGCCGCGGCCGGCATCCGCCTCGACGGCGATCGAAGCGAAGGCCTTTTCCTTTGGACCCAGGTCCCTGATCGGGTCGATGTGGACGCACTGGTGCGGCGCGGACGCGAGGCCGGGATCCTGCTGGCGAAGGGCGCGCTGTTCTCGCCGTCAGGACGGCACTCGCAGCATCTCAGGTTCAACGCCTATCACGCGTCGAACCCGATGCTCGGCAAGTTCCTGACGGCGGAGCTCCGCTAGCCGAGCCCCGCTAACCCTTGAAGGCGCGGTCGAAGCGGCGGAGCGGATTCGGAAAATCGGTGGCGAGCTTGCGCAGGCGATCGAAGCCCTGGCCGAGCGCGCGCGGCACCTTGATCGCCTCGTCGAGGCGACGCGCCAGGAAGTCCCAGGTCTTCTCCTGGCCGTCGGAGCGGTCGTCGAGCCAGTAGAGGACGGTCGCGCCGTAGACGCCGGCGAGGATCGCGCGCTTGGAATAGAAGTTCCAATCGGTCGAGGTGTCGCCGATGCCGAACCACACCGCATCGACGGTGCGGTAGAGCGACCGCAGCGCCAGCGGGGCGTTCTGCGGCAGCGCCAGTGTGGCGAGGCCGCGACGTACCGCCTCGCGATGCGCAAGCGCGCGTTCGAGCCGGCGGCGGATGGCCAGCAGCACCTTCTCCCGCACCTTGAGCGCGGCCAGGTCGGCCGACTCGAGGTCGGCGATCATCCGGCGGTCGGCATCGGCGAGGAACAGCTCGAGCGCCTCGATCGCGCCGCCCGGGAAGGCATCGAGCACGTCGGCGACCGAGAGTCCGACATCCTCGGCTGCGCGCCGGAGGCTCGCGTCCGTCCAGCCGTCGAACGGCACATGGCCCAGCGTCGCTTCGAGCAGGCGAGCGCGCTTCTCTTCCCAGTCCATCGCTCAGTCCTCCGCCGCCAGGATCGCCGCCTCGGGCGTGCCGCGGGCGACCGCTTCCAGCTCCTCAACGTATCCAAGCGTCGTCAGATCCGTCATGCGCTGGGGGTAGAGGATGCCGTCCAGGTGGTCGAACTCGTGCTGGACCACCCGGGCATGCCAGCCCGACGCCACCCGGTCGATCACCTCGCCGTCCGGGGTGATTCCCCGGTAACGGAGCTTCTTGAAGCGGGGGACCATGCCCCGGAGGCCGGGGACCGACAGGCAGCCCTCCCAGCCGGGTTCCGTCTCGTCGGTCAGCGGTTCGATCACCGGATTGACGATCGCCATCACTCCCTGGGGCTGGTCGTGCTCGTCCCCGGTCGACCGGCTGGCAGGCACCGTGAAAATAACGACTCGTTTAGGCACGAAGACTTGAGGAGCCGCGATTCCGGCCCCGTTTACCGCCACCATGGTCTCGAACATGTCCGCGACCAGGGTCTTGATCTCGGGCGCGGTCGGGTCCGAAACCTCGTCGGCACGGCGTTTCAGGACGGGTTGGCCCATGCGGGCGATCGGGAGAATGGCCATGCCGGAACTATCGCAACCAGCCTGTGTTGCCTCAAGGACAAAGCCGAAATATCAGTGTTTTCCTGTGGTTTCCGCCCCTTCACAACGCGAAAACCCTCTGGTATAAGGCCCGCCTTCCGACGAATTCCACTTGGAGTGCTGAAGTCCGTGCAAGTCCTCGTCCGCGACAACAACGTCGATCAGGCCCTTCGCGTTCTCAAGAAGAAGATGCAGCGCGAGGGAGTCTTCCGCGAGATGAAGCTGCGCCGGAACTTCGAGAAGCCCTCCGAGAAGCGCGCCCGCGAGCGTGCCGAGTCGGTTCGCCGCTACCGCAAGCTTCTCCGCAAGCGCATGGAGCGCGAGGGCTACTAGCCTTCGCTTCCCGTCGTCGGAGAAAAGGGCCGCCCGCGGAAACGCCGGCGGCCTTGTCGTTTCTGAGAGGGCTTCAATGAGCCTTCGCCTGATGAAGCCGGAACCCGGGCACGCCACCGAGTAGCGGCGCTGGCGCACCGCCCCTGACTCCCGTCGCTTCATGTACCTGCTGGCGGCTGGCCTCGGCCTAGGCTTCTCAGGTGGGCTCGAGCGGATCGCCGCCTACATCTGCATGGACAACGACGCCTCGCTGCGGCTGGTCCAAGGCCTGGGCTTCACGCGCGAGGGCGAGCGGCGCGACCACTACCCCTACGCCATCCTCGAGGAGGAGTGGCGGTGCTGACTACTGCCAGCCCGGCACGTTACGCATGTCGGGAAGCGCATGCGCGATGCCCTTGTGGCAGTCGATGCAGGTCCGCTGCTTGTTGAACAGGAACCGTTGATGCGCATCGATCGCGCGCTGGCTTTGCTTCGACAGGTCCATCGAGTCGGCTGAATGGCAGTTCCGACACTCCAGCGAGTCGTTGGCCTTGAGTCTCGACCATTCGTGCTGCGCAAGCTCGAGCCTCTTGTCGACGAACTTCTCCCGGGTCGAGATCGTGCCGAAGAGATGGCCCCACACTTCCTTGCTGGCCTGCATCTTGCGCGCGATCTTGTGGGTCCAATCGTGCGGCACATGGCAGTCCGGGCAGCTCGCCCGCACACCCGAGCGATTGGTGAAGTGGACGGTGCGCTGAAGCTCGGCGAAGACGTTGTCCCGCATCTCGTGGCAGGAGGTGCAGAACTTCTCGGTATTGGTCAGCTCGAGCGCGGTGTTGAACCCGCCCCAGAAGACGATGCCCGCGACGAAGCCGCCCATCACCAGCGTGCCGAGCGCGAACACCGAGCTCGGCCGCCTGAGGACATCCCAGAAGGCGAGGATCGCCCGAACGAAGCGGACCAACACCCCATCTCTGCGCGCGGCGTCGCTCATCGACGCCCTCCGGGCTGCGAACGCGCTATCAGCGTATCGATGTCGACGAAGTCGTTCGCCACGGGCGAGCGCACGTCGTGCTGCGGCACGTGGCACTGGGTGCAGAAGAAGCGCCTGGGCGAGATCGTCGCCAGGAACTGGCCGTCACGGTCCATGAAGTGCGTGATGCTGAGCATCGGTGCCTGCGACTCGCCGGTACGCGTGCGCGCATGGCAGGCAAGGCACTTGTTGCCGTTCAGGTCGACCTGATAGCCCTCGATCGTGTGCGGGATGACCGGAGGCTGCTCGGGATAGTTTCGGATCTCCCGCTCGGAGGTGTTCTTGTACGGCATCATGCGCGGCGCCGGCGCGACCTCGGTCAGCGGCGTCGGGCCGCGCAGCGGCAGCGACTGCGCGAAGATCGTCGTCGAGACCAGGAACGCGGCGATCGCCAGGGCGATCGCCTTCCAGGAATTTCTCATCGCTGCTCTCCGACCAGCGCGATCTTGACCGCGCACTTCTTGAAGTCAGTCTGGAGCGAGATCGGATCGGTCGCGTCGAGCGTGACGCGGTTGATCAGCTGCCCTTCGTCGAACCAAGGTACGAAGACGACACCGCGCGGCATCTTGTTGCGGCCTCGGGTCTCGACGCGCGTGCGGATATGGCCGCGGCGGGACTCGACCTTCACCTCGTCTCCGCGCCTGAGCTTGAGGGCGGCGGCGTCGTCGGGATGCATGAAGCACACCGCTTCCGGGAACGAGCGATGGAGCTCCGGCACGCGCCGGGTCATCGAGCCGGAATGCCAGTGCTCGAGCACGCGCCCGGTGACCAGCCAGAACGGATAGCCGTCGTCCGGCGACTCGGCCGCCGGTTCGAATGGTAGGGCGAAGATCCGGGCGCGGTTGTCGGGGTTTCCGTAGAACTGCATGCCGGTACCGGCCTTGACGTAGGGATCCTGCCCCTCGCGGAAGCGCCAGCGGGTTTCCTTGCCGTCGACGACGGGCCAGCGCAGGCCGCGCACCTCGTGATAGGTGTCGAAGGAAGCTAGGTCGTGGCCGTGGCCGCGGCCAAACTCGGCATATTCCTCGAACAGGCCCTTCTGCACGTAGAATCCGAAATGCGCGTTCTCGGTATTGCGATAGCCGGCGTCGGCTTCGCTTACCGGGAACTTGTTCACCTGGCCGTTGGCGAACAGCACGTCGAACATCGTCTTGCCGCGATACTCGGGCTTCTTGGCCAGCAGTTCCTCGGTCCAGACCTCCTCGATCTTGAAGCGCTTGGAGAACTCCATCAGCTGCCAGAGATCCGATTTCGCCTCGCCGGGCGCATCGACGAGCTGGTGCCAGAACTGGGTGCGGCGCTCGGCATTGCCGTAGGCGCCTTCCTTCTCGACCCACATCGCCGTCGGCAGGATGAGGTCGGCGGCCAGCGTCGTCGCGGTCGGATAGGCGTCCGACACGACGATGAAGTTCTCCGGGTTGCGATAGCCCGGAAGCCCTTCCTCGTTCATGTTGGCCGCCGCCTGCATGTTGTTGTTCACCTGCACCCAGTAGGCGTTCAGCTTGCCGTCCTTGAGCATGCGGTTCTGCAGTACGGCGTGATATCCCGGCTGCGCCGGGATCGTGCCTTCCGGGAGCTTCCAGATCTTCTCGGCGTAGTCGCGGTGCGCCTTGTTGACGACCACCATGTCGGCCGGGAGACGATGGGAGAAGGTGCCGACCTCGCGCGCGGTGCCGCACGCCGAGGGCTGGCCGGTCAGCGAGAACGGGCTGTTGCCGGGCTCCGCGATCTTTCCGGTGAGAAGGTGGATGTTGTAGATGAGGTTGTTGCACCAGACGCCGCGAGTGTGCTGGTTGAACCCCATCGTCCAGAAGCTGGTGACCTTGACCTTCGGGTCGGCGTAGAGCTCGGCCAGCGCCTCGATGCGATTGCGCGGCACGCCCGACATCTCCGCTGCGCGGTCGAGGGTGTACTCGGACACGAAGCGCGCGAACTCGTCGAAGGTCATGTCGGCCGCGTCATTGGCCTTGGCGGCACCGGTCGCGGCCTTCTGCAGCGGATGCTCGGGACGCAGGCCGTAGCCGATGTCGTTCTGCCCGCGCTTGAACGCGACGTGCTTGTCGACGAAGTCCTTGTTGACGCGGCCCGTGCGGATGATGTGGTTGGCGATTGCGTTGAGCAGGACCAGATCGGTCTGCGGCTTGAAGACCAGCCCCATGTCGGCGAGATCGAAGGAGCGGTGCTCGAAGGTCGAGAGCACGGCCACTCGCACGTGCGGCGCGCTCAAGCGGCGATCGGCGACCCGCGTCCACAGGATCGGGTGCATCTCGGCCATGTTCGAGCCCCAGAGCACGAAGGCATCCGCGGCCTCGATGTCGTCGTAGCAACCCATCGGCTCGTCGATGCCGAAGGTGCGCATGAAGCCCGCGACCGCCGACGCCATGCAGTGGCGTGCGTTGGGATCGATGTTGTTCGTGCGGAAGCCGGCCTTGAACAGCTTGGCAGCGGCGTAGCCCTCCCAGATCGTCCATTGGCCCGAGCCGAACATGCCGACGCCGCTGGGCCCCTGGCGCTTGAGCGCGGCCTTGAACTTCTCGGCCATCACGTCGAAGGCCTCGTCCCAGCTCACCGGCGTGAACTCGCCGTTCTTGTCGAACTTGCCGTTCGTCTTGCGCAGCAGCGGCCGCGTCAGGCGGTCGTGGCCGTACATGATCTTGGAGAGGAAGTAGCCCTTGACGCAGTTGAGGCCGCGGTTGACCTCGGACTTGATGTCGCCGTGCGTGGCGACCACGCGGCCGTCCTTGGTACCGACCATGACGCTGCAGCCGGTGCCGCAGAACCGGCACGCCGCCTTGTCCCAGGCGAGCTGCGTGTCGTTGCGGTCGGTCACCAGGTTGGCGGCAGCGGCGGGGAGCGCCATGCCGCCGGCGGCCGCGCCCATAGCGGCGGCCTTGGCCTTGAGGAAGTCGCGGCGATTAAGGGTGTTCGTGCTCATGCGGAGGGCTCCTCCCCGACGTCGGTCGCGTGAAAAACGAGGGTGGCGGAGATCACGCCCGGCAGGAGCGATATCTCGGTCAGCGCGGCGCCGACCGGATCCGATCCGTTCCCCTCTATGACGACGACCAGCTTGCCGCGCTGGTCGCGATTGTGGATCTCGGTGCCGCCGATCCTTTCGATCGACGCCGCGACCTCATCCAATATGTCCGGGCGCGCCTGGACGAGGATGCTCGCGATCTCGGTGCCGCCGTCAGGCGACGCCATGGCGCTGGCCGAGAGCCAGCGCCCGCGAATGAATTGCCGGCGGTTTCTTTCCATGGCTCAGACCACCGGCGGTCCCGGCGGGCCTGCGATCATCTGGAAGATCCAGACCGCGAACCCGAAGGCGCCGACGAAGGCGACCGCGAGGCCCGGCATCACGACACCGGTCAGGAAGAGGAACGCGAGGATCTCGCGTCGGCGCCTTTCCGGCGCATCAGGAGTTTCTGCTTCGCGCGTCATCCGAGGCCCACCAGCAGGGATAGATGCAATGAAAGCGGACGTTCTTCCGGATAGGAGAGGGCGGCGACTAGACATTTGTCAACCGGGGATGGCACTCGGAGTCCTCTGATCAATCGACGCTGCCACAGGCCGGCTCGGCCTGCATCGCCAGGGTCGCGGACGTGACGCCTGGAATCATGGAGACCTTGCGGAGGGTGGCGGCGAGATGGCCGGTGTTGCCGTACTGGAGGCGGAGAGCCAGCTTGCCTTGCTGATCGCGGTCGCTGACCTCGACCCCCGGGATCGCGGCGATCGCCGCAGCCGTCTGGTCGAACGCGTCGAGAGCGGCTTGGACGAGGACGCGAGCGGTACCCGGCGCCGCCTGCGCCTCCACCGGGCGCCGCGACGACCCACCCCTGGCTTTCGAATGCCGATCCAACCCAACCCCCAGCCGACTCTGATCCCCCTGAAGGGCGGTCAACCTAGGCGGTGAACGGAGACCGGGCCTTGATATGGATCAAGGCCCACCCCCTCAATGGCCGGAACCGAGCGCCTTGACGATTTCCTCGGTCATCTTCTTGGCATCGCCGAAGAGCATCATCGTGTTCGGGCGGAAGAAGAGCTCGTTGTCGACGCCGGCATAGCCGGATGCCATCGAACGCTTAATGAAGAGCACGGTCTTCGACTTCTCGACGTCGAGAATCGGCATGCCGTAGATCGGGCTGGTGGGATCGGTCTTCGCCGCCGGGTTGGTGACGTCGTTGGCGCCGATCACGTAGACGACATCGGTCGAGGCGAAGTCGCGGTTGATGTCCTCGAGCTCGACCACGTCCTCGTAGGGAACGTTGGCCTCGGCCAGCAGCACGTTCATGTGACCGGGCATGCGGCCGGCCACCGGATGGATCGCGTAGCGGACCGAGACGCCTTCCTTCTTCAGGATGTCAGCCATCTCGCGAAGCGCATGCTGCGCCTGCGCCACCGCCATGCCGTAGCCCGGCACCACGATCACCGAGCTCGCGTTCTTCATGATGAAGGCCGCGTCCTCGGCCGATCCCGACTTGACCGTCTTGTCGCCGCCCGCGCCGCCGCCGGCTGGACCCGCGACCTCGCCGCCGAAGCCGCCCAGGATCACGTTGAAGATCGAGCGGTTCATCCCCTTGCACATGATGTAGCTGAGGATGGCGCCCGACGATCCGACCAGCGCGCCGGTGACGATCAGGAGGCTGTTCTCGAGCGTGAAGCCGATACCGGCCGCGGCCCAGCCAGAATAGCTGTTCAGCATCGAGACGACGACCGGCATGTCGGCGCCGCCGATCGGCAGGATCAGCAGGAATCCGATCAGCAGCGAGAGCGCGACGATCGCCCAGAAGATCGTCGTCGACTGGTGCAGGCAGAACCAGACGACGAGCCCGACCAGCGCGATGCCCAGCAGCGCGTTCAGCGGGTGCTGCATCGGGAAGACCAGCGGCTTCCCGGTGATGACGCCCTGCAGCTTGCCGAAGGCGATGATCGAGCCGGTGAAGGTGATGGCGCCGATGGCGACGCCGAGGCTCATCTCGATCAGGCTCGCGGTCTTGATGGCTCCCGGCGCACCGATGTTATAGGCCTCCGGCGCGTAGAACGCCGCGGCCGCGACCAGCACGGCGGCAAGGCCGACCAGGCTGTGGAACGCGGCGACCAGCTGGGGCAAGGCGGTCATCTGGATCTTGAGCGCCGTGACCGCGCCGATCGCAGCGCCGATCGCGATGCCGAGGATGATCAGCCAGTAGGAGACGACGCCAGGCAGGGCCAGGGTCGTGCCGATGGCGATCGCCATGCCGACGATGCCGTAGAAATTGCCGCCGCGAGAGGTCTCGGGCGACGAGAGGCCGCGCAGGGCCATGATGAAGCAGACGGAAGCGGCGAGGTAGAGCAGCGCCGCGAGCGTGGTCGACATTGCGGCGGCTCCCTATTTCTTCTTCTTGAACATCTGCAGCATGCGCTGCGTGACGATGAAGCCGCCAAAGATGTTGACGGAGGCGAGGATCACCGCGAGGAAGCCCATCACCTTCGAGAAGTCCATGCCCGCCGGCCCGGCGGCGATCAGCGCGCCGACGACGATGACCGAGGAGACCGCGTTGGTGACGCTCATCAGCGGCGAATGCAGCGCCGGCGTCACCCGCCAGACCACGTAGTATCCCACGAAGCAGGCCAGCACGAAGACGGTAAGCCCGAAGACTGTCGGGTCGACGCCGTTGGTGTGTTCCATCTGGGCTATCCCCCTCAGCCGGCGAAGGACGGGTGAACCACCGCCCCGCCCTCGGTCAGCAGCGTCGCCGCGACGATCTCGTCCTTGCGGTCGACCGTGAGTGCCTTGGTTTCCTTGTCGATGAGCGGCGAAAGGAAGGTCAGCACGTTGCGGGCGTAGAGCGCACTCGAGTCGACCGCGATCCGGCTCGGCACGTTGAGGTGCCCGACCAGCTTCACGCCATGCTTCTCGACGACCTTGCCCTTCTCCGAGATCGGGCAGTTGCCGCCCTGCTCGACCGCGAGGTCGACGATCACCGAGCCCGGCTTCATGTCCCTGACCATCGCCTCGGTCACGATCACCGGCGCGGGCCGGCCGGGAATCAGCGCCGTGCAGATCACGATGTCGGTCTTCTTGAGCGTCTCGGCGAGCTTCGCCGCCTGCTTCTGCTTGTATTCCTCGCTCATCTCCTTGGCGTAGCCGCCTGCGGTCTCGGCCCCCTTGGAGGCGGCCTCGTCGACCTCGATGAACGTGGCGCCGAGCGACTGCACCTGCTCCTTGACCGCGGCGCGCACGTCGAAGGCGGAGACGATGGCGCCGAGGCGCTTGGCGGTCGCGATCGCCTGCAATCCTGCGACGCCGGCTCCGATCACGCAGACGCGGGCCGGCGGCACGGTGCCGGCGGCGGTCATCATCATCGGAAAGGCGCGCCCGAACTCGTAGGCGGCGTCCAGCACCGCGCGATACCCAGCGAGATTGGACTGCGAGGAGAGCACGTCCATGCTCTGCGCGCGGGTGATGCGCGGCACGAGCTCGAGCGAGAAGGCCTGGATCTTCCGCTCGGCGATCGTCTTCAGCTGATCCTTGTCGGCATAGGGTGCCAGCAGGCCGATCAGCGCCGCACCTTCCTTGAAGAGCGGGATGTCGGCCGGGTCGGGCCGCTGCACCGAGATCACGACGTCGGCGCCCGACAGCGCGGTCGCGCGGTCGGCGGCCAGCACGGCGCCGGCGTCCTGGTAGGCCTGGTCGGGGATCGAGGCGCCGGCACCGGCGCCGCTCTCGACCACCACGTCGAGGCCGAGCCCCTTCATTTTCCTGACGGTCTCGGGCGAGGCGGCGACGCGTCGCTCGTCGGCCCGACGTTCCTTGAGCACGGCGACTTTCATCGGCAGATCGACGCTCCCCCGGGCGATTGCGCGCAAACAATGCCCGGCGGACAAGAATTTGTGAAGCCCGAGGAAAATCGCCCGAAACGAGAAGGGGCGCCCGAAGGCGCCCCTTCCCCCCAGACGCGATGCCGATCGCCTAGTGCACGACCTCGCCGTGGAGGTTGAGGTCGAGCCCCTCCCGTTCGGTATCAGCATCGACGCGGAGTCCGATCGCCATATCGATGATCTTGGCGATGATGAAGGTGACGATGGCGTCGTAGGCGACAACCACCGCGACACCGTAGATCTGGGTGATGATCTGGCTGGCATTGCCGTCGATCAGGCCGGACTTGCCCTCGCCGCCGATCGCCGCCACGGCGAAGACGCCGGTCAGGATCGCGCCGACGATGCCGCCGATCCCGTGCACGCCGAAGGCGTCCAGGGAGTCGTCGTAGCCCAGCATGCGCTTGAGCGCGGTCGCCGCCCACCAGCAGACGATGCCGGCGACGAGGCCGATGACGAGCGCGCCGCCGGGAGCGACGAAGCCCGAGGCCGGCGTGATCGCGACGAGGCCGGCGATCGCGCCCGAGACGATGCCGAGCACGGACGGCTTACCCTTGGCCGCCCATTCGACGAACATCCAGGAGAGCGCGGCGGCAGCGGCGGCGATCTGCGTGACCGCCATCGCCATGCCGGCCGAGGCGCCGGCCGAGACGGCCGAGCCCGCGTTGAAGCCGAACCAGCCGACCCACAGCAGCGAAGCGCCGGTGAGCGTCAGGATCAGGTTGTGCGGCGTGAAGGGCTCCTTGGGGTAGCCCCTGCGCTTGCCGACCATGATCGCCAGGACCAGGCCCGCGACGCCGGCATTGATGTGGACGACGGTGCCGCCGGCATAGTCGAGCACGTTGGCGGTGCCGAGGAAGCCGCCGCCCCAGACCCAGTGCGCGACCGGCGAGTACACCAGCAGCGACCAGAGGCCCATGAACCACAGCATCGCCGAGAACTTCATGCGATCGACGAAGGCGCCGGCGATCAGCGCGGGCGTGATGATCGCGAAAGTCATCTGGTAGGTCATGAAGACCGATTCGGGGATCGTCTTCGCGTTGGCGTGGATCGCGTCCACGCCCATGCCCCGGAGCAGCGCGCGGCTGAGATCGCCCACATAGGCGCCGCCCTCGGTGAAGGCGAGGCTGTAGCCCGCGATCATCCAGAGGATGGTCACGAGGCAGCAGGTCGCGAAGGAGTGCATGACCACCGAAAGCACGTTCATCTTGCGGACCATGCCGCCGTAGAACAGCGCCAGGCCCGGAATGGTCATCATCAGCACGAGCGCGGTCGAGGTGAGCATCCAGGCGGTGTCGCCGGTATCAAGTTTGGGCGTGGCGTCCTGCGCCATCGCCGCCGTCGGAGCCAATGCCGCCAAGGCGGCCCAGGCCAAGAAACCTCTCTTCACGCTTCCACCCTCCCGGTAACGATCGTCGTGCCGACGCGACAGGCCGCGCCTGTTGCGATGCAGCAGGGAATAACAAGTTCCATGCCAGGGAGGCCGGGCCCGGAATCCCGGGAATTCCCGGCTTAAGGGCCGAAAATCTGCCTATTTTTTCGGCGACGATATCCACATCGCCGTGTTTCTAGGCAGTCAGGCGGGGAGATCCAGGCCGGCGGCGGTGAAGGCATGGGCCTGCCGGTCAGCCAGCCGGGACTCCTCGAAATCGCCGATGAGGTCCTGGAACAGCCGGTACCAGTTGATCTCGGCCTTGAGGCGCAGGAACACGGCGCCGAGGCCGACGGCGGCGCGGTCCATCAGCACGAACTCGCGCGGCGGGGCGATGCCGCCGAGGCGCCTCAGCTCCGAGTGGACCCGGGTCGCGACCTGGCGGCCGTAGGTCGTGCCGCCGCCTTCCTGGATCGCCTGGACGCGGTCTTCCATCAGCGGCGCGTAGACGAAGCGGGCCCAGAGGTTGAGGACATCGATCACCTCGCGGTCGAGCATCTCGAAGCCCCAGGTCCGGTAGGCCTGGACCGCGAGTTCCTCGTCGCCGTCACGGAGCGCCTTGTAGAGGTCGATCACGCCGCGGACGAAGGACGGCCTGAAGACACGGATGCAGCCGAAGTCGAGCAGGTTGAGCGTGCCATCCTTTGCCAGCGTGTAGTTGCCGAGATGCGGATCGCCATGGATCACGCCGTAGCGATAGAATGGCACGTACCAGGCGCGGAACAGCCGCAGCGCGACGGCGTTCCGCTCCTCGACGGGCGCCGCCTCGATCTCGGTCAGCTTGACGCCGTCGATCCAGCTCATCGTCAGCAGCCGGCCGGTCGACAACTCGTCGACCGGCTCCGGCACCGCGATGCCCGCTTCGTCCGCCAGCATATGGCGGTAGAGGCGGATGTGCTTCGCCTCGCGCCGGTAGTCGAGTTCCTCGCGCAGCCGCTCGGAGATCTCCTGGTGGATGCGCCCGGTCATGATCGCCTGGTCGAAGCGCTCGTAGACCGAGAAGGCGAGCTTGAGCTGGCGCAGATCCGCCTCCACCGTCGCCGCCATGTCCGGGTACTGCAGCTTGCAGGCGACGACGCGGCCGTCCTTGAGCGTCGCCCTGTGCACCTGGCCCAGAGACGCGGCGGCGGCAGCCGCATGCGGGAAGTCGGCGAAGCGGCTTTGCCAGTCAGGCCCGAGCTCGGTCGCCATCCGGCGCTTCACGAACGGCCAGCCCATCGCCGGCGCGTTCGACTGCAGCTCGGCGAGCTCGCGCACATAGGCATCGGGCAGCGCGTCGGGCAGCGTCGACATCATCTGCGCCACCTTCATCAGCGGGCCCTTGAGCCCGCCGAGCGCGGCCTTCAGCTGGGCGGCGTGGCGCTCCTGGTCGAGCGGAAGCCCCAGCATCCGTCCGCCGGCCAGACGCGCCGCGAGGCCGCCGACGGCGGTGCCGACGCGGGCATAGCGGGCGATGCGGCCGCCGAGCGTGTTCTCGTCGTCAGACACGTCATTTCATCTTTTCGAGCTCGTCGATGAAGCCCTCGATCACGCGAAGGCCCTTCGACCAGAACTCGGGCTTCGACGCATCGAGGCCGAACGGCGCCAGCAGCTCCTTGTGGCGGAGCGTGCCGCCGGCCTTCAGCATCTCGAGATACCGGGCGGCGAAGCCCTCGTGCGCGTCCTGGTAGACCGCGTAGAGCGAGTTCACCAGGCAATCCCCGAAGGCATAGGCGTAGACGTAGAACGGCGAATGAATGAAGTGTGGGATGTACGCCCAGAAGACGCGGTAGTCGTCGTCGAAGCGGATCGCGGGCCCGAGCGAAGCCTTCTGCGCCTCCATCCAGATCTCGCCGAGGCGATCGGGCGTCAGCTCGCCGTTCCGGCGTTCGTCATGCACCACCGCCTCGAACGAATGGAGCGCCACCTGGCGCACCACGGTGTTCAGCATGTCCTCGACCTTGGACGCCAGCAGCACGCGGCGACGCTTCGGGCTCTTCTCGGCATCGAGGAGAGAGCGGAAAGTCAGCATCTCGCCGAACACCGAGGCCGTCTCGGCCAGGGTCAGCGGCGTGTCGCACATCAGGTGCCCCTGCCCCGCCGCCAGCACCTGGTGCACGCCGTGGCCGAGCTCGTGCGCGAGGGTCATCACGTCGCGCGTGCGGCCCAGGTAGTTGAGCAGCAGGTAGGGATGCGCGCTCGGCACCGTCGGATGCGCGAAGGCGCCCGACGACTTGCCGGGCTTCGCCGGCGCGTCGATCCAAGGCTTATCGAAGAACCGCTGGCCGATGTCGGCCAGCTTCGGCGAGAAACGGCGATACGCCGACAAGACGATCGACTGCGCCTCGTCCCACGCGATCTTGCGGTCGGCGTCGTTGGGAAGCGGCGCGTTGCGGTCCCAGTAGTTCAGCTGCTTCACGCCGAACCACTTCGCCTTCAGCTTGTAGTAGCGATGCGACAGCGTCTCGTAGGAGACCTGCACCGCCGAGACCAGCGCGTCGACGACCTCGTCCTCGACCTTGTTGCCGAGGTTGCGGGACGAGATCGGCCGCTTGTAGCTGCGCCAGCGGTCGGCGATCTCCTTGTCCTTGGCCAGCGTGTTGGTGACGAGAGCGAACAGCTTGAGGTCGGACTTGAGTCCCTTCGACAGCGCCTTGGCGGCAGCGCGACGCTTCTTGCCGTCCTTGTCCGTCATGCCGGCAAGCACGCCGGCCATGGTTACGTCCTTGTCGCCGAGCCGGAAGCGCATCGCCGCCTGGGTCTCGTCGTAGAGCCGGACCCAGGCCGAGTAGGCCGTCACCGACTTCTCGTGCAGCAGCTTCTCCATCTCTTCCGAGAGCTGATGTGGACGGAAGACGCGGAGATCGCGCAGCCAGGGCCGGTATTTCGCCGCCGCCGGATCCTTGAGCTTCTCCTCGAGATCCTTGTCGTCGACCTTGTTGAGCTCGAGGGTGAAGAACAGGAGCTCGGTCGAGATCTTGGTCAGCCGTTCCTGAACGGTCTGATAGAAGCGACCGACCTCGGCACTCTCCATGTCGGTTGAATGGAGCAGGCCGGCATAGGAGCCCGCCTTGGCCAGGACCTCGTCGAGGCGCTCGTAGTCGGCGATGGCCCGCCCGAGATCGGCACCGGACAGGGAGCCGACCTGGCCCAGATAGCGTTGCCGAAACGAGCCGGCCTCCGCTTCGGCCCGGTCGAGATCACGTTTGAGTGCGGGCGAGTCCGGTCCCGGATAAAGATCGCTCAAATCCCAGGTCGGCAACTTGCCGGCCGCTGCCCGCTTCGCCATGTGATCTCTCCCGAACGAGGAAAACGCTATTAAGATGGGGTGAAGGCCGAGCGCAACAAAGGCCGATCTGGGGAGTGAATGGATCTCAGCGGAGTTCAGAATCTTCCGCTCCTGTTCTTCGGGCAGGCGCGGAAGCAGGGCGACAAGCCGTTCCTGTGGCGCAAGGTCGACGGCGCCTACAAGCCGATCACCTGGACCGAGGCGGCACGCCAGGCGAGCCTCCTGTCGCGCGCGCTCCGCGCCCGGGGCCTGCAGCCGGGCGACCGGGTCTGCCTGATCTCGGAGAATCGCCCCGAATGGCTGATCGCCGACGTGGCGATCATGGCGGCCGGCGGCATTACGGTGCCCGCCTACACGACCAACACCGTCGACGACCACCGCTACATCCTCGACAACTCGGGTGCCAAGGCGGTGATCGTTTCGACCACGAAGCTGGCCCAGCGCGTCGTTCCGGCGGCGTCCAGGGCGCCCTCGGTCGAGTTCCTGGTGGCGATGGAGCCTCTCGGCGAGCCGCCGCGCCCGCCGATCCGCTGGGCGAGTTGGGAGCAGATGCTGAAGGAGGGCGAGGCGCAGGCGGACGATGTCGAGCAGGTCGCCGCCGCCCGCAAGCGCAGCGACACGAGCTGCGTGATCTACACCTCCGGCACCGGGGGCGCGCCGCGCGGCGTGATGCTGAGCCACGGCGCCGTCCTCTGCAATTGCCAGGGCGCGATCGAGGTGCTGAAGCCGCTCGGACTCGAGGACAACATCTTCCTGTCGTTCCTGCCCTTGAGCCACGCCTACGAGCACTCCGGCGGCCAGTTCTTTCCGATCTCGATCGCCTCGCAGATCTACTACGCCGAGGGCGCCGACACGCTGGTGCAGAACCTCGCCGAGGTGAAGCCGACGATCGTCACCGCCGTGCCCCGCCTCTACGAGGTCATGCACGGCCGCATCGCGAAGGCGATGGAGAAGGTGCCGGCCTTCCGCCGGCGCCTTTTCGAGAAGGCGCTGGCCCTCGGCCGCAAGGCCTACGAGCACCCGGGCAGCCTGACCTTGGGCGAGCGTATCCAGAACAAGGCGCTCGACCTCCTGGTCAGGAAGAAGGTGGCCGGGCGCTTCGGCGGGCGTCTCAAGGCATTCGTCTCCGGCGGCGCACCGCTCAACTACGAGGTCGGCCTTTTCTTCACTGCGCTCGGCGTCCGCCTGCTGCAGGGCTACGGACAGACCGAGGCGGCGCCCGTGATCAGCGTCAACCCGGTCGACCGGATCAAGCTGCATACGGTCGGCCCGCCGCTGCATGGCGTCGAGGTGAAGCTCGCCGAAGACGGCGAGATCCTGGTGCGCGGCGAGCTCGTGATGCAAGGCTACTGGGGCGATCCGGAAGCGACGGCGCGCACGGTCAAGGACGGCTGGCTGCACACCGCCGACATCGGCCGCATGGACGAGGACGGCTACATCGAGATCACCGACCGCAAGCGCGACCTCATCGTGGTCTCCGGCGGCGACAACGTCTCGCCGCAGAAGGTCGAGGGCTTCCTGACCCTCGAGCCCGAGATCGGCCAGGCGATGGTGATCGGCGACAAGCGGCCGTTCATCGTGGCGCTGCTGATCCCCGACAAGGAGTGGGCGCAGGCCTGGGCCAAGGAGAAGGGGAAGCCCGAGAGCCTCGATCGGCTCGTCGACGACAAGGAGTTCCGTGCCGCGATCTCCGCCGCGGTCGACCGCGTCAACCGGCGGCTTTCGACGATCGAGCGCGTCCGCCAGTTCATCCTCTCGGGCGACCCGTTCAGCCTCGAGAACGAGATGATGACGCCGACCTTGAAGATCCGCCGCCACGTGATCCGCAAGGTCTACGGCGAGAAGCTCGACGCGCTGTACGAGGGTCGCGGCTAGGCCTTGTAGAACTCGCGGTACCACTCGACGAAGCGCGGCACGCCGACGTCGATCGGCGTGGTCGGCCTGAAGCCGAGATCCTTGGTCGCAGCCTCGATGTCGGCGAAGGTTTCTTTGACGTCGCCCTTCTGCATGGGCTTGAGCTCGACGATCGCCTTGCGGCCGGCAGCCTTCTCGATCAGCTCGATGAAGCGGAGCAGCGGCTCGGCACGGTTGTTGCCGAGGTTGAAGATCCGATGCCCCGGCGCAGGCCTGTCGAGCGACGCCAGCACGCCCTGGACGATGTCGTCGATGTAGGTGAAGTCGCGGCGCATGTCGCCGTTGTTGAAGACCTGGATCGGCCGGCCTTCGAGGATCGCCTTGGTGAACAGGAACACCGACATGTCAGGCCGGCCCCACGGGCCGTAGACCGTGAAGAAACGGAGTCCGGTCGCCTTGATCCCGAACAGTCGCGCATAGGCGACCGCCATCATCTCGCCCGCCTTCTTGGTCGCGGCATAGAGCGAGACCGGATCGTCGGTGCGGTCCGACGTGGAGAACGGCAGCTGGGTGTTGCCGCCGTACACCGAAGAGGAGCTCGCATAGACCAGGTTCTTGAGGCCCGGCAGGTGACGGCCGAGCTCGAGCATCGTCAGGTGTCCGGTCACGTTGGCATCGACGTAGTCGAACGGATGCTCGAGCGAGTGGCGGACACCCGCCTGGGCGGCGAGATGAACGATGCGGTCGATGTCCGGATGCCGGCGGCCGAATGCCGCGACCTCGTCCCGCCGCGAGAGATCGAGCATCTGGAAGGAGAACGACGGGCCTTCCAACCGCGCGAGCCGGGCCTTCTTCAACGCCGGGTCGTAGTAAGGGCTCAGATTGTCGAGGCCGATGACCCGCTCGCCCCGATCGAGCAGCGCCTTCGCGACGTGGTATCCGATGAAGCCGGCGGCGCCGGTGACGAGAATCGTCATGCCGTCGGGTATAGCCGGTCAGGGCGGCCAAATCACCACTCCCTCCGTTGTTAACGATTGCTGCGGTTCCTGCGTGATAGGGTTCCGGCCGATGGGTGGGGACCTACGAATCGCGAGCCAGGAGGCGCGGTGACGGCCGTCGCGGAAAGGGCATCGCTCGGCGCCAAGCTCGATATGCTCGAGCATGCCATTGCCCATATGGACCAAGGACTCCTGGTGCTCGACCGAGAGCGCCGCGTGGTCTTCTGGAACAGGCGCTACGAAGAGCTGTGGGGCTTCCCGCCGGGATTCATCGCCGCGGGCCTGCCGCTGACCGAAATCATCCGGTTCGACGTCGCCCGGCGCAACCTGCCGCCGACCGACGCCGAGGTCCTGCTCCAGCAGCGGCTGGCGCGCAGCATCGCACCCGGCGCGCCGGGCGAGATTTCCCTTCCCCACCTCGACCGGATCCTGCGCATCGACCTGCTGCACCTGCCCGACGGCGGCGGCGTCGTCACCTTCACGGACGTCACCGTCGCCCGCCGTCAGGCGGAAGCGCTCGCGGCCAGCGAGGCGCGATTCGCGATCTTCGTCGGCATGTCGGCCGACTGGATCTGGGAGCAGGATGCCGATCTCCGCTTCACCTTCGTCTCGCGACCGAAGAACGTCGAGCTCGACGTGTTTCCCGGCGAGAACGTCGGCAAGCGCCGAGACGAGCTCGACATCATCATCACCGACGAAGCCGCCTGGCGGCAGCATCTCGATGACATCGCCGCGCATCGCCCGTTCCGGAACCTCACCTATGCCAGGCGCGACCACGACGGGCGGCTGCATCACATCCGGATCAGCGGCGACCCGATCTTCGCGGGCGACGGCATCTTCCTCGGATACCGCGGGACCGGCGCCGACGTCAGCGCCGAGTTTGCCGCGCTCGAACGCGCCAAGTCCGCGGAAGTCGCGGCCGCGAACGCCCACGCCCGTCTGGTCACCGCGCTCGAAACGATCACCCAGGGCTTCGCGCTGTTCGATGCCGACGACCGGCTGGTCACCTGCAACCGCCAGTACCTCGACAAGACCGCCGCGACCGACATCGGCTGGGCGATCGGCAAGCGCTTCGAGGATCTGGTCCGCGCCAACCTCGACTCCGGCTGGCGCGGTCATCTCCCCGGCAGCGACACGCCGGTCGGGCCCGAGGAATGGATCGCCTGGCGCCTCCAGGTCCATCGCGAACCGCCGCCTCGCCCCTTCATCTACAAGGGCAGCGACGGGCGCTGGCTGATGATCAGCGAGAAGCGGACCGCCGAGGGCGGCACCGTCGCCATCCGCGTCGACGTGACCGATCTCAAGAAGGCGGAGGAGGACCTGCGGATCGCCCGCGACCAGGCCGAGGCCGCCGGCCGGGCGAAGAACCAGTTCCTCGCCTCCATGAGCCACGAGCTCCGGACCCCCCTCAACGCGATCATGGGCTTCGCCGAGATCCTGAAAGGCGAGATGTTCGGGCCGATCGGCCTGCCCCGGTATCGCAACTACGCCGACGACATCCACGCCAGCGCCACCTACCTTATGGAGCTGGTGCGCGACGTCCTCGACATGTCGCGGATCGAGGCGGGCCGGATGGACCTGGTCGTGGAATCGATCCCGGTCACGCCCGAGATCGGACGCTGCCTCGGCATGGTCGGCGGCAGCGCCCGCTCGGCCGGCCTCGCCCTCAAGACCGAGATCGTCGAGCCTGCCCCGGTCATCCGCGCCGACTCCCGCGCCTTCCGCCAGATCCTGCTCAATCTCCTGTCCAATGCGGTCAAGTTCACCCCGGCGGGAGGGGAGGTGCGGATTTCCGTCGAGGTCGAGGGCGATCGCGCCCGCGTGACCGTGGCCGACACCGGGATCGGCATACCCGCCTGGGCCCTCCCCCGCCTGGGACGGCCGTTCGAGCAGGTCGACAACGTGCTGCAGAGGAAGCGGCCCGGCTCCGGCCTCGGCTTGGCCTTGTCGCGCTCGCTCGCGGAGCTGATGGACGGCACCATCGTGATTGAATCGACCGAGGGCAAAGGAACCCGCGTGACGCTGTCCCTTCCGGTCGCGCGCGCAACGGAATGACCGCTCACGGCGTTTCCGAGCAACGTCGCTACCCTTCCAAAATAGGTCAGAGTTCCTTCCTTGCGTTGCGCCAAGCTCTGATTACGAAGCCATTTTCGCGTGTTAACCTCGGGCGCAAGTAAAGGCGCCAACACGCGCTTGAATAGAGAGGGAACATGGCCCTCGCGAAAGTCAGCCTCGCCGACAAGTACGAGCTGGATCGCGGCCGGGTTTATCTGACGGGAGTGCAGGCGCTGGTGCGCCTGCCGATCATGCAGCGCCAGCGGGACGCCGCTGCGGGGCTCGATACCGGCTGCTTCATTTCCGGATACCGGGGCTCGCCGCTCGGCACCTACGACCAGCAGCTCTGGCAGGCGAAGCGGTTCCTCAAGAACAACAACATCCATTTCCAACCCGGCGTGAACGAGGACATGGCCGCGACTGCCATCTGGGGCAGCCAGCAGGTCAACCTGTTCCAGGGCGCCAAGGTCGATGGCGTCTTCTCGGTCTGGTACGGCAAGGGCCCCGGCGTCGACCGTAGCGGCGACGTCCTCAAGCACGCCAACAATGCCGGTACCTCGCCGCTCGGCGGCGTATTGGCGCTCGCCGGCGACGATCACACCTGCAAGTCGTCGACGCTGGCGCACCAGTCCGAATACGCTTTCATGGACGCGTCGATCCCGGTCCTGCACCCGTCGGGCGTCCAGGAGATCCTGGATTACGGCCTCTACGGCTGGGCGATGAGCCGCTACTCAGGCCTTTGGGTCGCCCTCAAGGCGATCGCCGAGACGATGGACTCCTCGGCCTCGGTCGCGGTCGATCCCGAGCGCGTGAAGATCGCGATCCCGACCGATTTCGAGATGCCGCCCGGCGGCCTCAACATCCGCTGGCCGGATCCGCCGCTCGAGCAGGAGATGCGGCTCCACAAGTACAAGCTCTACGCCGCGCTCGCCTTCGCCCGCGCCAACAAGCTCGACCGCACGGTCATCGACTCGCCACGCCCGCGCTTCGGCATCGTCACCACCGGCAAGTCCTATCTCGACGTGATGCAGGCGCTCGAGGACCTCGGGATCGACGAGGCGCATGCCTCCGAGATCGGACTCCGCGTCTACAAGGTCGGCATGGTCTGGCCGCTCGAGCGCGAGGGCATCCGCCACTTCGCCGAGGGACTGGAAGAGATCCTCGTCGTCGAGGAGAAGCGCGCCGTCATCGAGAACCAGATGAAGGAGCAGCTCTACAACTGGCGCGAGGACGTGCGGCCGCGCGTCATCGGCAAGTTCGACGAGCAGCGGAACTGGATCCTGCCGTCCGCCGACGAGCTGACGCCGGCCCGCATCGCGCGCGTGATCGCCGCGCGCATCGCCCGCTTCTACACCTCCGAGCGCATCGCCCAGCGCCTGGCCTTCCTCGAAGCCAAGGAAGCCGCGCTCGCCAAGCCGAAGACCGATTTCAAGCGGACGCCGTGGTTCTGCTCGGGCTGCCCGCACAACACCTCGACCCGGGTGCCGGAAGGCAGCCGCGCGGTCGCCGGCATCGGCTGCCACTACATGGCGGTCTGGATGGACCGCAAGACCGAGACCTTCACCCAGATGGGCGGCGAAGGCGCGTCCTGGATCGGCCAGGCGCCGTTCACCGAGACCCAGCACATCTTCGCCAACCTGGGCGACGGCACCTACAACCACTCCGGCATCATGGCGATCCGCGCCGCGGTCGCCGCCAACGTCAACATCACCTACAAGCTGCTCTACAACGACGCCGTCGCGATGACCGGCGGCCAGCCGGCCGACAACGGCTTCGACGTGCCGCAGCTCAGCCGCCAGCTCGCCGCCGAGGGCGTGAAGAAGGTCGTCGTCGTCGCCGACGATCCCGAGAAATATCCGGCCGGCACCGACTTCGCCCCCGGCGTCACGGTCCACCATCGCGACCAGCTCGACGAGGTCCAGCGCGACCTCCGCGAGATGCAGGGCGTCACCGCGCTGATCTACGACCAGACCTGCGCCGCCGAGAAGCGCCGCCGCCGCAAGCGCGGCACCTTCCCCGATCCCGACCGCCGCGTCGTCATCAACGAGCTGGTCTGCGAGGGCTGCGGCGACTGCGGCGTAAAGTCGAACTGCGTCTCGGTCGTGCCGGTCGAGACCGAGTTCGGCCGCAAGCGCGCGATCGACCAGTCCTCGTGCAACAAGGATTTCTCCTGCGTCAACGGCTTCTGCCCGAGCTTCGTCTCGGTCGAGGGAGCCAAGCTCAAGAAGCGCCGCGGCAAGGGCGATACGCCGTTCCCGGTGCTGCCCGAACCGACGCTGCCGGCGCTCGATGCGCCCTACGGCATCCTGGTAACCGGCATCGGCGGCACCGGCGTCGTCACCATCGGCGCCCTGCTCGGCATGGCGGCGCACATCGAAGGCAAGGGCATCGCCGTCCTCGACCAGATCGGCCTCGCCCAGAAGGGCGGCGGCGTCACCACGCATGTGCGGATCGCGAACAAGGCCGAGGACATCCGCGCCGTCCGCATCGCCGCCGGCGGCGCCCGTGCCGTGATCGGCTGCGACCTCGTCGTCACCGGCGGCTTCGACTCCCTGGCGAAGATGGAGGCCGGAAAGACCTTCGTCGTCGTCAACAGCCACGAGACGCCGACCGGCGACTTCTCGAACAAGCCGGACCTCGCCTTCCCCGGCCGCAGCTTCCTCGATTCACTATCCGATGCGGTCGGCCAGGGCGGGCTCGACGCGCTCGATGCGAGCCGGATCGCGACGGCGCTGCTCGGCGACTCGATCGCCGCCAACTCCTTCATGATGGGCTATGCGTGGCAGAAGGGGCTGATCCCGCTCAGCCGCGAGGCGATCGAGCAGGCGATCGAGCTCAACGCGGTCGCCGTCGACTTCAACAAGCAGGCGTTCCTCTGGGGCCGCCGCGCCGCTCACGACATGCCGCTGGTGCTGCGCGCCGCCGGCCTCGACGGCTCGGCACCGGTGGCACCGCCGGCCCTCACGCTCGACGAGATGATCGCCAAGCGTGCGGCGTTCCTCACCGACTACCAGGACGCGGCCTATGCACGGCGCTACGAGGCACTGGTCCGCCGCGTCATCGAGGCCGAGCGTACGCGCGCGCCGGGTAATGACGGGCTCGCCCGCGCCGTCGCCCGCTACTACTTCAAGCTCCTCGCCTACAAGGACGAGTACGAGGTGGCGCGACTCTACACCGACGGCACCTTCGAGAAGCAGCTGGCCGAGACTTTCGAGAGCTACGAGAAGCTGACCTTCCACCTGGCGCCGCCGATGGTCGCGGAGCGCGACGCGGTCTCGGGCCACCTGAAAAAGCGCACCTTCGGCCCGTGGATGCGGACGGCGTTCAAGGTGCTGGCGAAGATGAAGGGTCTTCGCGGCACGCGCTGGGATGTCTTCGGCCGCACCGACGAGCGGAAGATGGAGCGCCAGCTGATCGCCGACTATGAGCGGCTGATCGAGGAGGTGATCGCCAAGCTCACGCCGGACCGCCACGCGATCGCGGTCGACCTCGCGAGTCTACCGGAACGGATCCGCGGATACGGCCACATCAAGGAAAAGGCAGTCGCGGAGGCAAAGACCCGCGAGTCCGAGCTGATGGCCCGGTTCATCGACCCCGTGTCGAAGGCCGCCGCCGACTGAGGGGTCAGCGCCGCCGAGCCGCTTCACGATAGAGGATGTAGAGACCGCTGCCGCAGATGACGACGGCGCCGAGCATCGTCGCCGTGGTTGGGATCTCGTCCCAGAAGAAGAAGCCGGCGGCGGTCATCCAGATCAGCGAGAAGTATCCCAGCGGCGCGATCAGTGCCGACGGCGCATAGCGCAACGACATCGTGTACCAGTACTGCGCGACACCGCCGCCGAGCCCGAGGCCGGCGAGGATCAGGAAGTCAGGCAGGCTCGGCGTCACCCACGAGAAGGGCAAGGTGCAGGTGAACACGATCAGCGCCAGGCCGGTATAAATGGTCGTCGTGGACGCTGCTGTCTCGGTCGCGCCCAGCTTCCGCATGGTCAGGTTGACGAAAGTGCCGCAGAAGGCCCCGGCGAGCGCCACGAGCACACCCCATTCGAGCGCACCTTGCCCCGGCTGCATCATGACGACGACGCCGATGAAGCCGATCACCACCGCCGACCAGCGATGGATGCCGACGCGCTCGCCGAGCAGCGGCACGGAGAGCGCGGTTACGAGGAGCGGCGAGACGAAGCCGTAGACGGTCGCGTCGGCGAGCGGGATCATCCGTAAAGCGTAGAACCCCAGCAGCATCGAGCTCATGCCAGCGGCCATGCGCGCGAGATGCATCGGGAAGCGGCCGGTCCTGAGTGTCCTGAGGCCGCCCTGGTGCATTACCATCACCATCGCCGGAACCAGCGCGAAGGCGTGACGGAAGAAGACGACCTCGTTCATCGGAATGCGATCGCCGATCAGCTTCACCACCAGCGCCTGGGCGGAGAACAGCGCAACCGAGGCGAGCCCGAAGGCGATGCCGAGGAGATTGTCGCGACGGGTTTCCGGGTGCGGCATGCGGAGCTGGAGCGGAAGGGCGCGCACTATCGCATGGGCACGGCCGTGCCGCCACGCTCCAACATCGGATCGGGTACGTGCGACTCGATCAGGAAGCGACGAAGATCAGCACGAGCCGCTCTTCATAGCTGCCTACGCCGGCGCTCGAAGGAACATCGATGTCGAGCGGCAAAGGATGATCGTGCAGATCGATCACGCTCTGCGCACGAACCAGGGTCGCCTCGCCGCCGACAAACTCCACTTCCGCCGAGCCGAGCTTGAGCCGATACCGAAGAATGCCTCCGGACGTGCCGTCGATCAGGCAAGGCGTGCCGACGGAACGCGCTGCCTGCGACGCCAACCGAACCGAGAAGTTCCTCGTATTGGCAGAGATATCGAGCTCGAGAAGCCGTTGTCGTCCGGCGCGGAGGCTCGCTCCGCTCGCCGACCAGGCCTCGCCGGTCATCAGGATCCGCGTCTGCGGCTGTACCTCACCCAGGAGCCGCAAACGCGTTTCCGCGGCTTCCAGCCATTCCTGGCCCGTCGACAGCAATGCAAAAGCAACGGCGGCAATCGTTGTCACCGATACAGCAATCGCAAGCAATCGCGCCGACTTCATGCATGCAGAATGCGTCTTGTCCGATACGATTGCTTGGATCCAAGTCAAACCGGAAGACTTGGCCGAAATTTGGCGAGCATTTATCAGTGACGCCGCATATCTTGGCGAAGGCGCCTTCGCCGACCGGCTCGGCAAGCGCCCCAAATTCCCGGCAGGAGATCCAGCGTGCGGCCGAAGGACGTGGTGAAGGCGTGGGTCGAGTCATTCAATCGAGCGGACGCGGACGCACTCGCCGCCTTCTACGAGGAAGCGGCGATCAACCACCAGGTCGCCGAGGCGCCGGTGGAGGGCCGCATGGCCATCCGCAGGATGTTCGCCGACGGATTCGCGGCCGCGAAGATGGTCTACATCGTCGAGAACATCTTCGAGGGCGGCGAGTGGGCGATCCTCGAGTGGCGGGATCCGCTGGGGCTTCGCGGCTGCGGCTTCTTCCACGTCCGCGCCGGCAAGATCGCCTTCCAGCGCGGCTACTGGGACAAGCTCAGCTTTCTTCGTCAGCAGAACCTGCCGCTCCCCAAAGAGTAAAGCGCATGACCATCTGGCACTGCCACGCCGCCGTCTCCCTCGACTTAAAACTCGCGCGGCGGGACGGCTCGGTCGATTGGCTGATGGACTACCCGCCCGACGAGGCCCTGGGCTTCGCAGGGTTCCTGGCGTCGGTCGACGCGCTCCTCATGGGCCGGGGAACCTTCGATGCGGTCAGGGCCATGGGCGATTGGCCGTATCCCGACAAGCCGACCGTCGTGCTGACGAGCCGGCCGCTTCACGACGCGCCGCCGAAGGTCTCGACGCGGTCGGGCGCACTTGCCCCGATCGTCGCCGAGATGGAGAGCGCCGGCTATAGCCGGGTCTGGATCGAAGGCGGCGGCGTGGTCATCCGGGACATGCTCGCGATCGGCAAGCTCGACGTTCTCGAGCTTGCCGTCATTCCCGTCGTTCTCGGCGACGGCATCCCGCTGTTCCCGGAAGGAACCGGCGAGGCGGGCTTCACTCTCGAGACGGCTAAGCCCTGGATCAAGGGCGCGATGCACCTCGTCTATCGCCGGGCTCGATGAGCCCGGCCGAGGCGAGCTACTCCATCATCCCGAGTGCCTGCTTGTAGAGATCGAGCAGCGTCTCCTGCTCGTCGACGTCGTCCTTGTCCATTTTCCGGATCTTCAGGATCTGACGCATGATCTTGGTGTCGAAGCCGTTCCCCTTGGCCTCGGCGAACACGTCCTTGATATCGGCGGCAAGCGCCGCCTTCTCTTCTTCAAGGCGCTCGATCCGCTCGATGAATGACTTGAGGCGTTCGCCCGAAATGCCGCCGACGTCGGCCATGCCCGATTTTCCGCTTGAAGCTTGAGGTGATGGAAAGCGGCGGACCTTAACGGCTCGGGTTGGGGCGTTCAACCGTGCTTGTGGCTTTGGGCGAAGGCCTTCTGCTGCTCGGCCGACGCTTCCTTCTGGTATTTCGACTTCCACTCGGAATAGGGCATGCCGTAGACCATCTCGCGCGCCCGGTCGTCGGAGATATCCACACCCTTCTCGGTCGCCGCCGCCCGGTACCACTTGGAAAGGCAGTTCCGGCAGAAGCCCGCGAGGTTCATCAGGTCGATGTTCTGGACGTCGGTGCGCTTCCGCAGATGCTCGACGAGGGTCCTGAACGCCGCCGCTTCGAGCTCGGTCTGGGTCTGCTTGTCCATGTCTCTCTCCGATCGGTGCCTCCTGCCAAGCTCAGCACGAGGACTGTCTTTTTCAAGGTCTAGCGGGACGTCAGCTTGAGCTCGATGCGCCGGTTGCGACGACGGATCGCTTCGTCGCCGCCCTCCTCGAGCGGCTGGAACTCGCCGTAGCCGGCGGCGGCAAGCCGCTGTGCGGGCAGGCCCTGGCTGATCAGGAACTTCACCACGGACGTCGCGCGCGCCGTCGACAGTTCCCAGTTCGACGGGAATTGCGGCGTCGCGATCCGGACCGTATCGGTGTGGCCGTCCACCTGCAGCACCCAGTTGATGTCGCTGGGGATCGTCTGGATGATGTCGCGGAGCGTGCGCGCGAGCTGCCAGAGCTGCTCCTGGCCTTCCATGCCGAGCGTCGCGGATCCGGAGGCGAACAGCACCTCGGACTGGAAGACGAAGCGGTCGCCGACGACGCGGATGTCCTGGCGGTCGCCGAGCGCCTCGCGGAGCCGCCCGAAGAACTCGGAGCGATATCGCGCCAGCTCCTCGACCTTGCTGGCCAGCGCCAGGTTGAGGCGGCGGCCGAGATCAGCGATCTGGACCTGCTGCTCCTTGGACTTCTCTTCCGACACGTCGAGGGCCGACTGGATGCGTGCGAGCTGCTGGCGAAGGGCGAGCAGCTGCCGGTTGAGGAGGTCGACCTGCTCCTGCGCCTGCGCGGTCAGCTTCTCCTGCTCGGTCAGCTTGGTCGCGGTCTCCTCGCGCTCGCGCTGGACCAGGAGCGTGCGCTCCTCCGCACCGACACGCTTCGCTTCCTCGGCCTTCCGGGCTTCGTCGGCGGTGGCAAGCCTCGCCTCCAGCTCCTTGGAACGGTCGCGGATCGCGCCGAGCTCGCGCTCGTTCGCCTCGAGCCGTGCGGCGAGCTGGCCGACGCGGGCCTCGAGATCGTCCTTCACCTTGCGCAGCGCCTCGATGTCGCGGCCGAGCTGTGCCGCCTCGGCCTCCTTCGAGGTGATCGCCGCCTGGGCCTGCGCCCGTCCCTGCTCGGACTGCGTCAGCCTCGCCTGCAGGGAGTCGCGCTCGCGCGACAGGTCGGTGACGCGGAGCTGAAGCTGGTCGCGGGCCGCGGTCGAGGCCTGGAGCTCGGCGGCGAGCTGGGCGATGTTGAGGCGGAGCTCGGCCGAAGTCTCCTTCTCGATCGACAGCATCTGCGAGAGCTCGGAGAGCTGGCGGTTGAGCCGGCTTAACGTCTCGTCGCGGCCGGAGAGCGCCGCCGACAGGTAGAACTGCGACAGCACGAACACCAGCAGCACGAAGATGATGACCATGAGCAGCGTGGCCAGCGCATCGACGAAGCCCGGCCAGATATCGAAGCCGCCGCGGCTCCGGCCGGAGGCCGGCGTGCTCATGACGGCGACCGCGTCCTGGTCGGCCGAGGCGCGGGCGGCGCCGGCTGCGGGGCGGGCTTGCTCTGCTCGTCGGCGAGGGCCGCGATGGTCCGCGCGAGAAGCCGGATCTCGCTCCTGACTTCCTCAGAGGTCTGCTGGCGGCCACTCGCCAGCTCGTCGACCAGGCGGGAGAGATAGACCTCGATGTTCCGGATGTGCGAGCGCGTCGCCTCGTCGCCGCCGAGCCCGCCGCCCGAGATCGCGTCGGCCATGCGCGAGAGGATCGGCTTCAGCTCCATCTGGCTTTCGGCGAGGCGCAGCATCAGCTGCTGCTCGGCCTTCATCTGGTCGGTCAGCACCGACAGCTTCTCGGTCAGCTGCATCAGCTGGTTGTTGGCGCCGCGCCTGGAATCCTCGCCGCGCGCGACGCTGCGCTGCAGGTCGTCCATGCTGTCGGCGGTGCGCTCGATCAGCGCCTGCAGGAAGGCCGGCACGCTGGTCATCTCGCCGCCTTCGGCGATCGCAGGCCCGGCCCCGACCTTGGTCATGCCGGCGAGCCATTCCTCGAGCTCGTTGTAGAAGCGGTTCTGCGCCTGGCTCGCCTGCAGGTCGAGGAAGCCCAGCACCAGCGAGCCGGCAAGGCCGAGCATCGAGGAGCTGAAGGCGGTGCCCATGCCGCCGAGCGGTGCCTGCAGACCGGCCTTGAGCTCGTTGAAGAACTGGTTGATGTCGCCGCCGACGGTACCGAGCCCGCCGATCACGCCGGCGATCGAGGCGACCGTCTCGAGCAGGCCCCAGAAGGTGCCGAGCAATCCCAAGAAGACCAACAGCCCGATCATGTAGCGCGAGATGTCTCGCCCCTCATCGAGCCGGGCGCGGATCGAATCCAGCAGCGAGCGCGTGGCGATGGCCGAGAGCGTGATGCGGCTGCCGACCTGGCGGTCGCCGAGCATCGCCGAGAGCGGTGCCAGCAGCCGCGGCGGACGCTGCACCGAGAGGCCGGGCGCGTTGCGGCGATAGGTGTCGAGCCAGCGCGCTTCTGGCTGCAGCTGCAGAACCTGGCGGAAGATGTAGGCGATGCCGATCAGCAGCGCCCCGACGATGCCGGCGTTCAGCGCGACGTTCGCCATGAAGGCGTGCACGAGAGCCGGGAAGAGGGCCGCCACCAGCGCCGCCACCGCCGCGACGAACAGCAGCATGCGGGTAAGATAACGCCCAGGTCCGGTCATGGCCTTGTCCTCGCGACGACGGTCGTGATCCGACTAGGCTAACGGTCTCCGATCAGGAGGTCGACCCGATCCGCCGGTCCGTCGCTGGCCCTGGCGCCCAACGCGCGCACGTCGATGCGGGTCGAGCGAACGCCCTGGGAAATCAGGTACGAGCGGACGGTGAGCGCCCGCGACAACGAGAGCCGCCGCGCTTGGCTCGCCTGGTCGGCGGTACCTTCGGCGTAGGCCACGACCTGGAGGCGGAGCGACTCGTCGGCGTTCATCCGCTGCGCCATGTCCTTCAGGGTCGCATCGGCGCCGGCGGGAAGTTCGGCCGAGCCGGCACCGAAGACGAGGCGCGGGCCGGACCCGCCAACAGCGGCCGGCGGCAGGGCGGCCGGCGGACGGGCTGCGGTCTGCGTGGGAGGCGGCGGCGGCGCGGCTGCCGGAGCCGCGGCGGGCGCCGGAGCGGCAGCGACGCGCGGGGCCGGCGGCGGGGGTGCGGC
>JBGALV010000001.1:0-141580 GCA_044223515.1 Alphaproteobacteria bacterium
CGGATGGCGGCAGCGCCGGCGTCGGCCGACGGCGAGACCGCGAGCCAGACGAGGCCGCCGCCCCAGTCGTAGAACCACTCGGCCTGCATGGCGCGAGAGATGCGCGCGATCGCTTGCGGCCCCTCGGTCGGCGCGACTGACAGGCGCCAGAGCGGACGCGGGTCGCCGACGAAGGTTCGGGCGTCTCTTATTTCGCGCCAGAGCTTCGCCGAGTTCATGCCGTGCAGCTCCTCGGTCGGGCCAAAGGAGGCGAGCTCGTCGCGGAGCGCCGTGCAGCGATGCTCGGCCGAAGGCGCTGGGCCTTCGACCCGGATCGCGGTCACGCCGCGTCCGGCGCCGCTGACATAGGAGACCGTCGAGCGCGCTGCAATTGCCGCTGGGAGGTGTGCGGCGGCGATCACCTCGTGCGGGCTGCCGAGCGCCGCCGACATCGCCTCGCGCGCGCGCATATCGTCGAGCCCGAAGATCAGCACCGTCCGCGTCTTCTCCGGGACCGGCAGCACCTTGAAGGTGACCTCGGTCATCGCCGCCAGCGTGCCGTGCGATCCGGCGAGCAGCTTGCAGAGGTCGTAGCCGGTGACGTTCTTCACCACCCGGCCGCCGGTCTTGAAGAACTCGCCGGTGCCGTTGGTGGCCTTGAGGCCGAGCAGATGATCGCGTGCAGCCCCGTGCCGAAGCCGTCCGGGACCGGAGAGGTTCGCGGCGAAGATGCCGCCGATGCTGGCGGCGTTCTCGGGTGCGCCGTAAAGCGGACCGAGATCTGCCGGCTCGAAAGCGAGGCGCTGGTTCTCGGCCTTGAGCGCCGCCTCGACCTCGGAAAGAGGCGTGCCGGCGAGTGCCGTCATCACCAGCTCGTCCGGCTCATAGAGCGGGATGCCGGAAAGGCCCGAGAGATCGAGGCTGGCGCCCGTCTGCATCGGGCGGCCGAGGCCGCGCTTGGTGCCGCGGCCGACCACTTCCAGCGGCGTGCCGGCGTTTGCCGCATCCGCCACCGCCTGGCGGACGTCGTCTGCATCGCGTGGCTTGGTCATCAGAACCGCGGCAGGTCGGCGAAGGGGAGATGCCCCTTGTTGACGATCATGCGTCCCATCTCGGCGCATCTGTGAAGCACCGGGAAGACCTTGCCCGGGTTCAGCAACGACTCGGGATCGAAGGCACATTTGATGCGGAGCTGCTGGGCCATGTCGACGTCGTCGAACATCGTGTCCATCAGGTCGCGCTTCTCGATGCCGACGCCGTGCTCGCCGGTCAGCACGCCGCCGACCTCGACGCAGAGCCGCAGGATGTCGGCGCCGAACTTCTCGGCGCGCTCGAGCTCGTCCGACTGGTTGGCGTCGAACATGATCAGCGGGTGCAGGTTGCCGTCGCCGGCATGGAAGACGTTGCAGAAGCGGAGCCTGTGCTTCTCCGAGAGCGCACGCATCCGCGCCAGCACCTCGGGCAGCTTCTTCCTGGGGATGGTGCCGTCCATGCACATGTAGTCGGGCGTGATGCGGCCAACGGCGGGGAAGGCGGATTTGCGGCCGGCCCAGAAAAGGACGCGTTCCTCCTCGGTCTCGCTGATGCGTAAGGTCATCGAGTTGCGCTTGCGGGCGATCTCGGCGACCTGGGTGATCAGGTAGTCCACCTCGACCTTCGGCCCGTCGAGCTCGACGATCAGCAGGGCTTCCACGTCGAGCGGATAGCCGGCATGGACGAAGTCCTCGGTCGCATGGATCGCGGGCCTGTCCATCATCTCCATGCCGCCCGGGATGATGCCCGCGGCGATGATCGCGGCGACGCAGTCGCCGGCATCCTCGTTCGACGGGAATCCGATCAGCACCGCGCGCGCGGTCGACGGCTTCTTCAGGATGCGGACGGTCACTTCGGTCACGACGCCGAGCAATCCTTCCGAGCCGGTCATGAGGCCGAGCAGATCGTAGCCCTCGGAGTCGAGATGCTTGCCGCCGAGGCGGATCACCTCGCCGGTCACCAGCACCATCTCGATGCCGAGCACGTTGTTGGTGGTGAGGCCGTACTTGAGCGAGTGAACGCCGCCCGAGTTCTCGGCGATGTTGCCGCCGATGGTGCAGGCGATCTGGCTGGAGGGATCGGGCGCGTAATAGAAGCCGCTCGAGGCGACGGCGGTCGAGATGCCGAGGTTGGTGACGCCGGGCTGGGCGGTCACGGTCCGGTTCGGGAAGTCGATGTCGAGGATCTTGTTGAACTTGCCGAGGCCGAGCAGCACCCCGTCGGCGAGCGGCAGCGCCCCGCCCGAGAGTGAGGTCCCGGCGCCCCGCGGCACCACTCGAACCTTGTTCTCATGGCAGTAGCGGAGGATCCGGGAGACCTGGTCGGTGGTCGACGGCAGGACCGCCACCATGGGCAGCTGGCGATAGACCGACAGCGCGTCGCACTCGTAGGCTCGAAGCTCGTCCTCGGAGTCGATAACCCCTTCACCTGGAACGATTTCTCGGAGCGCAGCGACGATCTCCCGCCGGCGGGCGAGCACGTCCTGGTCGGGGGCGGGCATTCTCAGGGCCATGGGGCGATCCTGGGTAGGGGCCGCCCGGGTGTCAAATGGCCCACCCGAGGGCCGAAATCACGCGCATAGCCGAAGCATTGCGAGGAGCGGACAATGAGCGTAAAATGCTTCCGTCGCTAGAAAGGCGCCGCTCGTCCGTCCATAAAGGATAGAGAAATGGCCGACATCACTGCGACCATCGCCAGCCAGCTGGCCCAGGCCGCGCAGACCATTCAGCGGTCCCCGCCGCCGAAGCCCGAACCCAAGACCGAAGAATCGTCCTCCCAGGACACGCCGAGCGTCAAGGTCGACTCCGGCCTGCTCGCGACCCTCTCGGTCGACGAGTCGGAGGCGCCTGCGGACGCCAAGGCAGCGAAGGAGACGGCGCGTTCGGCCAGCGAGGAACTCGCCGGTCAAAGCCTCAGCATCGCCAACCTGGCGCCGCAGAAGCTGCAGGGCCTGTTCCACTAAGGACGGGCTCGACGCCTCAGGCCGCGATCTCGGGTCCGGCCTGGGCGACATGCGCGAGGTCGTCACCGGCCGCGACCCGCGCAATATGACGAAGGCCGACCACCACACCTGAGTCTCTGAAGCGGACTTCGATCGGGGCCCTGTCCGGGCGCTCGACGACGTGCACGAGGCCGCACAGGCCTCCGGCTTCGACGTCTTGTCCCAGCGCGCATCGCGCCTCGAACACGCCATCCTCCGGCGCCACCGGAAACAGGCTGCCGTCGCGAAAGCGCAGCCAGCGCGGTTTCGTCGGCCGGTCGATGTTCTTCTGCGGCAGGATCCCCAGCACCGAAAGCAGGCCCGCAACGCCGCTCTCGGCGAGCTTGAGGGATTCGGCGCCGACCGTGCCCATGCCGCGAAGCTCGGTCGACAGATAAGGGATGCCGTGCCGGGCGGCCGATCCCAGCATCGTCGTCTCGTCATCGCGGAACGGCTTGGTGATGCACCACTCCACGCCGAACGCATCCATCGCCTCGCGCGTGCGACGGCGGACATCGGCGACTGGATGCTCGCTCGCGAACAGGCAGTTCACGTAGTCGAAGACCGTGCCGCCGGAATGAAGGTCGATCACCAGGTCGGCGCGCGGCAGCAGCTGCGAGTCGACGAAGGCGGCGATCTTGGCGGTCGGCCCGCCGAGCGCGTCGCCGGGAAAGCTGCGGTTGAGGTTGCCGCCGTCGAGCGGCGAGGTGCGGCGGCCGGACATTGCCGCGGGCAGGTTGAGCGCCGGCAGGATGATCACGCGGCCGCGGATCGACTTGGGATCGAGCGCACGGACGAACCCGGCGGCGGCGACCTGGCCTTCGTATTCGTCGCCGTGGTTGCCGGCGGTGATGAGGAGCGTGGGGCCGTCGCCGTTGCGGATGACGGAAATCGGCACGAGAAGCGCGCCGTCGGCGCCGCTTCCCCGCTGCATGGGTACGCGGACGGCGGAGACCTGCTTGCCGTCGCGATCGAAATCGATGTCGGTAGCGAGGATCACGCCCGGCTCACACGAGGGGCGTGATCCGAGGGCGCTTAGCCCTGGCGGGCCTTGAAGCGCGGGTTGGTCTTGTTGATGACGTAGACCCGACCCTTGCGACGGACGATGCGGCAGTTCTTGTGCCGGCCCTTCATCGACTTCAGCGAATTCACGACTTTCATGGCGAACCCCAAGAAAACAGGCGGCGGAACATAGGGGCGTCGCCTTCGGTTGTCAACGCGCGGTAAAGGCCGGGGCGCCTCGTAATTCGATACCGCGAGACGGACCTCGATAGCGCGGAATTCGCGCACGAATCGTTGTTTTCTAGCACTTTATCGCGGTTTTTCCTCTCCGGCGCCGACCTAGGGCAACCCGCCTCCGGGGCAGGCGTTCAAGGTCGGTGAAGGCCGCAGCCGGCTCTCGAAGGGACCGACGGCCATTCAAGCTCTCACGTGGGCTGCCCTCACGGGGAAACCTCGGTTTCCCCGTTTGTCCTCCCCTGTGGGAAACGCGAACACCAAGGAGAGAAGAATGACCCGCAAACTGATGATGATCACCACCGCGATCGTCGCGCTCGCCGGCGCTCCGGTCTTTGCCCAGGGCACCGGGACCGGTGCGGCCGGTACCGCCGGCGCCGGCACGGACGGCTCGCCCAGGACCTCGGGCAGCGCCGCCCAGGCGCCCGCCGCGCCGACGTCGCCCACCATGGCGCAGCAGCAGAAGATGCAGCCGCCCGCGAGCTCGCTGACCACCGGCGGTGCCGCGACGCTCAATCGTCAGCCGATGAGCCGCGATCTGGCCTCCGGCAAGACCACGACCGGCCAGATCGCCGCCGGCCAGGCCGCGACCGGCGAGGTCAAGACGGACGCGATGAAGCCGGGGGACATGAAGGCCGGCAAGTCGATGGCGACGGGCAAGATGGCGTCGAAGTCGGATGCCAAGTCGCACGACAAGATGATGCATAGGACCAGTGTCTCGGCGAACCACCGCGGCAAGGCCTATCGCGACATGAACAGCCGTGAGGTCGGCATGACGCGCGATTTGAACCGTCAGGTGCTGACCGGTCAGCAGTCGGCCATGGCGCCGATGAATTCGGGTTCGGCCACTGGCTCGACCATGACCAGCCGGCAGACGCCCGGCCTGTCGCCGATCCCGACGGATGAGGCGGGCGCGGCCGGCCCGGGCAACCAGGGCGACAACCCTTCCACCAGCAAGTAACGGCCGGAAACGACCGTTAGCGACACCCCGCGGCAAAGCCTGCGGGGTGTTCCTTTCTGACGAAAACCGAAGTCGGCTCCGGTGCGCTCGGATGTTGCCCGCACCTTGAAGCCGGCTGAAACGAGGAGATTGGGATGAGCAAGAAATTCCTTCTGGTGACGACGGCTCTTGTTGCGCTGGGTGCAGGACCCGTCTTCGCCGAAACGTCGGCGACTGCGAACGCAAACAACTCGACCAACACGTCGAGCACCCTGAACGCGTCCCGTTCGAACGGCGGCAAGACCCTGTCGCTGAATGACTCGGCGTCGACCAAGACCAATGCCAACGCAACGGTGTCGGGCTCGCGTGGCCGCAGCGTCGCCGTCACCGGGTCGAACGCGACCAATGCGTCGGGCAACGTCAATGCGGCGCGCTCGAGCGGCGGCAAGAACCTGGCGGCTGCCGGGTCGGCCTCGAGCAACACCAATGCCGCGGCGACCGCTTCCGGGGCCCGGGGGCGCAATGTCGGGGTCAGCGGGTCGAACGCCACCAACGGCTCCCTCAATGCGTCGCGCTCGAGCGGCGAGCGTGGACTCTCGATCGCCAGCAGCGCGTCGAGCCGCAGCGCCGCCGCCGTCAGCCTCAACAAGAGCGAGGCCAGCACGACGCGTGAGCTCAACCTGAACAGCGCCGTCAACGCCTCCGGCAATGTTGGCCGTTCGTCGAAGGCGAATGTCGGTACGTCGATCGGCGCGACCGGCTCGTCGCAGGGCAACACGTCGGCCAACGTCACGCTGACGCCGAGCGGCGCGAATGCGGGCAACTCGATCGGCGTCGGAAGCGCCACCGGCGGCGTCGCCGTCGGCGCGTCCGGAAGCGGGAGCAACGTCGGCGTCGGCGCCAATGTCGGCAGCACGAGCGGCAGCGTTTCGGGGGGCACGACCGGAACAGGCGGCAGCGTCAGCGCGGGCGTCGGCACCGGCGGAGCGACGGGTAGCGTCGGCGTCTCCGGCGGCAGCACGTCCGGCAGCGGTAGCGCGACGGCCGGCGTCGGCGGCACGTCTTCGGGCGGCACGGGGACCGGGGCGACCTCGGGCAGCACCAGTGTCGGCAGCAACGTCGGCGCCAGCGTCGGGGGCTCGACCTCCGGCTCCGGCACCAACGCCAATGTCGGCACCACCGGCAGCGTGGGCGCCACGGTCGGCGGCGTGACGGGCAACGTCGGCACGTCGGTCGGCGTGACCGGCGGCGTCACGCGCTAGACCGCATCACCTTACCTTCTCGTGCGAAGCGCCTCGGCTACGGCCGGGGTGCTTTTTCTTTTACGCGCGAACGGACGAATTCCATACGCGCAGCGGATGATCTTCCGGCTCCAACCACTCCGTTACCGCGAGTGCCGGAGTAGTTCCCTTAAATCCTGTGATCATCCTGTTCTCCGGCAACTGCCGAATTGGCGGCGGATTGGTTTGACCAATACTGCGCAGAGTGCAGGCACTGCCGGATAGCCGGCGAGATTTTCCCGCAAGGCGCGCAGATTCCAGCTCCGGGAGACAAGTCATGGTGAAGCCGTACCTACTCGTCAGTACTGCGATCGCTGCGTTGAGCATCGGGCTTTCAGTCCAGGCGCAGGACAAGAGCTGCAGGACGCTCACCTGCATGGACCATACGTCGTCAAGTATTTCGGCCGCGACCACGGGCAGCGCCGCCGGAGGCGGAACCTCGCCCGGCGGCGGTCTCGTCGCAGGAGGGCCCGGCTCGGGCGGACCAGGCTCGGGCGGAACGGGGACAGGTGGGACGGGAACCGGCGGGACAGGCTCCGGTGAGACCGGCTCCGGGGGAGCCGGCACGGGCGGCACCGGTGGAACGGGCGGTGCAGGCGGTACGGGAAGCAGCGGGACCGGCATCGCCGTCAATGTCGGGGTCGATGCCGACGTGAATGCCAATGCGGGCGGGACGGGCAGCACCATCGGTGCCGGTCTCGGGACGACTGCCGGGGTCGCGACAAGCGGCAGCGGAACGGGCGCCGGCGTGTCTGCGAACGTGGCGGCCGGCACCGGCGCCACGACCGGGTCGGGATCCTCGACCGGGCTCGGCGTCTCGGCCACAGCGCAGGTCGGTCAGAACGCCACCGAAGCGGCGACCACGCGCGACCTCAACAATGCGTCGCTGTCGGCCGCGATCGGCGCGACGACGCAGGCCTCTGCCGGCTCCACGGGAGCGAGCCTCGGCCTTGCCGCGAATGCCAATGCTGCGACCGGCACCGCCCAGGGAGCCCCTCTCGGGCTGAGCCTGGGCGCGAATGTCGGTGCCATGGGTGCAGGCGGCGGCTCGGCGGGCGTCGACGTGGGAGTGGGAGCCTCGGTCGGCAGCGGTTCTGAAAGCGCCAGCGTCGGGGCCGGCGTGGGCGCGGGTACGGGTGGCGCGACCGGCGGCAGCGGCAGCACCGGAGGCAGTGTCGGCGGATCGACGGGCGGTACCGGTGGCAGCGTCGGTATCGGCGGGGGCGGCAATACCGGGGTCGGTGCAGGCATCAGCGTCGGTGCAGGGACGGGGGGCAGCGCGACGGGCGGCACCTCGGGCTCCGGGGCGAATGTCGGGGTCAGCGCCGGCGGATCCAGCGGGACCGGCGTCAGCGCGGGCGTCGGCGGTGTCGGTGCGAATGTCGGCGTCGGAGGCTCGGCCGGAACCGGCGTGAGCGTCGGTGTCGGCATCGGCACGAACTAGCAGCGGCTCGGCGCGGCAGCTTCGTCGCAAGACGGGCTGTCGCGCTTGACCGCCTCGCGGGTCGGCGCCACTTTCGCTCTCCTGAAGGAGAGTGCCTATGTCCCGCATCGCCTACGTCAACGGCCGCTACGTTCCGCACAACGACGCCATGGTCCATGTGGAGGATCGCGGATATCAGTTCGCCGACGGCGTCTACGAGGTAGCCGCGGTGATCGGCGGCAAGCTGATCGACGAGGAGCCCCATCTCGATCGCCTCGACCGCTCGCTGCGCGAGCTTCGGATCGCGGCACCGATGGCACGCCCGGCGCTCAAGGTGGTGATGCGCGAGGTCGTGCGGCGCAATCGCCTGAAGAACGGCCTCGTCTACATGCAGGTCACCCGCGGCGTCGCCCGGCGCGACCATCCCTTCCCGAAGAACGCCACGCCGGCGCTGGTGGTGACGGCCAAGCGCCTGACCATGCCGGGGCAGAAGGCGGTCGAGGACGGGGTGAAGATCATCACCATTCCCGACATCCGCTGGGAGCGCTGCGATATCAAGACGGTGGCGCTCCTCCCTAACGTGCTCGGCAAGCAGAAAGCGCGCGAGTCCGGCGCCTTCGAGGCCTGGCAGGTTCGCGACGGCCAGGTGACCGAAGGCACCTCTACCAATGCCTGGATCATCACCCAGGACGGCGAGCTGGTGACCCGCGCCGCCAGCAACGAGATCCTGAACGGCATCACCCGGCTCACGATCCTCAAGCTGGCCGAGCGGGAAGGCCTCCGCTTCGTCGAGCGCGCCTTCTCGGTCGACGAAGCCCGGAAGGCCCGTGAGGCCTTCATCTCGAGCGCGACCTCGTTCGTGACCCCGGTGACCCAGGTCGACAGCCAGGTGATCGGCAATGGCAAGGCCGGCTCGTTCACTCTCCGGCTCCGCCAAGCCTACGAACAATATATGTCTGGTGAAGGCGCTACGGCCTAAATCGAATCTAAATTTTTAAGATTTACCTGTAGCATTTTGCCAATTAATCGTAATTTCCGTTGGGGATGAAGGCGTTGACCGTCCGTCGGACGGGTGTACCCTTGTTCTCGCAACGGCGAGCGACCACTTTCGTTAACGGTCGTCTCGTCCGGCCGTCTACGAGCCCATCCTCCCAAGAGAGGGCTCCAACAACCAAGAGAAGGGTTCACCCCAATGTCCAGCGAGAAAAATCAAAACGTTCAGGATGTTTTCTTAAACTACATCCGCAAGAATAAAACCCCCGTCACGATCTTCCTGATCAACGGCGTCAAGCTCCAGGGCATTGTCACCTGGTTCGACAATTTCTCGGTCCTGCTGCGCCGCGACGCTCATTCCCAGCTCGTCTACAAGCACGCGATCTCGACCGTGATGCCGGCCCAGCCGATCCAGCTGTTCGACCCGGCCAAGGAAGCGGCCGACGCCTGAGATCCACGACAACCGGACGCCCCCGGCGCGCGCGCTCGTCCTGCATCCTGCCGGACGACCGCGCCCGGGCGAGGCGCGCCCGGCCGAAGCCCGCCTCGAAGAAGCCGTAGGCCTCACCCGCGCGATCAATCTCGATATCGTGCATGGGGAAACCGTGCGCGTGCTCTCGCCGCGGCCCGCGACCTTGCTTGGACAGGGGCAGGTCGACCGCTACGCGCAGCTGGTCGAGACCATGGAGATCCAGGTCGTCGTGGTCGACGCCGCGCTCTCGCCCATCCAGCAGCGCAACCTCGAGAAGGACCTCAAGTGCAAGGTCATCGACCGCACCGGCCTGATCCTCGAGATCTTCGGCGCCCGCGCCCGCACCCATGAAGGCGCGCTGCAGGTCGAGCTCGCGCATCTCACCTATCAGCGCTCTCGCCTGGTGCGGTCCTGGACCCACCTCGAGCGGCAGCGCGGCGGCTTCGGCTTCCTCGGCGGTCCCGGCGAAAGCCAGCTCGAGATGGACCGCCGCCTGATCGGCGACCGCATCGTCAAGCTCAAGCGCGAGCTTGAAGAGGTGAAGCGTACCCGCTCTCTGCACCGGAAGGCGCGCAAGCGCGTGCCGTATCCGGTGGTCGCGCTGGTGGGCTACACGAACGCCGGAAAATCCACGCTTTTCAACCGCTTGACCCGCTCGGCGGTGCTCGCGAAGGACATGCTGTTCGCGACCCTGGACCCGACGCTGCGCCGCGTCGACCTGCCGTCGGGCCGGCCGATCATCCTGTCCGACACGGTCGGATTCATCTCGGACCTGCCGACGCACCTGGTCGCGGCCTTCCGGGCGACGCTCGAAGAGGTCGCCGAGGCGGACATCATCCTTCATGTCCGCGACATCGCGCATGAGGAGAGCGAAGCGCAGAAGACCGACGTCGAGACGGTTCTCCGCGACCTGGGTCTGGGCGAGCGGCTCGAAGGCGATGTGATCGAGGTCTGGAACAAGATCGACCTGCTGGATACCGAGACGCGGGTTCGGATCGAGAACGACTCCCTCAGGGCGTCCGACAAGGTCGCGGTCTCGGCTCTCGACGGCGCCGGCCTGGATCGCCTGTACGGCCTCCTCGATGCCCGTATCACCGCGCAGCACCAGGTGCTGGAGCTCGACCTCGATCCGGCCGACGGCGCCACGCTTGCCTGGCTCTATCGCCATGGCCACGTGATCGAGCGGCGGGACGATGACGGCCAGGTCCATCTCAGGGTCGGCCTCGATCCGACGGCCAGAGCCCGTTTCGAGGCGCGCCAACGCTCGGCCGCGGAATGACGACGATCGTGGGCATGCTCGACGCGGTCGACGGCCCACAGGTTCCAGGACGAGGCGGCGCGGATCCGCTGACGATGGCGGAGATGATGGCCCATTTCGCCGTCCCCGCGGTCAGCGTCGCCGTCATCCGCGATTTCGAGATCGAAGGAGCGAAGGCCTGGGGCCTGGCCGACGTCGACGCGGGCACAGCGGCGACGACCGATACGCTTTTCCAGGCGGCCTCGATCAGCAAGCCGGTCGCCGCGATGGCCTCGTTGAAGGCGGTCGAGAAGGGCTTGTTCGACCTCGACCAGGACATCAACACGATCCTGAAGTCCTGGAAGCTGCCCGGCAGCCCCTATGGCGACGGGGCACCCGTCACGCCGCGCACCCTGATGAGCCACACCTCTGGCACCGGGGACGGCTTCGGATTTCCCGGCTACGAGCCGGGCACGAAGCTGCCGACGATCCTGGAGATTCTCGACGGAAAGCCGCCATCCAATACCGGTCCGGTACGGCTGGTTCGCCCGCCGCTGGCTGCTTTTCAGTATTCCGGCGGCGCTACGACGATCCAGCAGCTGGCGCTGACCGACAGCGTCGGCCGGCCGTTCCTCGACATCGTCCGCGAATGGGTGCTCGACCCGATCGGCATGTCGAGCAGCACCTTCGAGCAACCCCTGCCGGCGGCCCTGGTGCCGCGTGCGGCGCGCGCCCACGACATGGCCGGCAAGCGCATGGGGCCGCCCTGGCACATCTATCCGGAGCACCAGGCGGCCTCGCTCTGGACGACGCCGACCGACCTCGCGCGGCTCGTGATCGAGGTGCAGCGGACGCTCGCCGGAAAGCCCGGCCGCGTGCTGTCCCGGCGGACGATGCAGGAGATGGTCTCGCCCGTCGGCGTCGGCCCCTATGCGGTCGGCTTCTCGGTCAGCCAAAGAGGCGAGGGCTGGTATTTCGGCCACGGCGGCGGCAACTGGGGCTTCAAGTGTCACGCGCTCGCCCATCGGGCCAAGGGCTATGGGGCGGTCGTCATGACCAACGGCGACAACGGCGGCCTTCTTGTGCAGGAGATTCTCGACCGGATCGCCCGCGTCTATGGATGGGACAGCCTCGACAAGCCGCCTTTGCGGAGCCTGACGACCCCGCCGCGACCCGATGCGCCGGGCGTCTGACGGTTATCCCCACCGGGCCGACGCCAAGGCCCGGACTTTCCTTGACATCCCTGGGGCCCACGCGTAAACGACCGGCTCTCTTCGAGACGGGTTTGCGGGCGTAGCTCAGTTGGTTAGAGCGCCGGCCTGTCACGCCGGAGGCCGCGGGTTCAAGTCCCGTCGCTCGCGCCATCTCGAAGAGCTTTCGGCCAAGTCGAGCCGATTCCGCGTCAAATGTGGGGTTACCTTGGAAAGTCCAGGCTTTCGCAAGGGCTTGGCCGTCGATATAGTGGCGTGCATTCGGGGCGTCGGGACGGCCGATGGAAGACCTTCTTAGAGAATACCTGCCAATCTTGATCTTCCTCGGTGTCGCCATCGTGGTGGCCGGGGGAGCGATCGCTGCGTCCTTCATCCTGGCTCGCCAGCATCCGGATCCCGAGAAGCTCTCGGCCTACGAATGCGGCTTCGAGCCCTTCGACGACGCGCGCTCCAAGTTCGACGTCCGCTACTACCTCGTCGCCATCCTCTTCATCATCTTCGATCTCGAAGTCGCCTTCCTGTTCCCCTGGGCGGTCTCGCTCGGCGACATCGGCGTCTTCGGCTTCTGGTCGATGGTGGCGTTCCTCGGCGTCCTGACCATTGGCTTCGTCTACGAATGGAAGAAGGGGGCCCTCGAATGGGAGTGACCAGCCTCGGCACGCCCGTCGCTCCCCAGCCCATTCCCCATGGTCCCGTCCAGGACAAGCTGATGCGGGCGGTGACGGACGAGCTCAACGACAAGGGCTTCGTCATCGCGCAGGTCGACAAGCTCGTCGCCTGGGCGCGCACCGGCTCGTTGTGGCCGATGACCTTCGGCCTCGCCTGCTGCGCGGTCGAGATGATGCACACGGCCTGCGCACGCTACGATCTCGATCGATTCGGGATCTTCTTCCGCCCGAGCCCGCGCCAGTCCGACGTAATGATCGTCGCCGGCACGCTGACCAACAAGATGGCCCCGGCTCTCCGCAAGGTCTACGACCAGATGGCCGAGCCGCGCTGGGTGCTCTCGATGGGCAGCTGCGCCAACGGCGGCGGCTATTACCACTACTCCTACTCGGTCGTGCGCGGCTGCGACCGCATCGTGCCCGTCGACATCTATGTCCCGGGGTGCCCGCCGACCGCCGAAGCGCTGCTCTACGGCATTCTGCAGCTGCAGAAGAAGATCAAGCGCGTCAGCACGATCACGCGCTGAAAGAGGCCTTGAAATGAGCGAAGCGCTGCGGGAACTGGGCGACGCGATCAAGGCCGCGCTGCCGTCCGAGATCGAAGAGGTCGACGTCCGCCTGGGCGAGCTGATGCTTGTCGCCAAGGGCGACGCGATCGTCCGTGTGATGACTCACCTCCGCGACGATGCAGGCTGTCTCTTCAAGATGTTGGTCGACATCTGCGGCGTCGACTATCCGGAGCGCGATAAGCGTTTCGACATCGTCTACAACCTGCTCAGCCTCAAGCATAACCGCCGCGTCCGCGTGAAGGTCCGTGCCGACGAGATGACGCCGGTGCCGTCGATCGCCTCGGTCTTCAACTCGGCCAACTGGTACGAGCGCGAGACCTGGGACCTCTACGGCGTCGCCTTCTCCGATCATCCGGACCTGCGCCGCCTTCTCACCGATTACGGCTTCGACGGCCATCCGCTCAGGAAGGACTTCCCGCTGACCGGCCATGTCGAGGTCCGCTACGACGAGCAGCAGAAGCGCGTGGTCTACGACCGCGTGAAGCTGCAGCAGGACTTCCGATCGTTCGACTTCCTGTCCCCGTGGGAGGGCATGACGCGCCAGCTCCCGGGTGACGAGAAGGCGACGAAGTAATTCCGGCCCAGCATCCGACGACGCTCTGACCGGGGGGAAAGAGACCTAAGGTGGCCGAAGCCAAGATCAAGCCGATGACCATCAATTTCGGGCCGCAGCACCCGGCGGCCCACGGCGTTCTGCGCCTGGTCATGGAGATGGACGGCGAGGTGGTGGAGCGGATCGATCCGCATATCGGGCTGCTGCATCGCGGCACCGAGAAGCTGATCGAGTACAAGACCTACCAGCAGGCCGTTCCGTATTTCGATCGCCTCGACTACGTGGCGCCGCTCGTCCAGGAGCACGCCTTCGTGCTCGCGGTCGAGAGGCTGCTCGGTCTCGAGGTACCGAAGCGCGCCCAGTACATCCGCGTGCTGTTCGACGAGATCAGCCGCGTGCTGAACCATCTGCTGAATGTCCCGGCGTATGCGATGGACGTCGGCGCGATGACGCCGATGCTCTGGTGCTTCGAGCAGCGCGAATACCTGATGGAGTTCTACGAGCGCGTCTCCGGCGCACGGCTCCATGCGGCCTACTATCGAGCCGGCGGCGTGCATCAGGATCTGCCGGCCGGCCTGCTCGATGACATCCTCAAGTGGTGCGATCAGTTCCCGAAGCTGATCGACGACATGTCGTCGCTGCTCGACGACAACCGCATCTTCAAGCAGCGGCTGGTCGATATCGGCGTCGTCACCGCCGAGCAGGCGCTCGACTGGGGCTTCACCGGACCGATGCTGCGCTCGTCCGGCGTGCCGTGGGATCTTCGCAAGTCGCAGCCCTACGATGCTTATGCCGAGATGGATTTCGACATCCCGATCGGCAAGAACGGCGACTGCTACGACCGCTACCTCGTGCGCGTCGAGGAGATGCGCCAGTCGCTCCGGATCATCCGCCAGTGTTGCGAGAAGATGCCGTCCGGCCCGTTCACGAGCCAGGACCACAAGGTGACGCCGCCCGCGCGCGGCGAGATGAAGCGCTCGATGGAAGCGCTGATCCACCACTTCAAGCTCTACACCGAGGGCTTCCACGTGCCCGCCGGCGAGACCTACACCGCGGTCGAGGCGCCGAAGGGCGAGTTCGGCGTCTACGTCGTCGCCGACGGCACCAACAAGCCGTACCGCTGCAAAATCCGCGCGCCGGGCTTCGCGCACCTGCAGGCGATCGAGTTCTGCTCGAAGGGCCACATGCTGGCGGACTCGGTGGCGATCCTCGGATCCATGGACATCGTCTTCGGCGAGGTCGATCGATGAGCGCGTCAGACACCTCGCAAGTCCAGCAGCCGGCAAGCTTCGAGTTCAACCCGCAGAACCTCGAGCGGGCGAAGAAGATCATCGCCAAGTACCCGCCGGGCAAGCAGCAGTCGGCGGTGATGCCGCTGCTCGATCTCGCCCAGCGCCAGCACGACAACTGGCTGCCGATCGCGGCGATGGAATACATCGCCAAGATGCTCGACATGGCGCCGATCCGCGTGCGCGAGGTCGCGACTTTCTACACGATGTACAACCACGCGCCGCTGGGTAAGCACCACGTGCAGATCTGCACGACGACGCCGTGCTGGCTGCGCGGGTCCGACGGCGTCGTGGAAGCATGCGAGAAGCGCCTCGGCATCAAGCTCGGCGAGACCACGCCCGACAAGCAGTTCACGCTGTCCGAGGTCGAGTGCCTGGGCGCTTGCGTCAACGCGCCGATGCTGCAGGTTGGCGACGACTACTACGAGGACCTGACGCCGGAGACGACGGTGAAGGTGCTCGACGCGCTGGCGCGCGGCGAGAAGCCGACGCCCGGCAACCAGTCGAAGCGTCTGACGTCGTCGCCGGAAGGCGGGTTCACGACGCTGCTCGATACGGCGAAGGGAAGCGACTGATGCTCGCCGACAAGGATCGCATCTTCACCAATCTCTACGGCCAGGCCGATTTCGGCCTCGCCGGCGCGCGTGCGCGCGGCGATTGGGACGGCACCAAGGACCTGATCCTCAAGGGCCGCGAGTGGATCGTCGAGGAAGTGAAGAAGTCGCAGCTGCGCGGTCGCGGCGGCGCCGGCTTCTCGACCGGCATGAAGTGGTCGTTCATGCCGAAGCAATCCGACGGGCGCCCGTCCTATCTCGTCATCAACGCGGACGAGGGCGAGCCGGGCACCTGCAAGGATCGTGACCTGCTTCGCCACGATCCGCACAAGCTGATCGAAGGCTGCCTGCTCGCCTGCGTCGCGATCGGCGCGCATGCCTGCTACATCTACATCCGCGGCGAGTTCTATCAGGAAGGCTCCAACGTCCAGCGCGCCATCGACGAGGCCTACGAGGCCGGTCTGATCGGCAAGAACGCCTGCGGCACGGGATACGACTGCGACATCTACCTGCATCGCGGCGCCGGCGCCTACATCTGCGGCGAAGAGACGGCGCTGATCGAGAGCCTCGAAGGCAAGAAGGGCCAGCCCCGCCTGAAGCCGCCGTTCCCGGCCTTCTGCGGCGTGTGGGGGTGCCCGACAACGGTGAACAACGTCGAGACGGTTGCAGTCGTTCCGACGATCCTTCGCCGCGGCGCGCCGTGGTTCGCCGGCATCGGCCGCCCGAACAACACCGGGCCTAAGGTCTTCTGCATCTCCGGCCACGTGAACAAGCCGTGCAACGTCGAGGACTCGCTCGGCGTGCCGCTGCGCGAACTGATCGAGAAGCATGCCGGCGGCGTGCGCGGCGGCTGGGACAACCTGCTGGCCGTCATTCCCGGCGGCTCGTCGATGCCGGTGCTGCCGAAGTCGGTCGCCGACACGATCTGCATGGACTTCGACTATCTGCGCGACGCCAAGTCGGGCCTCGGCACGGCGGCGATCGTCGTCATGGACAAGTCGACCGACATCGTCCGCGCCTTTGCCCGTCTTGCCGCCTTCTACAAGCACGAGAGCTGCGGCCAGTGCACGCCGTGCCGCGAGGGCACCGGCTGGATGTACCGGATGCTGACCCGCATGTCGAAAGGCAAGGCGACGATGGCCGACATCGACCTGCTCGATGCGGTCACCAAGCAGATCGAAGGCCACACCATCTGCGCTTTCGGCGAGGGAGCGGCCTGGCCGGTGATGGGACTGTTGCGCCACTTCCGGCCTGAGATAGAGCAGAGGCTCAATGCTCAGGTGAAGCAGGCGGCGGAGTAGGGGACATGCCGAAGCTCAAAGTCGACGACGTCGAGGTCGAGGTCCCCGCCGGGTTCACCGTGCTCCAGGCCTGCGAGGTCGCGGGCGTCGAGATCCCGCGCTTCTGCTACCACGACCGCCTCTCGATCGCCGGCAACTGCCGGATGTGCCTGGTCGAGATGGAGAAGTCGCCGAAGCCGGTCGCCTCCTGCGCGATGCCGGCCGCCGACAACATGGTGATCAAGACCAACTCGGCCATGGCGAAGAAGGCGCGCCAGGGCGTGATGGAATTCCTGCTGATCAACCACCCGCTCGACTGCCCGATCTGCGACCAGGGCGGCGAATGCGACCTGCAGGACCAGGCCGTCGCCTACGGCATGGACCACAGCCGCTACCAGGAGAACAAGCGGGCGGTCAAAGACAAGTACATGGGGCCGCTGGTCAAGACGATCATGACCCGCTGCATCCATTGCACGCGCTGCGTCCGCTTCGCGACCGAGGTCGCCGGCGTCGAGGATCTGGGCCTGCTCTATCGCGGCGAGAACGCGCAGATCACCACATATCTCGAGAAGGCGTTCGCTTCCGAGCTCTCCGGCAACGTGATCGACCTCTGCCCGGTCGGCGCGCTGACCTCGAAGCCCTACGCCTTCACCGCGCGCCCATGGGAACTGCGCAAGACCGAGTCCGTCGACGTTTCCGACGCGCTCGGCGCCAACATCCGCATCGACGTCCGCGGCAACGAGGTGCTGCGCGTGCTGCCGCGCCTGAACGAGGACGTGAACGAGGAGTGGATCTCCGACAAGGCGCGCTTCGCCGTCGACGGCCTGAAGCGCCAGCGCCTCGACCGCCCTTACGTGCGAAAGAACGGCAAGCTGCAGCCGGCGACCTGGGACGAGGCGCTGTCGATCGCGGCCGAGAAGCTGAAGGCGGCGGGATCGAAGGCTGCGGCGATCGCGGGCGATCTCTGCGACGCCGAGAGCATGGTCGCGCTCAAGGACCTGATGGCTTCGCTGGGTGCGACCAGCATCGACTGCCGCCAGGACGGTGCGAAGCTCGACGCCTCGGTGCGGGGATCCTACATCTTCAATGCCGGCATCGCCGGCATCGAGCAGGCCGACGCGATCCTTCTGATCGGCACCAACCCGCGCGCCGAAGCGCCGGTGTTGAGCGCGCGTCTTCGCAAGCGCTTCCTCCAGGGCGGCCTCAAGATCGCGGCGATCGGGCCTAAGGTCGAGATGACCTTCCCGGTGGAGAACCTCGGCGCCGGCGCGCAGACGCTTGCCGAGGTCGCCGAGGGCCGCCATGCCTTCTTCGAGACGCTGAAGGCGGCGAAGAAGCCGATGCTGATCGTGGGCCAGGGCGCGTTGCGCGGGGCCAACGGCTCGGCGGTGCTGGCATCGGTCCGCGCGCTCGCCGATAAGGCCGGCGCGATCAAGGAAGACTGGAACGGCTTCTGCGTGCTGCACACGGCGGCCGCGCGCGTCGGCGGACTCGACCTCGGCCTCGTGCCGGGCGCGGGCGGCCGCGACGTCGCCGGCATCCTCGACGGGGCCGGGAAGGGCGAGGTTCCGGTCGTCTATCTGCTGGGCGCCGACGAGATCGACACCGCGAAGCTGGGCTCGGCCTTCGTGATCTACCAGGGCCATCACGGCGATGCCGGTGCCAACCGCGCCGACGTGATCCTGCCGGGGGCGGCCTACACCGAGAAGAACGGCACCTACGTCAATACCGAGGGCCGGGTGCAACTCGGCCGTCTCGCCGCGTTCCCGCCGGGCGAGGCGCGCGAGGACTGGAAGATCCTGCGCGCGCTGTCGGAGAAGCTGGGCCAGCCGCTGCCTTACGACAATCTCGGCCAGGTCCGACGGCGCCTCGTCGCCGTCAACCCGGTGTTCGGCACGCTCGAGGAAGCGAAGCCGGGCGCCTGGGGGCCCTTCGGCCAGGCGGGTTCGATGGGTGCGGAGCCCTTCGTCTCGCCGATCTCCAACTTCTACATGACCGATCCGATCAGCCGCGCCTCGCCGACCATGGCCGAGTGCACGAGCGTGTTCGTGAACGGCCAGGCCAGGACCGGTACCCATGGCTGAGTTCCTGACCGTCTACGCGTATCCGACCGCGATCATCCTCGCGCAGATCGTTGCGATCATCCTGCCGCTGCTGCTGGCGGTCGCCTACCTGACCTTCGCCGAGCGCAAGGTGCTGGCGGCGATGCAGCTTCGCCGCGGCCCCAACGTCGTCGGTCCCTTCGGCCTGTTCCAGCCGATCGCCGACGGCCTCAAGCTGCTGTCGAAGGAGACGATCCTTCCGTCCGGTGCCAACCGCGCGGTCTTCCTGATGGCGCCGATGCTCACCTTCATCCTGGCGCTGATCGGATGGGCGGTGATCCCGTTCGGCGAGGGCATCGTGCTCGCCGACATCAATGTCGGCATCCTCTACCTCTTCGCGATCTCCTCGCTCGGCGTGTATGGCGTGATCATGGCGGGCTGGGCGTCGAACTCGAAATACGCCTTCCTCGGCGCGCTCCGCTCGGCGGCGCAGATGGTGTCTTACGAAGTCTCGATCGGCTTCGTGATCATCACCGTGCTGCTCTGCGTCGGCTCGCTGAACCTGACCGACGTCGTGCTGGCGCAGCGGAACCTCTGGTTCTGCATCCCGCTGCTGCCGATGTTCGTGATCTTCTTCATCTCCGGCCTCGCCGAGACGAACCGGCTTCCCTTCGACCTTCCCGAAGGCGAGTCCGAGATCGTCGCCGGATTCATGGTCGAGTACTCGTCGATGAGCTTCGCGCTCTTCTTCCTCGGCGAGTACGCGAACATGATCCTGGTCTCGGCGATGACCGCGATCCTGTTCCTTGGCGGCTGGCTGCCGCCCTTCGACATCGCGCCGTTCAACTGGATTCCGGGACCGATCTGGTTCGCGCTGAAGATCGCGTTCCTGCTGTTCTGTTTCCTTTGGGTGCGCGCCACTTTCCCGCGTTATCGCTACGACCAACTCATGCGGCTCGGCTGGAAGGTCTTCCTGCCGATCTCGCTCGCCTGGGTGGTCTTGACCGCCGGCTTCCTTGTCGCGTTCGACAAGGTGCCGTGACGGAGGAATGACATGGCTGTCTTAGGCAACGCCGCGAAGAGCCTGCTGCTCGGAGAGCTGATCTCCGGCATGGCCATCACCTTGCGCTACTTCTTCACGCCCAAGGTGACCCTGAACTATCCCTACGAGAAGGGCCCGCTCAGCCCGCGCTTCCGCGGTGAGCACGCGCTTCGCCGCTACCCGAACGGCGAGGAGCGCTGCATCGCGTGCAAGCTGTGCGAGGCGGTGTGCCCGGCGCAGGCGATCACGATCGAGGCCGAGCCCCGCGAGGACGGCAGCCGCCGCACCACGCGCTACGACATCGACATGACCAAGTGCATCTACTGCGGCTTCTGCCAGGAAGCCTGCCCGGTGGATGCGATCGTCGAGGGACCGAACTTCGAGTTCGCCGCCGAGACCCGCGAGGAGCTCTTCTACAACAAGGAGAAGCTGCTCGAGAACGGCGACCGGTGGGAGTCGGAGATCCAGGCCAACCTCGTCGCCGACGCGCCGTACAGGTGAGCCGACCATGGTGATCCAGGCGCTCTCCTTCTATCTCTTCGCGCTGGTGGCGGTGGCCTCCGGCGTGATGGTGATCTCGGCCAGGAATCCGGTCCACTCGGTCCTGTTCCTCATCCTCGCCTTCTTCAACGCGGCCGGCCTCTTCGTCCTGATGGGGGCGGAGTTCCTGGCGATGATCCTGGTCATCGTCTACGTCGGCGCGGTCGCGGTGCTGTTCCTGTTCGTCGTCATGATGCTCGACATCAACTTCGCGCGGATGCGGCAGGGGCTCCTGAACTACGTGCCGATAGGTGCCGCGGTCGGGCTCATCTTGCTGGCCGAGCTCGTGCTGATCTTCGGCTCGTGGATCGGAGCGCCCGACGGCGCCCAGACCCGGCCGATGCCGCCGATCTCGGAGATGAGCAATACCGAGGCGCTGGGGCGCATCCTCTATACCGACTACGTCTACCTGTTCCAGGCGTCGGGCATGGTGCTGCTGGTGGCGATGGTCGGTGCGATCGTACTGACGCTCCGCCAGCGCGGCGGCGTCCGCCGCCAGACCATCGGCACCCAGGTCGCGCGCACCAAGGCGGAGTCGGTCGAGGTCGTGAAGGTCCGGACGGGGAGCGGCGTCTGATGTTCGTAATCACGCTCGGCCACTACCTGACCGTCGCCGCGATCCTGTTCACGCTCGGCGTGTTCGGCATCTTCCTCAACCGCAAGAACGTCATCATCATCCTGATGTCAGTCGAGCTTATGCTGCTCGCCGTCAACATCAACCTGGTGGCGTTCTCGACGCACATGGGTGACCTGGTCGGCCAGGTCTTCGCCATGTTCGTGCTGACCGTCGCCGCCGCCGAGGCGGCGATCGGCCTTGCGATCCTCGTCGTCTACTTCCGAAACCGCGGCTCGATCGCGGTCGAGGACATCAACCTGATGAAGGGCTGACGGACGTGCTGCACGCCGCTCCTGTCTTCCTGCCTCTCCTCGGCGCGATCATCGCCGGCCTCTTCGGCCGGCTGATCGGGGACCGCGGGTCGCAGCTCGTCACTGTCGGCTGCATGGCGCTGGCCGCCGTTACCGGCGCCTACGTCTTCTACGACGTCTCCCTGATGGGCCACACGCGCATCGTCGAGATCGCGTCCTGGATCGTCTCCGGCTCCTTCGACGTGACCTGGTCGGTCAGGCTCGATGCGCTGTCGGCGACGATGATCGGCATGATCTCGCTGGTCTCGTGCATGATCCACATCTACTCGTGCGGCTACATGGCCCATGACGACTCGATCCCGAGGTTCATGGCCTATCTGAGCCTGTTCACCTTCTTCATGCTGATGCTGGTGTCGGCCGACAACTTCGTTCAGCTGTTCTTCGGCTGGGAAGGCGTCGGTCTCGCGTCGTACCTGCTGATCGGCTTCTGGTACCAGAAGCCCTCGGCGAACGCCGCGGCGATGAAGGCCTTCATCGTCAACCGCGTCGGCGACTTCGGCTTCGCGCTTGGCATCTTCGGCGTGTTCATGGTCTTCGACTCGGTCGGCTTCGACGCCGTCTTCGCCGCGACTCCGGGCAAGGTCGGCAGCACGATCAACTTCCTGGGATGGAACCTCGACACGCTGACGACGATCTGCTTGCTGCTGTTCGTCGGCGCGATGGGCAAGTCGGCGCAGCTGGGCCTGCACACCTGGCTGCCGGATGCGATGGAAGGCCCGACCCCGGTCTCGGCTCTGATCCATGCGGCGACCATGGTCACCGCCGGCGTCTTCATGGTCTGCCGGCTCTCGCCGATGTTCGAGTACGCGCCGACCGCGCTCGCGGTCGTCACCGTCGTCGGCGCCTCGACCGCGATATTCGCCGCGACCGTCGGCCTGACGCAGTACGACATCAAGCGGGTGATCGCGTATTCGACCTGCAGCCAGCTGGGATACATGTTCTTCGCCGCCGGCGTCTCGGCCTACCAGGCGGCGATGTTCCACCTGATCACGCATGCCTTCTTCAAGGCGCTCCTGTTTCTCGGCGCCGGCTCGGTCATCCACGCCATGTCCGACGAGCAGGACATGCGCAAGATGGGCGGCATCTGGAAGTTGATCCCGGTGACCTACGCTTTGATGTGGATCGGCAACCTGGCGCTCGCCGGCGTTCCGCCCTTCGCCGGGTTCTTCTCGAAGGACATCATGCTCGAGGCCGCCTACGCCGCGCATTCCGGCGTCGGCATGTACGCCTTCGTCATGGGCACCTTCGCGGCGCTGCTGACCGCCTTCTACTCGTGGCGCCTGCTGTTCCTGACCTTCCACGGCGCGCCCAGGGCCGATCATCACACGATGGAGCACGTGCACGAGTCGCCGCAGATCATGCTGGCGCCGCTCTACGTGCTGGCGATCGGCGCCGTCGTCGCCGGCTTCGCGCTCAACGGCCTCTTCGTCGGCGACGGCCGCGAACACTTCTGGGGCAACGCGATCTTCGTGCTGCCCGACCACGACACGGTCGAGCACGCGCACCACGTGCCGCTCTGGGTCAAGCTGATGCCGACCATCGCCGCCGCGATCGGCATCGCCGGCGCGTACATGGCCTACATCGTGAGCCCGGAGATGCCGGGACGCATGATCGAGGCGTTCCGCGGCATCTGGCTGTTCCTCTACAACAAGTGGTACTTCGACGAACTCTATGACTGGCTGTTCGTGAAGCCGGCCTTCTGGATCGGCCGCAGCCTGTGGAAGGGCGGTGACGGCGCGGTGATCGACGGGCTCGGCCCCGACGGCATCGCCGCGACCACGGTCGCCGCGGCTCGCAGGGCAGGGCGGATGCAGACCGGCTACGTCTACCACTACGCCTTCGCCATGCTGATCGGCGTCGTGATCCTGGCGAGCTTCTACCTCTACCGGATGGGGCGCTAGACGATGAGCGATTGGCCCATCCTGTCGCTGACGACGTTCCTTCCGCTCGTCGGTGCGGCGATCATCCTGCTGACACGCGGATCTCCCGAGGTCGTGGCGCGCAACGCGCGCTGGATCGCGCTCTGGACCTCGGTGATCGTCTTCTTCGTGTCGCTGCCGCTCTGGCTCAACTTCGATCCGGACGTCTCGGACTTCCAGTTCGTTGAGAAGGCGGCGTGGATCCCGGCCTTCGGGATCAACTATCACATGGGCGTCGACGGCATCTCGATGTTCTTCATCCTGCTGTCGACCCTGCTGACGCCGATCTGCGTGCTGGCGAGCTGGGAAGCGGTCGAGCACCGGGTCAAGGAGTACATGGTCGCGTTCCTGGTGCTCGAGACCTTCATGGTCGGCACCTTCGCCGCGCTCGACTTCGTCGTCTTCTACATCTTCTTCGAGGCCGTCCTGATCCCGATGTTCCTGATCATCGGCATCTGGGGGGGCGCACGCCGGGTCTACTCGGCCTTCAAGTTCTTCCTCTATACGCTCACCGGCTCGGTCCTGATGCTGCTGGCGATCCTCGCCATCTTCTTCGAGACCGGGACCACCGACATCCCAACCCTGATGTCGGCGCATCTGCCGCTCGCCATGCAGAAGTGGCTGTGGCTGGCGTTCTTCGCCTCGTTCGCCGTCAAGGTGCCGATGTGGCCGGTCCACACTTGGCTGCCCGATGCGCACGTGGAAGCGCCGACCGCGGGCTCGGTGATCCTCGCCGGCGTGCTCCTGAAGATGGGCGCCTACGGCTTCCTCCGCTTCTCGGTGCCGATGCTGCCGGAGGCTACCCACTACTTCACGCCGCTGGTCTACGGGCTCTCGGTGGTGGCGGTGATCTACACCTCGCTGGTGGCGCTGGCCCAGGAGGACATGAAGAAGCTGATCGCCTACTCGTCGGTCGCCCACATGGGCTACGTGACGATCGGCATCTTCGCGCTGAACACCCAGGCGGTGACGGGCGCGGTCTACCAGATGCTGAGCCATGGCGTCGTCTCGGCCGCGCTGTTCCTCTGCGTCGGCGTCGTCTACGACCGCATCCACAGCCGCGAGATCGCGCGCTACGGCGGCCTGGTCAACCGGATGCCGGCCTACGCCTTCACCTTCATGGTCTTCACCATGGCCTCCGTCGGCCTGCCCGGAACCTCCGGCTTCGTCGGCGAGTTCCTGGTGCTGACCGGCGCTTTCCAGGCCTCGACCCTGGTGGCGACGCTCGCCACCTCGGGCGTCGTGCTGGGCGCGGCCTACATGCTCTACCTCTACCGGCGCGTGATCTTCGGCAAGCTCGAGAAGGAGGATCTGAAGTCGATCCTCGATCTCTCCTGGCGCGAGGTCGCGGTGTTCGCGCCGCTGGTGGTGCTGACCATCTGGATGGGCGTCTACCCGGTCTCCTTCACCCGGCCGATGCACGTCTCCATCGTCAACCTCGTGACCAAGTACGAGACCGCCCAGGTCCCGCGCGCCTCGACGGTCGCGGACGCCAGGCGCTAGGACCATGCCCATGACCTCGATCCCGCTGATGCCGGCACTGCCGGAGATCTGGCTGGCGGTAGCCGGCATGGCGCTCCTGATGATCGGCGTCTTCCGCGGCGACAAGGGCACGCGCAGCCTCTCCTGGCTCTCGGTGCTGGTGCTTCTGGTCGCGGCTTTCCTGGTGATGGGCGGTGCGCCCGGCCGCACCGTCGCTTTCGGCGGCCAGTTCGTGACCGATGCGTTCGCGATCTTCGTCAAGGTGCTGGTGCTGCTGGGCTCGGCGGTCTCGATCGTCCTCGCTCTCGACTACATCGAGAGGGAGGATATGGGGCGCTTCGAGTATCCGGTGCTGATCGTGCTGGCGACGCTCGGCATGCTGGTCATGGTCTCGGCCAACGACCTGATCACGCTCTATCTCGGCCTCGAGCTGCAGTCGCTGGCGCTCTATGTCGTCGCTTCGTTCCAGCGCGATCGCATCCGCTCGACCGAGGCCGGCCTCAAGTACTTCGTCCTCGGCGCGTTGTCGTCCGGCATGCTGCTCTACGGCTGCTCGATGATCTATGGCGCGACCGGCGCCACCGGCTTCGAGGCGATCGCCCAGTCGGTCGCCGACAACGAGGGCGCCGCCTCGATCGGCCTCGTTTTCGGCATCGTGTTCCTCGCCGCCGGCCTCGCCTTCAAGGTCTCGGCGGTGCCGTTCCACATGTGGACGCCCGACGTCTACGAGGGCGCACCGACACCGGTGACCGCGCTGTTCGCGATCGCGCCCAAGGCGGCCGCTGTGGCGCTGTTCGTCCGCGTGATGATCGGGCCGTTCGGCGAGCTGGTGATCGACTGGCGGCCGATCCTGATGGCGATCTCGATTGGCTCGATGGCGCTCGGATCCATCGCCGCGATCAACCAGACCAACATCAAGCGCCTGCTTGCCTACAGCTCGATCGGCAATATGGGCTATGCGCTGGTCGGCCTTGCCGCCGGCACCGAGTCCGGCGTCCGCGGCGTCCTGATCTACCTCGCGATCTACCTGGTGATGACGGCCGGATCCTTCGCCGTCGTCCTGTCGATGCGCCAGGGCGGCAAGATGGTCGAGAACATCTCCGACCTTGCCGGCCTCTCCCGGACCCATCCGGCGATGGCGCTCGCCTTCGCGATCTTCCTGTTCTCGCTCGCCGGCATCCCGCCGCTCGCCGGGTTCTTTGGCAAGCTCTACGTCTTCCTCGCCGCGGTCGAGGCGGGCCTCTACACGCTGGCGGTGATCGGCGTGCTGACCTCGGTGGTGGGCGCCTTCTACTACCTCCGCATCATCAAGATCATGTACTTCGACGAGGCGGCGGTGCCGCTCGACAAGGACGCGATCGGCGGCACGGTCGGCGCGGTGCAGGCGGTCAGCGCGCTGCTGATCCTGCTGTTCTTCATCTGGCCGAGCCCGGTGCTGACCACGGCGGCGATGGCCGCGCGGGCGCTCTTCCCGGCATGACGCTCCCCGCCGAATTCCGGCGGGTCGCGTACGAAGAGGTCGGATCCACCAACGCCGAGGCGCTCCGCCTCGCCGAGGCTGGTGTGCCCGAGTTCACCTACGTGACCACGCGGCGGCAATCAGCCGGCCGGGGCCGTCGCGGCAAGACCTGGGTCTCGCCCGAGGGCAACCTCTACGCCACGATCGTGCTGAGGCCCGAGCGTCCGGTCTCGGTGGTCTCGCAGCTCTCCTTCGTCGCCGCCCTCGCGGTCGGCGACCTCGTCGACCGGCTCGGCGTCACCGGCAACGTCGGCTTCAAGTGGCCCAACGACGTGCTCGTCGACGGCGCCAAGATCTGCGGCATCCTGCTCGAAGGCGGGCAGGGGCATCTGGTCGCCGGCATCGGCGTCAACATCGCGCATTTCCCGCCGGACACGCCCTATGGGGCGACCTCCGTCGCCGCCAAGGGTGGGCGCGCGGATCTCGAAGAGGCAACCGACGGCCTCGCGGTCGCGTTCCTGGAACGCTACCGCCTCTGGCTGGACGAGGGGTTCGCGCCGGTGCGTGAGGCGTGGCTCGCGCGTGCCGTCGGTCTTGGCCGGGAGATCCGGGTGACCTTCCGCGAGGGCGACACCGACACAGGCATCTTCTCGGCCCTGGACGAGTCCGGCGCCATCGTGTTGACCCGAGAAGGAGGCAGCCGGAAGATCACCGCCGGAGAGATCTTCTTCGCCGCATGAACAAGTCCAAGAAATCCTCCGAGCTTCTCTTCCTGCCGCTGGGCGGGGCCGAGGAGATCGGGATGAACCTCAACCTATACGGCTACGGCGGCAAGTGGCTGATCGTCGACTGCGGCGTCACTTTCGGCGACGAGACGACGCCGGGTGTCGAGCTGATCCTTCCCGATCCGCAATGGATCGTCGAGCGCCGCAAGGACCTTGTCGGCATCGTCGCGACCCACGCGCACGAAGACCACATCGGCGCGATCCCCTATCTCTGGCCGCAGCTGGGATGCCCGGTCTACGCGACGCCGTTCACGGCCGCGGTCCTGAAGCGGAAGCTGCAGGAGGCCGACCTCGCGAGGCGCGTCGAGATCAGGTCGATCCCGGTCTCGGGCAGCTTCCGGATCGAGCCCTTCGACCTCGAGCTGATACATCTGACCCACTCGATCCCGGAGCCGATGGCGATCGCGCTGAAGACGCCGGCGGGGACGGTGCTCCACACCGGCGACTGGAAGTTCGATCCGGATCCCCTGATCGGCCCCGTCGCCGACGAGGCGGCGCTCCGCCGGCTCGGCGACCAGGGCGTGCTGGCGCTGGTCGGGGACTCGACCAACGTCTTCGTCGCCGGGGAGGCGGGGTCGGAGGCGGATGTCCGCCGGAACCTCGAGGACCTGGTCGGCCGCTTCAGGGAGCGGGTCGTCGTCGCCTGCTTCGCCTCCAACGTCGCCCGCCTGGAGTCGATCGCGCTCGCCGCCAAGGCGCATGACCGGCATGCGGCCTTGGTCGGCCGCTCGCTCTGGCGCATGTACGACGCCGCGAAGGAAGCCGGATACCTCCGCGACCTGCCGCCCTTCGTCACGGAGCACGATGCCGGCTTCCTGCCGCGCGACAAGGTCGTGATGATCTGCACCGGAAGCCAGGGCGAGCCCCGCTCGGCGCTGTCGCGGATCGCCTCCGGCACGCATCCGCATGTGACGCTCGAGCCGGGCGACACCGCGATCTTCTCCTCGCGCAACATACCCGGCAACGAGCGCGCGATCGCCAAGCTGCAGAACCAGCTCTCCAAGCTCGGCGTCGAGATCGTGACGACGGCAGAGGAGGCGGGGGTGCATGTCTCCGGCCACCCGGCCCGCGACGAACTCGCCCGCATGTACCAGTGGGTCCGCCCGCGCATCGCGATCCCTGTCCATGGCGAGGCGCGGCATCTGGCCGAGCACGCCAAGCTCGCCCGCGAGTGCCAGGTGCCGGAGGCAGTCGTGTCCGAGAACGGCTCGGTCGTTCGCCTCGCGCCGGGACCGGCGACGGTGGTCGAGCGCGTGACCGCGGGCCGTCTCGCCCTCGACGGCACCCAGCTGGTGCCGCTGGATGGCGGCGCCATGCGGGCCCGGAAGAAGCTGATGACCCACGGCATCGCCGTGGTGACGCTGGTGGTCGGCCGCGGCGGCAAGCTCGAGGCCGATCCGGTCGTGAGCCTCCAGGGCGTGGTCGACAACGACACCAGCGAAGGGCTGATCGAGGGCGCGGCCGATGCCGTCGCCGGCGCCTTCGAGGACCTGGGCAAGGGCGAGCGCCGCGACGACGACGCGGTGCGGGAGGCGGCGAGGCTCGCGGTCCGCCGCTTCGTCAACGCCGAGGTGGGCAAGAAGCCGCAGACCGAGGTCCACCTCGTCCGGCTATGATGCGGGCTTAATCGAACGGAGCGACCATGATCGGCCGCCTCAACCATGTCGCGATCGCCGTGCCGGACCTGGAAGCCGCCTCGGCTACCTATCGGGGACTCCTGGGCGCCCAGGTCTCGGCTCCCGTGGCCATGCCGGCCCATGGCGTCACCACTGTCTTCGTGACCTTGCCCAACACCAAGATCGAACTGCTGCACCCGCTGGGCGAAACCTCGCCGATCGCGGGCTTCCTCGCCAAGAACCCCTCCGGCGGCATCCATCACGTCTGCTACGAGGTCGAGGACATCCTGGCCGCCCGCGACGCCCTCAAGGCGGCGGGACTTCGGGTCCTGGGGGATGGCGAGCCGAAGATCGGCGCTCACGACAAGCCGGTGCTGTTCCTGCACCCGAAGGACCTCTACGGCACCCTGGTCGAGCTGGAGCAGGCCTGAGCACCGCCATGACCTGGGCAACCGGCATCATGGTCTATGTCGTGCTCTGGTGGCTTTCGTGGTTCACCGTGCTGCCGCTCAAGGTGGAGGTGCCGGAGAACGTGCCGATCGGGCAGGCGACCAGCGCGCCGTCCAACCCCCGACTCGTCTGGAAAGCCGGGCTGGCGGCGCTCATCGCCGCGGTATTCTGGGGCATCATTTGGTGGCTGGTAACTTACGATCCGTTCGGTTTCGACTTCATCGGCCGTGAATAGATCAATAGATTGAAGATATTGTTGTGATATTTGCCGACATCGCTTGAACGCGGTGCGGCCTATGCAAACATCTCCGCCGAGGGGGATTTCTTCGTCAAAAGGACGGAGGTCTCTATGCGGCAAAGTCCCTGGCGTTCGATCGCCGTCGCGACGGCGATCCTGGTTGCCGGCATTTGGGCTGTTGGCTCCGGCTGGCAGGTATCCGAAGCATGGCCGGTTCGGGATGCACTTGCTCGGGTCGACCTGGCGCGTGAGGAGATCGCGTGCGGCAACCGCTCGGCTTCTCCCGCCAATCAGCAGCGATGCCGGGATCTCGCCGAGATCATGAGCCGGGGCGAGCAGGCCGAGGCTTACTTTCTCGACGGCTTGGTGGTGTTCGGACCCACTCTCCTTTTGCTGGGGGCTGCCTTCTGGATCCGGCGGGGTCAGGGCGGCAGCCGGCACAACGGGCACCACGGGCATCGCCGGCCCTCGGCGGCGTAGAACCGACGGGCGTCGAGGCCCTATAACGGCGCCATGTCAGGCTATTGCCGGGTCGCGCCCGGTCACCCGGTCCATGGGCCCTATCACGACACCGAGCATGGCTTCCCGGTCGACGACGACCGGGTGCTTTTCGAGCGCCTGATCCTGGAGATCAACCAAGCCGGTCTTTCCTGGCTGGTCGTCCTCAACAAGCGCAAGGCTTTCCGGAAAGCGTTCCGCGGCTTCGATCCGGCCAAGGTCGCCCGTTTCGGCGCCGAGGATCGGGCGCGGCTGATGGCGGATGCCGGCATCGTCCGGAACAGGCTCAAGGTCGAGGCTGCGATCCACAACGCCCAGGTCGTGCTCGACCTCAGGAAGAGCCATGGCAGCTTCGCGGCCTGGATCGCCGCGAACCACCCGCTTTCCAAGGAGGAGTGGGTGAAACTCTTCCGCAAGACCTTCCGCTTCACCGGCGGAGAGATCGTGGGCGAGTTCCTGATGAGCATCGGCTATCTGCCCGGCGCGCATGCCGAGGACTGTCCGGTGCACAAGAAAATCCTGAAGTCGAAGCCGGCCTGGAAGACTTCATCCGGCAAGAATAGGGGCTAGAAACGAAACAAGGGCCTTTCGGCCCTTGTAGTCGTCCCCCGAGGATCCTCCCCAAACCCGGGCAACAGCCTTTGGCCTTTCGACCTCGGCTTTTATTCTTCTTCTTATGTCCAAGATGTAACCCAACCGCTTTGGGTTGTCACGCTCAAATTTTGGCCTGATCGCCGCTTTAGGCGCCGGTTTGTGGGCATATTGCGGGCAAAACCTCATTCTCCGCCGCGCGTTGACGCCGAGGTCCGAGGCTCGTACGGTCACGCCGTTTTTCACGTCAAACCCCGCCCGCCGGAGCTCAATCCATGGCCTTCAAGCCGTTGCACGACCGCGTCGTGGTCAAGCCGCTCGACCAGGAAACCAAGTCGAAGGGCGGGATCATCATTCCCGACACGGCGAAGGAGAAGCCCCAGGAGGGCAAAATCATCGCCGCCGGTCCGGGCGCCCGCGACGAGAGCGGCAAGCGCGTGCCGTTGGGCGTGAAGGTCGGCGACCGCGTCCTCTACGGTAAGTGGTCGGGTACCGAGGTGAAGGTCGACGGCGAGGATGTCGTCGTCATGAAGGAATCCGACCTCTTCGGCATCGTCGGCTGACGCCTACGCCGGTGAAGATCGATCTCGAGGCCGTCGCCCGGCACATCGCCGAGGTCGCCGCCGAGGAGATCATGCCGCGCTTCGGCCGGCTGGCGGCCAGCGACGTCGAGGAGAAGACCCCCGGCGACCTGGTGACGGCGGCCGACAAGGCGGCCGAGTTGCGGCTGACGCCGATCCTGCAGGGATTGGTGGCGGGCTCGCTGGTCGTGGGCGAGGAGGCGACCTCGGCCGACCAGAGCCTGCTGGAGCATCTCGCCGGCGACGCGCCGGTCTGGGTCATCGATCCGGTCGACGGCACGCTCAACTTCGCCGCCGGCATCCCGATCTTCGGCGTCATGGTGGGCCTCGTGCGCGGCGGCAATGTGCTCGCCGCCTGGATCCACGATCCGGTGCATGGCCGCACGATGATGGCCGAGTCCGGCGGCGGCACGCATGTCGACGGCCGCAAGGTCCAGGTTGCGAAGCCCGCCGACGTGAAGCGCATGTCGGGCAATCTCGCCTTTCATACCGGCGATCGCGAGCAGGCGGCCCGCGTCGCGCGGAACGCCGACAAGCCGGCGTCGATCATCTCGCTTCGCTGCGCGGCTGCCGACTATTTCAATCTGGCCGAGGGACGCACTCACTTCGCCCTGTTCAACCGCACCTGGCCCTGGGATCACGCGCCGGGCTGGCTCCTGCACAAGGAAGCCGGCGGCTTCGGCCTTTTCCTCGACAACACGCCGTACCGTCCGACCGAGATCTATCGCCGCCTGTTCCTCGCTCCCGACGAGGGAAGCTGGCGCTCGCTCGTCAATTCGCTGGCGCTGGTCGAGCGCCGCCAGCACGTTCGCTAGAGAAATCCGCCTTTCTTTCAAGGAGCTCCCGATGTCCGACGCCCCGAAGCCCGCCCAGACGCCCCGCAACGTCGCCTTCCTCGGCCTCGGCGTGATGGGCTATCCGATGGCGGGGCATCTGGCCCGCGCCGGACACAAGGTCACCGTCTACAACCGCACCGAAGCCAAGGCGAAGGCCTGGGCGTCAGAGTACGGCGGCAAGTCGGCGGCGACGCCGGCCGAGGCCGCCAAGGGCGCCGACATCGTCTTCTGCTGCGTCGGCAACGACGACGATCTTCGCAGCGTCGTCTACGGCGACAAAGGGGCTTTCGCCGGCATGACGAAGGGCGCGATCTTCGTCGACCACACCACGGCCTCGGCCGAGGTCGCGCGCGAGATTGAGGCGGCCGGTGCCAAGCTCGGCATCGGCGTGCTCGATGCGCCGGTCTCCGGCGGCCAGGCCGGCGCGGTCAACGGCAAGCTGACGGTCATGGTCGGCGGCAAGCCCGAGACCTATGCCAAGGCCGAGGAGACGATGGGCACGTACGCGCGCGCCGTCACGCATCTCGGCGCGTCGGGCGCCGGGCAGCTCTGCAAGATGGTCAACCAGATCTGCATCGCCGGCGTCGTCCAGGGCCTGGCCGAGGGCATCAACTTCGCGATGCGCTCGGGACTCGATGCGAAGAAGGTGGTCGACGTGATCTCCAAGGGAGCCGCCCAGAGCTGGCAGATGGAGAATCGCGGCTACACGATGGTCGACGGCAAGTTCGACTTCGGCTTCGCCGTCGACTGGATGCGCAAGGACCTCGGCATCTGCCTGGAGGAGTCCAACAGGAACGGCGCACTGCTGCCGATGACGGCGCTGGTCGACCAGTTCTACGCCCATGTGCAGAAGCGCGGCGGCGGACGCTGGGACACCTCCAGCCTGATCCACCTGCTCGCGAACCTCTAGGCGATCCGCCAGATCGCGACGAGAGTCGCGATCGCCGAGAGCGTGAAGACGATGTCTCGTGTCGCGATGCGCGACACGCGCCAGGGCGAGCTGCGTGTCGCGGCGTTGAGCCCGCGGAGTTCCATCGCCAGCGCGGCCGTGCCGGCGCGACGGATCGCGCCGGCGAGCAGAGTGATCCCGAGCGCCGGGTTGATACCGGCCAGGACGCGGCGGAAGCCGGAGCCCGGGCCTGCCGGGATCGAGGCGCGCGCGATCAGCCGCGCCATCCGCGCCTCCTCGGCCAGCGCCGGCAGGAACTGGATCGCCGCCAGCGCGCCGTAGACGAAGCGTCTCGGCAGATGCAGGCGATGGACGAGCGCGCGGCCGAGATCGGCGGGTTCGGTCGTGTAGGCGAACAGCATCGAGACGAGGCCGACGGCGATGGTGCGGAGCCCGACCGCCAGCGCCACCTGCCAGCCGGTCCAGCCGTAGATGTTGCTGGGAGCCACCGCATAGATCCACGAGGACGTCACCGCGAAGAACAGGAAGGGCAGGAGCCCGAGCGCGAACGTCCGGAGCGGCATGTTCTCGGCGCCGGTCAGGATCGCGGTCAGCAGCACGACGAGCACCGCGAGTTCCGGTGCCTGGTCGCTCAAGGTGGCGAAGCCGATGCAGATGAAGCCGACGACGAGCTTCACGAGCGGATCGAGCTTTCTCATGCGGTGAAGCTCCAGCCGAGGCGCGCGAGCAGGCTGGCGCCGGCGGGTGCCTTGAGCGCCAGATGGCCGGAGACGACGCTGCCGAGGAAGGCGAGGCTGGGCCGATCGACGGCGATGCGGCCGTTCTCGACCAACGCGATCCGGTCGGTCACGCGGGCGAGCCAGTCGAGGTCGTGGGCGACGATCATCACGGCGGAGCCACGAGCACGAAGCGCCTCGATGTCGGCGTCAAGCGCGGCGAGGCCGATGGCGTCGAGTCCGGAAGCGGGCTCGTCGAGGATCGCCAGGCGCGGCTCGGGCGGCGCCAATGCCAAGGCGAGGGCGAGCCGGCGCCGTTCGCCATGGCTGAAGGTCAGCGGGTGGCGCTCGGGCTCGGGGGCGAGGCCCGTGCGCGCGATCGCGCGGGCGGCGTCGTTCCAGGCGAGTCCGCGCCGCGCGGCTTCGGCGGCGAGGCTGCCGGTGGCGAAGGCCAGCGCCGGGTTCTGCGGCACGTAGATCGGGGCTTCTCTATGGTGCCGGCGAACGACACCGGCGGCCGGGCGCAACGCGCCGGCCGCGAGCAGGGCCAGCGTCGTCTTGCCGGCGCCGTTGCGGCCGGTGATGCCGACGACCTCGCCGTGGCGCATCTCCAGATCGACGCTTTCGAGAACCGTCCTGCGGCCACGGCGCACGGCAGCGAAGTCGATGGTGAGCACAGGTGACCCGACGGATGCCGTCACGCGGCGATCGAAGCCCAGCGCTGCCAGCGCGATCGGGATCGCACGGGAGTCGCCTTCCAGGATGCCGGACCTTTCGAGGGCGGCGGCGACACGGACCGACGGCGGCAGCCGAAGGCCGTGATCCTTGCCGTCGGCGAGCACCCGCAGCGTCGGTGCGGTTTCGCCGAGCGCCGCCGGACGTCCCTCGGCATCCAGGACCAGCACGCGGTCGGCGAGGGGGGCCACCTGATCGAGCCGATGCTCGATCAGCAACGCCGCCGCACCTTGGCGGCAGGTCTCTTCGAGCGCGGCGACAGCATCGTCCGCGGCCTCGCCGTCGAGGTGGGCGACCGGCTCGTCGATCACCAATGCGGCCGGCGTCTCCGCCAGGGCCGAGGCGAGTGCCAGGCGCTGACGCCAGCCGCCGGAGAGCGTCAGCGTGCGCTCGCGCCGGCCAAGTCCCGACGCAGGCGGGCGGGCGAGCGCATCCTCGATGCGTCGGTCGATCTCGCGCGGCTGGAGGCCGCGGTTCTCGAGCGAGAAAGCGATCTCGTCCTCGACGGTGAGCGCCACGAGCTGCGCGTCGGTGTCCTGCAATACCGAGGCGGCGACGCCGGTGCCCGTCGCGAGCGTGCGATCGCCGAGCCCGGCCCAGCGCACATCGCCCCGTCGCTCGGCCGCGACCAGCGACGGAATGGCGCCGAGAAGGGCGAGGGCGAGCGTGGTCTTGCCGCTGCCGGACGGTCCGACCAGCGCGACCCGTTCGCCGGCATGCAGCGTCAGCGAGACGTCGTCGACGGCATCGCGGATGGCGCGCGGAAAACGGACCCCGACCCCGTCCGCGACGAGGACGACGTCGGAGCTAGGCCGCGGCGGGTTTGTCTTCGTCGATCCTGAGGCCATCGAGGGAGCCGGTCCGCTGCAGCGACCGGGCGATCGCCCGGCCGAGCCAGCCCGCCAGGATCATGCCGCTCACGATGCGGATGACGAACATGGTGACGAGCAGCGTCGGGCTTAACGCTCCGTAGCTGAATCTGATCCATGTGTAGACGAAGCTGAAGACCGCAGCAGAGGCGCCCGACGCCAGCAGCACGGCGAGGTCATAGCGTTTCCAGCGGGTTGCGGCGAAGGGCAGTTCGGCCCCGGCGCCCTGAACGACGCCCGTGAGCAGCAGGATCAGGCCGGCGGGATTGCCGGTCGCGACCTCGGCGACGGCCGCGACGACCTCGGCAAAGAAGGCGGCGCCGGGTTTACGCACGATATAGGCCGCGACCACGGAGGCGACGCACCAGAGGCCGAAAAAGATATCGAGCGAGATCGGCCCGATCATGCCTTGGACCATCAGCCAGAGCTGCACGATCGCGAGGTAGACGACGCCGAAGACCGCGCCGAGGGCGGCGACCACGACGATCTCGCGCTGAGTCCATCGGTTCATCGTCATCTCCCGCTCAGCTCTTGTTGCTCGGGCTGTTGGCCGACACGGTGACGGTCAGCACCACATGCGCGTTGGCCGGCGCAAAATCGAGGTAGGAGCGTTCGATCGCGGCGAATACTTCCGACGCATCTCCCTTGAGCTTGGTGCAGAAGTTCTTGGAGCGGTCGAAGACCTTCGCGCGCTTGAGGAAGTCGATGCAGGCGCCGATCCGCGCCATGTGCGCTTCGGTGCCCAGCGGATAGAGCGAGATCTGCGCCGATGCCTTGAGGCCCGAGAGCTTCCCCGGCGCATATCGCGCAAGCGAGGAGGCGACCAAGTCCTCGCCGTCCTTCATCGGCGGGATCGCTTCGGCCGAGCAGATCGGATCGTCCGACTCGCCGGGGCAGCCGCGTGAGAGCGTTGCCGAGAGAACGACGTGATCTCCCTTCGATGCCGTCGCGATGAAGGCATCGCGCATGGCGCGGACGATCGTATCGGGTGGCCCCACCATCAGCGTCGAGAGGTCGTCGGTCTCGCGGCGGACCTGGTCCTTGTAGGCATCCAGCGCCGCGATGCCACGCATGATCGCCGGGACGAAGTCCGCGGTCATCGGATAGAGGGAGAACTGCGTGCCTGAAAACATTAGGTCTCGCTCCGCTGGCATTACCCAGATCAGCTTTGAGGGTTGGACCTTGTCCTCTCAGCTCCGCGACGGAGCACCCCTGACGGATGCGGAGGCTAGCCCGAACCGGGAGCGGGGTAAAGCACCGACGCGAGTGCTTCCGCTTGGCGGAGGCGGGTCGCGATCCAGGCGCTCAGGTCAGGGGCCTGCCCGCGCGCCATCCGGAGGGTTCCCCAGAGGACCGCGACCGATGCGGCGACCATCTTCGCGGTCGCGAGGCGCTCGATCGTCATGCGGGGATCGCGATACGCCGCGCGCAGCTGCGTCTCGTCGTCGGCGGCATACCCGGCTTCGAGCGAGAGATAGGCCAGGTCCCAGGCCGGATCGCCCATGCCGGCATATTCCCAATCGACCAGCATCAGGCGATCGCCGGCGTCGATGAAGTTGTCGGGCACGGGATCGCCGTGGATCGGTACCGGCTTTCGAGGTGTCGCGTGCTCGGCGTGCGCGATGGCCTGGGTGAGAGCGGGCGAAAGCAGCGAGTGTCCGACGGCTTCGGCATAGCGGCGGGCGGCGGCGAACGGATCGAAGCTCCGGCCGAGTCTTTCTCCCGACTGATGCAGGCGCGCGAACAGGGTGCCGGCGCGCTTGGGATCGATGCCGAGACGCTCCACGCGCGTGACCCAGCGTGTGACGATCGCCTGCGCATCGGCATGAACGAGCTCGGGCCCGATCCCGAGCCGGGTCGCCATGCCGAGCGCGTCCGCGGTCGCGGTGCCGGCCCGGTAGCCTTCGGGATCCGGCATGCGAAGCTGAAGCGCGAAGATACCCCTCGGCGTCTCGATCCTGAAATTGGCGTTGGTGAGGCCTCCGGCGCGCGCGACCTCGATGCGCTCGGGCGCGATCCCGGCGAAGGCCGGGATGCCGCGAAGGACAGCTATGACCTCGTCGCGCTCCACGCGAGCGAGGCTACGCCTGGGCGAGCGCTTCCTGGAAGAGGGCGGCGTCGACGTTGCCGCCGGAGGCGACAACCACGACCGTGCGACCCTTGATCGGCGTCTTGCCGCTCAAGACTGCTGCCAGCGTCGTCGCACCGCCCGGTTCGACCACGACCTTGAAGTGGCGGAAGGCGGTCGCCATCGCCTTCTTCACTTCCACGTCCGAGACGGCGAAGCCGCTCTTCACACGCTGCTTCGCGACCGCAAAGGTGATATCGCCTGGGGTCGGCGCCATCAGCGCATCGCAGATCGTCCGCGCGGCCGGATCGTTCCTCTCGAGCTTGCCGGATGCCAGAGAGCGCGCCATGTCGTCGAGGCCGGCGGGCTCGACAGAGTGCACCTGGGTGTCCGGCAGGTCGGCCGAGAGCCCAAGTGCCACGCCGGTCACGAGGCCGCCGCCGGAGCAGGCGGCGAGCACAGCGTCCGGCCTGATCCCCATCGCCTTCGCCTGGGCCGCGATCTCGAGGCCGATCGTGCCCTGTCCGGCGATGATGCCGGGATCGTCGTAGGGCTTCACCAGGGTCGAGCCGCGTTCCTTTGACAGCTTGGCGCCGATCTCCTCGCGCGAGTCCTTGAAGCGGTCGTAGAGGATCACCTCGCCGCCGAAGGCGCGGGTATTGGCGATCTTCATCGCCGGTGCATCCGCCGGCATGATCAGGCAGGCGGGCGTATTGAGCAGCTTCGCCGCGGCGGCGACACCTTGCGCGTGGTTGCCCGATGAGAAGGCGACGACGCCCTTCCTGCGCTCCGCTTCCGGGATCATGGAGATTCGGTTGTAGGCGCCGCGGAACTTGAACGAGCCGGTCCTCTGCAGCATCTCGCACTTGACCAGGAGACGCCCGCCGAGCTCCTCGTTGAGGAGCGGGGACTCGATCAGCGGCGTGACCACGGCGACGGGCCTGATGCGCTCGGCGGCACGACGCACGTCGTCATAGGTCGGAAGCGTGTCCGGCATGGAAGTCTCTTCGGCGTGGGGACGAGCTCGATGCCTAGAGGCCGAGCAGGGCAGGGATCTCGGAAAGGCTCTTGATCTCGAAGTCGGGCTTGCCCGGCAAGGTCTCGCGCGGCAGGCCCTGGCGGTTGACCCAGGCGACGCGGAAGCCGAAATGCCTGGCCGCGTGCGCGTCCCAGCCGTTGGCGCTGACGAAGAGGATCTTGTCGGCTTCCAGCCCGAGCTTGGTCGCCGCGAGCTTGTAGACCGAGGGATGCGGCTTGTAGACCTGCGCCTCGTCGACCGAGATCGTGAGGTCGAGGACGCCGCGGAGGTTATGGCCGTTGACCGCGCCGGCCAGCATCGTTGTCGAGCCGTTGGAGAGGATCGCGGTCCTGATCTTCTTCGCCTTGATCGCGGCGAGCGTGGCTACCACGTCGCCGTAGATCGGCGGCTCCAGATAGAGCTGCATCAGCATGGAGCGCAGCCGCGGATCTTCGAGCTTGAGGGCGCCCAGCGCATGGTCCAGCGCTTCGCCGGTCACGTGCCAGAAGTCGATGTGCACGCCCATCAGGCTGCGAAGCCAAGTGTACTGGAGCTGCTTCTCGCGCCAGAGCCGTGCCAGGACCTCGGTCTTGTCGCCGAGCCTGTCTCGGCACGGTTCCACCAGGCGGGTGACGTCGAACAATGTCCCGTATGCGTCGAACACGCATGCGGCGATGTTCGCCAACGACGGAGAAGCTGCCATCAATCCTTGCCTGCGCGCGTGGTGAAATCGGGGCGTGCCGAGCCCGCGCGCGAGGCGGTGGGAGCCGCCGGCGCCGCGACCGGTGCAGCATTGACCACCGGCACCGCCTCGGGCGCCGGGACGTCGTCGCGGGCGACGACGTCCTCGCTGTCCGTGCAGGTGCGATCGGTCTCGAAGTCGCAGGCATCGTCGGCGCCGGCCTTGCCGATGCGGGCCTTGGCGGTCACGCTGGCTTCGATCACGCCGCCGCAGCCGTAGAGGCACCATCGGTTGATCGCCTGGGCCTGCACGATCGGCGGCACGTTCTTGGTGCGTGAGCGATAGATGTGGAGGCCCTCGAGCACGCGCTGGACGTAGTTGCGGGTCTCGGCGATCGGGATCTGCTCGATCCAGTCGAGCACGTCGACCTCGCCCTTGCGGATGTCGCCATTGTCGCGGAGCCAGCGCCTGATGCGCCCGGGACCGGCGTTGTAGCTGGCGATCGCGGCGATGTAGGAGCCGTCGAAGTCGTCGATCAGGCCGTTCAGGTACGAGCTGCCGAGCTTGATGTTGTAGCCAGGGTTCTGGGTGAGATCGTTGAGTTCGTACTTGATGCCGAGTTCCTTGGAGACGATCTTCGCCGTCGCCGGCATCAGCTGCATCAGGCCCTGGGCCTTGGCCTTGCTGACAGCGCGCTGATCGAAGCCGCTCTCCTGGCGGATGATCGCGTGGACCAGGGACGACTCGGGGCCCTCGTTCTTCGGCAGCTTGATGATCGGGTAGCCGTCGTCGATCAGCACATGCCCGTCGCGAGCGACGCGACGCGCCACCGCGACCGCGGTGTCGGTGCGTCCGGTGCCGCGGATATGGGCGAGGGCCAGCGCCTTCTCGCCCGGGGTCCGAGCCCGATCGACCAGCGCGATCGAGAAAGCGACGAACAGCTCGTTCGGACCGAGCTCGTTCAGGATCTCGACGATCCGGGCGATCTCGTTCTTCTTGAAGGCCTGGATCTCGGCGGGCGTCGCTTTCGGGTCGGCGGGCATGACCGGCATCGCGTCCGACATCTTGCCGGCGGCGATCTGGCCGTAAAACGTCGTCACCTGTTCGGCGGCCTTGGCGTACCAGACCTTGGCCCCGTTCGGATCCTTGAGCGCCTCGGCGGCGCGACCCGCCCAATAGGCGCCGCGCGACTTGCTGATCGGCGACGTGACGTTGTCGTGCAGCCGGCGGAAATGAACCAGGGCGGTCTTCGGGTCGTCGAGGAAGCGGAGCGCCACGAATCCGGCCAAGAACTCGGCATCCGCCTGGACCTTGCCGCCCTCGGGCTTGTGCGAGGCGGCGAGCTTGTAGGCGAGCGAGATGTCGCCGTCGCGCAGCGCCTGGCGCGCCTGATACTCGACCTCGCGCCACCAGAGATCGGGGCGAACGAGATTCGCGGGCGGCTTCAGCAGGATCTCGCGGGCGCCGTCGTTCTGGCTGCGGATCCGGCGCCATTTGGCGCGCTCGTAGAGATAGCCGGGATCGTTCTGCAGACTTGCCGGAACGGCGGCCATCGCCTTGTCGATCCCGCCGGCGCCGGCCTTGAGCCGGAGCCGTGCCTCGGCGAGCGCTTTCTGGCCGGGCTCGACCCGGGCCAGCATGCGCTGATAGGGCGCGCCGGTCTTGCCGTCCCACAGCATCTTGTCGAGACGCGACCAATGGTCCTGCGCGCGGATGGTGTCGCGATAGCGGAGGAGGAAGTTCTTTTCCTGGGCGGCGTCGAAGTCGCCATTGGTCCAGGCATCACGGATCAGCTCCGCGGCCTTCGCCTTCTGGCCGGTCCGCGCATAGGCCTCGGCCAGGCGCATCTTGCCGGCGCCGAGCGGCGGGCTCTTCTGGAAATAGGCGATGACGTCCTGGTCCGTCATGTCGGACGGCATCGCCTCTTCGGCGCGCAGGCGGAGCGCATGCTTGCCCGGCCAATCCGGGTTCAGCGCCATGAACTGAAGGATCTCGTCGAAGCTCGCCCGCGAGCCGGCGCGGCGCAGCTCCATCCAGCGGATCAGCTTGGCGAGAGCGGGATCGCGGGTCGCCATCGCCTGGGCGCGGTTGTAGTCGCCCTTGTCGGCGGCATCGAGCGCCACCTTGGCATAGCGGATCTCATCCGCAGGCAGGCCTGCGGAGGCGGGGTTCAGTGACAAAATGGCGACGGCCAATGCGACCGCGCAAGCGGTGCCTAAGCCGGCCCTCACCGGATTCTTCGCAAAAGTCATCAAGGTGCTCTATTCCCTGAGAGACCCCCTGTCCGACCTGCATTCTAGTGGTGTGGCACCCGGGCAACAACCTTGCAGACAAAGTTTTACATAACTATCGTCCGCTTACGTCCCTCCCGGGCGAAGTCTAAGGAGATCGTCATGTTCAAGGGTTCGCTCGTGGCGCTGATTACGCCGTTCACAGCCGCGGGCAAGCTCGACGAGAAAGGATTCCAGTCCTTCGTCGCCTGGCAGATCGAGAACGGCACCCACGGACTGATTCCGTGCGGCACGACGGGCGAATCTCCGACTCTCTCCCATGACGAGCACAAGCGAGTCGTCGAACTCTGCATCGAGGTGGCGAAGGGCAAGAGCCCGGTCATCGCCGGCACCGGCTCGAACTCGACGGCCGAGGCGATCGAGTTCACCAAGCACGCCAAGGAAGCCGGCGCCGATGCCGCCCTGGTGGTAACGCCGTACTACAACAAGCCGACCCAGGAAGGCCTCTTCCTGCACTACAAGGCGATCCACGACGCGGTGGACCTCCCGATCATCATCTACAACATCCCCGGTCGCAGCGTGATCGACATGACCCCGGACACGATGGGGCGGCTCGCCAAGCTGCCGAACATCGTCGGCGTCAAGGACGCGACCAACGACCTGACCCGGCCGTTCAAGACCAGGCGCACCTGCGGCGACAAGTTCGCGCAGCTCTCGGGCGAGGACGCGACCGCTTTGGCCTTCCTCGCCCAGGGCGGCGACGGCTGCATCTCGGTGACCGCAAACGTGGCGCCGCGCCAGCTCGCCGACATGCACGAGGCCTTCCAGAAGGGCGACGTGAGGAAGGCGCAGGCGCTCAACGACCGGCTGATGCCGCTGCACGAGGCGCTGTTCGTCGAGACCAGCCCGGCGCCGGTCAAGTTCGCCGCCTCCCTCATCGGCAAGAGCCGGCCCGAGTGCCGCCTGCCGCTCGCCCCGGTCACCGATCCGACGAAGGAAAAGGTGTCGGCGGCGATGCGCGGCGCCGGCCTCATCAACTAGAAAGTCTTTCCCATGGCGGGCCCGTTGCCCGAGCGGGTGGCGGCCCAGAACCGGCGCGCCCGCCACGAGTACTTCATTCTCGAAACGCTCGAGGCCGGCGTCATGCTGGTCGGCACCGAGGTCAAGGCGCTGCGCGCGGGCCACGCCTCGATCGCCGAAGCCTATGCCGGCGAGCAGAATGGCGAGCTGTTCCTGCTGAACGCCTACGTGCCCGAGTTCAAGCAGGCGGCGAAGCAGTTCAACCACGAGCCGAAGCGCCCGCGGAAGCTGCTGGTGAAGCGCAAGGAGCTCGACAAGCTGCTGGGTGCCGTTCGCCGAGACGGCGTGACGCTGGTTCCGCTCTCGATCTACTTCAACGAGCGCGGCATCGCCAAGGTCCAGCTCGGCTTGGCCAAGGGCAAGAAGAAGGGCGACAAGCGCGAGACCGAGAAGAAGCGCGACTGGCAGCGCGAGAAGGGCCGCCTGATGCGGGACAAGGGGTAGGTCTCGAGGGCTAGCTGCGCGCGGCGATCGCCTCGGCCGAGGCCAGGATCGCCTTCAGCTGCAATCCGGCCAGCACCTCGGTCGGCACCGACTCGAGTCCGGCTTCCTTCCGGATGATCGTCATCTTGCCGCTCATCGTCGTCTGCGTTGCGGCCGCGATCGGCTTCGCATCCGCGTCGCCCTGATCGGTGCGTGACTGCGCGAGGCGGCGCAGCATCGCGAAAGGCCTGACCAGCGCCATCCGCGTCTTGAGGGCGCGAAGCGCGTACTCGCGGCGGCTGAGCTTGGGTCCCGGCTCCGGCCGTTCGCCGGAGGGGGCGCCGGCGGCCCTGGCGCCACGCTCTGCCTGCTCCAGCGCGAGCTGCAGCTCACGATCGTCGCCGGACAATGGCTGCCTGGTGAGGCGGGGCAGGTCGCGCGCAAGCGCGCTCGCGATCTCGGCGTTCAAGGTACGCGAGAGCGTGGCGACGTCGCCGAGCGAGAAGGCGGTCTCGGACTCGTCGGCGAGGATCCGGCTCGTCCACAGCGGGACTTCCGGCATCAGGCTGAAGGTGCCGAAACGGTCGCGGGCGTAGCCGCAGCTCGAGTTCCCGGCGCGCCAGTCGTTAGGCAGCTTGCCCGGCTCGGCCAGGCTGTGCAGCGGGAAGAACGCGGGTGCGTAAGCCGGTTCCCAGTAGCTCGTGTCGCCGACGGTGTTGAGGCCGAGCCCGGTCTCGGCGACCGCGGCGGAGATCGCTTGCGTCAGTTCGGGCATCGCCTCGGTCGTCAGGAAGAAGGCGCCGCCGAACTCCGAGCCGTGCAGCGAGGCCTGGAGCTGCGGCTTCGTGAGGTCGAGCGCGTGCTGCCAGCACTGCGTCTCCGGGATTGGGGCGTCGAAGGCGTAGTCGCCGTTGCGAAGCGGGAAGGCGTATTCGGGCTGGCGATGGAAGGCTGGCCTGAAGAAGTTCTGGATGTAGCTGGCGTGGGTGCGGGGGCCCTTGAACCACCCCTGGTTCATCGCCAGCCCGTCGATGTCGATCGCCTTGACGACGTGCCAGCGGAACCCGCCCCGCGGCATCGTCCCGGCGAGCAGGTGTTCGATCAGCAGCTCCGCCGTGGCGCACCCGGCCGGCTCGTTCGGATGCGGGGCGCCGACGACGAGCGCCGAGAGCGGGCCGTCGCCGATGCTGATCATCTCGATCGTCCGGCCCGAGCGGCTCGTGCCGAGCGTCCGCACCTCGATCCCATCCGCGGCGAGCTGGCGCGTGCGCGCTTCCATCTCCTCGACGGTCGGAAAATCGATCGTCATCGGGCCGCGATCCTCCCTACGACCTCGTCGAACATCGCCTCGGTCAGGACGCCGGTGTTCGTGTTGTAGCGCGAGCAGTGATAGCTGTCGGCGAGCGTGATCCCGCTCGGGAGTCCATGCAGCGCGCCGTGCTTGAACGGGGACCCCGAGAGCTTGCAGCCGAAGGTGCGGAGCACCGAATTGTGGGCGACGACGCCGAGCGCGAGGATGGTCTTCAAGTTCGGCAGCGCGGCGATCTCGGCGACGAGGAACTTCCGGCAGGTCGTCTCCTCGACCGGCAGCGGCTTGTTCTGCGGTGGCACGCAGCGGACCGCGTTGGCGATGCGGCAGCCGACCAGCGCGAGGCCGTCATTCGCGTGCTGCTTATAAGGGCCGCGCGCCAAGCCGTGGCGCAGGAGCGTCGCGTAGAGCAAGTCGCCGGCATAGTCGCCGGTGAAGGGGCGACCGGTCTTGTTGGCGCCTTTGAGGCCGGGCGCGAGGCCGACGATCAGAATGCGCGGGTCGGGATCGCCGAAGCACGGGACCGGGGCGTTGAAGAAGGTCGGAAACTTGACGCGGTTGTCGTCGCGGAACGCCTTGAGGCGCGGGCAGAGCGGGCAGTCGCGTCCCGGCTCCTCAGCGCTCGGCATTCAGGAAGCCGGGCGCACGGCCGCCGAAGCCAGGGGCGTCGGGATCGGTCGGCGGCAGCGAGTCCTGCGGGCGCGGCTGGCGCGGCTCGCGCTGGTCACGCATCGGCGCATTCGGGTCGCGCGGCTGATGCTGACGCTGGATCTGCGGGGCGAGGTCGACGAGATCCGTGAAGTGGTCGGCCTGGCGGCGAAGCTCGTCGGCGACCATCGGCGGCTGCGAGCGGATGGTCGAGACCACGGTGACCCGCACGCCGCGGCGCTGGGTCGCCTCGACCAGCCGGCGGAAGTCGCCGTCGCCCGAGAACAGCACGATGTGGTCGACCGAACCGGCGAGCTCGAGCATGTCGATCGCGAGCTCGATGTCCATGTTGCCCTTGAAGCGCCGGCGCCCCTGCGCGTCGGTGAACTCCTTCGCCGGCTTGGTCACGACCGTGTAGCCGTTGTAGTCGAGCCAGTCGACCAGGGGGCGGAGCGGCGAGTACTCCTGATCCTCGAGGAGGGCGGTGTAGTAGAAGGCGCGGATCAGGCGCCCCTTGTTGGCGAACAGGTCGAGCAGCTTCTTGTAGTCGATGTCGAAGCCGAGGCCGCGGGCGGCCGAGTAGAGATTCGCACCATCGATGAAGAGCGCAATGCGCTCCTGGGAATAAAACAGCATGGAGAATGTCCGTCTTTAAAGAATGGATGATCTCGAAATAACAAAGCCCGCCCGCAGGCAAACGGCCGGACAGTATCCGATGCCCCCGATGCCCTCAAGACCCGCAGTGGACGGCCTCCGGCGCGTGCATGTAGCCTCGGCGCCATGATCGACGGAAGCTGGGCAGCCTTCGGGCCGGGCGAGACGGTCCGACTCAACTACTACGACTGGGGACCCCGGATGCACCCGAAAAGGGTGGTCTGCGTCCACGGTCTCACCCGCCAGGGTCGCGACTTCGACGAGGTCGCCAAGGGCCTCTCCAAGCAGCGACGGATCGTCTGCCCGGACCTGGTCGGGCGCGGTCGTTCCGGCTGGCTCACCGACAAGAAGCTCTACAACGTCGACACCTATGTCGCCCATATGTCGGGGCTGCTCGACCACCTGGGCTTCGAAGGGATCGACTGGGTCGGCACCTCGCTCGGCGGGCTCATCGGTATGCAACTCGCCTCCGAGCGGCCCGAGCTGATCCGCCGCCTCGTGCTGAACGACATCGGTCCGCAGCTCGAGCTCGACGGCATCCGCGCGATCGCGGGCTACGTCGGCCAGGACCCGCGCTTCAAGCGGCTGGGCGAGGTCGCCGAGTACCTGAAGAAGGTGCATGCCGATTTCGGCGAGCTGACCGACGCGCAGTGGAGCGAGATGACGACCCACAGCGTCATGCGCCACCCGGAAGGTGGCTACGGCCTCCACTACGATCCCGCCATCGGCCTGCCGTTCCGGAAGCCGCCGGAGAAGGCGCCGCCGCCGAACTGGGAGGTCTGGGAGCGGATCCAGTGCCCGGTGCTTCTGCTGCGGGGCGAGAAGAGCAGGCTGCTCAGCCGCGCCACCGCCGAGCGGATGGCGAAGACCGGCCCCAAGGCCGAGGTCGTCGAGATCAAGGACGTCGGCCACGCGCCGGCGCTGATGAGCGAAGACCAGGTCGCGCTGGTGCGCGATTTCATCACCGCCGGCGACGAAGACGACGAGGCGAAAGAGGAAGTGCCGGCGCCGAAGCGCGCATGATCGAGCCTTTCCGGCCGCGCTGGCCCTGGATCGGTGGACACCTTCAGACCATCCGCAACCAGATCGTCCGGCCGCATCACGCGCTGCCGGCAGGCGAGCGCCTCTGGCTCGACCTCGGCGACGGCGACGCGCTCGCCGCCACCTATCACCAGGGAACGGATGCGGCGCGGCCGCTGGTCGTCCTGATTCACGGACTGGCCGGTGCCGAAGACTCTCTCTACCTGCGTGCCTCGGCGGCCCATCTCCTCGATGCGGGTTTCTCCGTGCTGCGTCTCAATCTGCGTGGCACCGGGCCGTCGCTTCCGCGCTGCCGCGGCCAGTACCACGCCGGCCGCTCGGAGGATTTGAGGCTCGCCCTCGGTGCCTTGCCGCAGGTGTTGACCGGGAGCGGCATCGCGCTGGTCGGTTATTCCCTCGGCGGCAACGTGCTGCTGAAGTTCCTGGGCGAGGGCGCGTCGCCGAAGGTGCGCGCGGCGGCCTCCGTTTCCGCGCCGATCGATCTCGCCGAGGCCTCGGCGACGCTCGCCTCGCCGCGAAACCGGCTCTATCAGTCCTGGCTGCTCGCGACGATGCGGGAGGAGGCGCTGGCCGGACCGCTATCGGAGCCCGAGCGTTCCGCGGTCTCGTCGGCCCGGACGGTCACCGAGTTCGATGATCTCTATGTCGCACCTCGCAACGGGTTCGCCTCGGCCTCGGACTACTATGCGAAGTCGTCTGCCGCGCGGTTCCTGCCCAGCATCGGCGTTCCGACGCTGGTGATCCAGGCCCCCAACGACCCGTGGATTCCGATGACGGCCTATGACGCCATCGACTGGCGCTCGAACCGGAACCTGACGCCGCTGTTCGGCGCAGGCGGCCATGTCGGCTTCCACGGCGCAGGCTCACCCGTGGCATGGCACGATCGAGCAATCGCGATGTTTTTTGCCGGAATTTGAGATGACTTTTGGTGTGATGGGGATCACGGATCGAAGGCTCGTTCCGTGCGGTTAATTGCGGTCGGCAGGGGTGCTGGAAAGAAGATTCGGAACCATGACCGCACAAGTGCCATCGTCGTTCGACGTCGAAAGCATGATTTCCGCGGCTGGCCTGCATGCTGTCCTCGACTCCTTCCGCGACGGTGTCCTGCTCGTCGATAGCCAGGGCCACGTCGTCGGCGCGAACCGCGCTGCCGAACAGCTGTTCCGCCTGCCGACGTCGCGGTTGCTCGGACGCGACTGCCTGACGCTGATGGCCGATCGTCGGAGCCACAGCTTCATCGAGTATCTGTCACGCTCGCTGCTTCCGACCGAAGCCGAGGCGGCAAGCACGCCGATCGAGCTGGTCGGGCGCCGCGCCGATGGCGGGTTGGTGCCGATCGAGGTCACGAGCGGCCGCATCGACCCGCCGGGCCAGGCGGCCTTCACGCTGACGATCCGCGATATCACGGAACGGAAAGCACGCGAGCAGGAGTTGCGGCGCGGTGCTACCCGCGATCGGTTGACCGGTGTCGCCACCCGCGGCCATGCCGAGCAGATCGCCGAGACCGAGTTGTTCCGCGTCTCGCGCTACGGCCGCCCGCTTTCGCTTCTGCTTTTCGACATCGACCACTTCAAGCGGGTCAACGACACCCATGGCCACGCAGCGGGTGACCAGGTGCTGCGCGAGGTCGCGCGCCGGTGCCAGATCCTGGTGCGCTCCTCGGACCTGATCGGACGCTGGGGCGGCGAGGAGTTCCTGGTGATGACGCCGGAGACCGCGCTCGACGGCGGCAGCATCCTGGGCGAGCGGCTCAGGCGAGCCGTTGCTGACGCGCCGGTGATCCTCGACACCGGTGAGCGCGTGCAGGTCACGATCTCGGTCGGGATCGCCGAATACATGGCGGGCGACGCCGATCTTGCGTCGCTGCTCCGCCGCGCCGACATGGCGCTCTATCGAGCCAAGGCCAAGGGACGGAACCAGGTCGAGCTGGCGCCGCTGCCGCCGCCATTGCAGCCGGTCGCCTGACCTACTATGGGTCGGCGATGCTGCCGGCACGTGACTTCATCTTCGTCCGCCACGGCGAGACCGACTTCAACCGCGAGCACCGGATCGCGGGGCATACCGACGTGCCGCTCAACGCTGAGGGGCGGCGCCAGGCCGAGGCAGCTGCGGCCGCGCTGGCCGGCATGCGGATTGTCCGCATCGTCCACAGCCCGCTGGTCCGCGCCCGCGATACCGCCCGGGCCATCGCCGCGAGGAACGGTGCGCCGCTCTCGGTCGACCCTGATCTGGCCGAATGCCGATGGGGTGCGATGGAAGGGCAGGTCACGCCGCCTGGCGATTTCGGTTGGGCGGATGCGTGGTCGAAGGGCGAGGGGCCCGAGGGGGCGGAATCCTTCGTCGAGTTCGCCATGCGCGTCCGACGGGCGATGGCCGCGGCGATAGTCGCTCCGGACGACGGGCCGGTGGCCGTGGTCTCGCATGGCGGTGTCTGGCGCGTGCTGCGCGAAACGCTCGGCCATGCCCCGGCCTTCGGCGGGCGCAACGCCGAGCCTATGCTGTGCGAGCCGCCGTCGAAATCCGGGCAGCCCTGGCGGATCGTCCCGCTCTAGGGGAGAATATCCCCGATGCGGGTTTATTTCTTCTTTATCCCGATCGTGATCGCGCTCGCGACCCTGGAGGGGATCGTCCTCACATGGATCGCCCGGCACGACTACGACTGGCGGGCCTATCTCGTCTCGCTGTTCGACGTGTCGCTGCGCGAGGTGGTCTACCTCCTTCCGATCAGTCTGGCGACGCCGGCCTTTCTCTGGGCCTGGGACAACCGCCTCGCCACCGTCCCGGTCGATGGGATCCTCGCTTTCGCGGTCCTCTTCCTCGGGATGGAGTTCTTCTACTACTGGTTCCACCGCTGCAGCCACCGGATGCGGTGGTTCTGGGCGACGCATGCAGTGCACCACTCGCCGAACCAGCTGAACCTTTCGGCCGCCTACCGCTTCGGCTGGACCGGGCGGAGCAGCGGCTCGCTGATCTTCTATGTTCCGATGGTCTGGATCGGTTTCCCGATAGGCGCCGTGATCGCCGCGCTGTCGCTGAACCTGCTCTATCAGTTCTGGCTGCACGCGACCTGGATCCCGAAGCTGGGCTGGCTCGAATACGTGCTGAACACGCCGTCGCACCATCGCGTCCACCACGCCGCCAACCCCGAGTACATCGACGCCAACTACGGCGGCGTTCTGATCGTCTTCGACCGGCTGTTCGGCACCTTCGTCGCCGAGCGCGACGACGTCCCCTGCCGATACGGCCTGGTGACGCCGCTCGAGTCCTACAACCCGCTCTTCGTCGCGCTGCACGAATGGATCGCGATGGGCCGCGACCTGTGGCGTGCGGCCACATGGCGCGATCGCCTCTTTTACCTCTTGGGCCCGCCCGGCGGGCGGACCAGCGAGCGACCCTGATGGATACCCGTCCGACCGATCCCAAGCCGTGGCTGCCGGCCGAGTGCCGGCAGGTGATCGCCGACGCCGAGGCGGAGCATCTGTCGGGCGAGCTCGCCGAGATCGATGCCGGCCTGCATGCGCTCGTCGACGCGCACGAGCGCCACATGGACGCGGAGACGCTCGGGCTCAATGCCGGCACCAACGTGATGAACCCGCGCGCCGCCGCCATGCTCGGCCGCTCGCTCGGCAACCGCCCGTCGCTGGGTTATCCCGGCGACAAGTACGAGATGGGCATGGAATATGCCGAGCGGATCGAGGTCGTTGCCGACGGCCTGGTGCGCCGGCTGTTCAAGGCGCCCTTCGCCGAGATCCGCGTCGGCTCCGGCGCGCTCGCCAACCTCTACGTCTTCATGGCGACCTGCGCGCCCGGCGACCGGATCATGGCCTTCCCGCCGGAGATGGGCGGGCATGTGACCCATCACCGGGCGGGTGCCGCCGGTCTCTACGGGCTCGATATCCATCCGGTGCCCTACGATGCCGCGCGGATGGCGATCGACCTCGACCGCCTGCGCACGGACGCGAAGCGCCTGAAGCCCAAGGTCATCACGGTCGCGGGATCGCTCTGCCTCTTTCCCTACGATGTCGCCGGCGTGCGCGCGATCGCCGACGAGATCGGCGCATGGGTGCTGTACGACGCCGCGCACATGGCAGGACTGATCGCCGGTGGGCGCTTCCAGCAGCCGCTGGCCGAAGGCGCACACCTGATGACGTGCTCGACCTACAAGGCCTTCGGAGGGCCGCCCTCAGGTCTCGTGATGACCACCGAGCAGGGGCTTGCCGAGAAGATCGACAAGATCGCCTATCCGGGCCTCACGGCGAATTTTGACCTCGGCAAGACCGCGGCCCTGGCGCTATCCGTTCTCGATCTGCTGGAGCACGGCAAGGCGTATGCCGATATGTGCATCGCCAACGCCAAGGCGCTGGGCGAGGCAATGGCGAAGGAGGGGCTGCCCGTGCATGCGGCCGACGGACGCGGCCACACCGAAAGCCATCACCTGGCGTTCCACGCCGCCCCCTTCGGCGGCGGCCAGACCGCCTCCAAGCATCTGGCCAAGGCGAACCTGCTGCTCTGCGGGATCGGGCTTCCGATCGCGCCGGTCGAGGGCGATCTCAACGGAATCCGCATCGGGACGCAGGAGATCACGCGCTTCGGGCTGACGCCGAAGGAGATGCCCGAGGTCGCGCGCTTTCTCGCGCGCGTGCTCAAGGGCAACGAGATGCCGGAGCAGGTAAAGGGCGACGTGATCGAGTTCCGCCGCGCCTTCCGCGACCTGAAGTTCGTTCGCGCCTAGGGCGCCGGCTTCGCCGCCATCGCGAAGGTCGCCTCGTCCTTGCGCGGCTCATAGGCGACGTTCTTCTTCGAGGCCCAGTGCACGACCTGCCAGTAGAGCGGGACGATGCCGACATCCTTGAAGGCGACCTGGGCCGCCTGGCGCAGCAGGCCGTTCCGCTTCTCCTCGTCGAACTCGGCGATGGCCGCCTTCAGCGTCTCGTCGAACTTCGGGTTCGAGTAGCGGGCGCGGTTGAAGATGCCGGTGCCGGCGTCCTGGTTGTAGGTCGCCAGCACGTTGTTGAGCGCGATCGCCGAGTTGGGCGTCGTGGTGCCGAAGCTGAAGACGAAGGCAGAATACTCGCGCCGCGTCGCCGCCGTCGCATAGACGTTGTAGGGCAGCGCCACGACGCCGTTCACCTTGAGCCCGCCGCGCGTCAGCATCTGGCCGAGGACCTGGACCAGGTCGCCGTCCTTCGGCAGGCGGTCGTTGGACGAATGCAGCGTGAGGCCGAACCCGTTCGGATATCCGGCGGCGGCGAGCAGGGCCTTGGCGCCGGCGACGTCCGGCTTCTCCGGCGGCAGCGACGCGTCGTGACCGCCGATGCCCTTCGGCACCATCTGGCCGGCGGCCTCGCCGGAGCCGTCGAGCAGCCGGTCGACGATGACCGATCGGTCGATCATCTTGGCGATCGCCTGACGGACGCGGAGGTCCTTCAACGGGTTCTTCTGAAGCGGTTTGCCGTTGGCATCGGTGACGAAGGGCGACTCGTCGCGGTCGGAGTCGAGCGCCAGGTAGACGAGCCGCGTCGAGGGCGTCGAATGCAGCGTGATCTTCGGATTCGACTTGAGCGACTTGACGTCCGAGGGCGGCACCTGGTCGATCAGGTCGACGTCGCCGGCGAGGAGGGCCGCGACGCGCGGCGCGTCCTTCGGGATGTAGCGGAACGTCACCTTGTCGTAGGCGGGATTTCTGCCCCAGTAGGCCTCGTTCCGGCTCATGGTCAGGCGGTCGCCGTTCTTCCATTCGCCGAACTTGTAGGGCCCCGTGCCGACCATCGCCTTGCCGGAATTGAAGTCGGCGGTCGAGGCGCCGCCGGCGACCTTCTTGGAGACGAGGAAGACGAGGCCGATTTGCTCGAGCAGCTGAGGCGAGGGGGCCTGGGTCTTGATGCGGATGGTCGAGGCGTCGACCGCGGTGATCTCGGCGATCGAGCCGACCGCCCCGGCGAAGGATGCCGGGCTGTTGGGCACGTTCTTCGCCCGCTCCATCGAGAACACCACGTCCTCGGCTGAGAAGGGGGAGCCGTCATGGAAGACGACGCCTTGCCGCAGCTTGATCTCCCAGGTGGTCGGATCGACCACCTTCCACGACGTCGCGATCGAGGCATGGAGCTGGTTGTCGGCGTCGGCATCGACGAGCTGGTCGAAGAAATGGCTCGCCGTCATCTGGTTGTTGCCGGTGCGCGAGAACAGCGGATCGATCGAGGACTGCTCGCTCGACCGGCCGATGACGAGCTCGGCCGCCGTCGCCGGCAGGGCGAGGAGCGTCGATCCGAGAAGCAGGAGGGAAAGCGCGCGGGTCATGCGGGGCTCCGTCGGGCGAGCGGCTTCAGGGTGTCGAGGGGCACGATCGGCAGCACCACGTGCGAGGGCCGGGCCTGATCGACATGCACGGTGTTGGACGCGATCTGCTTCTGTCGCGCCAAGCCTTCGGGCTCGCCGGTGTTCGGGTTGACGTCGAAGCGCGGAAAGTTCGACGACGAGACGTCGAGGCGGATGCGATGGCCGGCCTTGAACAGGTTGGCCGTGGCGAAGGGCTCGATCGTGATGTCGTAAACCTTGCCGGGCGCCATCAGCGTCGGCTTGGTCCAGGATTTTCGATATCGGCAGCGAAGGATTCCGTCGGTCAGGTTCATCGCGAAGCCGCGCGGATCCTCAGGCGTCGGCGGATGGACGTCGATCAGCTTGGCGGTGAAGTCGGTGTCCGGGCAGTCGGAGGAGATCCAGAGCCTGACCGTGATCGGGCCGATGACGGCGACGTCGCCTGGAAGGGGCTCGGTCTGGAACACGAGGACGTCGGACCTGGCAGCCAGGGGCAGGCCGGGATTCTGGATGCCGAAGAACCGCGGATCCTCGCGCTGGTCGAAGGCGCCGCCCTCGAACACCGGCTGGCCGGAGGTGAGTCCGCCGCCGATGGTCGGGCAGGGCTTGTCCGGATCGTAGTCGTAGGAGAGCGCGGGGGCACCTTTCCTGGGCTTCTTCGGATCGAGCCTGCCGTCGCCGTGCAGGTAGTAGGGCGTGAACTTCGTCTTCGGCAGCGGCCAGTCGGATGCGGCGATCCATTTGCCGCCATGGTCGAGCCGGTCCGAGGCGATGCGTCGGCCCGAGCCGCCGCCCATCAGGAAGAGCCGGACCTCGGGCTCTTCGTCGACGCCGTTCTTGAGCCCCTTGAGCCAGCGGTCGAACCAGCGGCGTCGGAACTCCGTCCAGTTCTCGGCGATGTTGCCGTCGATCGGTGCCGCGGAGCCGAAGTCGACGTCGCCGGAGAAGGTCGAAGTGCGGTCGCCGTGCAGCCACGGCCCCATGATCAGCCGGATCGGGCCCTTCTTCTTGGCGCGAAGTCCGAGGAAGTTCTCGGATGCGGTTCGCACATAGGCGTCGTACCAGCTCGACATTTGGACCTGGGGGATGTCGGGCACGCGGTCGTGGTATCCCAGCGCATAGATGCCGGGCTTCTTCCAGTAGGCGTCGAAATTCCCGCGCGTCCATTGCTCGAAGAGGTAGGCCTCGTATTCCGGCACGTGGCGAACCGGCGAATGGCCGGGCTTCCACGGGAAGGCCTTGAACCACTGCCTTATGTCCTCGGCCTCGAGTGCCGCCTTCACCAGCGGATCGGCCTTGGCGAGCGGGCTCTCCTTCGCCTGGTTGTAGGCCCAGGTCACCTGCTTCATCTCGAAGGCGCCGCCGTTGCGGATCGCGCTCGCGAAGGCGTTCGAGAAGCCGCCGGAGTCGACCACCATGGCGGCGAGGCCCTTCGGTCCCATCGACGCCAGGGCCATCTGCGTGTGCGCGGCATAGGAGAGCCCCATGGTGCCGATGCGCCCGTCGCACCAGGGCTGCTTCAGGATCCAGGCCACCGCGTCGGCGCCGTCCTCGGCATCCGACAGGTACTTCACGAACTCGCCCTCGGAGCCGTGGCGTCCGCGGCAGTCCTGGTAGATCACGATGTAGCCGTGGCGGACGAAGGTGGCCGCGACCTCGGCACGAGGCGACGGCGCCGGGGCCCCGAGATTGATCTCGGAGCGCGAGACCTGCGACTTGCCGTAGGGCGTTCGCTCGAGGATCACGGGGAAGCGGCCGGCGGCGGCCTGGCCGTCGCGGGCCGGGCGGTGGACGTCCGTCGCCAGCTTCACGCCGTCGCGCATCGACACTCTGTGGTCGCTCTCGACGAGGACCTCGTAGGGCAGGTTCGGGATGTCGGGCATCGGGGCGCCTCCGGATCTGCAGCGAGGCTAGTCATCCGGCGGTGCGAGGCTCAATCCTATGCAATACTTGCATAAACCTATGCGGGATGAGCCGTGAGCCTGAAACCCCTGGAAGCCTTTCGCGCGGTCGCGGTCACCGGATCGACGACGGCCGCCGCCCGCAGCCTGGACATCTCGCAGTCGGCGGTGAGCCGACTCGTCTCGCAGTTCGAACGCGACGCGGGCATCGAGCTGTTCCACCGGGACCGCGGCCGGCTGGTCCCGACCGCCGAGGCGCGCCAGCTCCTCGATCCGGTCACCGAGGCGATCGAAAGCGTGCGCAGGGTCGGCCGGCTCGCCGATCAGCTGAGGCTTGGGGCGGCGGGTCAGGTTCTCATCCGCCTGGCGGCACCGCACAGCGTCGCCGAAGGGTTGCTGCCGCCGGTGTTGAAGGCATTCCTGGCCGAGTCTCCCGATACGTCGGTGGAGCTGATGGCCGGCAACTATCCCGCCATCGAGCGGATGGTTGCGGCGGGGGAGGTCGATCTGGGATTCGTCGGATTGCCGGTCGCCTTCCCCGGACTCGTGGTCGAGCGCCGAACCACCGTCGCCAACGTCGTCGTGCTGCCGAAGGGGCACCGCCTTGCGCGACGCCGATCGATCGCGGCCGAGGATCTGGCGGGCGAGCCGATGGTGATGATCGGGCGCCAGCAGGCGACCCGCCTGCAGGTCGAACGCGTCTTCCGCAAGGCGGGGGTCGTGCCGAACGTCCGGATCGAAACGCACACGGTCGCATCGGCCTGCGCGATGGTGGCGGACGGGCTCGGGATCACCCTCGTCAACGGACTGATGGTCGAAGCCTATCGACGGCTCGGGCTGGAGATCCGACCGTTCCGGCCGAAGCTCGATCAGGAGTTCGGGCTGGCGTTCGCCGTGGGACGGCCGCGCGTGCGGCTGGCCGAGATGCTGGGACGGCACCTCGGGGACAGGATGGAGGATCTGGCGCGTGCGCGCCGCTGACCTCAGGCGACCTTGGGCAGCGGCACGATCCTGAGCCGGTCCCTGGGAAAGGTCACCACGACGCGGGTGCCGGCATTCGGCGCGCTGTCGATGTCCAGCGTGCCGCCATGGAGTTCGGCGAAGCGTCGCGCCAGCGGCAGGCCGAGGCCGGCGCCTTCGTAACGTCGGCTGAGATGGCTCTCCACCTGTCGGAACGGCATCAGCGCCACGTCGATCTGGCTCCGCGTCATGCCGATGCCGGTATCCTCGACGACCAGCTGCAGGTCGCCGGCGGCGCTGAATCCGGTCCTGACCTGGATCCGTCCGCCGGCCGGCGTGAACTTCACGGCGTTGGAAAGCAGATTGAGCACGATCTGGCGGATCCGGCGCTCCTCGCCGACGAGGGCGGGAAGGTCGTGGCCGGTGTCGAGCGAGATATCGATATCGACCTTGCGGGCGAGCTCACGCACCGTGTCGACGCAGCGGCTGAGCATCCTCGCCACGTCGAAGGGGCGTGCGCGGAGTTCCAGGTAGCCGCCTTCGGCCTTCGAGAGATCCAGAATGTCGTTGATGATCTCGAGCAGGTGCTGGCCGCTCGAATGGATGTCCGTCGCATAGGACCTATAGGCCTCCGGATTCGGGCCCATCATCTGGTCGCGGATGATCTCGGAGAAACCGATGATCGCGTTCAGCGGCGTGCGGAGCTCATGGCTCATATGGGCGAGGAACTCGGACTTGGCGCGGTCTGACGACTCTGCCATTTCCTTGGCCACGACCAGCTCGCGCTCGGCCGCCTTGCGCTCGCCGATATCGTGAAGGAAGGCGTGATAGGTTACCTGGCCCCGGAACGTGACGGGCGCCAGCGTCATCTCGACGGTGATCGCCTTGCCGTCCTTACGGATGGCGTCCAGCTCGCAGCGGCCGTCGAAGGTCGCAGCCTCGAAATTCTCGCCGGAACGGAGCTGGGCCTGGAACACCGGCCTGTCGGATTCGGCGAAGATCACGTCGGCGAAGGGGCGTCCGAGCACTTCCTCGCGCGACCAGCCGAAGGTGCGTGTCGCGGCGTCGGTCCACTCGATGATCATGCCGGCCTGGTCGGTTGCGACATAGGCATCGTGCGCTCTGGCGAGCACGTCGCGCAGATAGCGCTCGCTCTCGCGCAGACCCGAGGCCTCGCGCTCGGCCTGTGCTGCGAAGCGCCGGTCCATCGCGGCTGACAGGAGCCCGAGGGCCAGCACGCCGAAGGTTGCGACCGCGACGACGATCGCGAGCAGCGGAACCGTCGCCTCCGAGTGTACCGGGGTGAGGTTGTCGACGAGCGGGGTGTAGTTGGCGGCGGCCATCGCGGTGAAGTGCATGCCGGCGATCGCTGCCGCCATGACCGCCGCCGCCGCCAGCCTCTGTTGCCAGCGGTTGAGCGTGAAGGCGAGCCAGAGGGCGACCGTGCCGGCTGCGATCGCGACGAGGATCGACAGCGAGAACAGCCAGGGCTCGTAGGAAAGCGCGGCCTTCATGTTCATCGCCGCCATGCCGGTGTAGTGCATGACTGCGACGCCGACGCCGAGATAGGCACCTGCCGGCAGCATGGCGCGAAGGGTGGGGCGCTTGATCCGGCTGCCGATGTCGAGTGCGGCCGAGCTGACGACGACGGCGGCGAGCAGCGATGCCAGTGTCAGCAGCGTCTCGTAACCAATCGGCACCTCAAGTTGGAAGGCGAGCATGGCGACGAAGTGCATCGACCAGATGCTGCCGCCCATCGCGGTCGCGCTCAGGGTGAGCCAGAAATGGCGGTTGATGCTTTCGGCGGCCCGGACACGGCCGGCGAGATCGAGCGCCGTATAGGAGCCCGCAACCGCGATCAGGATCGACAGCGCGACCAGCAGCCCGTCATGGCTGCCGGTGAGGTCGCCGGGCCGTGTGCCGCAGAAGAAGGTTCCCCAATCGATCGCCAAGAACTGACCTTTCGCCGTCCGCTTGTCGGGACGATGTCAGTAGGCGCCGGAATCCTTGAAATTTAGTTAATCCCCCAAGGTTGTGGTTGTGCGGCCGATCCCGCTACCACGGGAGGATCGCCGGGCTTTAGGTCGCGATCCGCTCGGTCACCTTCAGGACTGGGTCGATGCCGTAGAGCTTGCGCGCATTTTCGCCGAGCAGCGCGCATTGCGCCTTCTCTGGCACCTTGAGCTCGGTCATGTGCTCGAGTGCGTCCCAGACGTCCTCGGCGATCGCGGTGCCGCTGCTCGACCACGCCGAGACGGTGGTGGCCTCGCTGAGCCTGACGATGCCGACCGAGCGTTTCACCGGCGAGGCAATTCGGAAATCGTTCCTGCCGGCGCTGATGGAAGCAGCGAAAGAAATTTCGGCAGAACTGGGACTAGGAACGCCGGTGCAAACTTAGATACCTGTGTCCCGACTTTACCAATCTACCAATGCTTCAGCTTCCGCCGTCTCCGCCGCCTCAAGGGCCTTTCTCGCCATCGGGATGGCGCGAATAAGCTCGAGGCAGTCCTCATCGGAGAGCATGATCTTTGCGAGCTCCATAATATCTGCCTTCGTCAAGCCAACATGAACCACGTAGTTCCCACCTAAAGATAGAGGGACTTTCTGCACTGAAGTCGTCGCGTGCCCTAGATGGTCGATATAAAGGTTCCCGGAGTCCCCTTCGGAGGGCGCGCTAAGAGACGTGTCGACAATTCGGTTAGGCCCATGATCGTGCGCGTAGCCATTGGCGTAAATTCGCATTTAGGACTCTCCCGATCAGTCTGAGTGCAGAATAGTGGACGCAGTATCGAGATAATCAAGTCAGCGTCGCAGCTAGAACATCGCCGTGGTGCCGCCGTCGACGGTCAGCACATGGCCGGTGACGAAGGAGGCGGCGTCGGACAGCAGGAACACGGCGGCGCCGGCGATCTCTTCGGGCCGGCCCCAGCGGCCGAGCGCGGTGCGTTGCGCGTAGCGGTCGTGCACCGCCTTGTCGGCGATCATCGGCGCGTTGGTCTCGGTCGCGAAGAAGCCGGGCGCGATCGCGTTCGCGGTGATCGCGTGGGGACCCAGGTCGACCGCCAGCGCCTTCACCAGCGAGGTGAGCCCACCCTTCGCCGCGATGTAGACCGCGTCGTTGGCGCGCGCGTAGGGGCCGGCGATCGAGGTGACGTGGACGATGCGGCCAGTCTTCCTGGGGATCATCAGGCGTGCCGCTTCGCGCGAGAGCGTGAAGCCTGCGATCATGTCGGTGTCGATGAGCTGGCGCGTCTCTTCCAGCGTGAAATCGAACAGCGGCTTCCGGTTGCGGGCACCGACATTGTTCACGAGCCCGTCGAGCCGGCCGTGACGTTCCCCGATCGCGGCGACCTCGCGTGCGACCGCCGCATCGTCGGCGATGTCGAAGACGGCGACGGAGGCATTATTGCCTTCGGCCGCGATGCGATCGACAGCCGATTGCGCGCGCTCAGGGTCACGCCCGTTGATCACGACGTGAGCGCCGGCAGCGGCAACGGCCCGCGCGATCTCGAAGCCGAGTCCACGCGCGGCGCCGGTGACGAGCACGACGCGGCCGGCGAGGGAGAAGGGATGGGGAGGAGTCATGCGTTACGCCTAGCTTAGGCTAGGCCCCGCGTATTGGTCATTCTTTGGAAGACCCTCGCTGACGCTCGCCCCACCCCAACCCTCCCCGCCTACGACGCGGGAGAGGGGGCACGAACTTCGGAACCCTCTCCCGCGAAGCGGCGGAGTGCAGGGTGGGGCCGAGCGTCAGCGAGGTCGCAAGACGCAAAGAAAAACCCCGCCGTCCTTTCGGATCGGCGGGGCCTCTCGCAACGATAGGGTCCTCGGATCAGCTCGAGTAGTAGTTCTGGTACTCGATCGGATGCGGGGTGTGCTCCATGTCCCACACTTCCTGCATCTTCAGCTCGATGTAGCCGTCGATCAGGTCGTCGGAGAACACGCCGCCCTTCTTCAGGAACTCGCGGTTCTTGTCGAGCTCGGCCAGCGCCTCGCGGAGCGAGCCGCAGACCTGCGGAACGTTCTTCAGCTCTTCCGGCGGCAGGTCGTAGAGGTTCTTGTCCATCGGGTCGCCCGGATGGATCTTGTTCTGGATGCCGTCAAGGCCGGCCATCAGCAGCGCCGCGTAGGTCAGGTACGGGTTGCCCATCGGATCGGGGAACCGCACCTCGACGCGCTTGCCCTTCGGGCTCGCGACGAACGGGATGCGGCACGAGGCCGAACGGTTGCGGGCCGAGTAGGCCAGCAGCACCGGCGCCTCGAAGCCCGGGATCAGCCGCTTGTAGCTGTTGGTGGTCGAGTTCGAGAACGCGTTGATCGCACGCGCATGCTTGATCACGCCGCCGATGTAGTAGAGGGCCGTGTCCGACAGGTCGGCGTAGCCGTTGCCGGCGAAGAGGTTCTTGCCCTTCTTCCAGATCGACTGGTGCACGTGCATGCCCGAGCCGTTGTCGCCCTTGATCGGCTTCGCCATGAAGGTGGCGGTCTTGCCGTAGTTGTGGGCGACCATGTGCACGACGTACTTGTAGATCTGCATCTGGTCGGCGCACTTGACCAGCGTGTTGTACTTGAAGCCCAGCTCGTGCTGCGCGGGCGCCACCTCGTGGTGGTGCTTTTCGACGTCGAGGCCCATCTCCTCCATCATCGTCAGCATCTCGCCGCGGAGATCCTGCTCGGAGTCGACCGGCGGAACCGGGAAGTAGCCGCCCTTGACCGGCGGGCGGTGGCCCATGTTGCCTTCTTCGTACTTGCGGTCCGTGTTGTACGGGCCTTCCGAGGAGTCGACCCGGTACGAGACCTCGTTCATCGAGACCTTGAAGCGGACGTCGTCGAACACGAAGAACTCGGCCTCGGGGCCGAAGTAGCCGACCTCGCCGATGCCGGAGCCCGAAATGTGGGCCTCGGCGCGCTTGGCGACCGAGCGCGGGCAGCGTGAGTAGGCTTGGCCGGTCGAGGGCTCGAGCGTGTCGCAGGCGATGATCAGCGTCGGCTGCGCGGTGAACGGATCCATCACCGCGGTCGAGAGGTCCGGCATCAGGGTCATGTCGGACTCGTTGATCGCCTTCCACCCGGCGATCGACGAACCGTCCATCATGAACCCTTCGACCAGCGACTCTTCGTCGACGGTACGGATGTGCTGGCTGAGATGCTGCCACTTGCCGCGCGGGTCGGTGAAGCGCAGGTCGACGTACTTCACGTCGTGCTGCTTGATCATTTCCATGATCTTCTTAGGCGTCGTCATATCGTCCTCTTTGTTGGGAGAGAGCTTTAAGCACTAGGCGGGAGGGACAACGAAGGGGCAGGCGCGCGAACGGCGCCGACGCGTCAGATCGCGTCGGTGCCGCGCTCGCCGGTGCGGATGCGGATGGCTTCCTCGATCGAGGAAACGAAGATCTTGCCGTCGCCGATGCGGCCGGTGTGGGCGGCCTTCTGGATCGCCTCGATCGCGCGTTCCACCAGCGCGTCGTCCAGCACGACCTCGACCTTAACCTTGGGCAGGAAGTCGACCACGTATTCGGCGCCGCGATAGAGCTCGGTGTGGCCCTTCTGGCGGCCGAAGCCCTTGGCCTCGGTCACGGTGATCCCCTGGATGCCGACCTCGTGCAGGGCTTCCTTCACCTCGTCCAGCTTGAACGGCTTGATGATCGCCTCGATCTTCTTCATCTCGATCTCTGGTCAGCCGCGGGGAAGGGAACCCCGCCGCGGCAGCGGGGTTTTGCGCCATCAAGTGCAGGGGCCATGCCAGGGTTAAAAGCCTGGAATCCCGCAAGATAGGCAGCCCAGCATCCCACCGGTCGCCAAAATATTAGGCGTTTGCTCAAAAATTCGCCTTAGTGTGGTGCGCCCCATGGGCTGAAGCGTAGGGAGCGATTGCTGGCCACGGCGAAGGGCTAAAAGGCCAGAAAAGTTATCCACATTACCCACAAGAACCCTCTCTGAAACCCGCTGGGTTCCGTCTGGGTTTTTCCGCACAGTCAATATCTAGTGGGTCGCGATTCTGTGCGGGCCTTGTGTCCGATGGCCGAATCAGCGTAGAAATCCATAGACACAACGAAGAAAGGCCCGGTTGCAGCCGGGCCCTTCGTTGCCCTGCGAAGCTAGGAGCCCGCGCAGGACAGGTCGTCGTGACTTGCGTCTCTTACGCAATACAACGTCATTGCGTCAAGCGGGCTCCATCGGTTCTGAAACCCTTTGGAGTTTTTGGTTCGATGACTGGAATGCTCGACTATATGCGCCGCTTGGCGGCCTGGAACGCTACCGCAACCATCTACGGGCGCAGCCCCGAGATGTGGCGGATCGACTGTGACGGCCGTGCCATCCGCTGGTCCGACTACGGAGACCAGTCGTCTGAGTTTGGATGGCATATTGATCACGTCGCGCCGCTTGCGATCGGCGGCATCGATGCCGCCCACAACACCCGTGCCCGTCACTGGCGCGGCAATACAAGCGCGGGCGGCGTTCTCGGAGGGTTGCTTGGCGCCCTCCGTGACCGCCGTTAGGTCTGAAACGCTGATGTGACTTCTGCTGCCGCTCCTCGCCTGCGAAGGCGGGGACGGCACAGAGCTTTTTAGTCGTCTCGAGAAGGCATTGCCGTTTCCGATGGCGCTATTTGGCGCGGACCGGACCGTAGAAGACGACCCAGACCTGGAAGTCGGACGAGAAGTCGAGGAAGCGGTGGTCCTCGTGGGCGGCGACGAAGAGGACGTCGCCGGGGCCGCAGGGCACCTTCTCGGCCTCGCGCTTGAAGGTCCCGGTGCCGGAGATCACGAAGTAGAGCTCGTCGCGGTCGTGCGGCACCTGGGTGTCGACGCCCTTCGGCGCGTAGTGGCGCAGCTCGACGCCGTCGGCCTCGAACACCTGCTTCGACACCCGCCCGGCCGGGAAGGGCAGATGGTCGAGATCGGAAACCTTCGTCAGCGTCTTCGGCTGGGGCATTCGCCGCCTCCCGTGATTTCGGACAAGGCTATCCGAGCGACGACGCCGGCGCGATAGACGGTGAGGAGCCGGGCCGGCGATACAGTCGCGGCGGCCCGGCCGATACAGACGGCCTACTTCTGCAGGCAGGCGCGGATGCGCTTGATCGCTTCCCGGATGTTCTCGGTCGAGTTGGCGTAGGAGAAGCGGATGAAGCCTTCGCCATGGGCACCGAAGCTGGTGCCGGCGATGGTGGCGACGCCGGCTTCCTCCAGCATCTTCGACTGCAGCTCCTTCGCGGTCAGGCCCGTGCCTTCGATGTTGGGGAAGGCGTAGAAGGCGCCACCCGGCTCGATGCAGCGGAAGCCCGGGAGCTGGTTCAGCTCGCTGACGATGACGCGGCGGCGTTCGTCGAAGGCCTTCATCATCACGCCGACCGCGTCCTGCGGGCCGGTGAGCGCAGCGATACCTGCAAATTGCGTCGGCGCGTTGACGCAGGAGTGGTTGTTGATCGCGAGCTTCTCGGCGTGGCGGAAGAGCGCCTTCGGCCAGACCGAGTATCCCAGGCGCCAGCCGGTCATCGCGTAGGTCTTGCTCCAGCCGTCGAGCAGGATCGTGCGGTCTCTCATCGACTCGTAGGAGAGCAGCGGCACGTGCTCGCGGCCGTCGTAGAGCATCTGGCCGTAGATCTCGTCCGACATGACGTAGACATCGGGGAACTTCTCGAGGCCCTTCACCAGCTTGTCGAACTCGGCCCGCGGCACCGCGCCGCCGGTCGGGTTGGCCGGGCTGTTGAGGATGATCAGGCTGGTCTTCTTGGTGATCCGCGACAGCACGTCCTCGGCCGAGAAGGCGAAGCCGTTCTTCTCCAGCAGCGGGATCGGCACGGGCGTGGCACCCGAGTGCTTGATCACCGACTCGTAGATCGGGAAGCCGGGGTTCGGGTAGAGGATCTCCCGGCCCTTGTCGCCGAGGATCATGATGGCGAAGTACATCGTCACCTTGCCGCCCGGCATGATCATGACCAGGTCCGGGTCGATCTCGATGTCCTGGCGGCGCCTGATGTCGGAGGCGACCGCCTCGCGGAGCGCCGGGATGCCGTTGGCCGGGGTGTAGCCGTGGTGCCCGTCCTTCAGTGCCTTGATCGCCGCCTCGACGATGTGGGGCGGCGTCTTGAAGTCGGGCTGGCCGATGCCGAGGTTGATGATGGATTTGCCCTGGGCCGCCAGGGCCTGGGCCCGGGCGAGGACCTCGAACGCGGTCTCGGTGCCCAGGACCGTCATACGTTCAGCGACGTCCATCATCTTGAAGAACCTCCGGGAAAGGGCCGGCACTATGCCCGAGGCCTTCCCTTGAGGAAAAGCCCCGGCTGCGACATCCGGTCATGTCCCGGGAGGTTGCGCCAAAGGCTTGGAAACGTTATATCTCTAAGTTCAGCTTCGTTCTTTGGAGTTCGTCCAAATGGCCCGCGTGACCGTTGAAGACTGCGTCGTCAAGATTCCGAATCGGTTCGACCTTGTGATGGTCGCCTCCCAGCGGGCGCGCGAGATCGCCGCCGGGGCCTCGATCACGCTGGATCGCGACAACGACAAGAACCCGGTCGTGGCGCTCCGCGAGATCGCGGACGAGACCATCAACCTGGACGGCCTCAGGGAAGCGCTGGTGAAGGGGCTTCAAAGGCAGGTCGAGGTCGACGAGCCCGAAGAGGAGATCCTCGAGGTCATGGCGGACGAGCAGGCGCTTGCCCAGGCGATGATGGCGGGGGCGGCCCAGGCTGCCGAGGCCGCCGATGAGGAAGTCGAGATCCCGGACGGCGAAGTCGGCGCCGACGACAGCGACGACCGAGCGTAAGTCCATGGCAGGCGTCGGACGAAAATCGTTCCGGCGCCGTGAAGGCGGATCGCCATGATCCGCCAATACGAACTCGTTGATCGGGTCAAAGCCTACGACCCCCAGGCGGACGAGGATCTGCTCGACCGCGCCTACGTCTATGCGATGAAGGCGCACGGCGCGCAGAAGCGCGCCTCGGGCGATCCCTATTTCGCGCATCCCCTCGAGGTGGCGGGCATCCTCACGGGGATGAAGCTCGACACCGCGTCGATCGTGACGGCGCTCTTGCACGACACCGTCGAGGACACCGACGCCACGATCGAGGACATCGAGTCCAAGTTCGGCAAGGAGGTCGCGCGCCTCGTCGACGGCGTGACCAAGCTCAACCGGATCGAGCTGCAGTCCGACCAGGAAAAGCAGGCCGAGAACTTCCGGAAGCTGGTCCTGGCGATGAGCGAGGACATCCGCGTCCTCCTGGTCAAGCTCGCCGACCGCCTCCACAACATGCGTACGCTCCACTTCATCGAGAACCCGGCGAAGCGCCGGAAGATCGCGATGGAAACGATGGAGATCTATGCGCCGCTGGCGGAGCGCATCGGCATCCATCGCATGAAGGACGAGCTCGAAGACCTCGCCTTCGCCGAGATCAACAAGGATGCGCGCGACAGCGTCATCGCCCGGCTCTCGTTCCTCCGCAACCAGGGCGCCGACCTGGTGCAGGGCATCATCGCCGAGCTCAAGGAGACGCTGAAGGAGGGCGGGGTCGAGGCCTGGGTCTCGGGCCGCGAGAAGACGCCTTACTCGATCTGGCGGAAGATGCAGCGCAAGAACGTCGGGTTCGAGCAGCTCTCCGACATCATGGCCTTCCGCGTCGTCGTCGATAAGGTCGAGCACTGCTACCAGTCGCTCGGCCTGCTGCATAACGCCTATCCGGTCGTTCCCGGCCGCTTCAAGGACTACATCTCGACCCCGAAGCCGAACGGCTACCGCTCGCTCCATACCGGGGTGATCGGCCCGTCGCGCCAGCGCATCGAGGTCCAGATCCGCACCCGCGACATGCACGACGTCGCCGAGCTCGGCGTCGCCGCGCACTGGGTCTACAAGCAGGACGCGGCCGAGACCAAGGACGGCCGCCAGTACCGCTGGCTCCGCGAGCTGCTCGACATCCTCGAGCACGCCTCGGGACCCGAGGAGTTCCTCGAGCACACCAAGCTCGAGATGTTCCAGGACCAGGTCTTCTGCTTCACGCCCAAGGGCGACCTGATCGCGCTCCCCCGCGGGGCGACCCCGGTGGACTTCGCCTACGCGGTCCACAGCCAGGTCGGCGACACCTGCGTCGGCGCCAAGATCAACGGTCGCCTGGTACCGCTCCGGACCCGCCTCAACAACGGCGACCAGGTCGAGATCGCCACATCCAAGACCCAGACGCCGTCGCCGACCTGGGAGCAGTTCGTCGTCACCGGCAAGGCCAAGGCGCGGATCCGCCGCTTCATCCGGTTGAAGAAGCGGGCCGAGTTCTCCGAGCTCGGCAAGGCGATCCTGCAGAAGGCCTTTCGCCAGGAAGGATATACGTTCTCTGACAAGGCCTTCGACGGAGTTCTTCAGATTTTTGATGCGGAAGCGGCGGAGGACATTTACGCCGCTGTCGGCGAGGGCATCCGCTCCGAGCGCGAGGTCCTGCATGCGATCTTCCCGGGCCTCAAGCAGAAGGCCCAGGATCCGGGCAAGGTCGTGCCGATCGCGCGCTCCCGTGCCGCCAAGGACCGCAAGAGCGATCACCGGGTCGCGATCCGAGGCCTGATCGCCGGCATGGCGGTCCACTTCGCCCGTTGCTGTCACCCGCTGCCGGGCGACCGGATCGTCGGCATCGTCACCACGGGCAAGGGCGTGACCGTCCATACGATCGACTGCGAGACGCTCGAGCAGTTCAACGACACGCCGGAGCGCTGGCTCGATGTCGGCTGGGACGTCGGAGACGCCGATCCCGAGCGCCATGTCGGCCGGCTCACGGTGACGCTGACCAACGAGCCGGGCAGCCTCGGCAGCCTGACCACGATCATCGGTAAGAACCAGGGCAACATCACCAACCTCAAGTTCACCAACCGCTCGCCCGACTTCTTCGACATGCTGATCGACATCGAGGTCGCGAACGTCCGCCACCTGACCAACATCGTGGCCGCGCTCCGCGCCGCCCCGGTCATCAACTCGGTCGAGCGGGCACGCGGTTAGGGGTAGACTTCCGGTCCCCCCAAGCCTGAGGAGGCCCCCCATGCCTCGTCCTCTCCGTCTCGGCGTCAACATCGACCACGTCGCCACGATCCGTAACGCCCGCGGCGGCAAGCATCCCGATCCCGTCCGTGCCGCCCGCCTGGCCGTAAAGGCCGGCGCCGACGGCATCACCGCCCATCTTCGCGAAGACCGCCGCCACATCTCAGACGACGACATCGCGCGGCTCTCGCGCGACATCGACCGGCCGCTCAATTTCGAGATGGCGGCGACCGACGAGATGGTGTCGATCGCGCTTCGCCATAAGCCGCATGCCTGCTGCCTGGTGCCGGAGAAGCGGACCGAGGTGACGACCGAGGGCGGGCTCGACGCGATCCGCCTCTTCGATCACCTCTACCCGGTGGTGCAGAAGCTCGGCGCCAACGGCAGCCGGGTCTCGCTGTTCATCGAGGCCGACCCGCGCCAGCTCGACGCGGCGAAGAAGCTGGGCGCGCCGGTCGTCGAGCTTCACACCGGCGCCTATTGCGAGCACGAGGGCGCGGAGCGCGACAGGCAGCTTGCCCGCATCGTCGCCGCCGCCAGGCATGCCGAGGCGATCGGCCTCGAATGCCATGCGGGTCACGGCCTCACCTTCGACACGGTGGCGCCGGTCGCGGCGATCCCGAGTATCGTCGAGCTCAACATCGGCCACTTCCTGATCGGCGAGGCGATCTTCTCCGGCCTCGACTCGGCCATCCGCCGCATGCGCTCGCTGATGGACAAGGCCCGCGCCGAAGCTACGGGCGCGGAGACGGCATGATCATCGGTCTCGGCACCGACCTCATCGACATCGACCGGATCGAGAAGACGCTCGTCCGCTTCGGCGAGCGTTTCCTCGACCGCTGCTTCACGGCCGTGGAGCGCGCCAAGTCCGACCGGCGGGCGAACCGGGCGGCGAGCTACGCGCGCCGCTACGCCGCCAAGGAAGCCTGCTCGAAGGCGCTCGGCACCGGCTTCCGCCGGGGCGTCTTCTGGCGTGACATGGGCGTGGTCAATGATCCCTCCGGCCGGCCGACGATGAAGCTGACCGGCGGCGCCGCGAAGCGCTTGGCCGAGATGACGCCGCCCGGCATGGACCTCCGCATCGACGTCTCGTTGACCGACGAGCCGCCGATCGCCCAGGCGACCGTGATCATCACGGCGGTGCCGAAGGTGGCCATCGAGAAGATCCTGGGTCGCGATTGAGGATTGCAGCGCAAGCGTCGGATAGAGCCGGGCGGCGCCACGGCCCATGACTGTGGCATGACCGATTTCACCAAGCTCCTCGCCGCCTTCGCCGGAACTCAGTTCGGCGACCAGGTGGCGCTGCTGGCGTTACCGCTGATCGCCGCCCTCGTCCTCGGCGTCGGCCCTGTCGAGATGGGCTGGCTGACGGTCGCGGCGACGATCCCGTTCTTCATCTTCGGTCTGCCCGCCGGCGTCTGGATCGACCGGCTGCCGCGCCGTTCGGTGATGATCGCCGGCAGCTTGCTTCGGGCATCGGCGCTGCTGGCGATCCCTGTCGCGGCGCTGCTCGGCGTGCTCAGCCTGCCGCTTCTCATGGCGGGGGCGCTGCTCGCCGGCATCGGCATGGTCTTCTTCGACGTCGCCGCCCAATCGGCGATCCCGGCGCTGGTCGAGCGCGATCGCCTGATGCAGGCCAACAGCCGGTTCGAGATCGGCCGTGCCGGCGCGACGACGGGCGGTCCCGGGCTGGCCGGCGTCCTCGCCGGGGCGATCGGACCGGCCTCGGCCGTGCTGGCGTGCGGTCTCGCCGACCTGGCGGCCGCCGCCTTCGCCTGGCGGATATCGAGACCGGCGGCGCCCACGACGCCCGCGGTCCGCCGCAGCTTCGCCAGCGACCTGGCGGAAGGTTTGCGCTTCCTGCTGGGCGAGCCCAGCCTCCGTGCGCTCGCCCTCTGCTCGCTCACCTGGAACATCGCGCTGTTCGCGATGAGTGCGCTTCCTCGTGCTCTATCTCGCCCGCGGCCTTGGGCTTACCGCCACCGAGATCGGCCTGGTGTTCGCCGTCGACGGGATCGGCATGGTGCTGGGGGCGATCGCCGCGCCCGCTATCGAGAGGCGGATCGGCGTTGGCCGCTCGATCATTTGGGGTCCCGCGATCGGGGTGGCGGGCATTGCGCTGATCCTGGCGGCGACGCCGGCGACCGCGATCCCGCTGCTGGTCGCCGGGCGGTTTCTCTTCGGCTTCGGGCCGGTCGTCTTCAGCGTCACCCAGACCAGCCTGCGGCAGAGCGTCACGCCGATCCACCTGCTTGGCCGCGTCAATGCCAGCCTGAGATGGCTCACCTGGGGCTTCCGCCCGGTCGGTGCCCTTCTGGGTGGGCTGGTCGGCGAGGTATGGGGGCTCTATGCGGGGGTCGCCCTGGCCGGCGTCGGCCTCGCCCTCTGCCTTGTTCCGCTTGTGATTTCCCCGCTACCGAGATTGGAACGGCTCCAGGCCTAGCTTGCCGGGGAGGGGTGGGTCTGGCATACCCTCGGGCGACCCTCCCCCCGAGCGGCGAGCATGAGCCTGACTACATCGTCGAAAAAGACCAGCACCGTCTGGGACACGATCAAGACGGTGCTCTACGCCGTCGGCATTGCGCTCGTGATCCGGACCGCGGCGGTCGAGCCGTTCAACATTCCGTCCGGCTCGATGATCCCGACCCTGCTGGTCGGCGACTATCTGTTCGTCAGCAAGTTCTCCTACGGCTACAGCCGCTACTCACTGCCGTTCGGCCCGCCGCTGATCCCCGGCCGCATCCTGTTCCGCGAGCCCGAGCGCGGCGACGTCGCGGTCTTCAAGCTGCCGCGCGACAACTCGACCGACTACATCAAGCGCATCGTCGGCCTTCCCGGCGACCGCATCCAGGTGACCGGCGGCATCCTCCACATCAACGGCCTGCCGGTGAAGCGCGAGCGGGTCGAGGACTTCCTCGAAGGCTCCGGCCGCGCCACGCAGCGCTATGCGCAGTACGTCGAGACGCTGCCGAACGGCCGCCAGCACCGCATCATCGAGGTGTCCGACGACGGCCAGCTCGACAACACGCCGGTGTTCGTCGTGCCTGCCGGCCACTACTTCGCCATGGGCGACAACCGCGACAACTCGCTCGACAGCCGCGTGCTTTCCGGGGTCGGCTTCGTTCCCGCCGCCAACCTGGTCGGCCGCGCCGAGTTCACCTTCTTCTCGACCAACGGCGAAGCCAGGCTGTGGGAGGTCTGGAAGTGGCCCTTCGCGATCCGCATCGGCCGGATGTTCCGGGGTATCGTCTGACGCCTCTCGCCGAGGTTCTCGGCCACGTCTTCGCCCGGCCCGACCTGCTCGACGAAGCGCTGACCCATGCGAGCGCGGTCAAGAAGCGCGGCCGCGGCTACGAGCGACTCGAATTCCTCGGCGACCGCGTGCTGGGATTGATCGTCGCCGACGTGCTGCTGACGACCTTTCCAAAGGAGCGCGAGGGAGACATCGCCAAGCGCCATGCGCGGCTAGTGAGCCGTTCGGCGCTGGTGCAGGTCGCCCGCTCGATCGATCTCGGCGCCTCGATCAAGCTGTCGAAGGGCGAGGAGGCGGCGCGCACCAACGAAGCCGTGCTGGCGGACGCGATGGAGGCCGTGATCGCGGCGCTCTATCTCGACGGCGGCCTGGAAGCCGCGCGCGCCTTCGTCACGGCCCGCTGGACGGACCTGATCGCCGCCGATGCCGCGCCGCCGCGCGACGCCAAGACGCGGCTCCAGGAATGGGCGCAGGCGCGCGGCCTCGGCCTTCCCACCTATACCGAAACCGCGTCGAGCGGACCGGCACACGCGCCGCAGCGAACGATCGAGGCACGTGTCGGCAAGCACGGCCCCGCCGCCGGCAGCGGCCGCTCGAAGCGCGAAGCGGAGCAGGCGGCCGCGGCCGCACTTCTCGTGGAGGTCGCCGCCGATGCCTGAGACCAAGACCCGTTGCGGCCTGGTGGCGCTGGTCGGCGCCCCCAACGCCGGCAAGTCGACGCTGCTGAACCAGATGGTGGGGGCCAAGGTCTCGATCGTGACGCCGAAGGTGCAGACCACGAGGACGCGCATCACCGGCATCGCGATCGAAGGCGAGACGCAGCTCGTCTTCGTCGATACGCCCGGCATCTTCACCAAGACCAAGCGGCGGCTGGAGCGCGCGATGGTCGCCTCCGCCTGGGCCGGCGCGGCGGACGCCGACCAGGTCGTCGTCGTGGTCGACGGCACCAAGAAGGGGATAGGCGACGATGCCCGCAGCATCCTCGCCGGCCTGAAGGAAGCAAAGCGCCCGGCGATCCTCGCCTTGAACAAGGTCGACCTGATCAAGCGCCAGGAGCTCCTGCCGCGCGCGGCCCAGCTCAACCAGGAATTCGACTTCACCAAGACCTTCATGATCTCGGCCGAGACCGGCGACGGCGTCGCCGATCTCAAGGCGCATCTCGCGAGCCTGATGCCCGAAGGCCCGTGGCTGTTCGCCGAGGACGATCTCTCGGACCTGTCCGAGCGCCTGCTGGCGGCCGAGGTCACGCGCGAGCAGCTGTTCCTCAAGCTCCACGACGAGCTGCCCTACGACCTGATGGTCGAGACGGAGTCGTGGAAGGAGTTCAAGGACGGCTCGGCCAAAATCCAGCAGGTGATCTATGTCCGCCGCGACAGCCAGAAGGCGATCGTGCTGGGCAAGGGTGGCGCCACCGTCAAGGCGATCAACCTCGCGGCCCGCAAGGTGCTGGAGGAGCAGCTCGGCCGGAAGGTGCACCTCTTCCTGTTCGTCAAGGTGCGCGACACCTGGCCCGACGATCCCGAGCGCTTCAAGGCGATGGGTCTCGACTGGGTCGAGTGAGGGCGCCTCAGGACTTCGTCTTCGTCTTCTTCGCCGCCGCTTTCGCCTTCTGCTGGTTCTCGATGCACTCCTTGTGCGCCTGGCTGTTCAGCATGAAGGAGAGGCAGGACTTGCCGGGCGCCTGCTTCTGCGTCGGCTGCGCCGACGGCTTGTAGGGCATGGTCGGCTTCACCGGCGTCGCCACGGTCGGGCTCTGCGCCACCGCCGCGCGCGGAAGAGCGGCAACGGAGAGCATGAGGATCGCGGCGGCGAGAAGCGTTGCCAGGGGGCGGGTCCGCATCTTCGTAGCCTTTCGTTTGACGCCCGGATCGAGCCCATCGACACTACTCCAACGCCGCCATGACCGACAGCCCGAGAGGAGACACGCCATGATGCCTCAAATCCCCAAGAAAGCGCCTGCCTGGGTGAACGAGTTCAAGGCGTTCATCATGCGCGGCAACGTCGTCGACCTCGCCGTCGGCATCATCATCGGCGCCGCCTTCACCGGCATCGTCAACAGCCTGGTCAAGGACGTGTTCACGCCGCTGATCGGCCTTGCGACCGGCGGCGTCGACTTCACCAATGTCTTCATCACGCTGAAGGGGCCGACCGAGGCGACGCTCGAAGCCGCGCAGAAGGCCGGTGCGGTCACGATCAACGTCGGGCTGTTCCTCAACTCGGTGATCCAGTTCATGATCGTGGGCTTCGCGATCTTCTGGCTGGTCAAGGTGATCAGTCGCTTCAAGGCGAAGGAGGAGGCGAAGCCGGAGACCGAGAAGGCGCCGCCGCCCCGGAGCGAGGTCCTGCTCGAGGAGATCCGCGACGCGATCCGCGAGAAGTCGTCGACGCGCTAGGCCGGCGGCGCGGCGAGGACCTCGCGCACGCGGCGTGCGAGGTCGGGCGTGCGGTACGGCTTGCTCAAGAGCTGCACGCCCGGATCGATCCGGCCCTGGTGGACGATCGCGTCCGCCGTGTAGCCCGACGTGTAGAGGACCCGGACGCCCGGCCGGCGGCGGCGGATCTCCTCGGCGAGGTCTCGGCCGTTCATGCCCTTCGGCAGCACGACGTCGGTGAACAGCAGGTCGAAGTCGCCGATCGCGTCCAGCATGCCGAGCGCCTCGACGGCGTCCTGGGCTTCGTGGACGCGATACCCCAGGCGCCGGAGCGCGGTCGTCGCGAAGGTGCGGACGGCCTCGTCGTCCTCGACGACAAGGATCGTCTCGTGCCCGTCCGGGCTCGCCTGGACCGGTTCCGCGTCCTCCGCGAGACGCGCCTTCAGGTCGGCAGGCGGAAGATACATCTTGATCGTCGTGCCGAGCCCGACCTCGCTGTAGATCTTGATGTGGCCTTCCGACTGCTTGATGAAGCCGAAGACCATGCTTAGGCCGAGGCCCGAGCCTTTGCCGACCTCCTTGGTGGTGAAGAACGGCTCGAACACCCGGCGCTGGACCTCGGGCGTCATGCCGGTGCCGGTGTCGGTCACGGCCAGCACCACGTAGCTGCCCGGTCTTAAGTCGCCGCCTTCGCGCCGCACGTAGTCGGGGTCGAGGATGGCGGTCGCGGTCTCGATCGTCAGCTTGCCGCCTTCCGGCATGGCGTCGCGCGAATTGATGACCAGGTTGAGCAGAGCGCTTTCGAGCTGGGCCGCATCCGCCAGGACCGGCGGTAGCTCGCGTCCGAGCGACACGACGATGTCGATATCCTCGCCCAGCGTACGTCGGAGAAGACCCTCCATGCCCGTGACGAGGGCGTTGATGTCGATACCCTTCGGCTGAAGCGGCTGCTGTCGCGCGAAGGCGAGCATGCGGTGGGTGAGGGCGGCACCGCGCAGGGCCGCCTCCTCGATCATGCGGGCGAGGGTCTTGTCTCCGGGGGCCTCGACGCTGTCGACGAGCATGGCCGAGTTGCCGAGAATTACCGTTAGCAGATTGTTGAAGTCGTGCGCCATGCCGCCGGTCAGCTGGCCGATCGCCTCCATGCGTTGCGCCTGCTGCAGTGCGATCTCGGTCTGTCGGCGCTCGGTGATGTCCTGGCACATGGCGAGCACGCCCTGGAAAGAGCCGTCCGGCCCCATCAGCGGCGTGTTGATCCACTCGCAGGTAATCTTGCGCCCATCCCTCGTGTTGTTCTGGGCGATCGACGGCGGCACGAACTCACCTCTTCGCAGCCTTTCATGCAGAGCCTCGATGATCTTCCGCTCGGTATTGATGAATCCGGTCTCGAAAGGCGTCGTGCCTTTCACGTCGTCGAAGGTGCAGCCGAAAATCCGCTCGGCGGCCGGGTTCATGTAGGTCGTGCGGAGATCGGCGTCGGCGACGATGCAGCCGATCGGCATGCGGTTGAGGATGGTCTCCAGTCTCTCGCGGGCCTCGCGCTCCCTGCCGACGGCGTCCGCCAGCGCCATCTGGCTGCGCTTGGCATCGGTGATGTCGAGCAGCATGAAGACGCGGCCGCCGTCGGAGGTCCGCCGCGCGATCGAGCGGAACCAGCGGCCGTCGGACGTCTCGTATTCGGTGTCGACCGCGTCCTTCTCGAAAGCGCTCGTGCGTTCGGCGATCCAGGCTGCCGCTCGCTTCTCCTCGATCGAGCCCAGGCTGGTCGCTCTCCGGAGTAGGTCCTCGAACCGCGCGCCGCGCACATAGTAGGGCGCGATTTCAGGAAACAGCTTGGCGTTCAGCTTGTTGGTCGTGACCAGGCGGTGGTCGGCATCGTAGAGGACGAAGCCGGCAGGAAGCGCCTCGATGGCATCCGCCAGGCGGATATCCGCGCGCGCGGCCGCGGCTTCGCTCGCCAGCCGCAGTCGTCCGGCATGCTTCAGGCCCCAGAGCAGGCCGCCGATCGCGATGGCCAGGGCGGCGGCGACGATGCCGTAGGGGATGGTCGTTTTGGCCCATGAGGTGAGCAGGTTCTTCCTGTCGACGGCAACGGAGACGATGAACGGCGTGCCCGGAACCGCGTGATAGCTGATGATCCTGTCCGGCACGCCGGGGGTTGGAACGAAGGTCAGGGTTCCTAGCTGGCTGCCCGTTCGGACGGCCTCTTCGATCTGGGTGCTGCGCCCGTTGCCGCCGATCAAATCCGCCTCGAACGGGTGGCGCGCGACGATCGCGCCGTCGCGGTGACGCAGGGCCACGACGCTGCCGGAACCGGTATCCAGGCTCGCATAGAACCGCGTGAAGTAGTCCACCGACACCGAAGCGCCGACGATACCGCGGAACGACCCGTCCGGGCCGTTGATCCGCCGGGCCGCCGCGACCACCCACCCGCGGTTCGAGCGGCTGTCGAACGGAGTGGAGATGTAGAGACCGTTGGCCGGGCGATCCTTGTGAACCACGAAGTAGGCGCGATCGGAGACGTCCAGCCGCTCGGGCGTACGCAACGCGTCGCCGCGGATGACGCCGTCAGGACCGACCACGAAGAGGTTCAGGATCTCGGCCGTCGGATCTTTCTGGCGCGTGAGGAAGGCGGCCATCTCTTCGGCGTTCTTCGGTCCGGCGCCGGCGGCTTCCAGCACCAGCAGCGCCCGTGCCGTCCACTCGAGCGTGATGTCGACCGCATGCGTGGTCCGGGACGCATGCTCCTTGAGGACGAGCGCCAGGTTGCGGGTGTCGCGTTCGGTGTTTTCGACCTCGTCCTGGTAGGAGAGCCAGGCGGTCGCGGCAAAGCCGAGCAGGAGAACCAGTCCGACGGCCACGCCGAGGACCAGCGCGGGCCTTCCCGGCGCCGCAGAGCGCGACCGGCCGGATCCTACCGGCAGGGCTGCCAAGTGGTTTGACCCGTTGCGGTACCCGGGCCGTTCCTGTCGACGTCGGTTTTCACGACCTCAAGAACTCTCAAGGCCTCCCCCGGAGATCCTTCTCGACGCCATAGTAGCTCGGGTGCCGAGCCGAGCGCACTACGGTTGCGCCGGCGCGGAGGCCTACCTGCGGATCGACGAAGTGTTTTGGCCCATGCTAGACACCCCTGCCTCCCAACCAGACCGAGCAAAGCCGTGAAACCCGCCAATTCGGTGATGTCCAGCTACGGGACGACCGTGTTCGAGGTCATGTCCCGCCTCGCCATGGAGCATGGCTCGATCAACCTCGGCCAAGGGTTTCCGGACGGAAACGGGCATCCCGAGGTGGTCAAGGCCGCACAGGCTTTCCTCGACGACCGGCCGAACCAGTACCCGCCGATGATGGGCGTGCCGGAGCTGCGCCAGGCCGTCGCGCGCCACGACAAGCGCTTCCATGGTCTCGACGTCGACTGGCAGTCCGAGGTGATCGTGACCTCTGGCGCCACCGAGGCGCTGGCGGCGTGTCTCTTCGGCCTGATCGAGCCCGGCGACGAGGTCGTGCTGTTCGAGCCGCTCTACGACTCCTACCTGCCGATCGTGCGCCGCGCCGGCGGCATCCCGAAGCTGGTGCGGATCTCTCCGCCCGAATGGAAGCTCGACGAGAAGGCGCTCCGCGCTGCGTTCTCCGACCGCACCAAGCTCGTGCTGCTCAACAACCCGCTGAACCCCGCCGCCAAGGTCTTTACCCGTGCCGAGCTCCAGCTGATCGCCGACCTGGTGCTCAAGCACGACGCGGTCGCGGTCTGCGACGAGGTCTACGAGCACATCGCCTTCTCCGACGCGCCGCCGTTCATTCCGCTGATCTCGCTGCCGGGCATGCGCGAGCGGTGCCTCCGGATCGGCTCGGCCGGCAAGACCTTCTCGCTGACCGGCTGGAAGGTGGGATACGTCACCGCGGCGCCCGAGCTCCTGCGCGCCGTCACCAAGACGCATCAGTTCCTGGTCTTCACCACGCCGCCGAATCTGCAGCGGGCAGTCGCGGCCGGGCTCGACCTCGGCGACGAGTACTATCGCGACCTGGTCGGCGACATGCAGGCCAAGCGCGACCGCTTCGCCAAGGGACTCGCGGAGATAGGATTCGGCGTGCTGCCGAGCCAGGGGACGTATTTCATCACCGCCGACTTCCGGCCGCTCGGATTCAACGGTACCGACGAGGATTTCTGCCGCCACATCACAGTCGAGGCCAAGGTGACGGCGGTTCCGGTCAGCGCTTTCTTTACCCCGGGGGAACCCCCGCGAGACTTCGCCCGTTTTTGCTTTTGCAAGAAGGACGAAGTCTTAGACGCCGCCCTCGAAAGATTACTGAAACACTTCAAGGGTTAGCAATCACAAGTGACGGGTTGCGCCCCCCCACTTGAGACGCCAATATGCCGCCCGACATGCAGCTCGATAAGACCACAGTCAAAGCGGTCGAGATCCTCGCGGACTCGACGGCGCGCGTCGTCGGCACCGGATCGATCGTCTACCTGAAGCTCACCCGGGTGGTCAGCGTCGGCTCGCCCCAGGCGCTGGATTCCGCCCGCACCGAATTCGACAAGCTGCCGCCCGACAGGCGCCAGTCGATCCGGGTTGACGCGGTGACCCAGGCGCAGAAGCTGAACGCCAACAAGAACACGGTCGCCGCGATCGAGGCGATGTTCAAGCCGTTGGCCCCGATGGACGGCAAGGTTCCGCGTCTCGTCGTCCGCTAGCCTTCGTCGTTCCGCTACGTCGCCGCAGGGGAGGGAGCGATGGCCCGTACACGGCTTTCGCGCAGCGATCTCACGGGCAAGGTCCAGACCGTCCGCGGCCTGATCGACCCAAGCGAGCTCGGCCAGACCCTGATGCATGAGCACGTGCTCTGGGACCTCCGCACCCCCGAGATCAGGGCCAAGAACGACCTCGGCCCGGAGCTCACCTTCAAGAACATCTTCGGCATGAACTACGGCGAGACCTATTCGCCGAGGAACATGCTGTTCGACGACGTCGCGATCGCCATCGACGAGCTGCAGATGATGCGCGACGTCGGCGGACAGACCGTGGTCGAGCTGACCTGCGGCGGCATCCGCCCGGATCCCAAGGGTCTGGCGCAGGTGTCGGAAGGCACCAGCGTCAACATCGTCATGGGCTGCGGCTACTACGTCGAGGAATACCAGGACCCGAAGAACCGCGAGCGCAGTCCCGACGACTTCGCCGCCGAGATGGCGGGACAGGTGCTGGAAGGCGCCTGGGGCACCAACGTGCGATCCGGGATCATCGGCGAGATCGGAACCACCACGCCGTGGGGCGAGCTCGAGCGGACGGTGCTCAAGGGCGCGATCCTGGCCCAGCAGGAGACCGGCGCCTGCCTCAACATCCATCCCGGACGTAACGACGACCTGCCGCAGGAGATCGCCGAGTTCGTCGCCGCGAACGGCGGCGACACCTCGCGCACGGTCATCAGCCATATCGACCGGACGATCTTCGACGAGGACCGGCTGCTCCGCCTCGCCGACATCGGGGTCACCGTCGAGTTCGACCTGTTCGGGCTGGAGCAGGCCTTCTACAAGCTGAACACCAACATCGACCTGCCGAACGACGCGGTCCGCCTCGAGCTTCTCAGGACCCTGATCGACGCCGGCCATCTCGAGCGCATCGTGATCAGCCACGACATCTGCTTCCGCACCCGCCTGGTCAATTTCGGCGGCCACGGCTATGGGCACATCTTTCGCAACGTCGTGCCGATGATGAAGCGGCGCGAGTACAGCGACGCCGAGATCCAGACGATCCTGGTCGAGAACCCGAAGCGGCTTCTCACCTTCGCCTGAGGGCGAGTCGCGTCCGGAAAAGGGCGATCAGAGGGAATTCCCTCAAAAGCGACTAAAAGTAGTGTTCGAAAAATTCGCGCTTTCCGGCCTTTTCGGCTGGAACCCGATGCGACCTTAAGTATTTGGATACCGCGACACCGCTCTTATTGCTGGTTACCGCATGTTCCTCTTAGAATTAACCTTGTTTGTGGCTGTAACTCACCTGTTTGGCGACGTTCGCTGGCTGGGCGACCTGAAGCGCGCGTCGTGCTCCGATCTTTCCTGGAAATTTCCATGAGCCTTGCGGCCGCGCGGCGTGCCGCTCTGGCTTGTAACTTCAGCGTGTGCAGGAGGCCGGATGGCTGAGCGATCGAAGAACCTGGATGACGTGATCCGGTCGAACCGGAACGGCATCCTCGAAGACTGGCTGCGCCAGCAGACGGCTCAGACCAAGGTCTCGGACGTTGTCAGTGCGGCGGATCTTCGCGACGAATCCAGCCGCTTCCTCGAGGCCTTCACCGCTGGTCTCGCCGCCAATCAGAGCGAACTCGCCGGCGGTGCGTGGAGCGAGGCGCGCGCCCTGATCGGCTATCTGTCGCGCTCTCGCGCCAAGGTCGGGCTCACGCCGTCGGAAACCGCGACCTTCGTCTTCTCGCTTAAGCAGGCTCTGTTCGACCGCCTGGTCGCCGTATCCAAGGACCCGGGCAGGCTCGCCGCCGATCTCTGGGTCGTCAGCCTGCTCCTCGACAAGCTCGGCCTCTACTCGGTCGAAGTGTTCATGGAGAGCCGGGAGGAGATGATCCGGCGCCAGCAGCAGGATCTGCTGGAGCTTTCTACGCCGGTGGTCAAGCTCTGGGACCGCGTGCTGGCGCTGCCGGTCATCGGCACGCTCGACAGCGCCCGTACCCAGTCGGTGATGGAGGCGCTGCTGCAGGCGATCGTCGACGAGGGCGCGGAGATCGCGATCATCGACATCACCGGCGTGCCGACGGTCGACACGCTGGTCGCTCAGCATCTTCTGAAGACCGTATCGGCCGCCCGCCTGATGGGCGCGGATTGCATCATCAGCGGCATCCGCCCGCAGATCGCCCAGACCATCGTGCATCTCGGCGTTTCGCTCGACGTGGCGACCAAGGCGACGATGCGCGATGCCTTCGCGCTGGCGCTTCGCCGGATCGGCATGTCGGTGACGACGAGAAAGGCGCAACCGAGGAACGAAGCCGCTGACGCCAATGGATAGGATCCCTATCCTCAAGTTCGGCCGTTCGCTGCTGGTCACCATCCAGGTCGACATGCACGACCAGCTGGCGATGACGCTGCAGGACGATCTGACCTCGCGCCTGGTGAAGGAAAGGGCGCGCGGCGTCCTGATCGACATCTCGGCGCTCGAGATCGTCGACTCGTTCATGGGGCGCGTGCTGAACAACATCGCCGCCATGGCGAAGATCCTGGACGCGGTCACCGTCGTCGTCGGCATGCGTCCGGCGGTCGCGATCACGCTGGTCGAGCTTGGGCTCGACCTCCCGGGCGTCAAGACCGCGCTCAACGTCGAGCGCGGCATGGACCTGATCCGGGCCAGCATCGAGGAAGAATACTCGGCCGCCGATGTCGACATCGACTCCGACTGAGCGCGTCGAGATCCGGACGCCCGAGGACATCGTCCGCGTCCGGCAGCTCGTGCGCACCCGGGCACAGGCCGCGGGCCTGACGATCGTCGACCAGACCAAGGTCATCACGGCGGCCAGCGAGATCGCGCGCAATACGCTCGACTACGGTGGCGGTGGCGACGTCGAGATCGAGATGGTGGCCGAGCCGAAGAAGAATGGTGTCCGGCTGACGTTCCGCGATCAGGGGCCGGGAATCCCGGATATCGAGCAGGCGTTGCGCGACAACTTCACCACCGGCGGTGGCCTGGGACTGGGGCTCGGCGGCGCCAAGCGGCTGGTCAACGAGTTCAGGATCGAGAGCAAGGTAGGGGCCGGCACGACGATCATGCTGGCGCGATGGAAATAGTGATCCGCATCGAGCACGACTCCGATGTCGGCGTCGCCAGGCGCTCGGCCCGCGAGGCGGCGGAGTCCGCAGGCCTCGACGAAGAGGATGCCGGACGCGCCGCCCTGGTGGCGACCGAGGCCGCGACCAACCTGGCGCGGCATGCCAGCTCCGGTGCGTTCTTCGTTCGTCGTCTCGATCCGGCCGAAGGGCACGGCGTCGAGATGGTGGCGGTCGATCGTGGCCCCGGCATCGCGAACCTCGCGAACTCGATGGTCGACGGCGTCTCGACACGCGGTACGCCGGGCCAGGGCCTCGGGGCGATGAAGCGCATCGCCGATCTTCTGACCATCGACTCGCGCCCAGGCGAGGGAACCATCGTGGTCGCCCAGGTCCGCAACGGCAGCGCGGCCGCACCGTTGCCGATGGCGGTCGGCGGGATCGCCGCCGCCATTGCGCCCGACGGATGCGGAGACGCTTTTGCCTTCTCGCCGAGAGTGCGCGGCGTCGCGGTCATCATGATCGACGGCCTCGGCCATGGCGCCGATGCCGCGGTCGCGGCCGAAGCGGCGGTCGAATGCTTCCATCGGCGCAGCACGGACGACCTTGTGAATCTCTTTCAGGCGCTCGACCGCGAGCTCAGGCCGACGCGCGGTGCTGCGATCGCCATCGCCCATGTCGACCTGCAGGACAGGGCCGTGCACTTCATGGGCGTCGGCAACATCTCCGGGATCCTGATCTCGGGCGGCAAGGCGCGGAACATGGTGTCGCACAACGGCATCGTCGGCCACACGATGCGCCGCGTGCAGCAGTTCGACTATCCGTTCGCCGAAGACCCGACGGTGATCCTGCATTCCGACGGGGTAGGGACCCGCTGGCAGCCGATGGCTCTGATCGAGCGCGGGCTGACCAACCCCACCGCGATCGCGGCGCAGCTCTGGCGAAGCGACGCGCGCGGCCGCGACGATGCCGGCGTCGTCGTCGTCCGGGGGCGGACATGAGCGAGCTGGTGCTGGCCACTCGCGTCGCCGAAGAGGGCGATGTCGTGCGCGCACGCCAGCAGGCGCGCCGGGTCGCGAGCCTGCTCGGCTTCGAGGGCCAGGATCAGGTGCGGATCGCGACCGCGGTCTCCGAGACGGCCCGCAGCGCGCTCGAATACGCCCATGGCGGCAGCATCGAGTTCGCGGTGGAGCGGCGAACCAAGCCGCAGCTTCTGATCGTTTCCGTGACCGATGCCGGGAAGAACGTGCATCCCGACAAGGCCGAGGAGCGGGATCATGGTTTCCTCGGCGCCCGGCGGTTGATGGACAAGGTCGATGTCGACATGACCGAGGCGGGGACGGTCGTTCGCCTGACCAAGCGCTTCCCCCGGACGGCACCGGCGGTCACCTCCAAGGTGATAGCCAAGATCTCTGCCGCCGTCGAAGGCGAGGCGAGCAACCCGCTGGAGGAGCTGGCCCGCCAGAACCGCGAGCTGATGCAGTCGCTCTCCGACAACAAGCGTCAGACCGACGCGGTCCAGCAGCTGAACCAGGAGCTGCAGGAGACCAATCGCGGCGTCGTCGCCCTCTACGCCGAGTTGGACGAGAAGGCGGCGAGCCTGAGGCGCGCGGACGAGCTCAAGTCGCGCTTCCTTTCCGATATGAGCCATGAGTTCCGGACGCCGCTGAACGCGATCCTGGCGCTTTCCAGCCTGTTGTTGGACGAGACCGACGGAAGTTTCGACCGAGCAGCGTCGCCAGGTGGTCTATGTCCGCCGGGCCGCCGAGTCGCTGAGCGGACTGGTCAACGACCTTCTCGACCTTGCCAAGGTCGAGTCGGGGAAGATCGAGATCCACCGCGCGCAGTTCGACGTGGCCGACCTGACCAGTGCGCTTCGCGGCATGTTCCGGCCGCTGGTGATCGGTGACGTCTCGCTGGTGATCGAGGACCCGGACGGGCTCGCGATCGTCTCGGACGAAGGCAAGCTCTCGCAGATCCTGAGGAACTTTCTCTCGAACGCAGTCAAGTTCACCGAGCAGGGCGAGATCCGCCTGTGCGTCACGGAGCCCAAGCCCGGCGTCGTCCGGTTCGACGTACGTGATACCGGCATCGGCATCGCGCCTCAGGATATCGAACGGATCTTCGATGATTTTGTCCAGGTCGACGGGCCGCGCCAGCGCCGTGTCCGCGGCACGGGCCTGGGGCTGCCGCTGTCGAAGAAGCTTGCCGGGCTCATCGGCGGGCACATCGAGGTGACGAGCGAGCCGGGCAAGGGCTCGACTTTTTCCATGATCCTGCCGGACGGCCTGACCGAGACCCCGGACATCGTGATGGAGCATGCAGCCGAGCTGACGAAGCAGTCGCCGGTTCTGGTGGTCGAGGACGAGCAGGCGGACCTGCTGGTCGCGGTGACCCTGCTGGACGCGGCGTCGATCCGAAGCCGGCAGGCGCGCACCTTGGCCGAGGCGCGGGCATCGATCGCCGCCGAGCGGCCCGCGGCGATCGTCCTCGACATCCGCTTCGACAAGGGCGATGCCTGGACCTTCCTCGAGGAGATCAAGTCGTCGCCGGAGACTGCGGAGATCCCCGTCCTGGTGATGACTGCGACCGACGATGAGGAGCATGCGGTCAAGCTGGGTGCTGAAGCATTTGTGAAAAAGCCCGTGGATCGACGCAACCTTGTGCGCTCGCTGCTTCGGCTCTTGAACAGGAAGCCTGCGCTCAACGTCCTGCACGTTGACGACGACGAAACCGCCCGCTACGCGGTTCAGCAGATGCTGTTCGGCACCGGCCGGCATCTTCGCCAGGCTGAGAGCGTGGAGCAGGCGATGGCGTCGATCAGCCGCGATCAGCCGGACGTGGTCCTTCTCGATCTGCACTTTCCGGATAGCGACGGCTATGCGATGCTTTCCCGGCTGCAAAGCGACCCGGTACTGCGGATTCCAGTCATCATGCTGACGTCGGCCGTCCTCGATGATGCTGACAGACACCGCCTGGCCGGAGCCTTCGCCATTCTTTCCAAGCGCGATCTCGCCCGCGACACCTTGATCGACTCGATCGACGCCGCCTCGGCCTTCGGACACGGAGGCGCAGCATGACCGCGCATCCGGCGATCCTGGTGGTCGATGACGACGAGGCATCGCGCTACATCAAAACCCGTGTGCTCGAAAGCCAGGGCTTCGACGTCTCCCAGGCGGGAACGGGTGAAAAGGCGCTCGACCGCATCGAGGAGAAGACGCCCGACCTGGTCCTGCTGGACGTGAAGCTTCCGGGGATGGATGGGATCGAGGCCTGCCGCATCATCAAGGAGCGGTGGCCGTCCGTCTTCGTGCTTCATACCTCCGCGGCCTACCGCAAGCCGTCGGACCGCACGCGCGGCCTCGACAGCGGCGCCGACGGCTATCTCGCCGAGCCGGTCGAGCCGGGCGAGCTCGTCGCCAACGTCAAGTCGCTGCTCCGCATCCGCCAGGTCGAGAACGAGCTGCGGGCGGTGGTTGAGCGCAACCAGGTGCTTCTCCGCGAGGTCCAGCACCGCACGATGAACAACCTGCAGCTGGTGATCAGCTTCCTCAACCTCGAGTCCCGCGGGCTTTCCGACCAGCATGCGAAGGACCGCATCAAGGCGGTGATCCAGCGCGTCAGCGCGCTGGCGGCGGTCCACCACCACCTCTACAGCCGGGGCGCGATCGACCGCATCGACTTCGGCTCGTACGTCGCCGACCTGGTCAAGGACATCGGCAACGCGACGGGAGAGGAGCGCATCGTCTTCCGCACGCAGGCGGATCCGGTATGGATGGAGGCGGATCGCGCCATCCGCCTCGGCCTCGTGGTCAACGAGCTCGTGACCAACTCGATCAAATACGCCTTTCCCGGCGGGGAAAGCGGCCAGATCAGCCTGAGCCTGCATGCGACGGGCAACGAGGCGGTACTGACGGTCGAGGACGACGGGCGCGGCTTCGAAGGCAGCAGCTCCACCGGATCCACACGCTCGGGCCTCAGCCTGAGCCAGGCGCTGGCCGAGCAGTCGGATGCCGAGCTGATCCGGGACGAGACGACGCGCGGCACACGCTGGCGGATCGTTCTCCACAGCCCCGAGGCGCGCCGCGCCGTAGCGCGCGAGGGCCGCTAGGCATCGGCCCCCCTCTCCCTGCGCAGCAGGGGGAGGGGATCCGAGGAGTGCGCAGCCTACGCCTTCTGGACCTTCGCCGCTTCCTCGGCGACGAGTTCCTTCTTCGACAGTTTCCCGATCAGCGTTTTCGGCAGGGCGGCGCGGAATTCGATCTCGCGCGGCATCTCGATCGGATTGAGCTTGTCCTTGAGGAACTGGGTCAGCTCCTCCGAGGTGAGCGTCTTGCCGGCCTGCAGCTTGACGAAGGCCTTCGGGCTCTGGCCGCGATAGCTGTCGTCGACGCCGATCACCGTGCATTCCTCGACCGCGGGATGCTGGTAGACCGCTTCCTCGACGACGCGCGGGTAGACGTTGAAGCCGCTGCAGATGATCAGGTCCTTCATCCGGTCGACGATGAAGAAGTAGCCGTCGTCGTCCATCATCGCGATGTCGCCGGTCCTGAGCAGGCCGTCGACCATCTGCTGCTGGGTCGCCTCGGGCCGTCCCCAGTATCCGGCCATCACCTGCGGCCCGCCGATGCAGATCTCGCCACGCTCGCCCTTCGGCACCACCTTGGTCGCATCCGCGATGTCGCGCAGCTCGACCCGGGTCAGCGGCAGCGGCAGGCCGATCGATCCCGCCTTGTTGACGCCGCCCAGCGGATTGCAGTGGGTCACGGGCGAGCTCTCGGTCAGGCCATAGCCCTCGACCAGATGGCAGCCGGTCACCTGCTCGAAGCGCTGCTTGACCTCGAGCGGCAGCGGGGCGCCGCCGGAGATGCAGTTCCGGATCGAGGAGAGGTTGCGCGGCTGCTTGGCGACCGCGCCGTTGAAGGCCGTGTACATGGTGGGCACGCCCGCCATGAAGGTCGGCTTTTTGGTCTCGATCACCTTCAGCGCCGCCTCGACCTCGAAGCGCGGCAGCATCACGATCTCGGCCCCGACCGACAGCATCTGGTTCTGGATCACCGTCATCGCGAAAACGTGGAAGAACGGCAGCACGCCGAGGACGCGCTCCTTGCCGAACTCGAAGGTGTGGAACCAGCGCCGGCACTGGATCGCGTTGGCGTAGAGATTGGCGTGGGTCAGCATCGCCCCCTTGGGGATGCCGGTCGTGCCGCCGGTGTACTGCAGCACCGCCGTGGTCTTGACCGGGTCGATCGCGACCGCTCGGTAACGGCCGTCGTTGGCCGTGAGCTCGGCATAGCGCGGATGCGCCTGGTCGCGCGGCGGCGTCGCAAGGTCCTTGCGGCGGACGATCGGGAACAGCAGCTTCTTGATGAACGGCAGCGCATCCGCCATCGAGCAGAGGACGATCGTCTTCAGCGGCGTCGTCCCCAGCATCGGCTGGAGCTTGGCATAGAGGGCCTGCAGGTCGAGCGTGACCATCACCTCGGTGCCGGAGTCCCGGATCTGCTGCTCGATCTCCTTGGCGACGTAGAGCGGGTTGAAATTGACGACGATGCCGCCCGCCTTGAGGATCCCGAAATAGGCGATGATGAAGTAGGGGCAGTTCGGCAGGAACAGGCCCACACGGTCGCCGGGCTTCAAGCCCCGGTCCTGCAGCCCCTTGGCGAAGCGGTCGACCTGGGCTGAGAGCTCGCCATAGGTCGTCTTCCTGTCGAGGAAGTCGATCGCGCTCTGGCCGGGGATCCGCGAGGAAGTCGATCGCGTTCTGGGCGGGGATCCGCCTGACCGGCTCGTCGAGCAGCTCGTAGAGCGGCTTCGGATCGATCGGGTCGTGCCAGTCGACCGAGGCCGGATAGAGGGCCGAGTAGTCGCGGCCGCCGCTTGCGATCGACAATGCCCCAGTTGTCCCGGCGCCAGTCATTCTGCCTCCCGTTTTCGTTCTTCCCATCCTGCGGGGGAGGGCGACCGAGGGCAATGGGGAAGCGTCAGGCGAAGTGGCAGGCGGCCCGCTGCCCGGGCTTCACTTCCCTGAGGGCCGGGTCCTCGGTCTGGCAACGCGCCTGCGCCATGGGGCAGCGAGGCGCATAGGAACAGCCTTTCGGCGGCGGCGGAATCGTCTCGGTCGAGACCGCGGCGAGCTTCACGCCGCGCCGATCGCGCCGGCGCGTGCCGCCGGCGAGGCCCGGGATCGCCGCCATCAGCGCTTTCGTATAGGGATGGCGGGGATCGGCGAAGAGATCCGCCGACCGCGCCTGCTCGACGATGCGGCCCTGGTACATGACCGCGACCTCGTCGCAGACATGCTCGACCACGGCGAGATTGTGGCTGATGAAGAAGTAGGTGACGCCGTGCTTCTGCTGCAGGTCCTGCATCAGGTTCAGCACCTGCGCTTGAACCGAGACGTCGAGGGCGGAGACCGGCTCGTCGGCGACGATCAGCTTCGGCCGCGTGATCAGCGCGCGCGCGATCGCGATGCGCTGCCGCTGGCCGCCTGAGAACTCGTGCGGATAGCGCGTCGCGGCATCGCTGGGAAGACCGACCTCGTCCAGCGCCTCGGCGACCTTCTCGGCGCGCTCCGCGGCGCCCACCTGGATCGCGAGCCCGTCCAGCGGCTCGGCGACGATGCGGCCGACGGTATGACGCGGATTCAAGGATCCGAACGGATCCTGGAACACCATCTGGAAGTTCCGCCGGTGGCGGCGAAGGTCGAGATCCGCCAGCGCGAACGGATCCTTGCCGACGGTCTCGATGACTCCCTTGTCCGGCCGGTCGAGCGCCATGACCAGGCGGGCCAGCGTCGACTTGCCCGAACCGGACTCGCCGACGACGCCGAAGCTCTTGCCGGTCGCGACCGTGAAGCTGATGCCGTCGACCGCCTTGATCCAGCGCCTCGGCGCGAACGGCGAGGGGCGCGGCAGCGGGAAGTGGCGGAAGAGATCCTGGCCGAAGACGAGCCTGTCGGTCATGCGGTCACGTCCGTCCGCCGGCAGAGCGCTGTGTGGGTCGGGCCGACTTCGACGTTTGGCGGCAGGGCCGCGCGGCAGGCGTCCTCGACCAGCTGACAGCGGTCGGCAAAGGCGCAGCCGCCGGGGACGCGCCAAGGATCGGGAACGGTGCCAGGGATGGCGTAGAGCCGGCTGCCGCGGTCGCGGCCCGGCTCGGGCAGCGCACCGAACAGGCCGCGGGTGTAGGGATGCGCGCGCCGGCGGAAGAGGTCGACCGTGGGACCGCCCTCGACGACGCGTCCCGCATACATCACCAGCACGCGGTCGGTGATGTCGCCGACGATGCCGAGGTCGTGGCTGATCAGCACCAGCGCCATGCCGAGTTCGTCCACGAGGTCGTGGATCAGGTCGAGGATCTGTGCCTGGACGGTTACGTCGAGAGCCGTGGTCGGCTCGTCGGCGATCAGGATGTCGGGCTGGCAGGCAAGCGCGATCGCGATCATGACGCGCTGGCGCTGCCCGCCGGAAAGCTGGTGCGGGTATTGGGCAAGACGCGCCTTGGGTTCCGGCATGCGCACCAGCTCGAGCAGGCGCACAGCCTCTGCCTCGGCGTCGGGCCGGTACATGCCGCGATGCAGGATCAGGCTCTCGGCGATCTGATGCCCGATCGTGTGCACCGGGTTCAGCGCGCTCATCGGCTCCTGGAAGATCATCGCCAGTCGGTTGCCGCGGAGCTTGCAGAGCTTGTCTTCCGGCAGTGCCAGAAGGTTCTGGCCCTCGAAGCGGATCGCACCCGACGGGATCGCCCCGTCGGGGAGCAGTCCCATGAGGGCCAACGCGGTCATCGTCTTGCCGCAACCGCTTTCGCCGACGATGCCGAGCGTCTCGCCGCGCTCGATCGAGAAGCTGACCTCACGCACCAGCGGCACCTGCCCACGCGAGGTCGGCATGTGCACCGCGAGCTTGTCGACCTCGAGCAGGGGCATCAGCGCGACCTCGCCGTCATCGTGACCTCGAGAGGCGTGGGTCGAGCGCGTCGCGGAGGCCGTCACCCAGCAGGTTGAGCCCGAGGACGACGATCATGATCGCCGCACCCGGGTAGATCGCCAGCATCGGCGCGCGGAAGAGGAAGGTCTGGGACTCGTTCAGCATCCGCCCCCAGCTCGGGTTCGGCGGCTGGGTCCCGAGGCCGAGATAGGAGAGCCCGGCCTCGGCCAGGATCGCCAGCGCGAAGTTGATCGTCGCCTGGACGATCAGCACGTTCGAGATGTTGGGCAGCACGTGCTCGAGCGTGATCCGGACGCTGCCCTTGCCGGCGGCGCGGGCGGCGAGGATGAAGTCGCGGGCGAGGATGGCGTTGGCGGCGCCTCGCGTGATCCGGGCGAAGACCGGGATGTTGAAGATGCCGATCGCCAGGATCGAGTTGAAGGTCCCGGGGCCGAGGATCGCGGTGATCAGGATCGCTGACAGGATCGCCGGGAAGGCGAAGGTGAAGTCGGCCATCCGCATCACCAGGTCCTCGACCCAGCCGCGCTTGGCGGACGCCAGCAATCCTAAGCCCACGCCGGTCAGCACGCCGATCGTGACCGCGACGAGGCCGACCGCGATCGAGTTTCGCGACCCCACCAGGATCATCGAGAAGACGTCCCGGCCGAAGTGGTCGGTACCGAACCAATGCGTGGCAGAGGCGGGCGCGAGCCGGCCGGGCACGTTGATCTTTGCCGGCGGATGCGGCGTCCAGAAATAAGAGAGGAGGGCCGCGGACAGGACGATGCCGACCAGGGTCAGGCCGATCACGAAGTTCCGCTGGCGGAGGCAGCGCATGATGATGCCGTCGCGCTTCATCGGCCCTCGCGCTTCATCTGGCTGTCCTCAGGCGCGGGTCGATCACGGCGTAGAGCAGGTCGACGACGAAGTTGATCACCACGACCTTGGCGGCCAGCAGCACCACCACGTCCTTCACCACGATCAGGTCGCGCTGGTTGATCGACTGGAAGATCAGGCGGCCGAGGCCGGGCAGGTAGAAGACGTTTTCGATGATGATCGTGCCGGCCAGCAGGTTTGAGAACTGCAGGCCCATGATCGTGATCACGGGGATCAGCGAGTTCCGGAGCACGTGGCGCCACAGCGTCTGCGTGCGCGTGAGCCCCTTGGCGCGGGCGGTGCGGACGAAGTCCTCGCGCAGCACCTCGAGCACGGCCGAGCGGGTGACGCGGGCGAGGATCGCCGCCTGCACCAATGCCAGGGCAAAGGCCGGCAGGATCAGCGACTTGAGCGCGACCGGGCCCTCGCTCCAGCCGGGGAAGCCGCCGGCGGGAAGCCAGCCCAGGAACACCGCGAACAGCAGGACCAGCAGGATCGCGAACCAGAAGTTCGGGATCGCGATGCCGAGCTGGGTCGCGGTCATCACGCCGTAGTCGCCGATGGTGTTGTGCTTGGAGGCGGCGTAGACGCCCAGGGTCAGCGCGATCAGCGTCGTCAGGCTCATCGAGATCAGCGCCAGCGGCAGGGTCACCACCAGGCGCTCGCCGATCAGCTCGGCGACCGAGGAGCCGTAGGTGTGGCTGATGCCGAGGTCGCCACGTACGAGCCCGCCGACCCAGATGAAATAGCGCTCGACCGGCGGCAGGTCGAGGCCGAGCTTGGCCCTGAGGGCCGCCACCGCGTCCGGCTGCGCGTCGATGCCGAGCATCAGCAGCGCCGGGTCGCCCGGCAGCACTTCCAGCACCAGGAACACCACCAGCGAGGTGGCGACCAGGGTGGCGATGAAGGCGGCGAGCCGGCGGAGCGTGAAGGAGAGCATGCTTGGAAAGGCGTTTATAGCGAAAGCCCCCTCCGGGAGGGAGGGGGCTCTCTTCTAGGTCAAGCCTGCGGCCAGAGGGTCAGTCGACCCAGCGGAGCGAGGCGAGGTCGGTGACCGACACCGGCGAGCTCTTCCAGAAGCCGCGGAGCTTGGCGGCGTAGACGCCGGTGCGCGGCAGCTGGAACATGAAGGCATGGACCGCCTCTTCGGAGATCTTTCGCTGGATCTGCTGGTAGAGGTCCTTCTGCTTGTCGGTGTTGCTCTCGACCAGGACCGCCTTCATCAGCTTGTCCATCTCGTCGTTCTGGTAGCCGTAGTAGTAGTCCTTGCCGCGCGTGTAGTTGTCCTGATCCCAGGGCGACACGTGCGCGACCACGGTCATGTCGTAGTTCTTCTGCTTGTAGACGATGTCGAGCCACTGGGCCCATTCCATCGGCTCGATCTTCACGCGGATGCCGGCTTCCATGAGCTGGGCCGCGACGATTTCCGCGGAACGGCGTGCGTAGGCGAAGGGCGGCGGCTTGATGTTGATGTCGATGCCGTTCGGGTAGCCGGCCTCCTTCAGCAGCTCCTTCGCCTTGGCGATGTCGTGCGGGTAGCGGTTGGTGAGGTCGACGTACCACGGGTGATGCGGCGGGAAGTGGCTGCCGATCGGGATGCCGTAGCCCGAGGTCGCACCGTCGATGATCGCCTTCCGCTCGATCGCGTGGTTGACCGCGCGGCGCACGCGGATGTCGTCGAAAGGCTTCTTGTTGTTGTTCAGGATCAGGGGAACTTCGCCCTCGGTCGAGCCGATGATCACCTGGAAGCGGCTGTCGGACTTGAAGCGGTCGAGGGTCTCGGTCGCGCCGATGGTCGGGAAGGCATCGATGTCCCCGGCCAGGAGCGCCGGCACCTGGGCCGCCGCGTCGGGCACGAACTTGAAGGTCGCCTGCCTGATCTGGGCCTTCGCCTGATCGCGATAGGTCGGCGACTTCTCAAGGACGACGCGGTCGCCCTTGACCCACTGCTTGAACTTGTAAGGACCTGACCCGACCGGGTTGGTCTTGTTGTTGTCGGCGGACTTCGGATCGAAGATCGCCGCACCGCCCGAGGCCATGAAGGAGAGGAACAGGCTGTTCGGCTCCTTCAGCTTCAGGACGACCGTCGTCGCGTCCGGCGTCTCGACGCCGGCGATGTTGGCGTAGTGGCGCTTGATCGGGTTGGTCGAGGTGGGCAGCGCGTTGCGGTCGAAGTTCCACTTGACCGTCTCCGACGTCAGCTTCTCGCCGTTGTCGAAGACAATGCCCGGTGCCAGCTTGAAGGTGTAGGTCTTGCCGTCCTCGGCGACGGTCCACGAGGTCGCGAGCGAGGGCTGGACGGTCCCGTCCTCGCCGATGCGCGTCAGGCTCTCGTAGACGTTGACGCTGAAGATCACGTCGATCGCGGCAGCGGCGTTTTGCGTCGGATCGAGCACAGGCGGCTCGTCCTGCATTCCGATGACGATCGTGTCCTTGGCGGCGAGCGCGGCGGAGGCGCTCATCAGCAGTGCGACGGCGAGGGACGTCGAAAGAATACGCATCGTCGTGCTCCCAGAAATCGAGGGGGCGAAACCGTGCCGAAGCAAGGTTGCGCCGCGGTGACGGTTATATGACTAGTTCAGCCAGCGCACCTCGGTCAGGTCGTTGGCCTGGACCGGGCTGTTCTCCCAGAGGCCCTCGATCTTCGCGTTCCACACGCCCGTCTTCGGGAGCATGAAGAGGAAGCCGTTGACCGCGTCGGTCGCCAGCATGCGCTGCGCGTCGCCGAAGGCCTTGTTGCGGATCTCGTCCGTGCCGGCCGAGACCGTGAGGTCGATCAGCGCCTTGAACTCGGGCTTGCCGTACTGGAAGTAGTAGTTCGGGTCGGCGTAGATGTTGATGTCGAGCGGCTCGGTGTGGCTGATGATCGTCAGGTCGAACTGCTTGTTCTTGAACACCTGCTCGAGCCACTGCGGAAACTGCAGCTGCTCGATCTGCGCCTTGATGCCGACCTGCTCCAGCATCGCCGCGATCAGCTCGCCGCCGCGCTGCGCATAGGCCGGCGGGGGCAGGCGGAGCGACAGCGTCAGGTTGGTCTTTCCCGCTTCGGCCAGCAGAGCCTTCGCCTTCGCCGGGTCGTACGGATAGACGCCGGTCAGGTCGACATAGGCCGGATGGTTCGGCGAGAAGTGCGAGCCGATGGCGGTCGCGGTGCCGCCGGCGGCGCCGATGATGATCGCCTTGCGGTCGATCGCATGGCTGATCGCGCGGCGAACGCGGACGTCGTCGAGCGGCGCCTTCTTGTTGTTCATGGCGAGGATGGTCTCGCCCTCGGTGTTGCCGACCACGACCTTGAGCTTGGGATCGGCCTTGAGGCGGTCGAGGGCATCGCCGGCGCCGGTGTTGGGCGAGGCGTCGACGTCACCGGCGAGCAGGGCTGCGACAGTCGCCGCCGGATCCGGGATGAAGCGGAAGGTCGCCTTGTTGAGCTTGATGTTGGCGGCGTTCCAGTGATCGGGATTCTTCTCGATCTCGAGACGGTCGCCCTTGTTCCAGCGCACGAACTTGAACGGCCCGGTGCCGACCGGCTTCGCCTTCGCGTCCGCGATCGCGCCCGGCGCCACGACGACGGCCTCGCCCATGCCGACGAGGTAGGGCACGAGTCCGACCGGCTTCTTCAGCTTGATGACGACGGTGCCCGGGTCCGGTGTCTCCACCTCCATGCCGTTGTCGGTCAGCATCGACTTCTTCGGGTTGGCGCTGTCGGCCGAGGTGGTACGCGCCAGCGACTGCGCGACCGCGGCCGAGGTCAGCTCGGTGCCGTCGTGAAACTTGACGCCGCGGCGAAGCTTGAACGTGTAGGTGAGGCCGTCCTGCGAGAGGGTCCACTCGGTCGCCAGCGCCGGCTGCACCAGGCTCTTGCGGTCGAGGCGGGTCAGGCCTTCGTAGACGTTGGTGTAGAGGATTTCCTTGATCGCGGCGGCCGGGCTCAGGACCGGATCGAGATGCGGCGGCTCGAGCGCCATGCTAAGCGTGATCGAGTCCTTCTGGGCGTGCGCGCCGGCGGCGGCGAGCATGGCGGACGCGAACGCGGCCGCGAACAGCGAGGGCTTGCGCATCTGAATCTTTGTCCTTCCCGAGAGGCGCCGAGGATACGAGTCAAATGCTCGCCCATCGGCCGCCGTGAGGCAAGGGGGAGGGGCCGGAAAACAACGGTTTTCCGTCGAAGTCACGAGATAGGGAACGTCATCCGGCCGAGGCCGTGCGGGACGCGCGTGACGTCCTAGAGCGTCTTCCAGCCGGGGAAGCGGCCCAGCGTCTCGGCGTGGTAGACGGCGCGGGCGACGGCGCGGGAAAGGCAGTCGGCCGCCATGTGGCCGACCAGGGTCAGCATCGAGAGGTCGGCGAGCGGCAGCCTGCCGGTCGAAAGCGCGAAGACCGTGTCGCCGTCGGCCGGCGTATGAACCGGCCGGATCGCGCGCGCCAGGCCGTCATCGGCCATCAGCGCCATGCGCCGGGCCTCGCCCTTGTCGAGCCTCACATTGGTCGCGACGATCGCGATCGTCGTGTTGGCGGCGGGGGACGGCGGCAGCGGCGGCCGCGGCATCTCCAGATCCAGCGATCCGGTCAGCTTGGGCGGGCCGAGGCCGCCGAACTCTCCGTCCTGCTCGAAGGGCCAGGCCCAGAAGTGGCGGGAGCCCGGCATGACCGTCTCGCCCCAGGAATTGACCGCGACCAGCGCGCCGACCTGGATGCCGTCCGACGAGACCAGCGAGGCCGAGCCCAGGCCGCCCTTGAGCCTGCCGGCCTTGGCGCCAAGCCCGGCGCCGACATTGCCGAGCGGGAAGTCGAGCCCGATCGCACGCGTCGCCTCGGCGCCAAGCCGGCGATAGGGCGGATCCTCGCCCCAGGACTTGTCGCCGCCGTTGATGAGGTCGAACAGGATCGCGGCCGGCACGATCGGGACGACAGCCGTGTTGATCTTGTAGCCCCGGCCAGTCGCCGCCAGCACGTTGGTGGCACCGGCCGCCGCATCGATGCCGAACATCGAGCCGCCCGAGAGCACGATAGCGTCGATCGCATCGACCCGGCAGGAGGGGTCGAGCGCGTTGATGTCGCGGGTGCCGGGCGCGCCGCCGCGGACCTCGGCGGCGGCGACCGCGCGCTCGTCGGGAACGACGACGGTCGAGCCGCTCCAGGCCTTGGCGTCGACCGCGTTGCCGACGCGGATGCCGTCGACGTCGGTGATCAGGTTGCGCGGCCCGGGCTTCAGGCGGCTCATGCGTCCTGGTCCTTGAGCGTGACGCCGAGCACGATGAAGGTGACGGCGAGGCCGGCGGCCGAAAGGGCCGCCAGTGTGCCCCAGGTCCAGCCGTATTGCGCGCCGACGAAAACGACGCCGCCCCAGAACGACAGGAAGGCGAAGGTCGAGGAGAGGATCATGAAGCCCGCCCGCACCATCTGCTTGGCGATGCGGGACGCCTTCATCGACTCCTTGATCGAGGTGGTCATCTGGGTATGGCGGATGGCCGAGGCAATCTCTTCGCGCGCCATCTTCTGCCAGTCGCTCAGATACATGCCGGTCTGGCCGATCTCGAGCTTTTCCTTGTCGGGGTTCTCGATCGCCTCGCGCAGGCGGTCGACGATCTCCTTCGCCTGCTCTTCGGGCGATTTCTTCTTTCTGCCTAGCATTCGGCGCGCACCTTAACGGGAGTCGCTTCCTTGAGCCAGCCAGCGCCGCATGGCCTGGGCGGCGAGGTCGGGGTGGCGCTGCAGCAGCTCCGCCAGCCGCCTGGTCGAGGCCGCGTTGATCCTGCCCTCGATACGCCGGACGTTGATCACCGCATCCAGCATGTCCTCCGGCTGCTCCTTGCGGACGGACACCGGCGCTCTGGGATCGATGCGCGGCGCCGCGAGAGGCCCGCTGGCGGGCGGCAGTGCAGGGCGGGGCGTACCCGGAGCCGGCGGCGTGCCATGGGCGGCATTCAGTTGCAGCGCACGGACGAGCATCGACTTCGCCAGCATGGCGACGGCGAGGACCACGATCCCGGCGAAGAACGATTTGAGAAAGGCCACGCCGGCAGCCTTAAGCCGCCTGACCCCTGGCCGCCAGGCGGGCAGCGGCCTCGACCGGCGGCTGGGTCACATGGCGGAGCGTGGCGTCGCGCGGTAGCGACGCGCGGAAATGCGAGAAGATCAGCGGGCTCGCCCGGGACGCACCACCGGCCAGCGTGACCGGCTGCTCACGCCCGAGCCGCTGTATCAGCACGCGGGCGAGCCTGGCGAGTTCCTCGCCGGCCGAGCTCAGGATCGCGGTCGCGATCGAGTCGTCGCGGGCGGCGGCCTTGGCGACGGCCGGAGTCAGGGCGGCAACGGCCGCCCGTCCCCCGCCATAGACGTGGCGGCGGACATGTTCCCAGTCGAGGGCGCCGAGGGCATGTCCGAGCTCCTGGCCGAGCGCGCCGGGATCGCGGCCTTCGTCCTGGGCGCGCACCAGAGCGGTCAGCGCCCGCCGGCCGATCCAGTAGCCTCCGCCGGCGTCGTCGATCAAATAGCCGTGTCCGCCGGCGCGCTCGGTCCTGCCGTCGGGGGCCAGGTGGAAGGCGACCGAGCCGGTACCGGCATAGACCAGGATCCCTTCGCCCGGCTCGAAGGCCGAGCGGTAGGCGATCCGCATGTCGTCGACGACCTGGACCGCGCCCGGGGCGAGCCGGAAGGCGCTGGCGAGCCAACCGGCCATCAGCTCGGCGGTCTCGGACCCGGTCGAGAGCCCGGTGATTCCGGCGCAGATGCGGTCAGGCTTGCCGGCGGCCTCGACCTGGATCAGCAGCTCGGTGATCGCCGCTTGGGCCGCGGCGCGCGCGGCGGAATCGAAGACGTGCCCGGTCAGCGGGCCCAGCGTGCCTTCGCCGAGGATCCGCCCGCTTTCGTGCTCCAGCCGCCAGCGGGCGCCGGTGCCGCCGCCATCGAGACCGAGTCCGATCATAAAGCCCAGATTATCAGCGCCCGTTGCCGGGTACAGCCGCGGTGAATCGACGCGTGATCTCGCGCGGATTGGTGATGGCGGTGCCGATCACCACGGCCGCGGCGCCGAGCTCGAAGGCGTGGGCGACTTCCTCCGGCGTCCAGAACCGGCCCTCGGCGATCACCGGCAGCCGGACATGCTCGAGGACCTGGCGCAGAAGATCGAGGTCCGGGCCGGGCGAGCGGGCTCTGGCGTCGGTATAGCCGGCGAGCGTCGTCGCGATCGCGTCGGCGCCGTGGCCGAGCGCGCTCATCGCCGTCTCCAGCGTGTCGACGTCGGCCAGCACCGGCTTCTTCAGGTCCGTATGGATGCAGCGGATCAGGTCGGCGACCGGCTCGCCGGCGCGCGGCCTGGACGTCGCGTCGATCGCGATCATGTCGGCGCCGGCCTCGGCGACGGCGCGGGCGGCTTCCACGCTCGGCGTGATCGCGACAGGATGGTCGTCGTAGATCTTGTTGATGCCGATGATCGGCAGCCGCGTCACGGCGCGGATGGCGCGGACGTTCTCGGGGCCGTTGGCGCGGATCGCCCCGGCGCCGCCGGCCTCGGCCGCCTGTGCCATCGCCGCCATGAAAACGTCGCCGTGCAGCGGATTGTCGACGCGGGCCTGGCAGGAGACCACGAGCGTGGGAGTCGGGAAGGGAAGCGTCATCCCTTCACCGCGCCCGAGGTCAAGCCGGCGATGAACTGCCGCGAGAGGGCGATGTAGACCAGGGTCAGGGGTAGGGCCGACAGGGTCAGGCCGGCGAACAGCACGCCCCAGTCGGTGGAGTATTCACCCATGAACACGGTCAGCCCCTGCGGCAGCGTCTTGGCATGATCCGACTGGATCAGAACAAGCGGGAAGAAGAAGTCGTTCCAGATGGGCACCGCGTTGTGAATGCCGGCGATGACCAGGGCGGGGCGCGAGAGGGGGATCATGATCCGCCCGAGGATCAAGGCCTCGCTGGCGCCATCGATCCGGGCGGCCTCCTCGAGCTCGGCCGGGATGGTCTTGAGGAACCCGGTCATGATGAAAACGGTCGAGGGCAGCCCCATCGCCGCATAGACCAGGATCAGGCCGAGCCGGCTGTCGATCAGGTCGAGGGTCTTGAGCTCGATGAACAAAGGGATGATCGCGAGCTTGAGCGGCACCATCAGCCCGGCGAGGAAGAAAAGGTAGATCGCCTCGTTGCCGCGGAAGGCGTATCGCGCGAGCGCGTAGGCGGCGAGCGTGCCTGAGGCCAGCATCAGCGCGATCGAGGCGACGGTCACCAGGACCGAGTTCCCGAGATAGGCGATGAAGCGCGTCTCGCGCCAGATGGTCTCGATGTTGGCGAGGTTCCAGGCCGACGGCAGCGCGAAGGGCGAGGCGTAGATCTCCGCCGTCGGCTTGAACGCTGAGAGCACCATCACCAGCACCGGATAGAGCATCAGCAGCGTCGTCATCGCGAGCACCGCTTGATACATCGCCGCTTGCCAGGATTTGAGCATCAGACGTCGATCTCGCGGCGGCGGAGCACCCGGATCCACCAGGCCGAGATCGCGAGGATGAAGAGGAAGATCAGCACCGCGAGCGCGCTGCCGCGGCCGAAGTCCTGCAGCGCCGAGGACACGGTACCGAAGGCGGTCCGGTAGAAGTAGAGGCCGAGCACGTCGGTCGTGTGGAACGGCGGGCCTTCGAGCCCGGACATGATGTAGGGCAGCTCGAACCAGTTGAACGAGCCGATGAAGGTCAGGATCACGACGATCGTCGTCGCCGGCGCCACCAGCGGCCAGACGACCTTGGTCAGCCGCTTCCATTCGCCGGCGCCGTCGATCTCGGCCGCTTCGAGGATCTCGCGCGGGATTCGCTGGATGCCGGCGAGGTAGACCAGCGTCGGGAAGCCGACCCAGTGCCAGGCATTCACCAGGATCAGCGATGCCAGGGCCGTCGACGGCTGGCCGAGCCATGGCTGCGCCCATGACGCGAGCCCGACCGCGATCAGCGTTTGGTTCACGAGGCCGAACAGCGGATTGAGGAACAGCTTCCACAGGAAACCGATGATCACGGTCGAGAGGATCACCGGCAGGAACAGCGACACCTGGTGGAAGCGGTGCAGCCGAAGGCCCTTCGACAGCATCCAGGCGAGGAAGAAGGCCGTGCCGTTCTGCACCGCCATCAGCGCCAAGAAGACGATGATGTTATGGAAGAACGCATTCCAGGTGAGCGTGCTGAACGGTTCCTGGAACAGGATCAGGCGGAAGTTATCGAGTCCGGCGAAGCTGATCCGTGCCAGCCCCTGCCATTTATAGAACGCGTAGACGAACGCCGAGAGGATCGGCAGCGTGACGAAGCCGACGAGCAGCAGCAGCGCCGGCGCGAGAAGCGCTGCGATCCAAAGCGCGCGGCGAAGGCGAGGGGACATCCGGGCGTAGACGAAGCCCGGCCCGCCCCTTGGGAAAGGGGCGAGGCGGGCTTGCTCAGTCGTCTACTTCTTTGTAGTAGGTGGCGCCTTCGTGACCTCGGCGCCCGCCGGTGTCGCCTGGCCGGCCATCATCTTCTGGACGGCGGTCTGGATCAGCGCCGAGCCGGTCGGCTCCTGGTAGCGGAAGTTGACCAGCATCACGTACGGGGTCGACGAGGCGTTGGCCTTGGCGACCTCGGCGAGCAACCCGTCCTCGATCTTGACGCCCTTGATCGGCGAGATGTTGCCGAGCTTGTTGGCAAAGAGATCGCCGAAGCGCGGCGACGCGGTGTAGCGGATGAACTTGATCGCATCCGCCTTGTGCTCGCTCTTGGCGTTGATGCCGTAGCCGCCGTCGACGAACAGCGAGACCAGCCTGGGCGCGCCCTTGGTCGCGGGCGGCGTTGCCATCACGCCGATGTCGAGCTTCGGGTTCTGGCGGCGGAAGTTGGCGATCTCGAACGATCCGGCAGCGATCATCGCGGCGCGGCCCGAGATGAAGAGCTGCTGCATCGTCGGATAGTCGACGCCGGTGAAGCCTTGCGGGAAGTAGTCCTTGAGCTCGGCGATCTTCGTCATCGCGTCGACGAAGCGCTTGTCCTCGAAGGTCGCCTTGCCGGCGACCAGGTCGCCGTTGAACTGCGGTCCGTAGATGCTGGGCGCGATCGCGCCCATCAGGATCTCGTTCTGCCAGGCGGTCGCGGTGCCGTTGGCGAAGGGCTGCACGCCCTTGGCCTTGAGCGCCTTCGACGCGGCGATCAGGTCGTCCCAGGTCTCGGGCACCTGGATGCCGTGCGTCTTGAAGAGATCCTTGTTGTAGAGGATCAGCACCGTCTGCGTTGCGAACGGCACGGCGTAGATCTTGCCGTCCTCGCGCATGGTCTCGGCGGCGAGCGTGTCGGCGGGGATGTTCTCTAGCTCCGGCACCGTCGCCTTGTCGAGCGCCAGCAGGTATCCGGGCTTAGCGATCGCCTCGATGCCGCCATAGGCGCGGGTCTGCATGATGTCCGGGCCCTTGCCTCCGGCCAGCGCGGTCGAGAGGATCGTGTTGTAGCTCGTCGGCTCGAAAGCCTCGAACTTGATCTTCACGTCGGGGTGCAGCTTGGTGAAGTCGGCGATGATCTCCTGATAGGCGGCGCGGTCTTCCTGGCGCCAGCTCCAGAAGGTCAGCTCGGCCGCGACCGCCTGCTGGCCGAGGCCCGCGGCGAGAAGCACTGCGGCTCCGATCCGCGAGAGTAGGTTCTTCATGACGATCCCTCCTTGTTCGTTTCGCTTCAGGATGCGGCCCTGAGCCGGGGCGACGCCGCGGCGGACTGGTCGCGTTCGGACTCGGCGATGTAGTCGCGGGTCAGCGGCACGGTGGCGACGTCGTGGGCGAGCTGCATCTGGAAGACGATGTTGAATCCGTGGCGGAAACTCAGCTCGCTGCCGACCAGGTAGAATTCCCACATGCGCAGGAACCTGTCGTCGTACAGCTGGCGGATCTCCTCCCGGTTTGCGTACACGTTCTGACGCCAGGCTTTCAAGGTCTCTGCGTAGTGGAGCCTGAGGATCTCGATGTCGGTGACGATCAGTCCGGTGCGCTCGACGACGGGCAGGACTTCCGACAGCGCCGGGCTGTAGCCGCCCGGGAAGATGTATTTCCGGATCCAGGGATTGGTGAAGCCCGGCCCGTCGGTGCGGCCGATCGAATGCAGGAGGGCGACGCCGTCCTTCTCGAGGAGGCTGTCGACCTTGCCGAAGAACTCGGGATAGTGGCGGACGCCGACATGCTCGAACATGCCGACCGAGACGATGCGGTCGAAGCGCTGGTCGAGCAGCCGGTAGTCCATCAGCTCGAAGCGCACGCGGCCGGCAAGCCCGGCTGTCTCCGCGCGCTCGCGGGCGAGGGCCAGCTGCTCGGTGGACAGCGTCACGCCGGTGACCTCGACGTCGGCGATCGAGGCGAGGTGGATGGCGAGACCACCCCAGCCCGAGCCGATGTCGAGCACGCGCTGTCCGGGGGCGAGCCGCAGCTTCGCCGCGACGTGGCGGAGCTTGGCGCGCTGCGCCTCGGCGAGCGATTGGCCGGGATGCTCGAAGTAGGCGCAGGAGTACTGCAGGCTTGGGTCGAGGAAGAGCTCGAACAGGCGCCGGCTCAGGTCGTAGTGGTGATGGACGTTCGCCTGGGCGCGGCCGACCGGATTGAACTGGGTTAGGCGGCGGATCGCTCGGTTCAGCCCGTTCACGACCTTGAGCCAGGCGAAGCCATCGAGCCCGGCCTGGTTCGCGGTGCCGAGATCGACCAGGTCGTAGATCGTGGTGCCGTCCTCGCAGGTCAGCGTGCCGTCCATATAGGATTCGCCGACCTTGAGCCACGGGTTCAGGAAAAGCTGCGTGTGCAGCTTCGCGTCATGGAGGCGGATCACGGACCTGGGCCCGGTGCCGTCGCCGAAGCGATGCGTCCTGCCGTCGGCGTCGATCATGGTGAGGTCGCCGCGGCGGACGCTGTGGCGCAAGAGCAAGGCGAAGAGCATGGCCTACCTCCTCGGTGGGAGACACAGGCGCGGATCCGAGGGCGTTGCCTACGGCGTGAACTGCTCTTTCAGGATCCGGGCTTCGAGGTTGTGCTCGGGATCAAACAACATGTGGCAGGCGCGGTTCCTGTCCTCAGCGATGGATACGGAGACCACGTCGCGGACTTCGGTCGAGTCGGCGGTCGCGCTGACCGGCCGCTTGTCAGGATCCAGGATCGTGAACTCGATCTTGGCTTCGTGCGGGACCAGGGCGCCGCGCCAGCGCCGGGGGCGGAAGGCGCAGATCGGCGTCATCGCCAGGACGCCCGCACCCAGGGGCACGATCGGCCCGTGGGCCGAGAGATTGTAGGCAGTCGAGCCGGCCGGCGTCGCGACCAGGATGCCGTCGCAGGCGAGGTCGTTCATCCGCTCGATGCCGTCGACATGGATGCGGACATGGGCGGTCTGCCGGGTCTGGCGAAGCAGCGAGACCTCGTTGATCGCGAGCGCGGTCCGCGTCCGGCCGCTGCGGGTCTTCGCCTTCATGACCAAGGGTCGGACCTTGACCGTGGAGGCATGCTTCAGCCTGAGGATCAGGTCGTCGTCGTCCTCCCGGTACTCGTTCATCAGGAAGCCGACCGAGCCGCGGTTGATGCCGAAGATCGGCTTCTTGCGGTCAAGGTGGGTGTGGAGCGTCTCCAGCATCAGCCCGTCGCCGCCGAGCGCGACGATGATGTCGGCCCTGGCGGCCGGGACCGAGCCGTAACGACGGGCGAGCGCCGCCTTGGCTGAGCGGGCTTCGGGCGTCGGGGCGGCGGCGAAGTGGAGCCTGGGGCGGTTCACCCGCCGGTCACGCTCATGTGCCGGGCGACGGCGGGCCCGGTGTGCTGGCGATCGATGACGAAGTCGTGCCCCTTGGGCTTGCGCGAGATCGCCTCGCGGATCGCGGTCTTGAGCGCTTCGTCGGATTCGCTGGCGCGAAGCGGCGCGCGCAGGTCGGCTGCGTCGTCCTGGCCCAGGCACATGAAAAGCGTGCCGGTGCAGGTGAGGCGCACGCGATTACAGCTCTCGCAGAAATTATGGGTGAGCGGCGTGATGAAGCCGAGCCTCTGCCCGGTCTCCTTCACGTGTACGTAGCGGGCGGGCCCGCCGGTCCGGTAGTCGATGTCCTCGAGCGTCCAGTCGCGCTTGAGGCGCGAGCGCACCATGCTGAGCGGCAGGTACTGGTCGAGGCGTTGCTCGCCGCCGATGTCGCCCATCGGCATGACCTCGATGATGGTCATGTCGTGGCCGTGCTTGCCGCACCAGCCGACCATCTCCGAAAGCTCCTCGTCGTTGACGCCGCGAAGCGCCACCGCGTTGATCTTGACCTTGAGCCCGGCCGCCTTCGCCGCCTCGATGCCCTCAAGCACCTGAGGCAGGCGGCCCCAGCGCGTGATCTCGGCGAACTTCGTCGGGTCGAGCGTGTCGATGGAGACGTTCACGCGCTTCACGCCGCAGGCCGCGAGCTCCTCGGCATGCTTGGCGAGCTGGCTGCCGTTCGTGGTGACGGTCAGCTCGTCGAGATCGCCGGTCTTCAGATGGCGCGAGAGCGAGCGGAACAGCTGCATGATGCCGCGGCGGACCAGCGGCTCGCCACCGGTCAGGCGCAGCTTCCTGACGCCGAGGCCGACGAAGGCCGAGCAGAGCCGGTCGAGTTCCTCGAGCGACAGGATCTCCGCCTTCGGCAGGAAGGTCATGTCCTCGGCCATGCAGTAGACGCAGCGGAAATCGCAGCGGTCCGTGACCGAGACGCGCAAGTAGCTGATGTGGCGGCCGAACGGGTCGATCATCAACCTTAATTTAGGCTCGCCGGGGCGGAAAATCAGCCACGTTCTTGTCGTGGTCTTGCGCTGGCCGGGAGAGGCCCCCAATGTCCGCCTCATGAAGGAATTCGCGATCCGGCCGGATCCGGCTGATCCAAGGCTGACCCAGAAGGTTGCCGCGACCGACGAGGAAGGCCGCCCGGCCGAGCTCTCGGTGCCGACCGAGCGCCCGCTGACGCTCTATCTGAACAAGCGCGAGATCGTCACCATGATGACGATCGGCGACTATCCCGAATATCTCGCGCTGGGATACCTGCTGAACCAGAACATGCTGAAGGCGGGCGATCCGATCGACGGCATCGACTACGACGACGAGATCGAGACCGTGGTCGTGCGCACGCCGGTCGCCACCGACTTCGAGACCAAGCTCAGGAAGAAGACGCTGACGTCGGGCTGCGCCCAGGGCACCGCTTTCGGCGACGTGATGGAGACCTTCGATGCCTCGCGCCTGCCCAGGGACGCGATCCTGAAGACCTCCTGGCTCTATACGCTCAGCCGCAAGATCAACGCGACGCCGAGCCTCTACCTCGAGGCCGGCGCGATCCATGGCTGCGTGCTCTGCGAGCAGGACCGGCCGCTGGTCTACATGGAGGACGTCGGCCGCCACAACGCGATCGACAAGATCGCCGGCTGGATGGCGATGAACCGCGTCGCCGGCGGCGACAAGATCTTCTACACGACCGGGCGCCTCACCTCCGAGATGGTGATCAAGTGCGTGCAGATGGGGATCCCGATCCTGATCTCGCGCTCGGGCTGCACGGCCTGGGGCGTCGACCTGGCGAAGCGCGCCGGGCTCACGATGATCGGCCGTGCCAAGGGAAGGCGCTTCCTGACGCTCTCGGGCGCCGAAAGGATCGTCTACGACGCCGATGCGCGGGCGGTCGCCGAGGAGGCGAAGCACCTCCGTCGCAAAGGCGCGGAGGAGGACGCGGCTTAAGCCCGATAGGCGCCGTCGATCAGGCGTGGCGCCCGGTCGGAGCCGTCGAGCTCGGCGGCGATGTCGACATCGCGGATGTAGCCCTCCTGGGCGAGCTCCTGGCCGGACTGGCTGCCATGCAGCAGGCGCATCAGGTCGGCCTGCGCCGCGCGCCAGGACGTGCGCGCGAACTCGGCCTCGGGCGAGAGCGTCCCCTGGATTTCCTCGACGATCGCGCCGACGCCGAGCCAGTCCTCGATCGCGGGCCGGAGGCTGCGGTCGGGCCAGCGCTCGCCGGCGGCGAGCACGCCGATGCGCGGGAAGGCCGAGAGCGCCTTCGCGACCGCGCGGCGGTTGCGAGGGCAGCCGGCGAAGGTCGCGACCCTGGGCGCGCGCGCGGCGATGGCCGAGAGCGCCGAGCCGTTCGGCGAGGGCAGCACGATCGTGCCTCCCTCCGGCACGTTCATCAGGCTGAGCGGCGACAGGCTGAGGTCGGTGGGGCCCGCCTCGACGCGCCGTTTGGCGAGCCGGGCGCCGAGCTGGTTTGCGAGCTTCTCGCCGGTCTCTCCGGTCGGCACCGGGTAGAGGGTGATCTCGCGGTCGGCCGCGACCGTGACGCAGGTCGAGAACGACAGCACGTCGACGATGGCGACGGCGTCGCACCAGGTGAGAAGACGGGCGAGACCGAGCTCGCCCCAGTCGACGTCGATGCTGGTCATCCGGTTCAGTAGCCGAACGTGATGCCGTCTTCGGAGACCCGCAGCAGGAACCGCTGCATGTCGCGGTCGGCGCTGTTGTGCCGGCTCGGGATGTAGCCCGTCAACGCGCCGACATCCGGCATAGCCCGCGGCGGATTGCCGGGCTTGCCGCTGCGGTCGAAGCGGGCGAGCTCGAGCGGGAAGTTGAATGGCGTCGAGCCGTCGGGCGGGTAGTTGAACGCGGCGACGACGAAGCGTCCGTCATGGCAGCCGGCGGAGGTCCAGAAGAAGCGATCGGCGCGAAGATGGCCGACGGGCTTCACCGCCTTGGGCAGGTCGCCTTCCCAGACGGAGACCAGACGTCTCAGGTCCTCGGGCGCGATCGGCACGGCGCTGGCCGCGCCGTGAAGGAATTCCCCCAGGCTGAAGGTCGTCATGTAGCCGATGCCGAGCCGCTCGAAGACGCGTGTCTCAACGGTACCGCCGGCGATGTCGTAGCTGCGCACCTGCTCGGAATAGATCGCGTTGTAGACGAAGCGCCAGCGTTCCGGCGCGCCGGGGCCGCAGGCGGCGCGGATGTCGGTGCCGGCCATGATGTCGGGCCACTGCAGGGTCCGGCTGATCGGGTTGCCGGAGATTCCTTGCGCGGCGGCGGCGCCGGCGCAGGCGAGGAGGGCGGTGAGGCCGAGAAGGATGCGTTTCATCTCGTGAATCCGACGCCCGAAATGTGGCGGCTTGTTGGTGGCCTTGCCTGAACGGAAACGGGCCGCCGGAGAACCGGCGGCCCGTTCCTTGGCCGCTATGCCCGGGAAAGGTTAGCGGAAGGCGATCTCGACCCGGCGGTTCCGCGGCTCGCGGGCGCCGTCCGGCGTGGCGACGAGGTTGTCGTTCTCGCCGCGACCCGACATCTGGATCGTTGAGGCCGCGACGCCTTCGCGGACAAGCGCGGCCCGGACGGAGGCGGCGCGACGCTCGGACAGACGCTGGTTGTAGTCGGTCGCGCCGGAGCGGTCGGCATGGCCGGTCACCACCACGCGGACGTTGCCGCGCTTCGCATCGCCGGCGGCCTGCCGGATGATGTTCGCGGCTTCCGGCGTGATGTCCGACCGGTCGAAGTCGAAGAAGACGAGATAGGTCTTCGGCACCGACGGGGCCGGGGCGGGGGCCGGCGCGGGAGCGGGAGGCGGGGCTGCCGCCGCGATCACCCAGGAGGCAGGGTTGAGGCCGCAGGCCGCGACGTCCTCGACGTGATCCTCCGACATCTCTTCCAGCCAGCATTCGAAGGCGACCTGCTGGGTGGCGGCAGCGGCGGGATCGCGCGCCTTGGTCGCGTCGATCCAGGCCGCGAGGCGCGTGCGGTAGTCGAGCGCGGTCGCGAGCGTCTGCTTGTTGTCGAAGCCGACGACCCAGCGTCCCCACATCGGCGGATGGCCGCGGCGGGCGTCCCATTCCTTCGGGTCGCCGACGGGCACCGCCTGGCCGCGTGCGGCCATGCCCGCCTTCTCGTACATCATGTTCGCGCCGATCGGGTCGTACTCGGCCGACTCGATGTCGCCGCGGGCCTTGTAGCCGTCGGCGAGCGCCAGGAGGAAGCGGTCGGTGGTGGTGCGGGGACCGGCGGCGAGGTTCGGATCGGCGATGGTGCAGGCCGAGACCAGCGCCGCGGCGATGGCTGGGAGGATCAGGGCGCGGAAGTTCATGGGTTTCCTTTCTGGAACGGAAGGGGCGAAGCCCCATCATCGTTACTCAGATACCGCGCACCTGTCTTCGGGAAATGAAGGGTTTCGAGTAGAACGCGTCTGAAAGTCATTCGCGCCCCTGATGTTCCCAAAAACCTGAAGCCCCAAAAGAAACGGGCCGCCGGAGAACCGGCCCGTCCGGCGTGGCGACGAGGTTGTCGTTCTCGCCGCGACCCGAGGTCTGGATCGTGCTGGCCGCGATGCCTTCGCGGACCAGGGCGGCCCGGACGGAGGCGGCGCGGCGCTCGGACAGACGCTGGTTGTAGTCGGTCGGGCCGGAGCGGTCGGCATGGCCGGTCGCCACGATCAGACGGACGTTGCCGCGCTTCGCGTCGTCGGCAGCCTGCCGGATGATGGCAGCGGCCTCAGGCGTGATGTCCGACCGGTCGAAGTCGAAGAACACCAGGTAGGTGCGCGGAGCCGGTGCCGGCGCGGCAACCGGGGGCGGCGTGACCACCGTGGTCTGCTGGGTGACCCAGAGCGACGGGTTGAGGCCGCAGAGCTCGACCTCCTCGTAGTCGTCCTCGGCCATCTGCTCGAGCCAGCACTCGAAGGCGACCTGCTGGCCGGCGGTGGTGATCGGATCCCGCGCGCGATTGGCGGCGATCCACGCGCTCAGGCGAGCGCGATAGTCGAGGGCGGTGTCGAGGGTGCGCTTCGACTGGAAGCCGACGACCCAGTGGCCGAACATCGGCGGATGGCCGCGGCGGCGGTCCCATTCCATCGGATCGCCGACCGGGACCGGCTGGCCGGTGCCGGCCATGACCGACTTCTCATAGAAGATGCCGGCCGGGACGTAGTCCCAGTGCCAGGTGCTGTCCTCGAACTGGCCCAGCTTGCGATAGCCGTCGGCGAGCGCCTGCTGGAACGGGTCCGAGTTGGGACGGAGGTTGTGGGAGTCGGTGCGGGCGGGCTCGGCGATCCACGTGCATCCCGCGGTCAGCAGGACGGCCGCGAGAGCCGGGATAAGGCGATGGAGTTTCATGCAACTGTCCCCATACGTAAGGTTAAGGCGGCAACACGGCCGTCGTGATGCGGGCCGAGCGGACCCGCGCGCATCGCTGTCAGTGCCCGTAAATACCCAGGTACCGCCGGATGGTTCCCCGCTCCGGACGCATTTTTTGAGAAAGAGGGACGTGCACATGATTTGGCGGGCGGTATCGAGGCGGCTGTGACCCGGATGCAACGGCCTTGACCGCCGGGAGCGCTGTCGCCATGGTCGCCGCCTCCCGACGGAACGACCTGCCTTGAGCGCCCGCAAGACCATCCTCGTCCACCACTTCGTCGGCCAGATGCCGCTCGCCGGCATCGCCTGGCAGGCGACCCAGTACCTGTCGGCGCTGCGCCGGCTCGGCCACGACGTCTGGTACATCGAGGACAACGGGGTGAACCCGTACTCGCCGAAGGAGAACCAGCTCGTCTGGGACTCGACCTACAACATCGGCTACGTGCGCTCGATGATGGAGCGCCTCGGGCTCGGCGACCGCTGGGCCTACTGGGACCCGGTCAAGGACGGAGCCTGGGAGGGGATCGGCCGCGACCGCCTGATGCAGCTCTACGGCGAAGCCGACGCCCTGATCAATCTGTGCGGCTCGACCAAGCTCCGCGAAGAGCACATGAAGTGCCCGGTCCGGATCCTGATCGACACCGATCCCGGCTACGAGCAGATCAAGATCGCGCAGGACGACGCGTACTCGACCGAGTTCGTCGACGCGCACACGCATCTCTTCACCTACGGCCAGAACATCGGCGACGCCGATTGCCTGATCCCCGCCGGCACGCGGCCGTGGAAGCCGACGCGCCCGCCGGTCGACCTCGAGCTCTGGCCCTACGACGACCGCCCGGCGCCGTCCGCCTATACCTCGGTCGCGACCTGGCAGAACAAGGGCAAGAACGTCCGCTGGCAGGGTCAGTCCTACCAGTGGTCGAAGCACACCAACTTCCTCAAGTTCCTCGACCTGCCGAAGCGGAGCGGGCGGGAATTCGAGCTGGCGCTGATCACGCCCGATCCGTCGGTCAACAAGCAGGTCGAGGAAGCCGGCTGGCGCGTGCTCGACGGTGCCGTGCAGTCCGAGACGATGGACTCCTACGGCGACTTCGTCCGCCGCTCGCGCGGCGAGTTCACGGTGGCGAAGGACATCTACGTCCGCACCAACTCCGGCTGGTTCTCCGACCGCAGCGTCTGCTACCTCGCCTCGGGCCGGCCGGTGATCATGCAGTCGGCCGGGTTCGAGAAGACGATCCCGGTCGGCAAGGGCCTCTTCTCCTACACCGACCACGATCAGGCGATCGCCGCGCTCGATGCGATCGACAAGGACTACGAAGGCAACCGCAAGGCCGCCCGCAAGATCGCCGAGGACCACTTCGAAGGCACGTCCGTGGTCAAGGACATCCTCGACAAGGTCGGCCTCTAACGGCGTTCCATCAACGTCCCTCACGCTTCGACAAGCTCAGCATGAGGGACTAATGCGTTATCTCAGCAGCCTCATCCTGAGCAAAGGCGGCGTCTTCGCCGCCGGCGTCGAAGGGTGAGGCGTCACTCCGTTCTGGGGATCTCTCATGCGTGTCTTCGCTGCGGCGCTGGCGACCGAAACCAACACCTTCGCGCCGATCCCGACCGACCTCGCCATGTTCAGGGAGGGCATGTACGCGAAGCCCGGCGAGCATCCGCCGGAGCCGACGCTGTGCACGGCCCCCCTCGCCATCGCCAAGCGCCGCGCGCGCCAGGACGGGTTCACGTTGATCGAAGGGACCTGCGCCTGGGCCGATCCCGCCGGGCACGTGAATCGCGGCGTCTACGAAGGGCTCCGCGACGAGATCCTGGACCAGCTCAAGGCGGCGATGCCGGTCGACATCGTGCTGCTCGGCCTGCACGGCGCGATGGTGGCGCATGGCTATGACGACTGCGAGGGCGACCTGATCCAGCGCGCCCGCGCCATCGTCGGCCCGAAGGCGATCATCGGCGCCGAGCTCGACATGCACTGCCACATCACGCGCGAGATGACGACGGGCGCCAACGTGCTCATCGCCTTCAAGGAGTTTCCGCATATCGACTTCGCCGAGCGCGCCGAGGAGCTGCTGTCGATCTGCCTGCGCGCCGCCAAGGGCGAGGTGAAGCCGGTGATGTCGGTCTATGACTGCCGCTCGATCTCGGGGTTCATGACCAGCCGCGAGCCCGGCCGCAGCTTCGTCGACCGGATCAAGGCGATGGAAGGCCGCGACGGCATCCTCTCGATCACCATCGCGCATGGATTCAACGCCGGCGACGTCGCCGAGATGGGCACCAAGGTCATCGTCGTGACCGACGGCAGGCCGGAGTCCGGCCGCGCGCTCGCCAAGCAGCTCGGCGACGAGATCATCGGCTTCCGCGTCTCCGGCGCCACGCCGCACATGAAGACCGACGAGGCGCTCGACCACGCCATCGCGGCCGCGAAGGGCCCGGTGGTGCTCGCCGACCGCTGGGACAATCCGGGCGGCGGCGTCGCCGGCGACGGCACCTTCCTTCTGCGCGGCCTGATCGAGCGCAAGTTCACCGACGCCTGCCTCGGCGCCCTCTGGGACCCGATCGCGGTCCGCTTCTGCATGGCGGCCGGTCCGGGGGCGAAGCTGCAGCTCCGCTTCGGAGGCAAGTGCACGCCCGATGGCGGCGAGCCGATCGACGCCGAGGTCGAGGTGCTGAAGTGCGTGGCCGAGGCGACCCAGACCTTCCGGGGATCGGTGGTGCCTATGGGCGACGCGGTCGCGATCCGCGTCCACGGCATCGAGGTGGTGCTGAAGACCAGCCGCTCGCAGACCTTCGATCCGTCGCTGTTCACCGTCGTCGGCATCGATCCGACGAAGAAGAAAGTCGTGATCGTGAAGTCGAGCAACCACTTCTACGACGCCTTCGCCAAGTTCGCGGCCGAGATCATCTACGTCGACTGCGGCGGCCCCTATCCGGGCGACCCGCGCAAATCGACCTTCACCAAGCTCCGCCGCCCGATCTGGCCGCTGGACGAGGACGCGAAGGCGGAGATGTTTCAGTAGAGCCGAACCTCTGAACGGCGGCGTGATGGACCCTGAATTCTCGACGATGTAGTATTTAAACGGTCAACGGGCGCCGTCCTTGTGGAAGGGACGGCGCCCGCTCTAGGCAGCTCCGGTGGAAGGGAGCACCAAGGGCGGCGTCTCGTAGGGGAGGCGCCGCCCAATTTGTTTAAGTCGCTTGCTCTGACTTAGCCTTCGCCTTCTTGGTCAAGTACTGGATCAAGGTCCAGATCGCGTTGCGTTCGTTGTCGCCGATCTCGTTGTCCTTCATCAGATCGACGAGCTTGTACTCCATCGCCTTGTCCGAGATCGGCTCGTTTCGAGCCGGCGGGATCGACTGCTCGACGGTCGACGAGTCGTCGTTGGTCTTCCTCACCTTCCGCTTGCCGCTGCCGCTATTGGGAACGCGCGGCACAGAACCCGTCAGGATACGGTTCCCCATGGGGACACCGGCGCGCTTCGCCGCGTGCAGGAAGAAGGTGCGACACTTCCGCGAAACATCTTCCTTCGCGCCGGTCACCTTGAAGGCGTCGGCCAACATCTGCGGCGTGGCCGTCAGGAGGTCGAGCTGGAACACGTAGGGGTAGGTGGCTTTCAGCCGCTCCAACAGCAGCGGCTCGAACGCGGGTGTCTCGAAGGCATTGACCAACTTCTTCAAGACTTCGGTGGGCTTGTCGCCATCCATGAGGCCTAACGACCTCAGGGCCATCTTCATCTGGCCCTGGATGCCGCCGGAAAGTTTGCTCAGCACCGATCGGTCGATCTGGGGAGGTACCCCGTCGGTCTTCAGCGCCTTGAAGAACGTGAGCAAGGTAGCGAAGGAAATGTACGGCGGGGTGCGGGCCGAAACTTCACTGCCTTCCCGTTCCATCGTGTCGTCTGCCATGAGCCACCTTCCTGCAGCTTGAGCCGTAAGATTAGGGCGTGTGCCATCGTCTGTCCAGCGGAAATAGAATGGCACATGACGTGGACAAATGGCACATATCAACAGGCGCCGAATGCGAGTGCGCGCATGTTTTTAATTATATGATTTTATTGATTGTTATCAGGTTTTTGGAATCTGATATGCGCTGGCGGTCGAGTTGGAATATTTAACAAAAGGCTAATGTTGAAAGAAAATTTAGGATGGAACGCGCTAGGATTCGGATGGACAAGTGTCCCTTGAGGGCTATGGCATCCGCTTGAACCGCTCATCCACCTCGACCTGGTACGCCGTCACCAGCGCGTTGGTCTCGTTGGCCATGCCGACGACGCCGATCAGCTCGCCGAGCATCGGCTCGGTCAGTCCCTTGGCGCGGGCGGCGGCGGTGTGGGAGGCGATGCAGTACTCGCAGCCGTTGGTGATGCTGACCGCGAGGTAGATCATCTCCTTGGTCAGCGGGTCGAGCGCGCCGCCGGGGCCCATCACCTGCTTCAAGCTCTCCCAGGTGCGCTTCAAGGTCGGCGGGTGATGCGCCAGCACCTTCCAGAAGTCGTTGATCCAGTCGGTCTTGCGGGTGGCCATGATGTCGTCGAAGACGGCCTTGACCTCGGGGCTCGCGTCTTCCGGCTGGATCGGGCGGGCAATCGGCATCGGCTGAAGCTCCTGCTAGGGTGGGGCCACTCTAGACCGGCCTTGAGAGACCCACACCGATGACCTTCGCCGACGCCATGACAGCCTTGCCGCTGGTCGCGATCCTCCGTGGCGTGAAGCCGGAGGAGGCCGTCGGGATCGGCGAGGCGCTGGTCACCGAGGGCTTCCGGCTGATCGAGGTGCCGCTGAACTCGCCGCAGCCCTTCGCCTCCATCCAGCGCCTGGCGACGGCGCTCGGCCGCAAGGCGGTTGTCGGCGCAGGCACGGTGCTGAAGCCCGGCGACGTCGATGCCGTGGCCGATGCCGGCGGCAGCCTGATCGTCATGCCGCACACCGACGTCGAGGTGATCAGGCGGGCGAAGGAGCTGAAGCTGACCGCGGTGCCGGGCTTCGCCACGCCGAGCGAGGCCTTCGCCGCGCTGAACGCAGGCGCCGATGCGCTGAAGCTGTTCCCGGCCGAGGCCAATCCGCCGCATGTGCTGAAGGCGATGAAGGCGGTGCTGCCGAAGTCGGTCGCGGTGCTGCCGGTCGGCGGCATCGCGCCGGAGAGCATGAAGGCCTATGTCGAGGCCGGCGCCGGCGGCTTCGGCTTAGGCTCCGCGCTCTACAAGCCGGGCGCGAGCGCGGCCGAGGTCGCCGCCAAGGCGAAGGCCTTCGTCGCCGCCTGGAAGACGATCAGGGGATGACCGGCGCGACCACGCGGTTCCGCGGGAAGCGCACGGTGACTTTCGTGCCGCAGTCGATGCGGCTTGCGATCTCGATCGTGCCGCCATGCATCTCGGCGAGCCGCTTGCAGATCGAGAGGCCGAGGCCGGTGCCTTCCTTGACGCGGCTGACCAGCGCGTTGGAGCGGTAGCGGAACGGCTCGAAGATGTGGGCCAGCTCCGACTCCGGGATGCCGGTTCCGGTGTCGGCGACGACCAAGGCCAGCCTGCCGTCGTCTTCCTCGACCGTCTCGAAGGCGACGGTGCCGCCGGACGGCGTGAACTTGACCGCGTTGGTCAGAAGGTTGAGCAGGATCTGGCGGAGGCCGCGAGCATCGGCCTTGAGCGCCGGCAGGTCATCCGGAATCGCCTCGCGCCAGCGGACGCCGGCCTCTCGCGCGCGCTCGTCGAGAAGGCGGATGCAGTCGCGCGCCAGGCTCGGCACGTCGAGCACCTCCTCGACCAGCTCGGCCCGTCCGGCCTCGATCTTCGAGAGGTCGAGCACGTCGTTGATGAGCTGCAGCAGGTGGTTCCCCGACCACCTGATGTCGGAGGCATAGGCCACGTAGCGGCTGCTGCCGAGCGGCCCCAGAAGCTGCTGCTCCATCACCTCGGCAAAGCCCAGGATCGCGTTCAGCGGCGTCCTGAGCTCGTGGCTCATGTTGGCGAGGAAGGCCGACTTCGCGCGGTTCGAGGACTCGGCGCGGTCGCGCGCGTCCTGGAGCTGGATCATCGTCCGCCGCTCCTTGGTCACGTCGCGGACGACGATCACATGGCCGATGCCGGCGACCGGCAGGCCCATCAGCTCGATATGCGTGCCGTCGGCGCGCTGGCGCTCGACATGGACCGGCTCCCGGGTCGCGATCGCGCGCCGCCACCCCTCGATCACGTCGGCGACGCTGCCGGGATCGATCTCGCCCGAGCGCGCCTGCTCGGCGATGGCGTCGGCAAGCGTGCCGCCGGTGAAGTCGACCGGCAGCCCGCCGAGCTGCGCGTAGGGCCGGTTCCACGCGAGGAAGCGCCCGGAGAAGTCGACGACCGCGACGCCTTCGCCGAGGCTGTCGAGGGTGGCGCGCAGCAGGCTCGACTGCGCGGCGAGCTCGGCCCCGCGCTGCTTCAGCTGCGTGATGTCGGTCATCAGGGTGACGTAGCCGCCGTCCTCGGTCCGGTGGTTGCTGGCGCGGATCCAGGAGTTCTCGATCTTGAGCTCGATCGGGTTGCCGGGCGACTCGTGCGCGACGATGCGTCCTTCGATCCAGGCTTCCTTGTCGGTCATGCCGGAGGCGCGGTGTGCGCCCGAGTCGGCGAGGCCGCGCACCAGCTCCTCGAACGGGATGCCGCGGCGGAGCAGGCGCTGGATGCGCGCGCGCCCGTCGGGGATCGCCGCATCGGCCGAGGCCGACCAGAGATCGGCATATCGGCTGTTCCAGGCGACCAGCCGGTCGTTGGCGTCGAACATCGCGAAGCCGGCGTTGATCGCCTCGATCGCGTCTTTGAGGCGGGCTTCGGCCTGGCGCTGCTCGGTCACGTCGATCGCGACCGAGAGGATCGAGATCGTGCCGCCCTCGTCGAGCTTCAGCGGCAGCCGGGTGGTGAGATAGGCGTGGTCGGCGCCGTCATGGTCGGCGAGGTGGATCTCGTGGAACGGCACCGCCTTGCCGCCGTCGAGCACGCGGCGGTCGATCGCCTCGTCGCGCTGGCCGAACTCCTCGCCGAACACCTGGGTCGCGCGCCGCCCGAGGATCTGGCCCCCCTGCTCATACGAGGCGGCATCGCGCGAGAGAAACTGCACGCGCGCCTTCAGCGCCTCGTTGACCAGGAGGTAGCGGAGCTCCTTGTCCTTGACGCTGATCGCCGCCGGCACCGTGTCGATGATCGCCTGGAGGAGGTGGCGCTGCTGGTCGAGCTTCGACTGCGCCTTGGCGGCGATGTCCCAGGCCTCGATCTCGGCGGTGATGTCGCGCCCGGTGCCGCGATAGCCCAGGAACGCGCCGTCCTCGTCGAAGAAGGGACGGCCGCTGACCGAGATGTGCCGGCGCTTGCCGGCGGAGTCGACGCGGGCGAAGGTGAAGTTGCGGAACGGCCGGCGCTGCTGGAGGTCGGCCTCGTGTGCGGCGAGCACGCCTTCCGAGACCAGCGGCTGCGTCTCGCGCCGCGTCTTGCCGACCTCGTCGGGCCCGCCATGGGCCGCGGCATGGGCCGAGACGTAGCTGAAGCGGAGATCGGTGCCTTTCTCCCAGAACCAGTCCGAGGTCGACTCCGCGAAGTCGCGGAAGCGCCCTTCGCTCGCGTGGCGATGCTTCACCTCGCGGATCAGCATCTCGTTGAGGCCGATGATGCCGGCGACGACCAGGAGCGCGAACACGGCGCTGCCGGCGAAGACCGGAAGCCATCCGCGCGTCACCTCGCTGCGCGAGACGGCGACGGCGGCGACCAGCGGCCAGCCGGCGACCGGCCGGTAGTGGACGACATGGGAGGTTCCGTCGCTGCGCTCGGCCGCGAGCAGGCTCGTCGGCATCTGCACGGACTTGCCGGCGATCGCACGCGCGATCCAGGCGGCGTCGGTCTGCGGCGGCTGGATCGAGACGATCTCGCCGTCTTCGTTCAGCAGGGCTGCGGCACCCGTGGCGCCGGCGAGCTCGGCGAGGAGGGGATCGATGCGGGCGAGGTCGAGGCTGCCGCCCGCGTCGAGCACGCGCTGGACGCGCTCCTCGATCACGCAGGCGCCGACGGCCGCATGCTCGGCCGCGGTAGCGAGGCGCTGCTGGTAGCCCGCCGCCATCCCCCAGGCATAAAGCCCGAGCACGCAGGCGATGATGGTGAGGCCGGCGACCCGAAGCCACCGGCGTCGGCTGCGTCTGAACTCCATCCCCTCGCTTACGACCGCGGATTGTTGATCGTTCTCGCCTGCGGTCGCGTTCTCCCCGATAAACGGAGCGTATAGCAATTCCGGCGGCATCAACAAGCAGGGCAAAAGGCGAAAAGATCAATGTTTCACGGCATTTATCCGATCCTTTACGCATTCTTCGACGCCCAGGGACGGCCTGATCGCGAGCTGATGCGCCGCCAGGTCGAAGGGTGCCTTCGCCATGGGGCGCATGGGCTCGCGGTGATGGGCCTCGCGACCGAGGTGGCGAAGCTGCAGAACAGCGAAAGGCGCCAGATCCTCGAATGGGTCGGCGCCGATGTCGGCGGGAAGGTGCCGCTCGCGGTCACGATCGGCGAGCCCAGCGTTCACGGCCAGATCGAGATGGTGCGGGCGGCGAAGGAGGCGGGCGCCTCGTGGGTGATCCTGCAGCCGCCGCCGGTCGCGGGCCTGGCCGAGATCGAATATCTCCGTTTCTTCGGTGCCGTCGCCGAGAAGTCGGAGCTGCCGGTCGCGATCCAGAACGCGGCGATGTACATCGGCATCGGGCTTTCCAATGTCGGCCTCAAGACGCTCAACAAGAACCACCCGAACGTCTCGATCCTGAAGGGCGAGGCGCCGGCGAACGCGATCCGCTCGCTCGTCGAGGAGAGCGCCGGCGTGTTCAGGATCTTCAACGGCCGCGGCGGGCTCGAGCTCACCGACAATTTCCGCGCCGGCTGCGTCGGCATGATCCCGGCGCCCGAGGCCCATGACGTGCAGGTGAAGGTCTACGAGGCCTGGAAGCGCGGCGACGACGAGGAGGCGGAGCGTCTCTACCGCTCGATCCTGCCGCTGATCACCTTCCTGATGTCCTCGATCGAGAACTTCCTCTGCTACGGCAAGCGCCTGACCGCGCGGCGCCTCGGCATCGCGGAAGTCCACGCGCGCGTGCCGAGTCAGCAGCCGACGCCGTTCGGCATGGAGATGCTGGCACGGCTGTCGAAGGATCTGGGGCCGCTCTGACTTCGTCCCCCTCCTCCGCGAAGCGGGGGGGATACGATTTCTAGATCGGCCCGGTGTAGTGCGCGCGCGGGCGGATCAGCCGCCCGGTCGCCTGCTGCTCGAGCGCGTGGGCGAGCCAGCCGACGGTGCGGCCCAGCGTGAAGATCAGCATCGGTGCCGCCTCTGGCAGCTTCAGCACGCGGGAGAGCGCGGCCAGGCCGAAGTCGATGTTGGGCGGCGTGCCGGTCTGGGTCGCGACCGCGTCCGCGATCTCGCGCATCCGCCGTTGCGTCGCATCGCGCGGGAAGGCCTTGGCGAGGGCGTCGAGCAGGAAGCGTCCGCGCGGGTCGCCGTCTGGATAGAGCGGATGTCCGAAGGCGGGGAAACGGTCGCCGCGCCGGGCTCGCGCGCTGACGGCGCGCGGGATGTCCCTGATCTCGTCGAACTCCCGGAGCCAGGCGGCGGCGCGCCGGGAGGCACCGCCATGACGCGGCCCCTGCAGCGCCGCCAGGCCGGCGGCGACCGCGTCATACAACGACGCGCCGGTCGAGGCGACGCAGCGCGCGACGAAGGAGGACGGATTGAGCTCGTGGTCGGCGCACAGCACCAGCGCCGAGCGGACGAGACCGGCCCGCTTAGCGTCGAGCTTCCATCCCTCGGCGAGTACCGTGTGGGCCGAGCGGGCGCGCGGCGGCTTGCCGACCAGCGATGCCGCGACCAGGCGCAGCACGCGGCCGGCGGCGGCAGCGCGCGCCGCGGGTTCCTGGGCGATCGCTTCGACGTCGGCGGCGCCGGCGATCGGCAGTATCGCCTGCAGCCGTATGGAGGCGTCGCCTGACGTCTTCGGCGGGGCGATGGTCGAGGGGAGGTTGCGGGGGGCGAAGGCGACCTCGTCACGCGTCTGCCAGAGCAGGCAGGCGACCTCCTCCAGCGTCGCCGTCGCGGCGAGATCGAGCGCGTCCTTGCCGCGATAGGCGTAGCGGCCGTCGGCGATCCGGGTGAGCGCGGAGTCGAGGACCGGAGCGCCGAAATCGAGCGCGCCTTCGGCACCCTCGCGGCGCGAGATCAGTCGGTCGATGTCCTCGGTCCGATAGCGTCGGCTGCGGCCCGGGCCGGGCTCCGATTTCAGCATTCCGCGGCTGACATAGACATAGAGCGAGGCCGGCTTGATGCCGAGGCGGGATGCCGCTTCGGCGGCGGTGAGGTGGCGAGACGGCATCCCATGAACTTAACAACTTAATCAACATTGACAATGATCGTTAGGGCAGGGACGCTGACTTGGTTCATTCTTCATGAGGAGGCTGTCATGGCAGGCGCATCCGGGCTCGACGGCATCGTCGCGGCGGACACGGTCTTGAGCGACGTCGACGGGGAGGCGGGGCGCCTGGTGATCCGCGGCGTGCCGGTCGAGGTGCTGGCGGCGCGCGAGGGCTTCGAGGGTGCGGCCGCGCGCCTGTGGGACGGCTTCGTCGCCGATAGGCTCGATCGGGCGAAGGTGCTCGACGTGCTCGGCCGAGCCCGTGTCGCCGCCTTCGCCCATGTCGGCAAGGCGGTCGCTGCCGGTACCGGGCTGGAGCCGGTTCCTGCGCTCCGCGCGGGGCTCGCGACCCTGCCCGCCCTGAAGGACTTTCATCCGGCCTATGCCTTCACGTCGGCGGCGCCGGTGATCCTCGCGGCGCTGCTGCGCCAGCGCGACGGTCTCGCGGCGATCGCGCCGGATCCGTCGCTGACCACGGCGCAGGACCTGCTTCGCATGCTGCGCGGCAAGCCGGCGGCACTGGCCGAGGCGGCGGCGCTCGACGCCTACCTCACCACCGTCAGCGATCACGGCTTCAATGCCTCGACCTTCACCGCGCGCGTCGTGGCATCGACCCAGGTCGGCGTCGGTCCCTCGGCGGTCGCGGCGCTGGCCGCGCTCGAAGGGCCGCTGCATGGCGGCGCGCCGGGACCCGTGCTCGACATGCTGGACGGCATCGGCGGCCGGGAGAACATCAAGCCGTGGCTGGAGTCGCGGCTGACATCGGGCGAGCGCCTTATGGGCTTCGGCCACCGGGTCTACAAGGTCCGCGATCCGCGTGCCGACGTGCTGAAGGGCGCGGTCCGCACGCTCTCGCGCGACGCGGGCCGGCTCGCCTTCGCCGAGCAGGTGGAGGCAGATGCGATCGCGATCCTGGCGCGGGTGAAGCCCGGCCGCCGGCTCGACACCAATGTCGAGTTCTATACGGCGCTGCTGCTGGAGGCGCTCGAGATCCCGCGCGCCGCCTTCACCGCGATCTTCGCGGTCGGCCGCATGGCCGGATGGACCGCGCATGCGCTCGAGCAGGCCCGCGACGGCCGGCTGATCCGGCCCTTGTCCCGCTACGTCGGACCTTTGCCCAAGGAAGCCGCCTGAGATGTGCTAGGAAGGCCTCCCGATTTTCGAGGAGGTCTAGATGAAGGCGCGGGCGAAGTGGATCGAGGGCCGGGCATTTCTCGGCGAGTCCGGCAGCGGTCATGGCGTTGTGATGGACGGTGCACCCGAGGCCGGCGGCCGCAACCTCGGCATAAGGCCGATGGAGATGCTGCTGGTCGGCATGGCCGGCTGCACCGCCTTCGACGTCGTCCACATCCTCGAGAAGGGCCGCGAGACCGTCACCGGCTGCGAGGTCGAGGCCGAGGCGTCGCGCGCGACCGAGGAGCCCAAGGTCTTCACCGGCGTGCACGTGAAGTACAAGGTGAGCGGCAAGGGCCTCTCGCGCGACAAGGTCGAGCGTGCGGTCGCGCTCTCCCACGAGAAGTACTGCTCGGCGTCCGTGATGTTCGTCCGCAGCGGCGCCACGATGACCAAGGAGATCGAGGTCGTCGACGCGTAAGGCCTAGACTCGGTCCAGCACTTCCGGTGCAAACAGGCTGACCACGTCGACGGTGACATGGGCGACGACGACCGGCACCAGGTCGCGCGTCCAGAGATAGACGACAGTGAGTACCGAGGCGGCGATCAGGATCGCGATCGCCGCCTCCATCCCCCAGAACGGCACATGACCGACGGTGAAGACCGCGAGCGAGATCGCGGCCGCGGCGGTCCTGTTACCGGTCACCCATGAGAGCCGCGTGATCGCGTATCCGCGGTAGAGCCACTCCTCGGCGACGCCGGCGGTGAGCGCGGTGAAGAGCTTGAGCCAGGTCGGGAGCACCGTGAAGGTCTCCTTGTCTCGGGCCATGCCGCTCATCACGTCGGAGTCGAGCGGGGCCAGAGCGACCTGCATCGAGAGAAGGATCGCGGCGGCGGTGGCCAGGCCGAGCCCGACCGCGCGCAGCCGGATCCGTCCGAGTCCGATCGACAGCAGGGAGCGGTCTTCGGCGCCGATGACGATCGCGGCCGTGGCGATCACCAGCAGCCACATGCCGCAGAGGAAGGCGAAGATGCCGGTCGGCGAGGTCGGATCGCCGGCGAGGAAGGCCAGGGGGCCGGCGACGAACAAGGGCCCGAGAAGCGCCAGGAAGATGCCGAGCCAGGTCCATCTTCCCGGGCGCGGCGTCACGGCACGTCAGATCCCGCAGAGACGGTCGGGGCCGGTGTCGAGATGGAAGTGGTCGTGATGGGCCTTGTCGTAGGCCGGCGTCAGCACGACGCGGAAGACCTGGCAGGCGCCGCGCGCGACGTCATGGAGGAAGTTGGCGCGCGCGCCCTTCGCGCGCCAGTCGCGGCTGACCAGGATGCGCGTGCCGTCGGTGAGGTCGAAGCCGATCACGTCGATCGCGTTGCCGAAGGCGTGCTGGCTCCACTTGCGCGAGCCGGCGATGCCACGGCAGGTGTAGCCGCCGACGTGATGGATCTTGGCGACGCGCTTGCCGAAGTGCTGCATCGCCGCCGGCTGCAGAACGTCGAGGTCGAAGCGGGTGAGGGCCAAAGCGGTGGGGCAGGCGATGACCACCGGCTGGTTCAGCGCCGACGGAACCGCGGTGACCTTGACGCCTTCGGTGAAGCCGCAGCCGTTAGGCGTCGTCATCGGGCGCAGCGCCTCGAACATCACGCCCGATCCGTTTAGGCCCTCCTGACAGGCGAGAAAGCCGGGGTCATGAGGAGCGGTGGCGGCCGGTGGCGGAGGTGCGGGAGCGCGCGCGGCGCAGGCGGACAAGACCGCCACCGCCAGAAGCGCGAGGAACGCGCGCACCATATCGACTCCCCAGGGCTAGTCGCACCCGGGCGCAACATATCAACAGCTTGGGGGAGGTCAACGGCTCAGTCGAGCCAGCGATCAATTCTGTCGCGCAGGCGGTACCAGGCTCCGACGGCCGGCAGGAACCAGGGGCGGCCGCTGTAGAGCGGGCGTGTAGGGAATCCCAATCCGTCGAACGCGGACACGCGGTTGGTGCCGCCGGCGATCTTCAGCGCAACCTGATGGCCGAGCCAGGTCTGCATGATGACGCCGGAGCCGTTGCAAGCGACGGCGTAGTGCATGCCGTCGTTCATGCCGAGATGCGGCATGAAGTCGAAGGAAAACGCCACGTTGCCGGTCCAGGCATGGGTCAGCTTTGTGTCGCTCAACTGCGGGAAGACCGTCGTCATGAAGCGGTGCAGGATCGGCGCGCTGGTCTTGGCGCCGACCTGGGTGAACCGCGCGCGCCCGCCGAACAGTAGGCGCCGGCCGTCCGGCGAGAGGCGGAAATAGTAGAGGATGCGCTTGGTATCGGCGATCACGCGCTTCTTCGGAATCAGCTCGGCGATCACCTTCTCCGGCAGCTCCTCGGTCGCGATGATGAAGCTCGCGACGGGAATCAGCCGGCGCCGGATCCACGGCGTCACGTGGCCGGTGTAGCCATTGGTCGCGATCATGACTTCGCGTGCCTCGACATTGCCCCGCGGCGTCGCCAGCAGGAATCGCCCCTGCGCGCCGGAGATGGCCTCGACGCGCGTGTGGCCGATGAGATTGGCCCCGGCACGCGCCGCCGCCTCCGCGAGGCCGCGAACATAGAGCGCCGGATGCAGGCCACCGGCGCGGTTGACGACGATGCCGCCGCGATAGAAGTCGGTGCCGATCTCCTCGCGCTGGCGCGGTTCCGGGATGACCTCGACCGAGTGCCCGGACGTTTCGGCGACCCAGGCGGCGCGGCGCTCGAGCATGCCGAACTGCTGGCGGCTGTGGGCGCCGACGAAGCGGCCGAAGCGCTGGTAACGGGCATCGATGCCCTCGCGCTCGAGGATCTGCTCCATATGGCCATAAGCCTGGCCGGCTTCATCGATCATCCCTTTGGCGCGGTCGGCGCCGTAGGTTGCGGTCAGGTCGATGCCCTTGCCGACATTGATGCCGCCCGAGACCATGCCGGCGTTGCGCGATGACGCCCCGTAGCCGATCGCCTCGGCGTCGAAGACAGTGCAGGAGATGTTGCGCCGCGCGAGCTCGAGCGCGCAGGAGAGCCCGGCATAGCCGCCGCCGACGATCGCCACGTCGGTCTTCTCGGGAACCGCCGGCGTCTCCGGCGGCGAGGCCTGGCCCGGGTCGGCCGCCTCCCACCAGTAGGGCGTCTCCTTGAAGTCGGACGCGAAGATCCGGGCGCTCATCGGGGACGGAGTGTAGAGTAAGCGGCAAGGGGGTAGAAGCCGCATGGCGGAACCGAGGAAGGGTGATGACCCGGTACTTGCCGCGCAGGCGGCGAAGGCGCGCGAGGCGTTGAACCGTCGACTCCAGACCAATCTGGATCTCGGCCGGCTGATCCGCTTCCAGCCGAGCTATCGCGCTTCGACGGGCACCTGGAACCTTCTGATGGCGATCCTGGGCGGTGCGATCCTGGCCGCGATCGTCGTCATCAACGTCTTCTTCTAGGCAGCGGCGTCGCGTTCGGCTAGCTTCCCCGCCGATGGTTCCCTTCGGGGATTCAATGGGAACGCGGTGAGGCTTCGGCCGACTCCGCGGCTGCCCCCGCAACTGTAAGCGGCGAGCCTTGCGCCCTCGTGCCACTGGGAAACCCGGGAAGGCGGCGCAAGGCTAGGACCCGCGAGCCAGGAGACCTGCCATCGCCGTGGTCATGCGCGAGAACATCGGGCGGGGTGCCCTGATGGAGACCGGAGCCCTCTGAAGTTGGGCGCCAGCCTCGGTTCGCGGTGACGGATCACGTTCGCCGCGAGGTCTCGTTCCGTGCATTCCCTCATCAAGCAGTCGGCCCTCGGGGCCGCGTTCGCTCTCGGCGTCGCCGTGCCGGCGTTCGCCGATCCTCTCGTCATCACCGTCACGCCGAACCGGCGCGAGGTGCCGATCGATCAGGTCGGCAGCACCGTCACGGTCGTGACGTCCGAGGACATCGAACTCAGGCAGCAGCGCACCGTGCCCGACGTGCTGCGCACGATCCCCGGCATCAGCGTGATCCAGAACGGCGGCCCCGGCGGCTCGACCACGGTCTCGCTCCGCGGCACCAACACCAACCACGCGAAGGTCCTGATCGACGGCATCGACGTCGGCGATCCCTCGACCGCCAACGGTGCCTTCGACTTCGGCAACCTGCTGACGTCGGACGTCGAGCGGATCGAGGTCGTGCGGGGACCGCAATCCGGCCTCTACGGCTCGGACGCGATCGGCGGTGTCATCAACATCGTGACGAAGAGAGGAAAGGGACCCGCACGGGCGACCGCGGCGATCGAGGGCGGGTCCTTCGAGACCCTGAACATGGCGGCCGGGTTGAGCGGCGCCACCGGCCGCTTCACCTATGCGTTCGACGCGGCTCATCTCCATGCGGGCGACACCCCGGTGACGCCGCTCTCGCTGCTGCCGGCGGGACGCGCGCGGATCGGCGACAAGGCCGACAACCTGACGCTCTCGACCCGGCTCGGTGCGAAGCTCAGCGACGATTTCGATCTCGGCTTCGTCGCGCGCTACGTCGATGCGTCGCTCCGCTTCACCGGCGACGACTTCTCCACCTTCCCGGCGACGCCCGCGGCCGCGCAGAGCCGGTCGCTGAACACGATGTCGCTGACGCGGCTGGAAGCCACGCATCGCAGCTTCGAAGGCTTCGAGCAGCGTTTAGGAATCTCCTATACGGAGCACGACCGCGAGATCCGCGGCATCGATGCCTTCACGCCGGACACGGCGTACACGGGCGATCGGACCAAGGTCGACTGGCTGGGAACGTACCAGCTCGTGCCTGGGCACAGCCTGATCGGTGGTCTGGAAGCCGCGACCGACAAGCTCGACGATCGCTCGACCCGGGCCGAGAACGACACGAGCGCCGGCTTCGTCCAGCTGGACTCGGTCTTCGGCGGCGCGCTCTACAACAGCGTCAGCCTGCGTCACGACGACAACGACCGCTTCGGTGGCGTCACCACCTGGCGGATCGCACCCAGCTATCGCATCGAGGCGACCGACACGCGGCTCAAGGCGAGCTACGGCACCGGCTTCAAGGCGCCGAGCCTGTCGCAGTTGTTCGTCAGCTACCCGGCCTTCAACTTCTTCGCCAACCCCAACCTGAAGCCCGAGCGCAGCACCGGCTACGACGCCGGCTTCGAGCAGGCGGTGATGAAGGGGCGGCTCCGCTTCGGGGCCACCTACTTCCACAACGACATCGACGACCTGATCACCACCAACCCCGGCTTCACCTCGCTGGAGAACCGGCCGTCGGCGACCACCTTCGGCATCGAGTCCTTCGTCTCGTTCGCGGTGACGCCACACCTGACGCTCCGAGGCGACCACACCTATACCGAGGCACGCGACAACGAGACCGGGAACGCGTTGCTTCGCCGCCCGAAGCACAAGGCGACTCTCTCGGCGACCTGGCAGGTGACCGAGGACTCGACGCTGAGCCTGAGCACCCTCTATGTCGGCGCGCGCGTGGACGGCAACCGGGACTTCTCGGTCCAGCGGCTGACCGCGCCGTCCTACACCGTGATCAATCTCGCCGGCACGCACGAGCTGAACCAGCGGACGACGCTGTTCGGTCGCGTCGAGAACCTGACGGACAAGCAATACCAGGACCCGACCGGCTTCGAGCGGCCGGGCCTCGGCGTGTTCGTCGGCGTGAAGGTGAGGTACGACGCCGCGCCCTGAGGGCGCGTCGCCCTAACGTCTACTCGCGCGAGGTGTGCTGGACCGACCCGATCAGCGAGAGGAACTCGCGGCGGGTCGAGGGATCGTCGCGGAAGGCGCCGGTCATCTTGCTGGTGACCATCGAGGTGCCCGGCTTGTGGACGCCGCGGGTGGTCATGCAGTGGTGGATCGCCTCGATCACGACGGCGACACCGCGCGGCTTCAGGGCACTCTCGATCGCGCCGGCGATCTGCGCGGTCAGCTTCTCCTGGATCTGCAGGCGCTTCGCATACGCGTCGACGACGCGGGCGAGCTTGGAGATGCCGACGACGCGGTTGCGCGGCAGGTAGGCCACGTGCACCTTGCCGATGATCGGTGCCAAGTGGTGCTCGCAATGGCTCTCGAGACGAATGTCGCGGAGCACGACCATCTCGTCGTAGCCCTCGGTCTCGGAGAAGGTGCGCGACAGGATCTCTTCCGGGTCGGCGCCATAGCCCGAGCCATAGGCTTCGTAGGCACGACAGACGCGGGCCGGGGTGTCGTGAAGGCCTTCGCGCGACGGGTCGTCGCCGGTCCAGCGCAGGAGGACGCGGATCGCTTCCTCGGCTTCGGCCCGAGAGGGCTTGAGGCTCTTCTTGGGCGCAGTCTTCTTGGGTGCAGGCATCCGACACATTCCTCCCGGGCCGATCCGTTGAGACGGGACCGGCCTGTTTTGTAGCGATCCTGATCGAGAAGGCCGGGACCCGCATTCCGGTGCGGTCCGCAGCCTGTAGGTCGCGGCTAAGCCCGAGCCTAGCCGATCGGATACCTACGAGGCGATGGCGAAGGTTGCAACCCGAAAACCCGGCCCTGCGTGGGTTGAAAGGTAAAAATCCCGTACATTCAATACGGTTAACGTGGTTGTGAGAAGCCGCCGCCGGCCAGGAATGCCCGGTGCGATCACTTCGGAACCGGAACGTCGTTACTTTGGCCGAGCCCGGACACTTGATCCCTTACTTCTTCGAGACGGCAAAGGGATCGGCGAAGCGTGGATCCTTGATGAAATCCTCATCGGTGAGCGTGCGGAGAAAGGCGATCAGGTCGGTGCGCTCGTCCGAGGTGACCTTGAAGCCCGCGACGAACAGGTCCTTGTTCGGGTGCTGCGAGCCCGCGCCGGCATAGGGGCCGGAGGCGATCGTCCGGCCGCCGGCGGCGTAGTGGTCGATGACCTCCTCCAGCGTCGCGATGCTGCCGTCGTGCATGTAGGGGGCGGTGAGGGCCACGTTGCGGAGCGTCGGCGCCCGGAACAGGCCGACATGCTCGGGCCGGCCGGTGACCTCGGCGACTCCGGCGTTGAACGGCGGATAGTTGCCCGTGCCGCCGATATTGTAGAGGCCGGTGTTGTGGAAGGCGATCTCGAGGAACTGCGTCCGCTCGTGGACCACGTTGTCGTTGAGGTTGAGGCTGCCATGGCAGTGGTGGCACTCGAACCGCTCGGAGAAGAAGAGCGCTTCGCCGCGCTTTGCCGAGTCCGAGATCGCGTTCTGCTCGCGGCCGAAGCGATAGCGGTCGTATGGAGAGTTCGCCGAGATCAGCGTGCGCTCGAAGGTGGCGATCGCCATCGCGATCTTCGGAATCGTGACGTCGCCGCTTGCGTCCTCGGGGAAGGCGGCCCGCGTCAGCTCGCGGTAGGGCGGATCGGCATTGAGCAGGCCGAGCACGGCCTGCTCGCGGCCAGTGAGCCCCATCTCGACCGGCTGCTCGTTGAACATCGGCACCAACGCCTGGTTCTCCAGCATCTTCAGCAGCGGGTTTGCCCAGGTCAGCACCGGGTTGTAGGCGACGTTGGCCAGCGACATCGCGCTCCGCGGATGAACCTCGCCGGTGACACCGACCGAGCGTGCCTTGCCGTCGGTGAAGGCGAGGTCCTGTCGATGGCAAGAGGCGCAGGAAAAGGTGCCATCGAGCGAGAGCCGCTTCTCGTAGAAGAGATGGCGGCCGAGCTCGACCTTGGCCGTCGACATCGCGTTGCCCTCGGGCACCGCCGGCTTCGGCAGCCAGTCGGGAATGCGCCAGACATACTCCTCGGCACGGGTGCCGCCGATGCCCAGCAGCAGTATCGCGATGACGACGAGCCGGATCATCGGTCGAGGCGGAAGAGGCTCTGCGTGCCGGACGGCAGTCCGAAGGCCGCCATCACCCCGGTGCAGTCCTTGTCGTCGGGTGCGGAGAGGCAGCCGAGCGCGGTGTCCGGCTGGTTGACCGTAACGTCGGTCTGCGCCAGCAGCGCGGCGATGTCGGCGACGATCACGTCCTTGCCCGGATCGAAGGCGGCGAAGGTCACGGTGGGACGGTTCGGGTTGTCGCATTTGGCCGGGCGCTGCGTCGCCGCGCCGACCGCACGGCCGTGGCCGGCATGTCCGCCCATCGCCATGCCGCCGGCCGGCTGACAGGCGGTCGATCCGAGATGCACGACGAAGCCGGGTCCCTTGGCGACGGCCATGTCGAGGCGGAGGAACTTGTAGCCGCCGAGCCAGCTCCAGAAGAGGCCGCTCAGGTTCAGCGGCGAGTAGGCCAGCAGCGCGTCCTCGTGGTTGAGGCCGAACGGCACGCCGAGCGTGAAGCGGAGGCCGACGTAGTCTCCGGCCGGCACGGTTCCGCCCACCGCCAGGTTGGTCTCGGTCGTGCCGTTGAGGCAGGGGCCCGACTTGTCCTCGAAGTCGAGCAGGGCCACGTCGCGGTGCTGCCACTTCCGGTCCTGGGTGAGATCGACCGGAACCGCCTTGCCGGCCCGGTCGACCAGCTGGACCTCGGAGACGTAGAAGCGGAAATCCTGGGGCGTAATCCGCGCCTTGGCGGTGCCGATGCCGTCGTAGCTCCTGCCGCAGGCGAAGGGCTCGTTTCCGACCATCGCCTTGAAGCGCAGCGTCACCGGCCTGGTCTGCGCCGCCGCCGCCGAAACCATCGTGGCCAGGACCAGCCCGGCCAGCACTGTCACCTTGCCCTGCATGACCCCTCCTGCGAGCGGGAAGATAACGTCGCCGGGGCTCCGGATCGACGGTCTTTCGGCTGCAGCGCGAACGGCTTGATCGGGCTCCCCTATTCGGAAATCCTACGGCCTTCCTTTTCATCCAGGATCCTCCATGAACCAGATCGATCTGAAAGGCCGCGTCGCGGCGATCACCGGCGGCGCTCGCGGCATCGGCTATGCCATTGCCGAGCGCTTCCTGGCCTCCGGTGCCTCGGTGGCGCTTTGGGACGTCGATCCGAAGGCGATGGAAGAGGCGAAGGCCCAGCTGTCGAAGAAGGGCAAGGTCGACACCCAGAAGGTCGACGTGGTCGACCTCGCCTCGATCGAGGCGGCGGTGAAGGGCACCGAGGCCGCCCTGGGGCCGCTCGCGATCCTGGTCAACAACGCCGGCATCACCGGCGGCAACGGCAAGACCTGGGAGCTCGACCCCAAGGTCTGGAAGCAGGTCGTCGACGTGAACCTGATCGGTCCCTTTCTCTGCGCCCGCGGCGTCGTGCCGGGCATGCTGGCCCGCAAGTACGGCCGCATCGTCAACATCGCCTCGGTCGCCGGCAAGGAGGGCAATCCGAACGCCTCACACTATTCGGCCTCCAAGGCCGGCCTGATCGCGCTGACCAAGTCGCTCGGCAAGGAGCTGGCGCAGAACGGCGTGCTGGTGAACTGCGTGACGCCGGCCGCCGCCAAGACCGACATCTTCAAGCAGATGAAGCAGGAGCACATCGACTACATGCTCTCGCGCATCCCGATGGGCCGCTTTGTCGAGGTCGACGAGATCGCGGCGATGGTCGCCTGGCTGGCCTCCGAGGACTGCTCGTTCACCACCGGCGCGGTCTTCGACATCACCGGCGGCCGTTCGACCTACTGATGACTCAACGGTACCGCGCGGACGATCTGGTTCGCTTCGCCGAAAGCCTGCTGGTCAAAGCCGGCGTCGCGGCCGATCACGCGCGGATCACCGCCGAGGTCCTGATCGAGGGCGATCTCATGGGCCACACGACCCATGGGCTCGCGCTCATGAACCAGAACCTCGGCGAGCTCGAGGCCGGCCGCTACGCCAAGGCGGGCGAGCCCGGCGTCATCTCCGACCGGCCGGCGGCCGTGGTCTGGGAAGGGGCGCCGGACGGCAAGCGTCTGCTGGGTCCGGTGATCGTGCGGAAAGGCTTCGCGCTTGCGGCCGAACGGGCAAAGACCTACGGCACCGGCACGGTGGTGGTACGGCGCTCGGGCCACATCGCCTGCCTCGCCGCGTACTTCCCCGAGGTGACGGCGCAAGGCCTCGTCGGGCTGCTCTACTCCAGCGACCCGACCGTCGCCGCCGTAGCGCCACATGGCGGCACTGCCGGCCGCTTCACGCCGAACCCGATGTCCGCCGGCTGGCCGACCGCTTCCGGCCCGGTGATCATGGACGTCAGCACGTCGATCACCACCAACGGCTTGATCGCGCGCCGCAACGCCGAAGGCGCGAAGATGCCCGGCGCCTGGCTCAAGTCGCCGGAGGGCGAGGCGACCGACGATCCGGGCGTGATGTTCCGGAAGCCGGCGGGTTCGTTGCTGCCGCTCGGCGGCATGGATGCCGGCCACAAGGGCTACGCGCTGGCGCTGATGGTCGAGGCGCTGACCTCCGGCCTCGGCGGTTATGGTCGGGCCGATGGGGCCACCGGCTGGGGCGCCTCGCTCTTCATCCAGGTGATCGATCCAGCGGCCTTCGGCGGCGGCGATGCCTTCGCCCGCGAGACCGGCTGGCTCGCCGACTCCTGCCGGACGGCGCCGGTGAAGGCGGGCGACGCGGCGGTCAAGGTCCCTGGCGACGGCGCGCTCGCGCGCAAGGCCGAGCAGCAGGCGAAGGGCGTCGCCCTTCATCCATCGATCCTGCCTGGCTTGAAGACATGGTGCGAGAAGCTCGGCGTCGAGGCACCGAAGCCAGTTTAAGAGCGGCCTAGCGCTTGGCGCCGCGGACCTGGATCCAGGGATATCCCGCTTCGTCGACGCCGACCCGTGACTCGACGCCGTAGACGCGGCTGAGCAGTTCCTCGTCCAGCACAGAGCGCGCGGTGCCGTCGACCCAGGTCATGCCCGGGCACAGCATGACCAGCCGGTCGGCGAAGCGCGCGGCCAGGTTGAGGTCGTGCAGCACGACCACGGTGATCATCTTCCGTTCGCGGCAGAGGCGTTGGACGTCCTCCATCAGCAGGTGCTGGTGGCGAAGGTCGAGGGCGCTGACCGGCTCGTCGAGCAGCATCACGCGCGGATCGCGCAAGAGTGCCTGGGCGAAGAACACGAGCTGCTTCTGGCCGCCGCTGAGCTCGTCGAGCGAGCGGTGCGAGACTTCGGCGAGGCCGAACTGGTCGAGCGCGATCGCCGCGCGGCGGAGCTCGTCCTCCGGCACATGCAGGGTGAGACGCTCGAGCGAGCCCAGCAGCACCGTCTCCATCGCCGAGAGGCCCATGCGGCTGCGGTTGTCCTGCGGCATATAGCCGATCGCCGATTGCCAGGTGCGGAGCGTGCGCGAGGCGAGGCTGGCGCCGTCGAGCAGGATGTCTCCTGATTTCGGCCGATGCTCGCCGAAGAGCGCGCGCAGCAGCGTCGACTTTCCGGCGCCGTTGGGACCGACCAAAGCGGTCAGCTCGCCCTCGCGGAAGGCGAGATCGAGGCCGCCGACCACCTCGAGGTCGCCATGCGCCAGCGTGAGGTCGCGGACCTGCAGCATCAGATGCCGATCCGCCGGCGCGACAGGATCAGGTGCAGGAAGAACGGCACGCCGACCACGGCCGTCACGATGCCGACCGGCACCAGCACGCCCGGCATCAGGATCTTGGAGATGACCGAGGCCGCGGAGAGGAGGAGGGCGCCGACCAGGCCGGACATCGGCAGCAGGAAGCGCTGGTCCTCGCCGACGAAGAAGCGCGAGAGATGAGGGGCGACGAGCCCGATGAAGCCGATGGTGCCGACGAAGCTGATCGCGGTCGCGGTCATGAAAGAGATCAGCGCGATCGTCACGAACCGCAACCACATCACGTTGACGCCGAGCGCGCGGGCGCGCTGCTCGCCGAGGCGAAGGGCCGTCATCTTCCAGGATTCCCGCATCAGCAGCGGAATCCCGATCAGGCAGGCGACGGCGGTGATCTGGACGCTGGTCCAGGTCGCCTTGGCGAGGCTGCCGAACAGCCAGAAGACGATCTGCTGGCCGACCTCGGGCGTGGCGCGGAACTGCAGAAGCGACTGCAGCGAATGGAACATGAAGAGGAGCGCGATCCCGGCCAGCACCATGGTGTCGGTGCCCATGCCGCGGATGTTGCCGACGCCGTAGATCGTCGCCGAGGCGAGGCAGGCGAAGACGAAGGCGCAGACCGGCACGATGAAGCTGGGATTGAGCCCCCAGCCGCCGTTCTGGATGCAGAGCGACGCGCCGAAGCCGGCGGCGGCGGCGAGGCCGAGCGTGTAGGGACTCGCGAGCGGGTTGTCGAGCAGCGTCTGCATGGTGGCGCCGCTGGTGCCGAGCGCCACGCCGACGGTCAACGCCATCAGCGCCATCGGCAGGCGCAGGTCCCAGACGATCGCGCGGAGCATGGTGTCGGCCTCGGCCGGGCCGAGCAGCGTCGCGATCACGTCCTCGACGCGGATCAGCGCCGGGCCGGTCGCGATGTCGAGCACCAGCAGGCCGCCCAGGACGACGGCCAGGCTGAAGAACGCGACCATGCGCCGGCGCTCGACGCGCCGGTGCATGGCGATCGCATGTTGGACGGCGTGGTTCAAACTTTGCCGCCGGACAGGTTGATCATGAAGGTGCCCTTGGGCTCGATCGGCAGGTACTTCCTGTAGAAGTTCTGATAGGTGGCCTCGGGATCGAGGTCGGCGAACAGCTCCGGATAGAGGACCTTGGCGACATATTGCAGCGAAGCGTGGTCCGGGATCGTGCGCGAGGCGCCGTGATAGACGGCGTGCACGCGGTTGGTCTTGACCGCCGGCAGGTCGGCCCAGCCCGGGCGCTTGGTGAAGCCGGCGAGGCGAGAGCGGGCCTCGTCAGGGGTTACGCCTTCGCCCATGAGCTGCGCGGTCGCGTGCTTCCGCCACTCGGATCCGGCGATCAGGATCACCTCGGGCTTGGCGGCGAGAACCTGCTCGGGCGAGACCGGCGCCCAGGTCTTCACCACCTCGCGGGTGATGTTGGCGCCGCCGGCGGTCAGCGCGATTGCGCCCCACATGTGATCGCCGTAGCTGACGCCCTGCTCGGCCGGGCCCTTGTTGCCGAGCTCGATGTAGATGCGCGGCTGCGGCTTGCCGGACCTGGCGACGCGTTCGCGGATCAGGGTGACCGTGTCCTGGTATTCCTTGTTGATCGCAGCGGCGCGGTCCTCGGTTCCGAGCACCTGCCCCAGTACCTTCGTGCTGGCGAGGTGCTTCTCCAGCGTCTGGGCGTGGTAGTCGACGACGATCACGGGAATGCCGAGCGAGACGAGGCGGTTGAAGTCGGCGCCGATGCCCTTCACCTGCCAGTCGCCGAGGATCACGAGGTCGGGCTTGAGCGCGATCACCTTCTCGACCGAGAAGGTGTTGACCTCGACCTCGCCGACGTCGACCAGCTGGTCGAGCGACGGACGCTTCGCCAGATGCACTTCCCAGTTCTGCGGGCGCCAGTCCTTCCAGGCGGCTTTGGAGATGCCGACGACGCGATCCATCGCTTGGCTCCCGCCGACGGCGAGGAAATCCTCGAAGTAGAAGCCGAGCATGATGCGCTTGACCGGCATCTCGACGGTGACCTCGCGGCCAAGTACGTCGGTGACCTTGAGCGGTGCGGCGGCGGCGGGGAGGGCGAGTGCGGCGAAGGCCGCGAATGCGGCCAGGAAGGTTCGGCGATGAAGGGAACGAAACATGGAATCCTCGCGGTGCGTTGTGGTCGTCACCGCGAACGAGCTTGCCGGGTCGTCGTGACAACCGGCTCGCTACCGTCAGGGCACCCCGCCCGTCGGCTTCGCTAAGTGACCACGTCGGACGGCAGGTTTCCTGGCTCGCGGCTCTCTGCCTTGCCGTCGCCTTCCCGGGCCGAGGAAGCCCAGTGGCACGATGACGGAAGACTCGCCGCTCACAGTTGCGGGGGCAGCCGCGGATCGAAGCGATGGCTCCTACCGCGTTCCCTTTTGATCCCCTTTCAGGGAACCGTCCGGACCGGATGCTACGCGCCCGCGCCGGGCCGGGTCAATTTGCCTTCTTGGCGGCCTTGAGTGCGATACGGATCCGTTCGACCACCATCTGGGTCGAGGCCGGCTTGACGATGTATCCGGCAATCCCGAGACCCTTGAGCTTGTGCACGCTCTCGGGATCGTTGGAGGCGGTCAGCATCACGACCGGAATCTGCGCGCTTCCGGTCGGCAGCTCCCTGAGCTTGGCCAGGAACTCGAAGCCGTCCATGTTCGGCATCTTGAGGTCGCAGAGGATGACGTCGACGAACTCGCGATCGGCGGAAATCAGGTCGATCGCCTCCTTGCCGTCGCGGGCTTGCAGGATCTCCTTGAAGCCGATGCCGTTCAGCATCCGCGCCATCATCGAGCGGATGAAAAGCTGATCCTCGATCAGCAGGATCCTGATGCTGGCGAACTCGCTCATCGGTCCGTGCCATAGCACATGACCGCGGCGCAGCGAGGCCGGAATGCGGGGCTGCGGAAGAAGAACGATCCCGTTGGTTAATGACCGAACGGTTATTCTTTGACGGCGCCGGTCAGGCTCGAGACGTAGTACTCGACGAAGAACGAGTAGAGGATCGCCACCGGCAGCGAGCCGAACAGCGCGCCGGCCATCAAGGCGCCCCAGTGATAGACGTCGCCTTCGACGAGCTGGGTCAGCACGCCGACCGGAACCGTCTTCTCCTCGGACGAGGAGATGAAGGCGAGGGCGTAGATGAACTCGTTCCACGACAGCGTGAAGGCGAAGATGCCGGCCGAGATGAGGCCGGGCACCGCCAGCGGCAGCGTGATCCGCCACAGGATCTGAATGCGCGTGGCGCCGTCGATCAGCGCGCACTCCTCGAGCTCGTAGGGGATGGACTTGAAGTAGCCGATCAGGAGCCAGGTGCAGAACGGGATCAGGAAGGTCGGGTAGGTCAGGATCAGCGCCCAGCTCGTGTCGTAGATGCCGAGCCCGTAGACCATGGTGGCGAGCGGGATGAACAGGATCGACGGCGGCACCAGGTACGCGAGGAAGATCAGCAGGCCGACGGTCTGTGCGCCCTTGAAGCGGAGCCGCGTGATCGCATAGGCCGCGAGCACGCTGGCGAAGATCGAGAGTGCGGTCGCCGCGACCGCGACGACCATGGTGTTGAAAAGCCACTCCGGATAGTTGGTCTGAAAGAGCAGCTTGTTGATGTTGGCGAAGGTCGGGTTCTTGATCAGGAAGGGATTGTGTTCGCGGAGGCTGTAGAGTTCCTCGTTCGGTTTGAAGGTCGTGACCCCCATCCAGTAGAACGGGAACAGCAGCACCACGATGAACACGATGAGCGGCACGTAGACCGTCACCAGCCGCCGGGGCAGCGTGTTCAGGTAGTCCATGCCGGTCGAGTCGGCGGTCTTCACCTCGCGGACGGCGGTGTCAGTCATCGCGTTCACCCTGCTGCCACTTGCGCCGCTGAAGGCCGAAGTAGCTGGACAGCGTTGCCGCCACCAGGAACGGGATCATGGCGGTCGCGATCGCCGCACCTTCGCCGAGCTGGCCGCCGGGGATGGCGCGCTGGAAGGCCAAGGTTGCCATCAGGTGCGTGGAGTTCACCGGGCCGCCGCGGGTGATCGCGTAGATCAGCTGGAAGTCGGTGAAGGTGAACAGCACCGAGAAGGTCAGCACGATCGAGAGGATCGGCATCAGCATCGGCACGGTGACGTGCCGGAAGCGCTGCCAGGGCGTCGCGCCGTCGAGCGCCGCCGCCTCGTAGAGCGAGGGCGAGATCGTCTGCAGGCCGGCCAGGAGGCAGATCGCGACGAAGGGGATGCCGCGCCAGACGTTGGCGGCGATCAGCGAGGCGCGGGCGTTGGCGGGCCTGCCGAGGAAGTCGATGTACTGATCTATCAGCCCGAGGTTCTGGAGGATGTAGCTGAGGATCGAGAACTGGGCGTCGTAGATCCACCAGAAGGCGATCGCCGAGAGCACCGTCGGGATGATGTAGGGAAGCAGGATGATCGCGCGGATGATCGCCTTGAACGGCATGTGGTTGTTCAGGAGCAGCGCGAGATAGAGGCCGAGGCCGAACTTCAGGACGGTCGCGACCGCGGTGTAGAGGACCGTGTTGAAGACGACGAGCCAGAAGACGCTGTCGTCGAACAGCGAGATGTAGTTCTCGAGCCCGATGAAGATGCCCGGCCGGCCGATCTTGGTGTCGGTGAATCCCAGCCAGACGCCGAGGCCGAGCGGATATGTGAGGAACGTCAGCAGCAGGATCGCCGCCGGCGCCATGCAGATGATGGAGAGGACGTTCCGGTTGTCGAGGAGTTCGACAAGCGGCCTGCGGGCGATGCTGCCCGTCCGGTTGAGCGCGGCGGTTGCCATCAAGAATCCCTGGATCGAGACGGGAAGGGGCGCGAGGCCGAAGCCCCGCGCCCGTCAGTTGCCCGGTCGATCAGATCTTGTAGTAGCGCTCGACCCGCTTGTGCGCTTCGGCTGCGGCTTCCGCCGGTGTCTTGGCGCCGGAGGCGACCGAGGCGAACATCGTGACGATGATGTAGTCGGCGAGCGCGCCGGCCGACGCGTAGCCGAGAGAGCCGGCATAGCCCAGCCACAGCGCGTTCTTGATCACCGAGTTGTACGGCGTGTGCTTGGGGTCGACGGTCCAGATCTTGTTGTTCTCGTAGAACTTGAGCGGATGGCCCCAGTAGCCGATCGAAGCCTCGAGCCAGGGCTCGTACTGCTCCTTCTCCATCATGAAGCGGATGTAGTCCTTCGCCGCGTTCGGGTACTTCGAGTACTTGAACACGTAGGCCGGGACCATGCTGCAGGATTCCGACGGCTTGCCGACCGGGCCGATCGGGAACGACGCGTGCTCGATGTCGGCGGCCATCTCCTTCAGCTTCGGATCCGTCGCGGTCTTGGCGGCGTAGTAGACCGAGATGCCGTTCGCGGTCAGCGCGATCTGGCCGTCGAGGAACGCCTTGTTGTTCGACGGGTCGAGCCAGCTGAGCGTGCCCGGGATGAAGGTCGCGTAGAGCTTCTTGACGTACTCGAGCGCGGCGATCGTCTCGGGGCTGTTGAGCGTCACCTGGTCCTTCTCGTTGACCATGCGGGCGCCATGGCCCCACAGCACCCAGTGGCACCAGCCGTTGGTGTCGCCGATGGCGTTGCCGAGGGCGAAGCCGATGGGCGTGTTCTTGGCCTTGAGATCCTCGGCCATCTTGAGGAAGCCGGGGAAGTCTTTGGGCACGGCATCGTAGCCGGCGGCCTTCAGCATCGACTTGCGATACACCATCTTCGAGCCCGAGGCGCCGAGCGGGATCGAGATCCAGTTGTTGCCCTTCTTGCCGTACTTCTGCGCGAGGTCGTACCAGCCGCCGTACTTGGCGCCGAGATAGTTGGCGACGTCGTTCAGCACGACGACCTTGTCGGGGTACTGGTGCACGTTGTCGTGCCACCCGTAGACGACGTCCGGACCCTTGCCGACGTTGGCGGCGACCGCGGACTTCGGAACCAGGTCTTCCCAGCCTTCAGAGTCGACCCGGACCTTCACGCCGGTCATCTTCTCGTACTTGGCGGTGTTCTCGAGGAACAGAGTCTCGTCGCCCTGGACGAACTTGGCCGGCCGCATGATGCGGAGGCTGGCGCCCTTCTCAGGCTGGATCTTCCATTCGGGAGCCGACTGGGCCAGCGCCGGACCGCCGAGGGCGGTTCCCGCGGCCAAGCCGACGCCGATCTTCATTACGTCTCGCCTGTTGAAGTCAGACATCGTGTTTCCTCCTGTTTTTAAACGTCTATGCGGGCCCTCTGCGCTTCTTCTTTTTGGACGCGCTTGCTCTTACAGGTGCTTGCCGGACGCGGCGTCGAACAGATGCACGACGTCGAGCCTGGGCTGCAGCCGGATCTCCTGGCCCGGATGGAACTCGTGGCGCTCGGAGAAGACCGCGCAGGTGTGCACGCCGGCGATCTTGGAGAAGACCAGTGTATCGGCGCCGGTCGGCTCGACCACCTCGACCTTCGCAGGGACCCCGTTGGAGCCGCCAGAGAGGGTCAGGTGCTCCGGACGGACGCCGTAGACGACCTTCTGGCCGTCGGATCCGCCGACTTCGCCGGGGGCAGGCAGCTTGGTGCCGTCGTCGGCCTCGACCCAAATGCCGCCGTTCCGGCGCAGCGTGCCCTGGAAGAAGTTCATCGCCGGCGAGCCGATGAAGCCCGCGACGAAGGTGTTGGCCGGGTTGTCGTAGAGATCGAGCGGCGATCCCACCTGCTCAACGATGCCGTCATGCATGACGACGATGCGGTCGGCCATCGTCATCGCCTCGACCTGATCGTGCGTGACGTAGATCGAGGTCGTCTTGAGCCGCTGGTGCAGCGCCTTGATCTCGGTGCGCATCTGCACGCGGAGCTTGGCATCCAGGTTCGACAGCGGCTCGTCGAACAGGAAGACCTGCGGATCGCGGACGATGGCGCGGCCCATGGCGACGCGCTGGCGCTGGCCGCCCGAGAGCTGGCGCGGATAGCGCTCCAGGTACGGGTTGAGGCCCAGGATGTCGGCCGCCTGGCGCACGCGCTGGTCGATCAGCGCCTTCTCGGCCTTCCTCAGCTTCAGGCTGAAGGCCATGTTGTCGTAGACGGTCATGTGCGGGTAGAGCGCGTAGTTCTGGAACACCATCGCGATGTCCCGGTCCTTCGGCGCGATGTCGTTGACCACCCGCCCGCCGATCGCGATCTCGCCGTCGGAGATCTGTTCCAGGCCCGCGATCATCCTGAGCAGCGTGGACTTGCCGCAGCCCGATGGGCCGACGAGTACGACGAACTCCTCGTCCTCGATCGAGATGTCGACGCCGTGGATGACCTTGGTGGGCCCGAAAGCCTTATGTACGCCGCGGATATCGACGGTCGCCATGACGTTCCCTTGTCCCTGAAGCTTCTAGTTGTCGTACATCTTAGCCGCGCTTCCGGCCCTTCGCCAAGGCGCGGCGCCGGCTGCCCAAAAATTCGGCATTCACGCAGTTGCGCAGCTTGCCGCCGTTCAGATAGTCGAGGGCGGTCTCGACCCCCTTGATGCGGGCATCGGCCTGGCTGGCCTCGCTCGACCAGGCCGAGTGCGGCGTCAGGATGAGCCGGTTGCGGACCCAGGGGACGTTCTTGCGGTAGGCGTCCACGAGGCGGCCGCCGGAGCGCGGCGGCTCCTCGGGGATCACGTCGATGCCGGCGGCGTCGATCCACTCGTTCTTGAGCGCGTCGGCCAGCGCGTCCTGGTCGATCACCGGCCCGCGCGAGGTGTTGATCAGGATCGAGCCCCGCTTCATCCGCTTGAGCTGGGGCGTGCCGATCATGTCGCGGGTCTCAGGCGTCAGCGGCGTGTGCAGGCTGACGACGTCGGACGTCGCCAGCAGCTCGTTCAGGCTGGAGAGGCGGCGGACGCCGACCGCGATCTCCTGGCCGTTCGATAGATACGGATCGTAGCACTGCACGTCGTAGCCGAAGGCCTTGGCGCGGAGCGCCGTCGCCGTGCCGATGCGCCCGAGGCCCACGATGCCGAAGGTCGATCCGCGCATGCGCCGCGTCGTCGGGCTGGAACGGTAGTCCCAGCCCTTGACCGGGTCGGCCTTCAGCGCGTTGTGCGCGGCGACGATGCCGCGCGTGAACGAGAGCAGGAGGGCGATCGCATGGTCGGCGACTTCCGATGTGCCGTAGTCGGGCACGTTGCAGACCGGGATGCCGACATTGCCGGCAGCCCTCAGGTCGACGTGGTCGAAGCCGACGCCGCAGCGCACGATCTGCTTGCAGTTCGCGAGCTTGGCGATCGCCTCGGCGCCCATCGGCATCTCGTGCCAGCAGAGCACGGCGTCCGCCGCGGCCCAGTCGCCCGCCTTGATGGCGGACAACTGGTGCTCGCGGTGGATCAGCCAACGAACCTGCTTGCCGGCGGTGGCTCGCTCGAGCTTCGCATCGTCCGCGAACTGGAAGTCCGGGACGAGGATCGTATGCGTCATGCTCAGTGGGACTCGCGCAGCGTGGGGGTGCCGGACTTGCCGACCAGGAAGTCGAGATCGACGCCCTTGTCCGCCTGCAGCACGGTGTCGACGTACATCTTCGCGTAGCCGCGCTTCATCGGCGACTTGAAGCCCTTCCAGGCCTTGCGCCGCTTCTCGAGCTCGGCATCCGAGACGTGCAGGTGGAGCTTACGCGCCTTCACATCGAGCTCGATGATGTCGCCGTTCTGGACCAGGGCCAGCGGGCCGCCGACCGCGGCTTCCGGTGCCGTGTGCAGCACGACGGTGCCGTAGGCGGTGCCGCTCATGCGCGCGTCGGAGATGCGCACCATGTCGGTGATGCCCTTCTTCAGCACCTTGGGCGGCAGGCCCATGTTGCCGACCTCGGCCATGCCCGGGTAGCCCTTGGGCCCGCAGTTCTTGAGAACCATCACGCAGTTCTCGTCGATGTCGAGCTTCGGGTCCTCGATGCGCGCGTGATAGTCCTCGATGTCCTCGAAGACGACTGCGCGGCCCTTGTGCTTCATCAGGTGCGGAGACGCCGCCGACGGCTTCAGGATCGCGCCGTTCGGGCAGAGGTTGCCCTGCAGCACGGCGATGCCGCCCAGCTTCTTGAACGGCTTCTCCAGCGGGAAGATGACGTTGCGGTTGTAGTTCGGCGCGTCCTTGTTGTTCTCCCAGATGGTCTTGCCGTTGACCGTCAGGGCCTTCTTGTTGATGAACTTGCCCATCTCGCGGATCACGGCCGGCAGGCCGCCCGCGTAGTAGAAATCCTCCATCAGGTACTTGCCCGACGGCATCAGGTTCACGATGCACGGGATCTCGCGCCCCAGGCGGTCCCAGTCGGCGAGCGTGATGTCGATGCCCATGCGGCCGGCGATGGCGAGCAGATGCACGACCGCGTTGGTCGAGCCGCCGATCGCGCCATTGATCATGATCGCGTTCTCGAAGTTCTCCTTCTTGAGAACCTTCGACATGCGCATGTCCTCGCCGACCATCTCGACGATGCGGCGGCCGACCATGTGCGCGAGGATGTAGCGTCGCGAATCCACGGCGGGGATCGCCGCATTTGTCGGGAGGCCGATGCCGAGGCTCTCGACCAGCGAGGCCATCGAGGACGCGGTGCCCATGGTGTTGCAGTGGCCGTTCGAGCGCGAGTTACCGGCCTCGGCGCTCATGAACTGCTCGATCGTCATCTTGCCGGCCTTCACCATCTGGTCGAAGACCCAGGTGTTGGTGCCGGAGCCGATGTCGGTGCCTTCGTACTTGCCGTTCAGCATCGGGCCGCCGGAGAGCGCGATCGTCGGGATGTCGCAGCTGGCGGCGCCCATCAGCAGGGCGGGGGTGGTCTTGTCGCAGCCGACCAGCAGCACGACGCCGTCAATCGGCAGGCCGCGGATGGCTTCCTCGACGTCCATGCTGGCGAGGTTGCGGAACAGCATCGAGGTCGGACGGAGCTGGGACTCGGAGTTCGAGAACACCGGGAACTCGGCCGGGAAGCCGCCCATCTCCCAGATGCCGCGCTTCACGTGCTCGGCGATGCGGCGGAAGTGCGAGTTGCAGGGGTTGAGCTCGGACCAGGTGTTGCAGATGCCGATGATCGGCCGGCCGTCGAAGACGTGGTCGGGCAGGCCCTGGTTCTTCATCCAGCTGCGGTGGGCGAAGCCGTCCTTATCGGCCTTGCCGTACCACTGCCTGCTCCTCAGCTCTTTCTTCTTCGCGGCCATGGGCGCGTCTCCTCAAGTGACGAATGGACGTTGTGTGCGTGGTGTGGGGGACAAAACGGGGCGTGTCGAAATCTAGTCTCGATGCGTGAAACGAGGCAAACCTTTCGGGCGCTAGAGCGTGAGCCCGCCGTCGATGCCGATGACCTGCCCGGTGACGTAGGCAGCGGCCGGCGAGATCAGGAAGGCGACGAACTCGGCGATCTCCCCGGGCTCGCCGACGCGGCCCATGGGGATGCGCTTGCCGAGCTCTGCCCAGCGCGAATCCGGGATGTTGTGGCGGTCGCCGTCCTTGCGGACATAGCCCGGTGCCACGGCGTTTACCGGGATGCCGGCCGGCGCGTACTCGACCGCGGCCGCCTTCACCATCGCCTCGAGCGCCGCCTTGGCGGCGGCGCCCGCCGGGAACTTGAGGTCGACGTTCTGGAACTTGGTCGCGATGAAGGAGCTGACCGCGACGACACGCGGGCAGGCGCTCTTCATCAGGTGCGGCTTGGCCGATCGCATCAGCTCGGCGAAGGCGACCGGCATGGTCGCGAGCGAGCGGTTGATGCGCGCCGCATCAAGATCGTCGAGCGGGGTGCGGTCGGCGAATCCGGCGGCGTGGACGACCGCGTCGAGCCCGCCGAAGGCCGCGACCGCCGCCGCGACCAGGCCGGCGGCGGCGCCGGGCTCGGTCAGGTCGGCGACCTTGGAGACAACTTGCGCGCCCTTGGCCTCGACCTCGGCCGCGGTGCGCGCGAGGCCCTCGGCGTTGCTGCCGGTATGGAGGAGGATCCGCGCCCCGGGCGCGGCGAGGCGGCCGGCGATGGCGCGGCCGATGCCGGTGGCGGTGCCGGTGACGAGCGTGATCATAGGCAAATGAAAAAGGCCCTCATGCGGGCGTCACCGGCATGAGGGCCTCTTCGAATCTTGGACGAGGCTAGCGGACGAGCTCGATCGACTGGGCCTCGCGGCCCTTCTGGGTCATTCTGCCCCTGGTCCGGGTCCGAACCAGTTTGTTCGGTCTTTACCTCGTGTCCATGCCATTCGGGAACTATGGCGGGCCGCTCGGCGGCCCGCAGGCCGTCCCCGCCTACGCGTCGGATGCCTCGAGGATGGCGGACGCGACTGGCGTGAAGTTGCTCGAACTCCGCAGCGCGAGGGAACTGCCGCTGGATCTGCCAGTTTCGCACCGGAAGGTGACCGTGGTCCTCGAACTGCCACCCGACGTGGACGCGTTGATGAAGGGGTTTCCTGCCAAGCTGCGAAGCCAGGTGCGCCGACCGGAAAAGGAGGGCGTCACCTACGCCTTCGGCCCCGACCAGGTCGCTCCATTTCACGCGGTCTTCTCCCATCACATGCGCGATCTGGGAACGCCGAGCCAGGGGAGGGGACTCTTCGAGTCGATTGCACGGGTCTTCCCCGACGACGCCTGGTTCGGCTGCGCCTGGCTCGACGGCCGGCCGATCGCGGCGGGGGCGGGTTTTCGCTGGGGCTCTGAATTCGAGATGACTTGGGCCAGCGCCCTCTCCTTGTTCAGCCGGACCGCCGCCAACATGGGGCTCTACCGGGCGTTCATGGAGCGGGCAATCAGCGCAGGATGCTCCCGGTTCAATTTCGGTCGCTGCACGCCGGGAAGCGGGACCCACCGGTACAAACTGCAATGGGGCGGACGCGACGAGCCGCTCTGGTGGTACCAACACACACCCGGCGGGCAGCCGGCCGCCACGCCGTCGCCCGATCACGGGGCGTTCAGCTGGGGACCCCGGCTTTGGAAGCGGCTTCCGCTGCCCGTGGCTACCGCGCTCGGACCCCGAATCGTCAGGCTGATCCCGTGAGCCTGGCCCGCCAGCCGCCGGCCTGGTCCCCGCTGACGCTGGGGGCCATCCTTGCCGGGGTACGCGCGGCATGGCTGGGTGGCGACCTAACGGCCAGGGAGGCGCTCGACAAGGGATTGTGGTCTTCCTACGGCCCGCGGCAGCTCTTCCTGACCGACAGCGGCACTT